>NZ_JBWKOZ010000003.1:0-281683 GCF_059416325.1 Variovorax sp. GW821-FHT09D05 | reverse complement strand
CATCTGGGCCCACAGAGCTGCCGAAGCAGCAATGTTTTGAATTTCAGGAAAGAAGGAGATCATATCAAAAATAATGTCACTTCCAGCGGCTTGCTGGACGAATTCGAAGGAACTGTTCAAGGACATCGCGATGGGCACGGCTTCGTGCAGCGCGACGACGGTGAAGCAGACATCTACCTGCCGCCGAACGAAATGCGCGCGGTGTTGCACAAGGACCGCGTCAAGGCGCGCGTCGTGCGTCAGGACCGCCGCGGTCGCCCCGAAGGGCGCGTGGTGGAAATCGTCGAGCGTCCCGAGCAGCCCATCATCGGCCGCCTGTTGCACGAAGGCGGCATCTGGCTCGTTGCACCGGAAGACAAGCGCTACGGCCAGGACGTCCTGATTCCCAAGGGCGCAACCGGTCCCGCGAAGGTGGGGCAGGTGGTTGTCGTGCAACTCACCGAGCCGCCGGCTCTGTTCGGCCAGCCCGTTGGCCGCGTGAAAGAAGTGCTGGGCGAGATCGACGACCCCGGCATGGAGATCGAGATCGCCGTACGCAAGTACGGCGTGCCGCACGAGTTTTCCGCGGAGTGCCTGGCCGAAGCCAAGGCATTGCCCGAGAAGGTCCGTCCCGCCGACAAGAAGGGGCGCGTCGACCTCACCGACATTCCGCTTGTCACCATCGACGGTGAAGACGCGCGCGACTTCGACGACGCCGTGTACTGCGAACCCGCGAAGGTGGGCCGCGGCAAGGGCTGGCGCCTGCTGGTTGCCATTGCCGATGTCAGCGCCTATGTGCAGACCGGCTCGGGCATCGACATCGACGCCTACGACCGCGCCACCAGCGTGTACTTTCCGCGCCGCGTGATTCCGATGCTGCCCGAGAAGCTGTCGAACGGCCTGTGCTCGCTCAACCCCGAGGTCGAGCGCCTGTGCATGGTGTGCGACATGCTGGTCGCGGCCGACGGCGAGATCTACGCGTACCAGTTCTACCCGGCCGTGATGTTCAGCCATGCGCGCTTCACGTACACCGAGGTGGCTGCCATCCTCGGCAACACGCGCGGCCCCGAAGCTGCCAAGCGCAAGGACCGCGTCAAGGACCTGCTGAACCTTGCCGACGTCTACAAGGCGCTGCTCAAGCAGCGCGGCAAGCGTGGCGCGGTCGACTTCGAAACCACCGAGACGCAGATCATCTGCGACGACGCCGGCCGCATCGAAAAGATCGTGCCGCGCACGCGCAACGAGGCGCACCGCCTGATCGAAGAGGCAATGCTCGCGGCCAACGTCTGCAGCGCCGACTTCATCGCCGAAGGCAAGCACCCGGGCCTGTACCGCGTGCACGAAGGCCCGACGCCCGAGAAGAAGGAAATCCTGCGCGGCTATCTGAAGGCCATGGGTGTCGGCCTGAGCATCACCGACGATCCCAAGCCGGGCGAGTTCCAGGCGATCGCCGATGCCACCAAGGAGCGCCCCGACGCGCAGCAGATCCACACCATGCTGCTGCGCTCGATGCAGCAGGCGATCTACACGCCGATCAACAGCGGCCACTTCGGCCTGGCCTACGAGGCCTACACGCACTTCACGAGCCCGATCCGGCGCTATCCGGACCTGCTGGTGCATCGCGTGATCAAGGCGATCCTGTCGAAGACGCGCTACCAGCTGCCGATGCTGCCCACGCCCGGCGAGGCGCATGCCAAACTGGCCAAGCGGCTCGCGTCGCGTGTGAAAGCGCCAACCAGCAAGCCGCAGAAGGCCACTGTCGCTCCCACCAAGGAAGTGCTGGCATGGGAAGCCGCAGGCCTGCATTGCAGCGCCAACGAGCGCCGCGCCGACGAGGCCAGCCGCGACGTCGAGGCCTGGCTCAAGTGCAAGTACATGCGCGAGCATCTCGGCGAGGAATACGGCGGCGTGGTCACTGCGGCCACCACCTTCGGCATCTTCGTCACGCTCGACGCGATGTACGTCGAGGGCCTGGTGCACATCACCGAGCTCGGCGGCGAGTACTTCAAGTTCGACGAGATGCGCCAGGAGCTGCGCGGCGAGCGCACCGGCATCCGCTATGCCATCGGCACGCGGGTGCGGGTGCAGGTGAGCCGCGTCGACCTGGACGGCCGCAAGATCGACTTCCGCCTCGTGCGCGAAGGCGAAGAGCTCACGGCCCGCGCCATGAAGGACAAGGGTGCGGCATCATCGGGCGTGCCGGTCAAGGCCTCGGCCAAGCGCAGCACGCGTCACAAGGCTGAGGCCGGCAACGCCGAGTCGCGCGCAGAGCGCGGCTCCTCGGCCACGGCCGGGCCGCAGTCGGCGATGCAGGCCTTCAAGTCGGCGGTCAAGAAGGCCGCCAACAAGATGAAGGGGCGCAAGCCGCGCCGCTGAAGCAAGCCTCGCACGTCGCACGAACCATCGACAAACCGAAAAGAGAAAGAGACAGACAGCATGAGCGCTGAAGACAACAAGGGCCGCATCGCCATCGTCACGGGTGCGGGTTCCGGCATCGGTCGCGCCGCCGCGCTGGCGCTGCTGGGTGACGGCTGGAGCGTGGTTCTGGCGGGGCGCCGCCTGGAGCCGCTGGAACAGGTGGCGCAAGAATCGGGTGCCGGTGCGCGCGCCTTCGCGGTGTCGACCGACGTGTCCAATGCGGACTCGGTGCAGGCCCTGTTCGCCGCCACCGTCGAGCGGTTCGGCCGCGTCGACCTGCTGTTCAACAACGCCGGCGTGGGCAACCCGCCGGGCCCGTTCGAAGACTGGACGCCCGAGCAATGGCAAGGTGTGGTCGACATCAACCTGACCGGCATGTTCTTCTGTATCCAGCAGGCGTTCCGCACGATGAAGGCGCAGACGCCGATGGGTGGCCGCATCATCAACAACGGCTCCATCTCGGCCACCGCTCCACGGCCGAACTCGGCCGCCTACACGGCGACCAAGCACGCGGTCGAAGGCCTGACCAAGACCGCGTCGCTCGACGGCCGCAAGTACGACATCGCCGTGGGGCAAGTGGACGTGGGCAACGCCATGACCGAACTGGCCGCGCGCATGGCCAAGGGCGTGCCGCAAGCCAACGGCGAACTCGCGATCGAGCCGCTGATCGACGTCAAGATCGTGGGCCAGTCGGTGCTCTACATGGCGAACCTGCCGCTGGAGGCCAACGTGCTGTTCCACACCATCATGGCGACGAAGATGCCCTTCGTCGGGCGCGGCTAAAAAGCTCGCGTCAGGCGGGCGCGCGGCGGGCCAGCGTGCCGGCCGTGAGCGGGGCTGCATCGGCCGGCCATGTGTCGGCGATGTGGCCGTGTTGCCAGACGGCTTCGCGTGCTGCTTCGAAAGCAGGCTGGCGCATGGCCAGCGCCGCGCCGATCATGCCGGCCAGCACGTCGCCGGTGCCTGCAGTCGCGAGGCTGGCATTGCCGGTCAAGTTGATGACTGGCAGGGTTTCGGCGGCGCCTGCAATGACGGTGCCCGAACCCTTGAGCACAACCACGACACCGAAGCGTGCGGCGAGTTGGCGGGCTGCGGCTAGCCTGTCGGCCTGAACGTCGCCGACCGTACAGCCCAGCAGGCGCGCAGCTTCCAGCGGATGTGGCGTGATCACGGTGGGCGATCCGCTTTTCCCCCGGGACGTCAGCTGTGCTTGCAGCGCGCCATCGGCTGCGATGGCGTTGAGCGCGTCGGCATCGAGCACCAAAGCGGCCGCCGTCGAGAGCACGCGCGGCAGCAGTTCTCGCACCGCCTCCCCACCGCCGCAGCCGCACACCGCCGTCATGCCTGACAGGTCGAGCGTTCGGGCGTCCCGCAGCATCAGTTCGGGTTGGGCGGTGTCGACGGGGGCCGCGCTCGGGTCGAGCAATCCGACGAACACGCGTCCCGCGCCGCCATGCAGTGCCGCCGAGCCGGCCAGCAAAGCGGCGCCCGCCATGCCGGACGCTCCGCCGATCACCGCGACATCGCCGTAGCTACCCTTGTGCGAGGCATGGGTGCGCGGGTGCGCATCGGGTTCTCCCGCGATTCGGGCCACCGGTTGATCCTTGAACGCGCTGCAACCCAGATCGTCGAACCACACCGTGCCCGCCGCATCGCGGCCCTGGGCAGTGAACAGGCCGGGCTTCAATGTGAGAAAGGTGATGCAGGTGCGGGCCGACGCTTGCACGTGGTCGATGCCGCGGGGTAGGGTGCCGGTGTCCGCATTCAAGCCCGATGGCACGTCGACGCAGAGCACGGGTTGGCCGCTCGCATGCATCTTCGCCAGCCACTCGGCCATCGTGCCTTCGGGCGGCCGCGTCGATCCGATGCCGAGCAGCGCGTCGATGGCCAGTTCGTAGGCTGAAGGCGGCGTCGATGCAAAGGTGACGCCCGCATCGCGGGCACGCTGCAGCGAAGCCTTGGCGTCCGGTGGCAAGCGGCTTTCATCTCCCAGGAATGTGACTGCCGGAAAGAAGCCTCGATGACGCAATTGCGCCGCAGCCTCGAAACCATCGCCGCCGTTGTTTCCCGGCCCGCAAGCCACCCAGATCGTCCGCGCATGCGGCGCAATCGCCATCGCGAGCCGCGCTACCGCAAGGCCGGCGCGCCGCATCAGCGTGTGGGCGGGCAGGGCGGCCGCCGCGGCATGCTCGATTCGGCGCGTGGCGGCGATGTCGAACAACTCGGCAGCGGTGGCGGAGGTGATGCGTTGCATCGGCGCATTGTGCCGCCGTGCTGTCTCCCTATCATCCGGGGATGAGCTTCAAAGGCGTCGGTTGGCTGCTTGTCCTGCTTTTCGCGGCGCTTGTCTTTTTCTTCGCTGCGACGATGGCGTGGATTGCAGGGCTGGGATGGGTTCTGGGCCTGTTGTGCGCCGTATGGGGCGTCTTCCTGCTGGCAGAGCTGAAGCGGTGGGTGTCTCTGCGGGACGTGGCCTGGGCCGCCAATGTCGGCTTCGGCTGCAGCGTGATCCGGTGGTTCGACGTCCCGGGTGAAACTGCTTCCGGCCTGATGCGTCTGGCCCTGCTGGGTGCCGCTGCGCTGTGCCTGATTTTCTTTGCGCTGCTCAGCCCCGGACTGCTGGGATGGATTGCGAGCAGGCTTCGCCCACCGCCGGAGCCCGCGCTGCCTGTAGAGCAGCCTGCGAGCCCCGAGGCCCTGCGTCGGTGGGGTCCTAAAGACTGAGCCGTTCGACCCCGAGTCCTTCGAGGTCGATGCCCGGGTCCTGTCCAGCGATCAGGTCGCCCAGTACGCGCGCGCTGCCGCACGACAGCGCCCAGCCGCTCGACCCATGGCCGAGGTTGAGCCACACGCCGGGAATGCCGCTGGCACCCAGCACCGGTGGACCGTCCGGCAGCATTGGCCGTGCGCCTTTCCATTGCTGGACGCCGGACTGCAGCGTGGCTGCGCCCGGGAACCAGTCGTGCAGCACCTTGTAGAGCGTTTGCACCGCGGCCGGGTTCATCGTGTCGAGCGAGCCGCCGATCTCGGCGCTGCCAGCCACCCGCACGCGTTGGCCCAGGCGGGAGATGGCGACCTTGTAGCGTTCGTCCATCACCGCGCTGCGCGGCGCGTTGAGCGGCTCGCGGATCGGCGCGCTCACCGAATGGCCGTAGACCGGGGCCATCGGGATGCGCAGGCCCAGCGGCCGCAGCAGCGTGGCCGAAGCCAGGCCGGCGCACACCACGACTGCGTCGTAGCGCACGGGGTCGGAGCCGCTCGCCAGCGACAGCGAGGTGGGCGCCGCGCGGCTCAGCGGCGCGATGTCGCAGTTGAAATGAAACTGCGCGCCGAACGACTCGGCCTCCCACTTGAGCAGCAGCGCGAACTGGCGGCAGTTGGCCACTTCGTCTTCGGGCAGGTGGATGGCGCCTGCCAGCGGGGTGTCGGGGTTGAGGGCGGGCTCGATCAGCCGGGCCTCGTCGGCGTCGATTTCCTTGAAGACGCTGCCCGCCGAGCGCAGCACCTCCAGCCCGGCTTGCACCAGTTTCTTGTCGCGCTTGGAACGCAGCAGCACCAGGTAGCCGTCGCTGCGTTCGTAGCTGAGCTCGCGCGCCTCGGTCACCTCGTGCAGCCGGTTGCGGCTGTAGAAGGCCAGGCGCTGCATGCGGGCGCGGTTGGCCAGGTAAGTTTCGAGCTTGCAGGCTTTCTGCCAACGCGACAGCCAGCCGAGATCGCGCGAGCCCAGCGGCCAGCGCAGCTTGATGGCGCCGTGCGAGGACAGCAGCGAGCGCAGCACCTTGCCGCGCATGCCGGGGGCGGCCCACGGCGTGACGTACCCGGGAGCGACCACGCCGGCGTTGGCGAAGCTGGCTTCTTCTGCGGCGGCGCCCCTGCGCTCGAACACGGTCACTTCATGGCCGTCGGAAACCAGTTCCCAGGCGGTGGTGACGCCGATGATGCCGGCGCCCACGATCGCGATTTTCATTGAATGTTCTGAATAAGAGAGATGGCTGACGCCCGTGAGGTGGGCCGTGTCAGCTGTTAATTTTGCAGCGCGCGCTCGGTCTGGAGTGCTACAGCAAGCACGGCGTCGTCGTGCAGCGCGGCATGCCACAGCATCAGGCCAACCGGCAGTTCGCCGTCGGCGTGGCAGGGCAGCGAGATCGCGCAGCCGTCGAGCATATTGATGATCGACGGGTTGCGCAGCAACAATGCATTGACGCGGAAGAATTCGTCGTCACGCTCGGCGCCCGGCGCCACGCTGGCGATGGATGGTGCGGTGATCGGCACTGTCGGCGACAGCACGGCGTCGAACGGGGCGAGCGCGGTTTCGACTCGGGCGATCCAGTCGCGACGGGCATTGATCAGGTCGATGTATTCATGCGCCTTCATCGTGGCGCCGCGCAGGATGCGTTGGGCCACGCGCGGGTCGTAGCCTGCGCCGCTGCGCTCCAGCAGCAGGCGGTGCCAAGCGTGCGACTCGGCGGCGGAGAAGCCGCCGGTGGCGTTGATGGTGGCCAACTCGGCGAGTTCGGGCAGTTCGATTTCCACGATGCGGGCGCCGGCTGCGCGGAGCGCCTTCAGCGAGCGCTCGAAGGCGGCGGCCACGTCGGGCTCGATGCCGTCGAAGAAGACGTTGTTCACCACGGCCAGCCTGTAGGCGGCCAGAGGGGCGTTGCCGGCGGTCACTCGCCGGGCCGCGAGGATCTCGTGCGCGGTGATGGCGTCGCGAACCGAGCGCGTCATGGCGCAGACAGTGTCCAGAGTGGTCGAGAGCGGCAGCGCGCCGTTGGCGGGCGTCAGCCGGGCCGTGTTCTTGAAGCCGACGATGCCATTCAGCGCCGCCGGGATGCGGATCGAGCCACCGGTGTCGGAGCCCAGGCCGATGAACGCGGCCCCGCTGGCCACCGAGATCGCGGCGCCGGATGACGAGCCGCCCGGAATGCGCGGCGTGGCGGCATCGCTCACGTTGGCCGGCGTGCCGTGATGCGGGTTGACGCCGACGCCCGAGAAAGCGAATTCCGTCATGTTGGTGCGGCCGGTCAGCACGCCGCCCGCGGCGCGCAGCCGCGCCACGGCAAGGGCATCGGCCCTGGCGACTGGTGCATGGGCCAGGACCACTGAGCCGGCGGGCGTTGGCTGACCTTCGATGTCGAACAGGTCCTTGGCGGTGAAGGCGAGGCCCGAAAGCCGGCTGTCGGGGTTCGACGCAGCGGCCGCCTGGCGGGCTTCGTCGAACATGGTGCGGGTGAAGACGTGCGCGCAGACCGGGGACTGGGCGATGCCGATGGCGCGCTCCATTTCGGTGCGTGCATCGGAGCCACCTGCCAAAAGGTCGAGACGGGTGGCGTGAAGGTCGTTCATGAGTGGGGCAGAGGCTGTGCAAGCAGCTCGGGTTCAGGGAGGAGGGGGGCGGCGGCCGTGCTATACTCTTTGGGTTTCGCTGGCTGAGCGACGGCTCCCGTTGCACCCAGTCAAACACATCCGCAAACCGGCCCAATCAAGGTGTTGTGACTCCATTCAAAAAGAGCACAAAACGGGCTGGATTTTAGACCCAACCTTTGGAGTAATTTCAATGTCTACCACCATGCGCGAAATGCTGGAAGCAGGTGTCCATTTCGGTCACCAAACCCGCTTCTGGAACCCCAAGATGGCCCCGTACATCTTCGGCCATCGCAACAAGATTCACATCATCAACCTGGAAAAGTCGCTCCCGATGTTCCAGGACGCGATGAAGTACGCCAAGCAGCTCACCGCCAACCGCGGCACGATCCTGATGGTCGGCACGAAGCGCCAGGCCCGTGAAATCGTGGCGGCAGAAGCCCGTCGCGCCGGCGTGCCCTTCGTTGATACCCGCTGGCTCGGCGGCATGCTGACCAACTTCAAGACCGTCAAGACCTCGATCAAGCGTCTGAAGGACATGAAGGCCCAGCAGGAAGCCGGCCTCGACTCGCTGAGCAAGAAGGAGCAACTGACCTTCTCGCGCGAAATCGAGAAGCTCGAAAAGGACATCGGCGGCATCCAGGATATGGCCGCGCTGCCCGACGCCATCTTCGTGATCGACGTGGGCTTCCACAAGATCGCCGTGGCCGAAGCCAAGAAGCTCGGCATTCCGCTGATCGGCGTGGTTGACTCCAACCACTCGCCCGAAGGCATCGACTACGTGATCCCTGGCAACGACGACTCGTCGAAGGCTGTCACGCTGTACGCCCGCGGCATCGCCGACGCGATCATCGAAGGCCGCAACAGCGCCACCGGTGACGTGGTCAAGGCCATCGCCGAAGGCAATGGCGACGAATTCGTCGAAGTCGAAGAAGGCGCTTCGGCCTGATTGGCGCGCCTGCGAGCCTGAAGAAGGGGCTTTGGTGCCCCTTTTTTTTAACCTGATTTTTGGATTTACGGAGATACCACAAATGGCTGCAATCACCGCAAGCATGGTCGGCGAACTGCGCGCAAAGACCGACGCGCCGATGATGGAGTGCAAGAAGGCCCTGACGGAGGCCGACGGCAACATGGAAAAGGCCGAAGAGCTGCTGCGCATCAAGCTCGGCAACAAGGCTGGCAAGGCATCGGGTCGCATCACCGCTGAAGGCGTGGTCACGGCTTTTGTCGACGGCGCTGCCGGCGGCATGATCGAAATCAACTGCGAAACCGACTTCGTCACCAAGAACGACAGCTTCCTGGCCCTGGCCAACGCCGCCGCCATGCTGGTCGCGAAGAACAACCCCGCGGACATCGCTGCGCTGGGCGCACTCGCCTATGAGCAAGACGGCTTCGGCCCCACGCTCGAAGACGTGCGCAAGGGCCTGATCGGCAAGATCGGCGAGAACATGAGCTTCCGCCGCTTCAAGCACTTCGCTGGCAACGGCAAGCTGGCTTCGTACCTGCACGGCACGCGCATCGGCGTGATGGTCGAGTTCGAAGGCGACGACACGTCGGCCAAGGACGTGGCGATGCACATCGCCGCCATGAAGCCGGTCGCCATCCAGGCATCGGACGTGCCTGCCGACCTGATCGAAAAAGAGCGCGCAGTTGCCAAGGGCAAGGCCGACGAAGACCGCAAGACCGCCGAAGCCGAGGGCAAGAAGCCGCAGCCGGACGACATCGTTGCCAAGCGCATCGAAGGCGGCGTGCAGAAGTTCCTCAAGGAAGTCTCGCTGCACAACCAGCCGTTCGTGAAGAACGACAAACAGACCGTCGAGCAGATGCTCAAGGCCGCCAGCACCACGATCAAGGGCTTTACTCTTTACGTGGTCGGCGAAGGCATTGAGAAGAAAGTTGACGACTTCGCAGCCGAGGTGGCCGCGCAAGTTGCAGCGGCCAAGGCTGCTGCTTAAGCCTTTAAGGCTCAACGGCGGTGCGCCCACGCGCGCCGCCGTTTTTTCATCGCTACGTTTTACACTCGTCCCAGTCCAACCAAAGGAAATTGCCCATGTCTGATGCCCGCCCAGCCCACAAGCGAATCTTGTTGAAGCTGTCGGGAGAGGCGTTGATGGGCGATGACGCCTTCGGCATCAACCGCGCGACCATCGTGCGAATGGTGCAGGAGGTGGCCGAGGTCGTGAACATGGGCGTGCAGGTGGCGGTCGTGATCGGTGGCGGCAACATCTTCCGCGGCGTCGCGGGGGGCTCGGTCGGCATGGACCGCGCCACGGCCGACTACATGGGCATGCTGGCCACGGTCATGAACTCGCTGGCGCTGGCCGATGCAATGGACAAACAGGGCCTCGTGGCTCGTGTGATGTCCGCCATTGCCATCGAGCAGGTGGTCGAGCCCTACGTGCGCCCCAAGGCCCTGCAGTACCTCGAAGAGGGCAAGGTCGTGGTGTTCGCAGCCGGCACGGGTAACCCGTTCTTCACCACCGACACGGCCGCTGCGCTGCGCGGTGCCGAGATCGGTGCCGAACTGGTGCTCAAGGCGACCAAGGTCGACGGCGTCTACACCGCCGATCCCAAGACCAACCCCGACGCAACGCGCTATGTCTCGCTCAGCTTCGACGAGGCGATCGCAAAGAATCTCGGCATCATGGACGCCACGGCCTTTGCGCTGTGCCGCGACCAGAAGCTGCCGATCAAGGTGTTCTCGATTCTCAAGAACGGCGCATTCAAGCGCGTCGTCATGGGCGAGGACGAGGGCACGCTGGTGCATGCCTAGGAGTATTTGAGATGACCATTGCAGATATCCGCAATGCGACCGACGCGAAGATGAATCAGTCGCTCGCCGCATTCCAGAACAACCTTACGAAGATCCGTACCGGCCGCGCCAACTCTGCGCTGCTCGACTCGATCCATGTCGAGTACTACGGCTCGCAGGTGCCGTTGAGCCAGGTGGCCAACGTGTCGGTGCTCGATTCGCGCACCATCAGCGTCCAGCCTTGGGAAAAGGGCATGGGCGCCAAGATCGAGAAGGCCATCCGCGAAAGCGACCTGGGCCTGAACCCCGCCTCCATGGGCGACCTGATCCGCGTGCCGCTGCCTGCCATGAGCGAAGAGCGCCGCAAGGAAATGACCAAGCTGGTCCGCAACGAAGGCGAAACCGCCAAGGTCGCCACGCGTAACCTGCGCCGCGATGCGAACGAGTCGGTCAAGAAGCTGGTCAAGGACAAGCTGGCGTCCGAAGACGACCAGAAGCGCGCTGAAGCCGAGATCCAGAAGGTCACCGACCGCCACATCGCGGAAATCGACCGCCTGGTCGCGGCCAAGGAAGCGGAGATCATGGCCGTTTGAGGCCTGTCATGGCCTCTTCAGCGCCACGCATTCCCCACCACGTTGCCATCGTCATGGACGGCAACGGCCGTTGGGCCACGCGGCGCTTCCTGCCCCGCGTCGCGGGGCACAAGCAGGGTGTCGAATCGCTGCGCCGCTGCGTCAGGGCCTGTGCCGACCGCGGCGTGGGCGTGCTCACGGTGTTCGCGTTCTCGTCCGAGAACTGGAATCGTCCCGTCGAGGAAGTCTCCGGGCTCATGGACCTGATGGTCGGTGCACTCGCCCGCGAGGTGCCCAAGCTCAGCGCCGATGGCGTGCGGCTGCATTTCGTCGGCGAACGGGCCGGCCTGTCGCCGAAGATGGTGAAGGGCCTGGTCGACGCCGAGCTGGCCACGGCGCACAACACGCGCATGGTGCTCAACGTTTGCTTCAACTACGGCGGCCGCTGGGACATCGCGCAGGCCGCCGCCAGGCTGGTGGCGCAGGGCGATGCGATCACCGAGGCGAGCCTCGACCGCGCCATGGCGCTGGCCCATGTGCCCGACCCCGACCTGTTCATCCGCACGGGCGGCGAGCAGCGGTTGTCCAACTTCCTGCTCTGGCAGAGTGCCTACGCCGAGCTTTTCTTCAGCGACAAGCTGTGGCCCGAATTCGACGAAGCTGCGCTGGACGAGGCCATTGCCGCGTTCCAGGGCCGTGAGCGGCGCTTCGGCCAAACCTCGGCACAGGTCAAGACCGCCACGGCCTGAGGGCCTGACAACCTCCCGCATGCTCAAACAACGCATCCTCACGGCGATCGTGCTGCTCGCGATCCTGCTGCCAGCGCTGTTCTATCGAAACTACATCCCCTTCGCCTGCGTCATGCTGGTGTTGATCGGCGCTGGCGCCTGGGAGTGGGGGCGTCTGAATGGATACGGCCAGCGGCTGTCGGTGTTTCTCGGCGTTGAAACGGTGGTGCTGTGCGCGCTGTCCTGGTGGCTGGGGCTGCTGGAGCAGCCGTTGGTCCTGATGTGGACCCTGGCCAGTGCAGCTTGGGTGCTGGGCGGCGCAGCGCTGCTGCGAGTGGCGGTGCCGGGCTGGCCCCGTATTCCGCGTGGGCTGCGGTTGGTCGGCGGTTTGCTGGCGCTATGGGTGGCATGGCTTGCCGCAGTGCAGGCACGCATGATCGGCATCAACTTCCTGCTGTCGATCCTGGTGCTGGTGTGGGTGGCCGACGTGTTCGCCTATTTCGCCGGCCGCGCCTTCGGCCTGAAGTTCACCCGCAACAAGCTCGCGCCCGCGATCAGTCCCGGCAAGAGCTGGGAAGGCGTGTGGGGCGGAATGATCGGCGTGGTGGTGCTGGCCTTTGCCTGGGTCTGGGCCGACAAGGCCACCGGCGCGACCGTGGCCAGCCTCTATACCCGTCTCAACGAGCGGGGCTGGTGGCTTTTGCTGCTCGCCGCGCTGTTCCTCGCGGCCATGAGCGTCGTGGGTGACCTCGTCGAATCTCTCATCAAGCGCAGCGCCGGCGCCAAGGACAGCAGCCGGCTGCTGCCCGGCCACGGCGGCGTCCTCGACCGCGTGGATGCCCTCTTGCCGGCGCTTCCCATTGCCATGATGCTGGCTTTCCTGTGAACACACCCAGAAGACAACGCGTCACGGTGCTCGGCTCGACCGGTTCGGTCGGGGTGAGCACGCTCGACGTCATTTCGCGGCACCCCGAGCGTTTCGAGGTGTTTGCCCTTTCGGCGGCTACCAAGGTCGACGAGTTGCTGGCGCAGTGCGCTCAGTTCTCGCCCCGATTCGCCGTGATGGCCAGTGCGCCGCATGCTGCGCTGCTGGCTGAAAAATTGAAGCAGAACAGCCTGAAAACGGTTGTTCTGGCGAGCGATGATGCTCTCGAAACGATAGCGTCTCACGACGAAATCGATGCCGTGATGGCCGCCATCGTCGGTGCGGCGGGCCTTGGCCCTTGCCTGGCCGCCGCGCGCGCTGGCAAGCGGCTGCTGCTGGCCAACAAGGAAGCGCTGGTCGTCGGCGGCGAACTCTTCATGCGTACCGTGCGCGAAGGCGGCGCGACGTTGCTGCCTATCGATAGTGAGCATTCGGCCATCTTCCAGTCGCTGCCTGAAGACCCGTCCACCTGGGCGCGGCGTATTGACAAGATCATCCTGACCGCATCGGGTGGCCCGTTCCGTACTCGTGCGCCGGAAACCCTGGGTACGGTGACGCCCGAGCAGGCCTGCGCCCATCCGAACTGGGTCATGGGCCGCAAGATTTCGGTCGACTCGGCCACCATGATGAACAAGGCCCTCGAAGTGATCGAGGCGCGTCACCTGTTCGGCGTTGCGCCCGATCAGATCGAGGTGGTCATCCATCCGCAGAGCGTGGTGCACTCGATGGTGCAGTTCACCGATGCTTCGGTCATCGCCCAGCTCGGAACGCCCGACATGCGGGTGCCGATCGCGGTGGGCCTGGCTTGGCCCGAGCGCATCGAGAGCGGTGCTGCGCGGCTCGACTTCCGCCAGATGGCCTCGCTGACCTTCGATGCGCCCGACGCGGCGCTCTTTCCCGGACTGGGCCTGGCATGGCATGCACTGCGCGCCGCGCCGGGCACGACGGCGGTGCTCAATGCCGCCAATGAGGTCGCAGTTGAAGCTTTCCTGAACCGCCGCCTGCGTTTTGATTGCATACATGCGGTCAACATGGAAACTTTGGAAAGGGTCGCCCCCTCCAAGCCGGCATCGCTGGCCGACCTGCTGGCGATCGATGCCAGCGCCCGTGCGGCGGCCAATGCCGCGGCGCTGCGTTTCGCAGCCTGACCTGACGACCCTCCGTAGAGACCAAGGACCCCGATGCTGCTCACCGTCATAGCCTTTGTGGTCGCACTCGGTGTCCTGATCGCGGTGCACGAATACGGACACTACCGCGTGGCTGTTGCCTGCGGCGTCAAGGTGGAGCGCTTCTCCGTCGGATTCGGCAAGGCGCTGCTGCGCTGGCAGCCCAAGCGCCAGCATCCGGGGCAACAGACCGAGTTCGTCATCGGTGCATTCCCGTTCGGCGGCTACGTCAAGATGCTCGACGAGCGCGAGGGGCCGGTCGCGCCTGAAGAGCGCCATCGCGCCTTCAACACCCAGCCTTTGCGTTCCCGAGCGGCCATTGTTGCGGCGGGGCCGATCGCCAATCTGCTGCTGGCTGTCGTGCTTTACACGGCCGTCAACTGGATCGGCGTGCAGGAGCCGGTCGCCAAGCTCGCGCGGCCGGTGGCCGCCTCTCTGGCCGAAGCGGCGGGCCTGCGCGGCGGCGAGCACATCACGCAAGCGGGCTTCGATGGCGACCTGTCGCCGGTTCAGTCCTTCGAGGATCTGCGCTGGCGCATGACGCGTGGCGCGCTCGATGGCCATGACCTGACGCTCGAAGTCGCAGGGGAAGCCGGCCGGCCGGCGCGCCAGCTGGTGCTGCCGCTGAGCCGCATGGAGACCAAGGACGCCGATCCGCAGATGTTCCGCAAGATCGGTGTCGTCGCACCCCTGACCCGGCCTGAGATCGGCGAAGTCATGGTGGGTAGTGCGGCGGAAAGCGCCGGCCTGCGCAACGGCGACGTGGTGCGCGCCATCGGCGACACGGCCATCGTCGACGGGCAGCAGCTGCGCGAGGTGATCCGGGCGTCGGTCGATGGTGACCAGCCGCGCACCCAAGCCTGGCAGGTCAAGCGCGGCGGCCAGCCGCTCAAGATCGACGTGAAGCCCGAGGTGCGGGAAGAGGGCGGCGTCAAGGTGGGGCGCATCGGCGCCTACGTTGGTGCGCCGCCCGAAATGGTGACGGTGCGCCAGGGGCTGGTCGACGGTGTCTGGCGTGGTGTGGTGCGCACCTGGGAGGTGTCCGCGCTGACCGTGCGCATGATGGGCAAGATGGTCATCGGCGAGGCTTCGCTCAAGAACCTGAGCGGTCCACTCACGATTGCCGACTACGCTGGCAAGTCCGCAAGCCTCGGTTTTACTCAGTATCTGGTCTTCCTGGCGCTCATCAGCGTGAGCCTCGGAGTCCTCAATCTCATGCCGCTGCCGGTCCTCGATGGGGGACACCTGATGTATTATCTTTGGGAGGGCCTGACCGGCAAGAGCGTCTCCGACGCTTGGATGGAACGGCTTCAGCGCGGGGGTGTGGCCCTGCTGCTGGTCATGATGTCGGTCGCACTCTTCAACGACGTCACACGGCTCTTTGGTTAACTTTCTGCCCGGCCCTTTCCGTGCCGGCTCAATTCTCAGATGAACAAAAACTTCAGTCGCTTTCGCCTGCGTAGCGTTGCCGCGGTGGTTGCCAGTGCGCTCGCAGCCACGGCAGCCTGGGCCGTAGAGCCTTTCACGGTGCGCGACATTCGCGTCGAAGGTCTGCAACGCGTCGAAGCCGGTACGATCTTCGCGTCGCTGCCGCTGCGCGTGGGCGATACCTACAGCGACGAGCGCGGTTCCGCCGCCATCCGTGCGCTGTTCGACCTGGGGTTGTTCAAGGATGTGCGCATCGACGTGAACGGCAACGTGCTGGTGGTGATCGTCGAAGAGCGACCGACCATTGCAGACGTCGATTTCGTCGGCACCAAGGAATTCGACAAGGCCGCGCTGCAGAAGGCGCTGCGCGAAGTCGGCCTGACCGATGGTCGTCCCTACGATAAGGCACTGGCTGACCGCGCCGAGCAGGAACTCAAGCGCCAGTACGTGAGCCGCAGTCTTTACAACGCGCAGGTCGTGACCACTGTCACGCCCATCGAGCGCAACCGCGTCAACCTGACCTTCACCGTGACCGAAGGCGAGTCGGCCCGTATCCGCGAAGTGCACGTGGTCGGCAACAAGGCCTTCAGCGAATCGACGCTGCTGAGCCTGTTCGATCAGGACAGCGGCGGTTTCATGAGCTGGTACACCAAGTCGAACCAGTATTCGCGCGCCAAGCTCAACGCCGACCTCGAAACGCTGCGCTCGTACTACATCACCCGCGGCTACCTCGAGTTCCGCATCGACTCGACCCAGGTCGCCATTTCGCCGGACCGCAAGGACCTGACGGTGACCGTGAACATCAGCGAAGGCGAGAAGTTCGTGGTGTCGAGCGTCAAGCTCGACGGCAACTACCTCGGCCGCGACGACGAGTTCAAGTCGCTCATCACCATCAAGCCGGGCGAGCCCTACAACGGCGAGCAGGTCACCGAGACCACCAAGGCCTTCAACGACTATTTCGGCACCTTCGGCTATGCGTTCGCACGCGTGCAGGCGCGCCCCGATATCGACCGCGCGAACAACCGCGTGGCGCTCACGCTGCAGGCCGAGCCCTCGCGCCGCGTGTACGTGCGTCGCGTCTCGGTGGGCGGCAACAACAAGACCCGCGACGAAGTCATCCGTCGCGAGTTCCGCCAGTACGAAGCCTCCTGGTACGACGGCGACAAGATCAAGCTGTCGCGCGACCGCGTGGACCGTCTGGGCTTCTTCACCGAAGTGAACGTCGAAACGCAGGAAGTGCCCGGCTCGCCCGACCAGGTGGACCTGACCGTCAACGTGGCTGAAAAGCCCACCGGCAGCCTGCAACTCGGCGCCGGCTATTCGAGCGCCGAAAAGGTCGCGCTGACCTTCGGTATCTCACAGGAAAACGTGTTCGGCTCGGGTAACTTCCTGGGCGTGCAGGTCAACACCAGCAAGTACAACCGTACGCTGTCGGTGACCACGACCGACCCTTACTTCACGCCGGACGGCATCTCGCGCACGATCAGCCTCTACCACACCACGACGCGCCCGTATCAGACCTCCACCGATGGCGACTACAAACTGGTGAATCAGGGCGCTTCCATCCGCTTTGGCGTGCCGTTCAGCGAAGTCGATACCGTCTTCTTCGGCATCGGTCTCGAGCGCTATGCGTTCGATCCCAACAGTTCGACTGCATTCTCCGGTCTGTACACGCCGCCGTCTTACCTTGCCTATTTCCAGTGCCAGAAGGATGCCACGGGCCTGCTGGTGGTCAGCTGTGATCAGAAGAGCGTATGGGGCGTTCCGCTGAGCGTCGGCTGGGGCCGTGACAGTCGCGACAGCGCGCTGATCCCGACCACGGGCCGTCTGCAGCGCGCCAACCTCGAAGTGGGCGCGGCCGGGGACATGAAGTACATCAAGACGAACTACCAATACCAGCAGTTCTTCGCGATCAGCAAGCAGTACACCTTCTCGATCAACGGCGAAGTCGGCTATGCCAAGGCGCTCGGCAACAAGGTCTACCCGATCTTCAAGAACTTCTATGCCGGTGGCCTGGGTTCCGTCCGTGGCTTCGAGCAGAACTCGCTGGGGCCGCGCGATGCCCCTCTGTTCCTCCAGAGCGAAGGTGCAGCCCTTGGTGGCACCAAGAAGGCGGTCTTCAATGCCGAATTGAGCACGCCGTTCCCGGGTGCCGGCAACGACCGCACGCTGCGCTTGTACGGCTTCTTCGACGCCGGCAACGTGTTCGGCACGCGTGCCGCTGGCGTGACCGACGAGCAATGGAAGGCCGAGAAGAAGTTGCGCGCGTCGGTCGGTCTGGGCGTCAGCTGGATTTCGCCGCTGGGCCCGCTGCGTCTTGCTTATGCCTTCCCCGTCAGGTCCCAGAAGGAAGTGGGGCAGCCGTTTACAGCCGGGTATATCCCGAAGGATAGAATTCAGCGCCTCCAATTCCAGATCGGAACGTCTTTCTAAATGAAGCATTTGATTCGCGCTGCGGCAGGCGCGTTGTTGATTCCCGCTCTCGCATTCGCTGCGGTGCCCGCCCAGGCGCAGGAAACCTTTCGCATCGGTTTCGTGAACCCGGACCGCGTGCTGCGCGAGGCGCAGCCGGCCAAGACTGCCCAGGCGAAGCTCGAAGCCGAATTCCTGAAGCGCGAGAAGGATCTGACCGCACAAGGCGACGCCCTGAAGGCGGCTTCTGAGAAGTTCGAGCGCGAGGCGCCCACCTTGTCGGAAAGCCAGCGGGTCACGCGCCAGCGCGCGCTGGTCGACCAGGACCGCGACTTCCAGCGCAAGCGCCGTGAATTCCAGGAAGACCTGAACGCGCGCAAGAACGAAGAGCTCCAGCAGGTCTACGAGCGCGCCAACCGCGTGGTGAAGCAGGTGGCCGAGGCCGAGAAGTACGACGCCATCCTGCAGGAAGCGATCTACATCAATCCGAAGCACGACATCACCGACAAGGTGATCAAGGCGCTGAACGCGTCGGTCGGCTCTCCTGCGCCCGCGGCCGGCAAGTAACGCCGCGAACCGGCGTGTCACTGCAGCTCGGAGCCATCGTTGACGCCCTTGGGGGCGAGCTTCATGGCGATGCGGCGCTGTCCATCGAGCGGCTTGCGCCGCTGCAGAATGCACAGCCCGATGCGCTCAGCTTCCTGAGCCATCCCAAATACCAGCAGGAACTGGCGGCCTCGAAGGCCGCCTGCGTGATCGTCTCGCCCGCCATGCGCGAGGCGGCCGCGGCGCGTGGCGCTTTCATCGTCACGCCCGATCCGTACTTCTACTTTGCCCGCCTGACGCAGCTCTGGAAGGCGCATCACGCGCGTCCGGAGGCCGACCGGATCCATCCCAGCGCGGTGATCCACGCCGAGGCGCAGGTCGACGCCACGGCGCGCATCGGTGCGCTGTGCGTGGTGGAGCGGGGCGCACGCATCGGCGCGGGCACGGTGCTGAAGTCGCGCGTGACGGTCAGTGAAGACTGCTTCATCGGCGAGCGCTGCCTGCTGCACCCTGGCGTGGTCATCGGCGCTGACGGCTTCGGCCTCGCGCCGCACGAGGGGCGCTGGGTCAAGATCGAGCAACTGGGTGCGGTGCGCATCGGCAACGACGTCGAAATCGGCGCCAACACCTGCATCGACCGCGGCGCGCTCGACGACACCGTGATCGAAGACGGCGTGAAGCTCGACAACCTGATCCAGATCGGCCACAACGTGCGCGTCGGCAAGAACACCGCCATGGCGGGTTGCGTCGGCGTGGCTGGCAGCGCCACCATTGGTGCCAATTGCACCTTTGGCGGCGGCGCCATCGTGCTGGGCCATCTGACAGTGGCCGACGGCGTGCACATATCCGCCGCGACCGTGGTCACCCGTTCAATTCACAAGGCCGGCCAGTACACCGGTATGTTTCCCATCGATGACAATGCGAGCTGGGAAAAAAATGCGGCAACGCTCAAGCAGTTGCACAGCCTGCGCGAACGACTGAAGGCGCTGGAGAAAGCTCCCTCGAAAAAATGACGACGATGCAGGAACAGAAAATCATGACGACGACGCTCGATATCCATCAAATCCTCAAGCTGCTGCCCCACCGATACCCGTTCCTGCTGGTGGACCGCGTGCTCGACATGGAAAAGGGCAAGCGAATCACCGCGCTCAAGAACGTGACGATGAACGAGCCGTTCTTCAATGGCCATTTCCCGCACCGCCCCGTGATGCCGGGCGTGCTGATGCTCGAAGCCATGGCCCAGGCTGCGGCCCTGCTGTCGTTCCATTCGCTCGACATCGTGCCGGACGACAACACCGTCTACTACTTTGCCGCCATCGACGGCGCGCGCTTCAAGCGCCCGGTGGAACCCGGCGACCAGCTGACGCTCGAAGTCGAAATCGAGCGCATGAAGGCGGGCATTTCCAAGTTCAAGGGCCGGGCCCTGGTGGGCAGCGAACTCGCCTGCGAGGCGACGCTGATGTGCGCCATGCGCCAGATCAGCTGACCCGGCCGCAGCCAGTCGTTTCACAAGGCATGACCCAGGTTCATTCGACAGCACTCGTCGACCCCAAGGCACAACTCGACGCCTCGGTGTCGGTCGGGCCCTATACCGTGATCGGCCCGCACGTGCGGGTGGGCGCGGGTACCACCATCGGTGCGCACTGCGTGATCGAAGGGCGCACGACCATCGGGCGCGACAACCGGATCTTCCAGTTCTCGTCTCTCGGCGCCATACCGCAGGACAAGAAGTACGCCGGCGAGCCAACGGAGCTCGTCATCGGCGACCGCAACGTGATCCGCGAGTTCTGCACCTTCAACCTCGGCGTGCCGGGCGCGGGGGGCGTGACGCGCGTGGGCAGCGACAACTGGATCATGGCGTACACGCACATCGCGCACGACTGCCGTGTCGACAACCACACCACGCTGTCCAACAACACCACGCTGGCGGGGCATGTGCACCTGGCCGACTGGGTCACGGTCGGCGGGCTCACGGGCATTCACCAGTTCGTTTCGATCGGTGCCCACGCCATGCTTGGCTTTGCCAGCGCTGTCACGCAAGACGTGCCGCCCTTCATGCTGGTCGACGGTAATCCGCTGGCTGTGCGCGGCTTCAATGTCGTCGGCCTGCGTCGGCGCGACTTTTCTGCCGAGAGGCTCGCGGCGGTGAAGCAGATGCACCGCCTGCTGTATCGCCAGGGCAAGACGCTCGAAGAGGCGCGCGCGGGCATCGCCGCGCTCGCGACGGAAATGCCGGAAGCGGCAGGCGACGTCGCGCTGATGGAAGCCTTCCTCGCCAACTCGACGCGCGGCATCGCGCGCTGACGTGACGGCGATGCAGAAGGACGAACAGCGACGTTTCGCGCTGGTCGCAGGTGAAGCCTCCGGCGACCTGCTGGCGGGTCTGCTGCTCGACGGCCTCCAGGCTCGTTGGCCCGATCTCCAGACCGCCGGCATCGGCGGCCCCCGCATGCTGGCCCACGGCTTCCAGAGCTGGTGGCCCCAGGAAAAGCTCGCGGTGCGCGGCTACATCGAGGTGCTGCGGCATTACGCCGAGATCGCCGGCATTCGCCGCAAGCTCAAGGCCCGACTGCTGCAGGAGCGCCCCGAACTCTTCATCGGCGTCGACGCGCCCGATTTCAACCTCGACCTCGAGGCCAGTCTGCGCAGCCACGGCATGAAGACGGTGCACTTCGTCTGCCCGTCGATCTGGGCCTGGCGGCCGGAGCGCATCGAGAAGATCCGGGCGGCGGCTGACCATGTCTTGTGCATCTTCCCGTTCGAGCCTGCATTGCTGGCGGAGCACGGTGTGGCTGCGAGCTATGTCGGCCACCCCATCGCCAACGTGATCCCGATGATGCCCGACCGTGCCGCCGCACGCGCCGCGCTAGGCCTGGTGCCTGATGCGCAGGTCGTCGCCTTGCTGCCGGGCAGCCGTCGCTCGGAAATTCGCTACCTGGCCGCCCGTTTCTTCGCTGCAGCCGCATTGATGCAGAAGGCGCGGCCGGAACTTCAGTTCGTGGCCCCCATCCTGCCGGGCCTGCGCGCCGAGGTTGAGGCCCTGCTGCAGGCCAGCGGCATGGCCGGGCGCGTGAAGTTGCTCGATGGCCAGTCGCACGCCGCGCTGGCCGCCTGCGACGCCACGCTGATCGCCAGCGGCACCGCCACGCTCGAGGCTGCACTGTTCAAGCGGCCGATGGTCATCGCCTACAACATGAATGCGCTGTCGTGGCGTTTCATGCAACGCAAGCAGTTGCAGCCCTGGGTCGGCTTGCCCAACATCCTGTGTCGCGAGTTCGTGGTGCCGGAGTTGCTGCAGGAAGCCGCCACGCCCGAGGCGCTGGCCCAGGCCACGCTGGCCTGGCTCGACGCGCCGGAAAAGACACAGGCCCTGCAACAAAGATTTTCAGAGCTGCATGTGCAATTGCAGCGCGATACGCCGACACTTTGCGCCGATGCGATCCAGAAAGTTCTTGAAGGCTGAGCAGGCCCCGCTGGTGTGGGACGCACCGGGGCTGATGGCGGGCGTCGACGAGGCGGGGCGGGGGCCCCTGGCCGGCCCGGTGGTGGCTGCGGCCGTGATCCTCGACGACCTGCGGCCGATTCGCGGCCTGGCCGATTCCAAGACTCTCACGGCCCTGCAGCGCGAGCGTCTGCACGACCAGATCCTGGCCAAGGCGCTGTGCTGTTCCATCGCGCAGGCCACCGTCGAAGAGATCGACACCCACAACATCCTGCAGGCCACCATGCTCGCGATGCGTCGCGCGGTCGAAGGGCTGCGGCTGAAGCCCGTCAAGGTGCTGGTCGACGGCAATCGCCTGCCCACGCTCGACGTGCTGGCTGAAGCCATCGTCAAGGGCGATTCGCGGGTGAAGGCCATTTCCGCTGCGTCGATCCTGGCGAAGGTGCACCGCGACCGGCTGTGCGAGCAGTTGCATGCCGAATTTCCGCACTACGGCTTTGCCGGCCACAAGGGCTACGGCACGCCCGAGCATCTGGAGGCGCTGCAGCGCCATGGCGCGTGTGTGCACCACCGCAGGTCGTTCAGCCCGGTGGCCGCGGCGCTCGCCCGCACGGGCGGCGTCTTGAATGTGGTGCTGCCCGCCGAATCTGAGCAACCGGCGATGCTGGTTGGGGTCGCCGAGGCCGTGCGCCCTGAACTCCGCGCCGCGCCCTGAACACCCGATGACCTCCGACACCGGCGCCAGCCACATCAGCTCGCGCGACAACCCGCTGCTCAAGGACCTGCGCAAGCTCGCGCAGGACCCGGGTGCTTACCGCAAGCTCGGCCGTCTCTGGCTCGAAGGCGACCATTTGTGTCGGGCGGCACTCGCGCGGGGCGTCAAGCCCGCGATTGCCGTGTTTTCGGAGTCTTTCTGGCCCCAAGCGCCTGCTGAATGGGTGAGCAGTGCTATCAAAACCGTAGTGGTTGCCGACGACCTGCTGCGTGGCGTCAGCGGGTTGGAATCGCCAGCGCCCATGGGCTTCGTGCTCGACCTGCCGTCCCGCCCGGAACTGATTCCCAACGCCCCCAGCGTCGTGCTCGACCGTCTGCAGGACGCCGGCAATGCGGGTTCCATCCTGCGCAGCGCCGCCGCCTTCGGCTTTACCCAGGTGATCGCGCTCAAGGGCACGGCCGCGCTGTGGGCCCCGAAGGTGCTGCGCGCCGGCATGGGTGCCCATTTCGGCCTGCGGCTGATCGAAGGCGTGGACGCCGACGTGCTCGACGGCCTGAAAGTGCCGCTGGTGGCGACCAGTTCGCACCACGGCGAGTGGCTCCACAAGGCCGAACTGCCGCATCCCTGCGCCTGGCTCATGGGCCACGAGGGGCAGGGCGTTTCGCCCGCGCTGGAAGCCCGGGCGACGCACCACATCCGCATTGCGCAGCCGGGCGGCGAGGAGTCGCTCAACGTGGCCGCTGCCGCCGCAATCTGCCTGCATGCGAGCGGAGCAGCCCTGCAGGCCAGATAACACACTCAGTCCGGGCTACAATCGGGGGCTTACTCGCAAATCAGCGTCGCCCGGCCGCCTTTAACGCCAAAATCCCCTTAAGCAGCAGCTCGCAGGCAACGCGCCTGGGGCTCCGGGCGACCGTAACCATCCGGAGAACCCAGTGCTTTTGTCTCTCAAGGGAAGTTTCCCGCCCGCCATCCTGGCGCTCGCAGACGGCACGGTCTTTCAAGGCAATTCGATCGGAGCCGCCGGCTCCACGACCGGTGAAGTGGTGTTCAACACCGCCATGACCGGTTACCAGGAAATCCTCACCGACCCGAGCTACTGCCAGCAGATCGTGACGCTCACGTATCCGCACATCGGCAACTACGGCGTCAACGGGGAAGACATCGAAGCCGACAAGATCCATGCCGCGGGCCTGATCATCAAGGACCTGCCCCTCGTCGCCTCCAACTTCCGCAAGACCGCCACGCTGACCGAATACCTCGTGTCCGGCAAGACGGTGGCCATCGCGAACATCGATACCCGCAAGCTCACGCGCCATCTGCGCACCCACGGCGCGCAGAACGGCTGCATCCTGGGCCTGGCCGAAGGCGAAGCCGTCACGCAGGCGCTGATCGACAAGGCCATCGCCGCCGCCAAGGCCGCGCCGAGCATGTCGGGCCTCGACCTCGCCAAGGTGGTGTCGGTCAAGCAGACCTACGAATGGACCGAAACCGAGTGGAAGCTGGGTTCGGGCTACGGCGTGCAGATCACGCCGAAGTTCCACGTCGTCGCCTTCGACTACGGCGTCAAGAAGAACATCCTGCGCATGATCGCCCAGCGCGGCGCGCGCATCACCGTGGTGCCGGCGCAGACGCCCGCGGCCGACGTGCTCAAGCTCAAGCCCGACGGCATCTTCCTGGCCAACGGCCCCGGCGACCCGGAGCCCTGCGACTACGCCATCAGCGCTGTCAAGGAACTGATCGAGACCGGCATTCCCACCTTCGGTATCTGCCTGGGCCACCAGATCATGGCGCTGGCCTCCGGCGCGAAGACCTTCAAGATGAAGTTCGGCCACCACGGCGCGAACCATCCGGTGAAGGACCTCGACAACGGCCGCGTGAGCATCACCAGCCAGAACCACGGCTTCGCGGTCGACGAGAAGTCGCTGCCAGCCAACCTGCGTCCCACGCACATCAGCCTGTTCGACAACACGCTGCAGGGCCTGGCGCGCACCGACAAGCCCGCGTTCTGCTTCCAGGGTCACCCTGAAGCCTCGCCGGGTCCGCACGACATCGGTTACCTGTTCGATCGCTTCACGGCACTCATGGAAAAGAACAAGACGGAAAAGACGGAGAAAGAGAATGCCTAAGCGCACAGACCT
The DNA here is from genome assembly GCF_059416325.1 of Variovorax sp. GW821-FHT09D05. Classification (NCBI taxonomy): domain Bacteria; kingdom Pseudomonadati; phylum Pseudomonadota; class Betaproteobacteria; order Burkholderiales; family Comamonadaceae; genus Variovorax; species Variovorax sp. GW821-FHT09D05. The sequence goes on along the minus strand of NZ_JBWKOZ010000003.1, from coordinate 257,095 downwards.
CAAATCGATCCTCATCATCGGCGCCGGCCCGATCATCATCGGCCAGGCCTGCGAGTTCGACTACTCCGGCGTGCAAGCCTGCAAGGCGCTGCGCGAAGAGGGCTACAAGGTCATCCTGATCAACAGCAACCCCGCGACGATCATGACCGACCCGGCCACGGCCGACGTCACCTACATCGAGCCCATCACCTGGCAGACGGTCGAGAAAATCATCGCCAAGGAGCGCCCCGACGCGATCCTGCCGACCATGGGCGGCCAGACCGCGCTGAACTGCGCGCTCGACCTTTGGCGCAACGGCGTACTCGACAAGTACACCGGCGCCGCCACCAACAAGCCGGTCGAGCTGATCGGCGCCACGCCTGAAGCCATCGACAAGGCCGAGGACCGCCTGAAGTTCAAGGACGCGATGACCAAGATCGGACTGGGCTCGGCCCGTTCCGGCATTGCGCACTCGATGGACGAAGCCTGGGCCGTGCAGAAGTCGGTCGGCTTCCCGACCGTGATCCGCCCCAGCTTCACGCTCGGCGGCACCGGCGGCGGCATCGCCTACAACCCGGAAGAATTCGAGACCATCTGCAAGCGCGGCATCGAAGCCTCGCCCACCAACGAGCTGCTGATCGAAGAATCGCTGCTCGGCTGGAAAGAGTACGAGATGGAAGTCGTGCGCGACAAGGCCGACAACTGCATCATCGTCTGCTCGATCGAAAACCTCGACCCCATGGGCGTGCACACCGGCGACTCGATCACCGTGGCTCCCGCGCAGACGCTGAGCGACAAGGAATACCAGATCCTGCGCAACGCCTCGCTGGCTGTGCTGCGCGAGATCGGCGTCGACACCGGCGGCTCGAACGTGCAGTTCTCCATCAACCCGAAGGACGGCCGGATGGTCGTCATCGAGATGAACCCGCGCGTGTCGCGTTCGTCGGCGCTGGCCTCCAAGGCCACGGGCTTCCCGATCGCCAAGGTCGCGGCCAAGCTGGCCGTGGGCTACACGCTCGACGAGCTGCGCAACGAAATCACCGGCGGTGCCACGCCCGCGTCGTTCGAGCCGTCGATCGACTACGTGGTCACCAAGATCCCGCGTTTCGCGTTCGAGAAGTTCCCGCAGGCCGACTCGCGTCTCACGACGCAGATGAAGTCGGTGGGCGAGGTGATGGCCATGGGCCGCACCTTCCAGGAGTCGTTCCAGAAGGCCCTGCGCGGCCTCGAAGTGGGCGTGGACGGTCTCAACGAGAAGACGCAAGACCGCGAAGTGCTCGAGAAGGAACTGGGCGAGCCCGGCCCCGAGCGCATCTGGTACGTTGGCGATGCTTTCGCCATGGGCCTGAGCGTGGATGAAGTGTTCGCGCTGACCAAGATCGACCCCTGGTTCCTGGTGCAGATCGAAGAGATCGTGAAGATCGAACTCGAGCTCGAAACCAAGTCGCTCGACGACATCGACCGCGACACGCTGCTGGCGCTGAAGAAAAAGGGCTTCTCCGACCGCCGCCTCGCCAAACAGCTCAAGACCACCGACACGGCCATTCGCGAGAAGCGCCGCGCCCTGGGCGTGCGCCCCGTCTACAAGCGTGTGGACACCTGCGCGGCCGAGTTCGCGACCAACACGGCCTACATGTACTCGACCTACGAGGACGAGTGCGAAGCCGACCCGACGGACAAGAAGAAGATCATGGTGCTCGGCGGCGGTCCCAACCGCATCGGCCAGGGCATCGAGTTCGACTACTGCTGCGTGCACGCCGCGCTCGCCATGCGCGAGGACGGCTACGAGACCATCATGGTCAACTGCAATCCCGAGACTGTGTCGACCGACTACGACACCTCGGACCGTCTGTATTTCGAGCCGCTCACGCTCGAAGACGTGCTCGAGATCGTCGACAAGGAAAAGCCGCTCGGCGTGATCGTGCAGTACGGCGGCCAGACGCCTTTGAAGCTCGCGCTCGACCTCGAAGCGAATGGCGTGCCGATCATCGGCACCTCGCCCGACATGATCGATGCGGCCGAAGACCGCGAGCGCTTCCAGAAGCTGCTGCACGAGCTGGGCCTGCGCCAGCCGCCGAACGCCACCGCGCGCACCGAACCCGAAGCTCTCGAAAAGGCCGCGGCCCTCGGTTATCCGCTGGTGGTGCGCCCGAGCTACGTGCTCGGCGGCCGCGCGATGGAAATCGTGCACGAGCAGCGCGACCTCGAGCGCTACATGCGCGAAGCCGTCAAGGTCAGCAACGATTCGCCGGTGCTGCTCGACCGCTTCCTGAACGACGCCGTCGAGTGTGACGTCGACTGCATCCGCGACGCCGAAGGCGGCACGCTGATCGGCGGCGTGATGGAGCACATCGAACAAGCCGGCGTGCACTCGGGCGACTCCGCCTGTTCGCTGCCGCCCTACAGCCTGAACGCCGACACGGTGGCCGAGCTGAAGCGCCAGAGCGCCGCGATGGCGGCCGCGCTGAACGTGGTCGGCCTGATGAACGTGCAGTTCGCGATCCAGCAGAAGGACGGCAAGGACGTCATCTACGTGCTCGAAGTGAACCCGCGTGCTTCGCGTACGGTGCCCTATGTGAGCAAGGCCACCGGCATCCAGCTCGCCAAGGTGGCGGCACGCTGCATGGCGGGCCAGTCGCTGAAGTCGCAAGGCATCACGAAGGAAGTGACGCCGCCGTACTTCAGCGTGAAGGAAGCCGTGTTCCCATTCGTCAAGTTCCCGGGCGTGGACACCATCCTTGGCCCCGAGATGAAGTCGACCGGCGAAGTGATGGGCGTGGGCAAGACCTTCGGCGAAGCCTTTGTGAAGTCGCAACTGGGTGCCGGCACGCACCTGCCGAAGTCGGGCAAGGTCTTCATCTCGGTGAAGAACAACGACAAGGCGCGCGCGGTCGAAGTGGCGCGCGGCCTGGCGAAGCTGGGCTTCGAGCTGATTGCCACCAAGGGCACGGCCGCCGCCATCAGCGCCGCCGGCATCGAGTGCGCAACGGTGAACAAGGTGACCGAAGGTCGCCCGCACATCGTGGACATGATCAAGAACAACGAGATTGCTCTGGTCATCAACACGGTGGAAGAGCGCCGCAACGCGATTACCGACTCGCGGCAGATCCGCACCTCGGCACTGCTGGCGCGTGTGACTACCTTCACCACGATCTTCGGTGCCGAAGCCGCGGTCGAGGGCATGGGCTTCATGGACGAACTCGGCGTGATCTCGGTGCAGGAGATGCACGCGCAACTGGCCTCGGCCTGAGCGTCATCATGGAAACGCAGCTCGTCGAACTGGACCTGACGGACTGGAACGCAGCCACGCCCAACGAGGCGTGGATCGCGGAACTGGAAGCGGGCAAGGTGCTGTACTTTCCGCGCCTGGGCTTCGAGCTGCTGCCCGAAGAGCGCAGCCTGCTCACGCCCAGCCTGCTGTCGCCCGACGTGCGCAACATCAGCCTCGACGCCAGCGGCAAGCTCAAGGGCGCGGTTGGCGACGAGGCGGTGCAGCGCATGGCGGCTGCAATGGTGGGGCGCTTTCGGGCGCAAGCCACGCAGCTGATTCACGGGCTGCTGCCGCACTACACGCCCGCCTTGCGGCTCGCACCTACCAGCTACCGACCGGCGAAGGTCGAGACGCGGGTGCAGTCGTGGCGCGCCGACGACCGGCGTTTGCACGTCGATTCGTTCCCGTCGCGGCCGAACTACGGCGAGCGCATCCTGCGCGTCTTCACCAATGTCAACCCTGAAGGCGCGCCGCGCGTGTGGCGCGTCGGCGAGCCTTTCGAGGACATTGCCAAGCGCTTCCTGCCGCGCGCCAAGCCCTATGTGCGCTGGCAGGCAAAGCTGCTGCGCGCCTTGCGCGTGACCAAGTCGTTCCGCAGCGAGTACGACCACCTGATGCTGCAGCTGCACGACGGCATGAAGTCGGACATGGCGTACCAGGAAAACTCGCCGCAGGAAACCGCCAAGTTCCCGCCCGGCTCGGTGTGGGTGTGCTTCTCGGACCAGACCTCGCACGCCGTGATGGCGGGCCAATACATGCTCGAGCAGACCCTTCATCTGGCCGCTTCGAAGCAATACAATCCCGAATCGAGCCCGCTCGCCATCCTGAGCCGGCTGACCGGACGCACACTCGTCTGATCAATTCCCTCAATCGACCGCCGAACGGCAGCGTTCGGCGGTTTCGCTTTATGGAGAACCAACAACATGGCAACCATCCCCATCACCAAGCGCGGCGCTGAAAAACTGCGCGCCGAACTGCATCAGCTCAAGACGGTGGACCGTCCCTGGGTCATCAATGCAATTTCCGAAGCACGCGCCCAGGGCGACCTGAGCGAAAACGCCGAATACGAAGTCGCCAAGGACCGCCAGGGCTTCATCGAAGGCCGCATCCAGGAAGTCGAAGGCAAGCTGTCGGCCGCGCAGATCATCGACCCGAGCGAGCTCGATGCCGGCGGCAAGGTGGTGTTCGGCTCGACCGTCGAGCTCGAGGAAGAGGAAAGCGGCGAAGCCGTGAAGTACCAGATCGTCGGCGAAGACGAAGCAGACCTGAAGCTCGGCCTCATCAACATTTCCAGCCCGATCGCGCGCGCGCTCATCGGCAAGGAAGAGGGCGACACCGCCGAAGTGCAGGCTCCTGGCGGCCTCAAGCGCTACGAGATCGTGGCCGTTCGCTACCTCTGATTCTTCGACCCATGAAAGACCGCGTTGCGCTGATGCTGGCCGCCTTCTGGTGGGGCAGCCTCACCACGATCGGTTTTCTGGTGGTGCCGCTGCTGTTCGCCAGGCTCGGCAACCCGTCGGTGGCTGGTAACTTTGCGGCGCAGCTGTTCGAGGCGCAGAGCTGGATCGCAATCGGCTGTGGGCTGATCCTGCTGATCCACTTCAGGGCCAAGGCCGACGATCGCATGAGCGGGCCAGCGATGACCGCCATCTTCTTCATCCTGGGAGCACTGCTGCTGGCGCTGCTTCAGCAGTACGCCGTGGCGCCTCGCATCCTGGCGCGCGAGAACCTCAAGCTGTGGCACGCCGTGGGCAGCGGCATGTACCTTGTGCAGTGGGTGTGCGTCGGCGTGCTGCTCTGGCGCATGGGCGCCCGCAAGTCAGACTGAATGGCAGGGGCGGCAGCAGCCGCCTCCGTGCTTACTCTTTCCAGTACTTCGCGACCCAGCGCGCCGGCCGGATGAACCGGAAGGCCCGGTTGCGGCGGCCCGCCAGCGCGTCCGGTGGGTTGCACTCGCCATGGAACACCATGATGCGTGCGCCCTCGGGCACGAAAGGCTCTTCCCAGTAGTTGGTCGGCCAAGTCGGGATGCCGTGGTACTTGAAGCTCGGGCACCAGCCGTCGGGCCAGTAAGCCAGCTTGCCCTGGTTGTGGAGCACGTCCGACAGGTAGGCCTGCTCGTTGCGGTATTCGGCCTGGACCTTGTCCATGTTGGCGCGGAAATACGCCAGCACGTCGGCGTGGGCGCCCAGCTCGAAGCGGTAGACCGACGAATTGCCCGTGATTCGCTCGCGCCGCCAGGGGCGGGCGTAGTCGTGAATGATCAGGAATTCACCGGGTTGCTCGAAGAAGGCGTCCAGGCTGCCCACCACGACCACGTCGAGGTCGAGGAAGAGGGCGGGACCGCGCAGGCCGTGCAGGTCCTGCTCGAAGGTCGTGAGCTTCTTCCAGGCGCCGTCGCGCTGGCCGGGGGCCAGGTGCAGGTTGAGCGGCGGAATCGGCAGGCAGGTCACCTCGGGGCGAACGCCGTTGCCATCGTCGGTCAGACACACGAACTTGAAGTCGCCGCTGAGGTTGCGGCGGACCATCGCGTAGAGGCGGTTGACGTATTCGGGGCCGTATTTCGTGCCCCACTTCATGCAGAGAATATGGCGCTGGGCGCCTTGCGCTGCCACCAAGCTCAGTCCGCCTGGTTGCGCTTCTTGGCCGACAGGGGCCGTTTTGCCTTGGCGCGCTTGATGGTGCCGCCAGGGGTCAGGCGCTGGTTGCCGAGCACGCGCAGGGTCTTGATTTCAGGCCGTTGGCCGCCGCGCTTGCTGTACTTGACGATCTTCACGTCGCGCGGGCCGGGCATGCGGTCTTCATCGACCACGCGCTCCTTTTCGGGCTTCGGGCGCCACAGCACCAGCAGCTTGCCGATATGTTGAATGGGGGCGGCATCGAGCTCGTCGGACAGTTCGCGCAGCATGGCGTCGCGGGCGAGGCGGTCGTCGGAGAAGACGCGGATCTTGATCAGGCCATGGGCCTTGAGCGCCGCGTCGGCTTCTTTTTTCACGGCAGGGGTGAGCCCGTCTCCACCGACCATGACGATCGGATCCAGGTGGTGAGCTTCGGCGCGGTGCACCTTGCGCTCGGCAGGGGTAAGTTGAATGGCGGGCATCCCCGTATTATCGACGCCTACACGAAGACCCTCATGATCACCAAAGCCAAAAGCAAAAAAGTCAATAAAGCGTGGCTTCACGACCATATCAACGACCCCTACGTGAAGCTCGCCACCAAGGAGGGTTATCGCGCGCGCGCCGCCTACAAGCTCAAGGAGATCGACGAGTCGCTCGGCCTCGTCAAGCCGGGCCAGCTGGTGGTGGACCTCGGATCCACTCCCGGCGCCTGGAGCCAGTACCTGCGCCGGCGCATGTCGCCCGGCGGCGCTGCGGCCGGCGAGTTGAACGGCACCATCGTTTCGCTCGACATCCTGCCGATGGAGCCCATCGAGGGCGTGACCTTCCTGCAGGGGGATTTCCGCGAAGATGCGCTGCTGCAACAGTTGCTGGGTGTCCTGGCAGGCCGCAAGGCCGACCTGGTGGTGTCGGACATGGCACCCAACCTGTCGGGCATCCATTCGGCCGACGCCGCCCGGGTGGCGCACCTGATCGAGCTTGCAATCGATTTTGCCCAGCACCACCTGAAGCCCGAGGGGGCGCTGGTGGCAAAGCTGTTCCACGGGAGCGGCTACGACGAGCTGGTGAAGCTCTTCAAGGCGAATTTCCGCATCGTGAAGCCCTTCAAGCCCAAGGCGTCGCGGGATAAATCAGCCGAGACTTTCCTGGTCGGCATGGGCCTGAAGGCCCCGGATACGCCTTGATACCTTGCCGCCGAGAGTGCGTTTGTGGCGCAAACCCTTGTCAGGCTATGGCTGCATTAGGGAAATGCCCGCTTTTCGTAGCTTGAAAAGCCTAAAATGGGGCGCAATTGCGTACCCACAGCGCGTTTTTTCATTTAACTGTCACGCGCTTTAGCCTGGAGCTTCGTTTGAACAATCAGTGGTTTTCCAAAGTTGCCGTATGGCTCGTCATTGCCATGGTGTTGTTCACTGTGTTCAAGCAGTTCGACACCCGCGGTGGCGTCGGCTCGGGGACAGTCAGCTACTCCGAGTTTCTGGACCAGGTCCGCAACAACCAGGTCAAGAGCGCCGTCATTCCTGAGGGCGCTGCCGGCGGCGAGATCGTCGCAGTCACCAATGACGATCGCAAGATCCGCACGACCGCCACGGTGCTCGACCGCGGCCTCGTGGGCGACCTGATCGACCACAACGTCAAGTTCGACGTCAAGCCGCGCGAAGAGAGCTCGCTGCTCATGACGCTGCTGGTCAGCTGGGGCCCGATGCTGCTGCTGATCGGCGTCTGGATCTACTTCATGCGGCAGATGCAGGGCGGCGGCAAGGGCGGGGCGTTCAGCTTCGGCAAGAGCAAGGCCCGCATGATGGATGAGAACAACAACACGGTCACTTTTGCGGACGTCGCGGGCTGCGACGAGGCCAAGGAAGAAGTCCGTGAAGTGGTCGACTTCCTGAAAGACCCGCAGCGCTTCCAGAAGCTCGGCGGCCGCATTCCTCGCGGTTTGCTGCTGGTTGGCCCTCCCGGCACCGGCAAGACGCTGCTGGCCAAGTCGATCGCCGGCGAAGCCAAGGTACCTTTCTTCTCGATTTCGGGTTCCGACTTCGTTGAAATGTTCGTCGGCGTGGGCGCGGCCCGTGTTCGCGACATGTTCGAGAACGCCAAGAAGAACGCCCCTTGCATCATCTTCATCGACGAAATCGATGCGGTGGGCCGTCAGCGCGGCGCCGGTCTCGGCGGCGGCAACGACGAACGCGAACAAACACTCAACCAGATGCTGGTCGAGATGGATGGCTTCGAAACCAACCTCGGCGTGATCGTGGTGGCAGCCACCAACCGCCCCGACATCCTGGACGCCGCTCTGCTGCGCCCCGGTCGCTTCGACCGTCAGGTGTACGTCACGCTGCCCGACATTCGCGGCCGCGAACAGATTCTCGGCGTGCACATGCGCAAGGTTCCGCTGGGCCAGGACGTGAATCCGAGCGTGATCGCTCGTGGCACGCCCGGCATGTCCGGCGCCGATCTGGCCAATCTCTGCAACGAAGCCGCCCTGATGGCCGCCCGTCGCAATGCGCGCGTGGTCGAGATGCAGGACTTCGAGAAGGCCAAGGACAAGATCTTCATGGGCCCTGAGCGCAAGAGCATGGTCATGCCCGAGGAAGAGCGCCGCAACACGGCCTACCACGAGTCCGGCCACGCCCTCATCGGCAAGCTGCTGCCCAAGTGCGACCCGGTCCACAAGGTCACGATCATTCCGCGTGGCCGCGCCCTCGGCGTGACCATGAGCCTGCCTGCGCAGGACCGCTACAGCTACGACCGCGAATACATGCTGAACCAGATCAGCATGCTGTTCGGCGGCCGTATCGCCGAAGAAGTGTTCATGCACCAGATGACCACCGGCGCGAGCAACGACTTCGAGCGCGCGACCTCCATCGCCCGCGACATGGTCACGCGCTACGGCATGACCGACGCGCTGGGCCCGATGGTCTACGCCGAGAACGAAGGCGAAGTGTTCCTGGGCCGTTCGGTCACCAAGACCACGAACATGAGCGAGCAGACCATGGAAAAGGTCGACTCCGAAGTGCGCCGCATCATCGACGAGCAGTACGCCCTGGCGCGCCGCCTGATCGAGGAGAACAGCGACAAGATGCACGCCATGGCCAAGGCGCTGCTCGAATGGGAAACCATCGACAGCGAACAGCTCGACGACATCATGGCCGGCCGCGCACCGCGCCCGCCCAAGGACTGGACGCCGCGCATCCCGCCTTCGGGCAGTGGTGGCAGCGGCGGCACGCCGGCAGTCAACCCTGACCCGGCGCCCACTGCGGCCTGAGGTGGACTTGGCATCAAGCAACAACGGGGCCTCTGGCCCCGTTTTCCATGGGGCGCCATCCGGCGGGGTGTGGCAGACCTCGCGCTTTCGCATCGACCTCGCGCAGCCGCGCGTGATGGGCATCGTCAACGTCACGCCCGATTCGTTCTCGGACGGTGGTGCCCACGCTTCTACCCAGGCGGCGCTGCAGCACTGCGAGCAGTTGCTGAAAGAGGGCGCCGACATCCTCGACATCGGCGGCGAATCGACCCGCCCCGGCAGCCCCGCGGTGCCGCTCGACGCCGAACTGGCGCGTGTGCTGCCCGTGGTGCGCGAGGCGGTGAAGCTCAACGTGCCAATCTCCATCGACACCTACAAGCCGGAGGTGATGCGCGCGGTGCTCGACCTGGGCGCGGACATCGTCAACGACATCTGGGCGCTGCGGCAGCCGGGCGCGCGTGAAGCCGTTGCGGCACACCCTTCGTGCGGCGTCTGCCTGATGCATATGCACCGCGACCCGCAGACCATGCAGGCTGTGCCCATGGCGGGCGACGTGATCCCCGAGGTACTGTCTTTCCTCACGGCGCAGGTGCAACTTCTGCGCGCGCTGGGGGTCGACCATTCGCGCATCACGCTCGACCCCGGCGTGGGCTTCGGCAAGACGGTGGCGCAGAATTTCGCCTTGCTGGCACGCCAGCGCGAGCTGCTTGCCGCCCGCTATCCGCTGTTGCTGGGCTGGTCGCGCAAGTCGTCGATCGGCGCGGTCACCGGTATCGAGGCGGCGGGTGAGCGCATCGTGCCCAGCGTCGCGGCTGCCGTGCTGGCAGTGGACCGGGGAGCGGCCGTGGTGCGCGTGCATGACGTGCGCGACACGGTTGCCGCGCTCGCGGTATGGCGCGCCATGAAGGCGCAAGAGTCACAACAACAAACACAAGAGCAGACATCAACACCATGACTCGCAAATATTTCGGCACCGACGGCATCCGTGGCACTGTCGGCCAGGCGCCCATCACGCCAGACTTCGTACTGCGCCTAGCGCACGCCGTTGGCCGCGTGCTCAAGAAGACCCAGTCACGCCCTACGGTGCTGATCGGCAAGGACACGCGCATCTCGGGCTACATGCTCGAGTCGGCGCTCGAGTCGGGCTTCAACTCGGCCGGTGTCGACGTGGTCCTGCTCGGCCCGCTGCCAACACCTGGCGTGGCCTACCTCACGCGCGCCCAGCGCGCGAGCCTCGGCGTGGTGATCAGTGCGAGCCACAACGCCTACCCCGACAACGGCATCAAGTTCTTCAGCGCGCAGGGCACCAAGCTCGATGACGCTTGGGAACTGGCCGTCGAAGCCGTACTGGAAGAAGCGCCGGTGTGGGTGGACTCCGCCAATCTCGGCAAGGCCCGCCGCCTCAACGACGCGCCCGGCCGCTACATCGAGTTCTGCAAGAGTACCTTCGCCAACGACCTGACCCTGCGCGACATGAAGCTGGTGGTCGATGCGGCGCACGGCGCGGCCTACCAGGTGGCGCCCAACGTGTTCCACGAGTTGGGCGCGGAAGTGACCAGCATCGGTGTCTCGCCCGACGGGCTCAACATCAACAAGGGCTTCGGTGCCACGCATCCCGAGGCCCTGGTAGCCGCGGTGACGACGCAGCGGGCGGACTACGGCATTGCCCTCGACGGCGACGCCGACCGCCTTCAACTGGTCGATGCCAGTGGGCGGCTCTTCAACGGCGACGAACTGCTCTACCTCATGGTGACCGAGCGCATCGCGCGCGGCGAGAAGCCGGTGGGCGTGGTCGGCACGCTCATGACCAACAAGGCCGTCGAAGTCGCGCTGCGCGGGCATGGCATCGAGTTCGTGCGCGCCAAGGTCGGCGACCGCTATGTGCTCGAAGAACTCGACAAGCGCGGCTGGCTGCTGGGCGGCGAGGGCTCCGGCCACCTGCTGGCGCTCGACCGCCACACCACTGGCGACGGCATCGTGAGCGCACTGCAGGTGCTGCAGGCTTGCGTGCGCAGCGGCAAGACCGTGGCGCAGCTGCTCGAAGGCGTCACGCTGTTCCCGCAGACGCTGATCAACGTGCGCCTCGCGCCCGACCAGGACTGGAAAGCCAACAAGGCGCTAGCAAGCGAAACGCAACGCATCGAGGCCGAGTTGGGCGACAGCGGCCGCGTGCTGATCCGTGCGAGCGGCACCGAGCCGCTGGTGCGTGTGATGGTCGAGGCGCGCGATGCGAAGCAGTCCGAGTCGTGCGCCAGGCGCCTCGCCGCCACGCTGGAGCCGGCGAAATGAGCATCGAAACCTTCGTGGTGGACTACCGCGACGCCGCGCAGGCTGCCGCTCTGGTGGACCTTCTCGATGCCTATGCCAGCGACCCGGCCGGCGGCGGCACACCGCTCGATGCCGATGTGCGCAAGAGCCTGCCCGCGGCACTGGCGGCACGTCCCCAGGCCTTCAGCGTGCTGGCCTACGACGGCGGGCAGCCCGTGGGCCTGATCAACTGCATCGAGGGCTTCTCGACCTTCGCCTGCAAGCCGCTGGTGAACGTGCACGACGTGGTCGTGCTGCCCAGCCACCGCGGACAACGCGTGGCGCAGAAGATGTTCGCGCAGGTGGAGCAGGAGGCGCGCAGGCGCGGTGCCTGCAAGCTCACGCTCGAGGTGCTGTCGGGCAACGCGCCCGCGCTGCGCGCCTACGAGCGCGAAGGGTTCATGGGCTATCAGCTCGACCCAGCGTTCGGCAACGCTGTCTTCCTGCAGAAGAAGCTCTGAAAAGAAAGAGGGCCGAGGCGAATTAATCGCCGTCGGCCCTCACCCCAGCCCTCTCCCCAAGGGGAGAGGGAGCAAGTCAAATCAGAAGCGCGTCACCGGCATTTCGGCGTCGGCCTTGTTCGGCGCGTACTTGCCCAGCTCCCACTTGGCGATCGCGTTGCGGTGCACTTCGTCCGGACCGTCTGCAAAGCGCAGCGTGCGTGCGCCGGCATAGGCGGCCGCGAGCGGAAAGTCGTCGCACATGCCGCCGCCGCCGTGCACCTGCATGGCCCAGTCGATCACCTGGCAGGCCATCGACGGTGCGACGACCTTGATCATCGCGATCTCGTTCTTGGCGACCTTGTTGCCGGCCACGTCCATCAGCCAGGCGGCCTTGAGCGTGAGCAGGCGGGCCATGTCGATCTTGCAGCGGGCTTCGGCGATGCGTTCCTGCGTCACGGTCTGCGAGGCCACGGTCTTGCCGAAGGCCACGCGCGACGAGGCGCGCTTGCACATCAGTTCGAGCGCGCGCTCGGCCAGGCCGATCAGGCGCATGCAGTGGTGGATGCGTCCCGGGCCAAGGCGGCCTTGTGCAATTTCGAAGCCGCGGCCTTCGCCGAGCAGCATATTGCCGGCCGGTACGCGCACGTTCTCGAAGTACATCTCGACGTGGCCGTGCGGTGCGTCGTCGTAGCCCATCACGTTCAGCGGGCGCACGATGCGGATGCCCTTGGCATCGGCCGGCACCACGATCATGCTTTGCTGCGAGTGGCGGGGCGCGTCGGGGTCGCTCTTGCCCATGGTGATGAAGACCGCGCAGCGCGGATCGGCCGCGCCGGAAATCCACCACTTATGGCCATTGATGACGTACTCGTCGCCCTGGCGTTCGATGCGCGTGGAGATGTTGGTGGCGTCGCTCGATGCCACTTCGGGTTCGGTCATCGCGAAGGCCGAGCGGATCTGGCCTTCGAGCAGCGGCTTGAGCCAGCGTGCCTTGATTTCGTCCGAGCCGTAGCGCGCAATGGTCTCCATGTTGCCGGTGTCGGGCGCCGAGCAGTTGAAGGCTTCGCTCGCCCACGGCACCGCGCCCATGATCTCGGCCAGCGGGGCGTATTCCTGGTTGGTCAGGCCCGCGCCTTCATAGCCCGAGGCGGCGGCGCTGTCGACCGGCAGGAACAGGTTCCACAGGCCCTGGGCCTTGGCCTTGTCCTTCAGCTTCTCGACCGTCTTGAGGGCCGACCAGCGCTTGCCGGCCACCGTGTTGGCGGCCAGTTCGGCGTGGTACTCGGCTTCGGCCGGATAGATGTGGTCGTCCATGAACGCCTTGACGCGTTTCTGCAGGTCTTTGGTCTTGGCCGAGTATTCGAAATCCATCTTCGTCTCCTGGTGGGTGTGGGGCGGCTTATGCCTTTTGGGCAAACTGCCAGGCCATTTCGGCCATGGGGCGGGCGCCGCGGGCCGAGGCCACGGCTTGTTCGCTCGACGCGGTGCCGGCCTCGACCCGCTTGGCAATGCCTTGCAGGATCGCGGCCATGCGGAACAGGTTGTAGGCCTGGTAGAAGTTCCAGTCGGGCGCCAGCGCCTCGGGCGTGCTGATGCGGGTGCGTTCGCAATAGCGGCGGATGTATTCGCTCTCGGTGGGAATGCCCAGCGAGACGAGATCTACACCACCGATGCCGCGCCCCGTGCTGGGCGGCATGTGCCAGGACATGCAGTGGTAGCTGAAGTCGGCCAGCGGATGGCCCAGCGTGGAGAGCTCCCAGTCGAGCACCGCGATGATGCGCGGCTCGGTGGCGTGGAACATCACGTTGTCGAGGCGGTAGTCGCCGTGGACGATCGACACCTTGCTTTCGTCGCGTGCGCTCGCCGGCATGTGGGCGGGCAGCCAGTCGATCAGCCGCTCCATGGCCTCGATGGGCTGCGAGAGCTCGCCAGCGCCGTCGGCCGAGGCCTTGTACTGCTTGCTCCAGCGGCCGATCTGGCGCTCGAAGTAGTTGCCGGGCTTGCCGTAGTCGGCCAGGCCGCGGGCGGCGAAGTCGACCGTGTGCAGCGCCGCGATCACGCGGTTCATCTCGTCGTAGTAAGCCGCGCGCTCGGCGTTGCTGAAGCCGGGCAGCGACTGGTCCCACAACACGCGGCCCTGCATGAACTCCATGACGTAGAAGGCGCGACCGATGATGGCTTCGTCTTCGCACAGGCAATGCATGCGCGGCACAGGCACGTCGGTGCCGGCCAAGCCGCTCATGACCTTGAATTCGCGCTCCACCGCATGGGCCGAGGGCAGCAGCTTGGCGACCGGGCCCGGCTTGGCGCGCATCACATAGCTCTGCGAGGGCGTGACGAGCTTGTAGGTCGGGTTCGACTGGCCGCCCTTGAACATCTCGACCGTCAGCGGGCCTTTGAAACCGTCGAGGTTCTTCTCGAGCCAGGCCGCGAGCGCATCGACATCGAAAGCGTGCTGTTGCGAGACGGCACGGGTGCCGATGAAGTTGGAGAAGTCCTGGCTCATGTCTGCTTTTTGGTTTGTCAGTGCTCTGCTTCGGAGACGCGCATCAAGGCTGCTCGGTCCAGAACCACAAGGCCGCCCGGCTCGATCCGGATGGTGCCCTCGCGTTCCATGGTCTTCAGTTCCTGGTTGACCCGCTGGCGCGACGCGCCCAGCAGTTGCGCCAGTTCTTCCTGCGCCAGTTGCAGGCCAATACGCATCTGGCTGCCGTCTTCCAGGTTCGGCACGCCGTAGCTGCGCACGAGGTGAATGAGCTGCTTGGCCAGCCGTGCCCGCAGGGGCAGGGTGTTGAGGTCTTCCACCAGCCCGAACAGCGTGCGGATGCGGCGCGCCTGCAGCCGCATCAGCGCTTCGTACAGCTCCACGTGCGACGCCAGAATCTTCTGGAAGTCGGCCCGCGCCACGCACAGGATGGTGCTGTCGCCATGCGAGTAGGTGTCGTGCGTGCGCCGGTCCCCGTCGAACATCGCCACGTCGCCGAACCAGATGCCCGGCTCCACGTAGGTCAGCGTTACCTGCTTGCCCGAGACGGCCGTCGAACTCACGCGCACCGCGCCCTTGGCGCAGGCAATCCAGTGGTCGGGCGGGTCGCCGCGGGCAGCGATCAGGTCGCCGTCCTTGTAGCGTTTGACAAAGGCGCATCGGAGGATGTCGTGCCGTAGCGATGGAGAAAGAGAAGAAAACCAGCGACCACTGTTGATCGCTTCACGTTCTTCGATGGTAAGAATGGGGTCGTCCATTGGTCTGTCCTCTCGGCGACTGAAAAGCTGGGGGGTGTCACGGGAGCGACGCCGTTTGGCGTTACTCGTACTGCGGCGGCTTCTTCTCGAGGAACGCGGCGATGCCGATGCCCGCGTTCGCATGGTGCAGGTTGCGCACGAAGTGGTCGCGCTCCTGCGACAGCTGCGAAGCCAGCGTGGCGCCCCGTGCCTCGCTGAGCAGTTCCTTGATGCTGGCCAGCGAATTCGGCGCGCGCGCGTTGAGCTTGGCGGCCAGCGCCAGCGCACCCGCGAGCGCCTGGCCGTTTTCGGTGAGTTCGTTGACGAGGCCCAGCGCATGCAGGCGCGGCGCGCCGATGCGCTCGCCGTTCATCAGCCATTCGCTTGCCAACTGGCGAGGCAGCTGCTGCCCCAGGTGCCAGCTCAGGCCGCCGTCGGGCGACAGCGCCACGTTGCTGTATGAGGCCGCGAACACTGCGTCGCGCGCCGCAACCACGAAGTCGCAGGCCAGCGCGAGCGAGAAGCCGGCGCCCGCGGCAGCACCTTCGACCGCCGCGATGATCGGCTTGGGAAAGGTGCGGATCGAATCGATCCAGTTGTGCAGGCCCTCGATGCTTTCGGCCTGTACGGAGCGGTCGAGCTGCCGGTTGGCCAGAAGCCGCTGCAGCGAGCCGCCGGCGCAGAACCATGAGCCTTCGCCCACGATGACGACGCTGCGGATCTCGGCGCTGTTCTCGGCGCCGTTGAGCGCCTCGATACCGGCGGCGTAGATTTCGGGGCCCAGTGCGTTGCGCTGGGTGGGGTTGGCGATCGTCAGCACCATGGTGCTGCCTTCGCTCGTGCTTTTGAGTTCGGCGGTCATGGCTTGTTTTTATTCTTCTTCGTGCAGCAGGCTCAGGCCCAGCGCGCCGCGGCGGCGCAGCCACGGGCTCGGGCGATAGCGCGGGTCGCCGTAGACCGTCTGCAGGTTGAACAGCACTTCGAGCATGTTGGTCGGACCGTAGAGGTTGCCCATGGCGAGCGGCCCGCGCGGATAGCCGAGACCCAGCTGCACCGCGGTTTCGAGGTCGGCCGGCGTGCACACGCGCTGCTGGCACATGTCGGTGGCGATGTTGACGATGGTGCCGATCACGCGCTGCGTGACGAAGCCGCCGCTGTCGCGGATCACGCTCACGGCCTTGCTGTCGCGCGCGAAGAGGGCGTGCGCGGCATCGCGAATGTCGCGGCGGGTGGCGGGGTTGGTGGCGAGCACGCGGCGCTTGGTGGCGGCGTCGTCGATCAGCATGTCGATGCCGACGGTGCGCGTGGCGTCCAGGCGTTCGACCGCGGCGACCGTGGTCACATCGAAGCCCAGCGGTGCAACCAGGATCAGCGAATGCGGCGCGGCCGTGGCACCGCTGTCGATCTGCGCGCCCAGCGTGTTCACCAGGCGCAGCAACTCGGCGCGGCGTGCTGCGCGCGGCGACACCCAGACCGAAGGCGTGCCCTCGACCACCGGCGGCGGCGGCTCGGGCGTCTGTTGCATCACGCCATCGTTGTAGCGGTAGAAGCCCTCGTTCGTCTTGCGACCCAGCGCGCCGGCTGCCAGGCGCTGCGCGGTGATCACGCTCGGGCGGAAGCGCGGCTCTTCAAAGTACTGGTGGTAGATCGATTCCATCACCGGGTGCGACACGTCGAGCGCCGTCAGGTCCAGCAACTCGAACGGGCCGAGGCGAAAGCCGGCCTGGTCCTTGAGGATGCGGTCGACGGTCACGAAGTCGGTCACGCCTTCGCCGACGATGCGCAGCGCCTCGGTGCCGTAGCCGCGGCCCGCGTGGTTGACGATGAAGCCGGGCGTGTCCTGCGCCTGCACGGCGCTGTGGCCCATCTGCACCGCATAGTCGGCCAGTTGCTTGCAGACCTCGGGCGCGGTCTTGAAGCCCGCGACCACCTCGACCACCTTCATCAGCGGCACGGGGTTGAAGAAGTGGAAGCCCGCGATGCGCTCGGGCCGCTTGAGGCCGGCCGCGATGGCCGTCACCGAGAGCGAAGAAGTGTTGGTGACCAGCGTCGCGGTCTCGGCCACCACGCCTTCGAGTTCGCGGAACAGCTTGCGCTTGACTTCCAGGTCTTCGACCACGGCTTCGATCACAAGGTCGCAGCCTGCCAGCGCCTGGATGGAATCGACGGCCTTGACGCGCGCAATCTGGGCATCGCGCGTGGCGGCGTCGATCTTGTTTTTCTCGTGCAGCTTGTTCCATTGGGCGACGAGGGCTTCGCGGCCGCGTTCTGCGGCGCCCGCGAAGCTGTCGAGCAGCAGCACTTCGCTGCCCGCCTGGGCGGCGATCTGCGCGATGCCGCGACCCATGGCGCCGGCGCCGATGACGCCGATTCGGGAGTAGTTCACTGTCATTTGCTGGAGATTTTCACTGGTTGGGTGGTTCCGGGCCTGCCGTGCAGGCGCCAATGCAGGTGTCGACGCAGGTGCCGCGCAGATGCTGCTGTCGAAGGCTCCGATTTTGCAGCCCCGTGCGGACGGGGCGTGACGGGTTTTACGCGGAGGCGTTTTCAGGCTGCGCGGCGCGGCTGCGGTCGATAGCCACGCTCAGCGAAATGGCGATCAGCACCAGGCCCAGGCCGGCCCAGCTCATCCAGGCGCCGGCGTCATTGGCGAGCAGCCAGCCGCCGAGCGCAGCGCCCACGGCCTGGCCGGTATAGATGCCGGAACTGTTGAGCGCCACCGAGCCAGGCGCGAGCGCGGGCGCCAAGCCCACCAGACGGGCCTGCTGGGCCGAATTGGTGGCGAAGCAACCCAGGCCCCAGGGAACGAGCACAACGGCCAGCCAGGCGAGCGTGGAGGCCAGTGGCCACACCAGAAGGCTCGAGGCGATCAGCACGGTCGTGATCAGCACCATGCGGCCGGCGCCCACGCGGTCGATGTACCGGCTGACCACCATGTTGCCGATCAGCCCGCAAACGCCGAACAGCGCCCACATCACGCTCAGCGTGGTGGCGTCGGCGCCGAAGCTCTGCTTGAGGATCGGCCCGAAATAGCTGAACAGCACGAACTGGCCGGCGCCCTGCAGCGCCGTGACCGACACGATGCCCATCAGCACAGGGCTGCGCAGCACACGCAACCATGCTTCGGCGGTCAGTGCGGCAGGGCGGATGCCGCTCGGCAAGGTGAGCCAGATCGATGTCGCGCTCGCGACACTGAGCGCCGCGATTGCCATGAATGCCATGCGCCAGCCCAGATGCCCACCGATCAGCGCGCCGATGGGCAGGCCCAGCACCGATGCCATCGACCAGCCGAGGAAGACGAAGGTGACGGCGCGTCCGCGATGCTCGGGCGGCACCAGCATGCCGGCGCAGGCCGCAGCCTGGGGCGTGAAGATGGCCGGAGCGATCACCGTGAGCATGCGCACTGGAAGCAGGGCGCCGAAGCTCGGCATCAGCGCACAGAGAACGTGGCCGGCGGCGTACCAGAGCAGGGTGATGGCCAGCAGCTGCCGACGGTCCCAGCCCGCGACCGCAGCGGCCAGCAACGGAGCGCCGATGCACATTACCGCCGCGGCAGCCGTGATCAGTTGCCCTGCGGTGGCGACCGTGACCGAGAGCGATGCGCTGATTTCATTGAGCGTGCCGGGCACCACCATCACACCCGTGCCGATCACGAAATTGCCGACGAGCAGCGCCCAGAGCGCTCCCTGTGGCGCCGGCCGGCTCACCGGCGGACCTGCAGCGCGCCGGGATTCACGATGTTCGTGGGGTTGCCGTTGATGTAGCTCACGACGTTGTCGAAGGCCTGCCCGAAATAGCTCTCGTAGCTTTCCTGCTCGACGTAGCCGATGTGCGGCGTGCAGATGCAGTTCTCGAGGCGCAACAGCGCGTGGCCTTGCAACGGCGGTTCGCTCTCGAACACGTCGATGGCGGCCAGCCCGGGGCGGCCGCGGTTGAGTGCGGCGAGCAGGGCGTCGGCTTCGACCAGCTCGGCGCGCGAGGTGTTGACGAAAAGCGCCGTCGGTTTCATGCGCGAGAGGTCTTCCAGCGTGATGAGGCCGTTGGTTTCTTCGTTGAGCCGCAGATGCACCGACAGCACGTCTGCAGCGGCGAAGAACTCGTGGCGGTTCTGCGCGACCTGGAAGCCGTCGGAACGGGCTTTGGCGCAGCTGGCTTCACGGCCCCAGATCACGACCTGCATTCCGAAGGCCTGCCCATAGCGCGCGACCAGCTGGCCGATGCGGCCATAGCCCCAGATGCACAGCGTCTTGCCCTTGAGTACCGAGCCGAGCCCGAAGTTGGGCGGCATCGAGGCCGACTTGAGGCCTGACTGTTGCCATGCACCGTGCTTGAGGTTGCTGATGTACTGGGGCAGCCGGCGCATGGCAGCCATGATGAGCGCCCAAGTGAGCTCCGCAGGCGCTTGCGGAGAGCCCGAGCCTTCCGCCACCGCCACGCCACGCTCGGTGCAGGCTGCGACGTCGATATGCCCGGCGACGCGCCCGGTCTGCGAGATGAGCTTGAGCTTGGGTAGCTTCTCGATCAGCTGGCGCGAGATATGGGTGCGCTCGCGGATCAGCACGATCACGTCGGCATCCTTGAGGCGGACCGATAGTTGCCCGATGCCTTTCACCGTGTTGGTGTAGACCTTGGCCGCGTACGCGTCCAGCTTGGCGGCGCAGCGCAATTTGCGCACGGCGTCCTGGTAATCGTCGAGGATCACAATGTTCATGGCGTGCCATTGTGCCTCGCAGCATTGGAATGTCGTGCCCGTGAACGTTTGGATACCCGCCCCCACAGCCGCTCGCAGGGGTGTTCGGGCTCAATGCAGGCGTGTCGAGCGCGGTGCCGTGGCCATGGTTTCGGCGGTTTCGAGTGCTGCCAGCCGGTCGAGTTCGGCGCAGACGTCGGCCATGCGGCCAGAGATCACGACGCGGTTGCTGTGCTGCTGGCCCTTGCCGTCGACCACGCGGACCACGCGCAACGGGCGCGCCGGTGCTGTGGGCGTTGCAGTGCCGCTGGAGCGGGCAGTGCAGGCGGGGCGTACTGCCACATACCGCAATCCGGCCGAGGTTTCAGCTGCGTCGAGGTGATCCCTGCGGTGAGGGCGGCGTGCCGGCATCAGGCGGCTGGCCAGCGATTGCAGCGGCATCCAGAAATCAGCGATGGCGAGGAGGGCGATTCCCATGTGAACTCCAAAAAAGTATGAGGTTGAACACAGGCAGGATTTCTTGAATCGGCCGCGACAGGGTGATGGCGACTCTTCGCCATACGCCCGCCACCTGTTGCTGCCGGATGGGGTGCTGCGGAAAGCAGGCCGTGAGGCCTACATCAGCATGGTGTTGCGGATGAGCCCCACTGCGAGGCCTTCGATTTCGAACGGCTCGCCGGGCTGGACGATGATGGTCGGGTAGTCGGGGTTCTCGGCGTGCAGCTCGATGACCTGCTTGTTGCGCTTCAGGCGCTTGACGGTCACTTCGTCACCCAGGCGCGCGACCACGATCTGGCCGTTGCGCGCTTCCTTGGTGGCTTGCACCGCGAGAAGGTCGCCATCCATGATGCCGGCGTCGCGCATCGACATGCCGCGCACCTTGAGCAGGTAGTCGGGCTGGCGCTGGAACAACGTGTTCTCGACGTAGTAGGTCTGGTCGACGTGCTCTTGCGCGAGGATGGGGGAGCCGGCTGCGACGCGACCGATGAGCGGCAACGCCAGCTGGGCCATGCCGGGCAGCGAGAGCGAGAACTGGCCGCCCTCGCGGTGGCGCGTTTCATTGAGAGAGCGCAAGGCGTCGCCCTTGAGGCGGATGCCGCGGGAGGTGCCGCTGACCAGCTCGATGACGCCCTTGCGGGCTAGTGCCTGCAGGTGCTCTTCGGCGGCGTTGGCCGACTTGAACCCGAGCTCATTGGCGATTTCGGCGCGGGTGGGTGGCGCACCAGTGCGTGCGATGGCGCTCTGGATGAGATCCAGGATCTGCTGCTGGCGGGCTGTAAGCTTCACGGCGAACTGCATATGTGGTTCCTTGCGGCACTGGCTAGATATCCAGTACCTGTATTTTTAACCAGTTTTTAAAAGTTGACAAGCCATGGTCAATTCCTCTTCGCCTGAAGTGCGCCGTCGTGTGGTGGTTTTGGGCACCGGCGGCACCATTGCTGGCCGGGCAGCCAGCAGCGGCGACAACATCGGCTACACCGCCGGGCAGGTGGGCGTTGCCGATCTGCTGGGCGGGATCGAGGCGTCCGAGGGCGTCGCTCTGGAGGCAGAGCAGGTGGCGCAGGTCGACAGCAAGGACATGTCGTTCGACATCTGGCAGCAGTTGGCCCGACGCTGTGCGCACTGGTTGGCGCAGGCCGACGTGGCGGGTGTGGTGATCACGCATGGCACCGACACGCTCGAAGAGACGGCGTTCTTCCTGCACTCGGTGCTGGCTCCGTCCAAGCCCGTGGTGCTCACCTGCGCGATGCGTCCGGCCACCGCACTGGCGCCCGACGGACCGCAGAACGTGCGCGACGCCATCAGCGTTGCCGCGACGGAAGGCGCACGGGGCGTGACCGTGGTGTGCGCCGGCGCAATCCACAGCGGCATCGACATCCAGAAAGTGCACACCTACCGACTCGATGCTTTTGCTTCAGGTGATGCGGGGCCGGTCGGCTACGTCGAGGAAGGAGAGGTACGCCGTGTCCGGGAGTGGCCTGAGGGATCGGCGTCGCAGGCGTCGAAGCTCTTCGAGGCGACCAGCGTGCAGTGGCCCCGCGTCGAGATCGTCATGAGCCATGCCGGCGCCAGCGGAGCTGTGATCGAAGCCCTGCTGCAGCACGGCGCTGCCGGGCCCGTGCGCGGGCTGGTGCTCGCCGCCACCGGCAACGGCACCCTGCACCATGCGTTGGAAGCGTCAGCGCTCAAGGCGCAGGACGCGGGCGTTGCGGTGGTTCGAGCTACTCGCTGCGCGAATGGACCCATCCTGCCGAAGGCCGGGGATCAGCTCCGCGATGCGGGTGCGCTGACGCCCGTGAAGGCGCGCATCGCGCTGATGCTGGAACTGCTGGGGTGAAAACAAAACCGCCCCATTGAAGGGGCGGTTTCGGAAATCAGATCAGGATCAGCTGCTCAGTGCAGCCAGCGCACGCTGCGTGATCTCGTCAACCGTGCCCACGCCCTTGATGGCACGGTACTTCGGCGCGGCGGCCGGGTCGGTCTTGGCCCAGGCGGAGTAGTAGTCGACCAGCGGGCGTGTCTGCTGGCTGTACACGTCGAGCCGCTTGCGCACGGTTTCTTCCTTGTCGTCTTCGCGCTGGATCAGGTCTTCACCGGTCACGTCGTCCTTGCCTTCCACCTTGGGCGGATTGAACTTGACGTGGTAGGTGCGGCCCGATGCCGGGTGCGAGCGACGGCCGCTCATGCGTTCGATGATGTCGCCGAAGGGCACGTCGATTTCGAGCACGTAGTCGAGCTTGACGCCGGCTGCCTTCATGGCGTCGGCCTGGGGGATGGTGCGCGGGAAACCGTCGAACAGGAAGCCGGCTGCGCAATCGGGCTGCGCAATGCGTTCCTTGACGAGATTGATGATCAGGTCGTCGCTGACAAGGGCGCCTGCGTCCATGACGGCCTTGGCCTGTAGCCCGAGCGGCGTCCCCGCCTTGACGGCGGCGCGCAGCATGTCGCCGGTCGAAATCTGGGGAATGCTGTATTTCTGGCAAATGAAGGCCGCTTGCGTGCCTTTGCCCGCCCCGGGCGCGCCCAGCAAAATTAGTCTCATGGTGTCCTCGGACGGTTCTTAGATTTTGTGTCGCGCCGAGCGTCGGCCCAAGGGCTGGGCAAGGCGGAGTTGCGTCGAGGATAGCACGCGTGCCCTCGAAGAATTCCGGCCGCTCGCGCAGGCATGGGAGCGCCTCAGGCGGGGGGCGCGGCGGCGAAGACGGCGCGTACGCGCGCCAGGTCTTCGGGCGTGTCGATGCCCGGTCCGGGCGCGACATGGCTCACGTGTACCGCGATGCGATGGCCGTGCCACAGCGCGCGCAGCTGTTCGAGTGCCTCGGTCGCCTCGACGGGAGCCGGTGGCAGTGACGGAAACTGCCGCACGAAGCCCGCGCGATAGCCGTAGATGCCGATGTGGCGCAGCGGGGCAGGGGTGGGCAGTACCGCAGGCGCCGAGCCGTTGGCGGAGCCGTCGCGCCACCACGGGATTGGTGCGCGGCTGAAGTACATGGCGTTGCCCTGTGCATTGAGCACGGTCTTCACCACGTTGGGGTTCATGAAGTCGCCGACAGAGTCGATCTCGTGGGCGGCCGTGCTCATCGCGGCTTCCGCATGGGTGGCCAGCGTGGATGCCACGGCGTCGATCAGCGCGGGGTCGATCAGCGGCTCGTCGCCTTGAACGTTGACGACGATGTCGTCGCCGTCAAGGCCCAGCAGTTCGCAGGCTTCGGCCAGTCGATCGGTGCCACTGGGATGGTCCTGACGAGTGAGGATGGCCTCGACACCGTGCGCCTGGCATGCCGCAATGATGGATGGATCGTCGCCGGCGACCACCACGCGCGCCGCGCCGGATTCGCTGGCGCGCTGCGCCACGCGCACCACCATGGGCACGCCGGCGATGTCGGCCAGGGGTTTGTTGGGAAGCCGTGTCGACGCCAGGCGCGCCGGCACCAGAACGGTGAAGCTCACAGCCCGAGCTCTTCGTCGGAGAGCGTGCGTGCTTCGTTTTCGAGCAGCACCGGAATGCCGTCGCGCACCGGATAGGCAAGGCGCGCGCTGCGCGAGCAGAGCTCCTGCTTCTCGGGGTTCCAGGTCAGCGGCCCCTTGGTGACGGGGCAGACGAGCAGTTCAAGCAGCTTGATATCCATCGAGCGATGATAGCTTTGCGTCGAGCGCGGCGAAGAAATCCGCGGAGGGCGCGAACTCCAGCGGCACGGCCAGCGCATCGGGCGCCTTGCGCCACAGTTTGATGGCGTCTTTTTCGGTGCAGATGAGGGTATGCCCAGTGCCAGCAGGGCGCTGCCAATCCTCGAAATCGAAGTGATCGGGCAATGCAATGGCGTCGGCGAGCGTCAGGCCGCGCGCGCGCAGCATGTCGAAGAAGGCCTCGGGCCGTGCGATCGCCGCCAGTGCGGTCACGGGCTGGCCCGCAAGGGCAGCCAATGGCATACGCTTCCCGTCACTGCCCAACGCATCGTGCGCGAGAGCCCG
The DNA here is from genome assembly GCF_059416325.1 of Variovorax sp. GW821-FHT09D05. Taxonomy (NCBI): domain Bacteria; kingdom Pseudomonadati; phylum Pseudomonadota; class Betaproteobacteria; order Burkholderiales; family Comamonadaceae; genus Variovorax; species Variovorax sp. GW821-FHT09D05. Next base: position 232,845 of record NZ_JBWKOZ010000003.1, on the reverse strand, counting down.
GGTGGCCGTATAGCCCCCGGCAAAGGCCGGCTGTGCCCCGCTGTGCAGCACCAGATCGCATCGGCGTGGCCAGGCTTCGCGCAACGGACCCGCGGGCAGCCGCCAGCCGTTGCCGACGCCCCGGTCGTCGAACACGCAGATCTCGATGTCGCGCGCGAGCGCCAGGTGCTGCAGCCCGTCGTCGCTGACGATGACCTGCGTGGCCGGATGCCGTTCGAGCAGCGCCCGCGCAGCATCGATGCGCTGGCGTGCCACGAACATCGGCGCCCTTGTGGCATGGTGAATCAACGCAGGCTCGTCGCCGACATCCTGCGGATCGCTGTCGCCGAGCACTTCGCGGCAGTCATCGGTGCGGCGGCCGTAGCCGCGCGACACCACGCCGACCCGAAATCCCCGAGCTTGCAGATGCCGGACAACAGCCATGACGACCGGAGTCTTGCCGGCCCCGCCCGCAATCACATTGCCGACCACGATCACCGGGACGCGCACACGCTCAGTCCGCAGCCACCCCACGCGATAGAGCCAGCCACGCACGGCGAAAAGCGCAGCGTAGATGAGCGACAGCGGCCACAGCAGGCAAGCCAGAGGGCCACGGCTCAACCAGGCGTTCTGCAGCCGCGAAGCCGACGGCGAACCCGTGTTGCCGCTGCTGCTGTCGGAAGGCACTCAGTGCCCGGCTTGCGCCGTCGACTGTGCGGCGAAGGTGATCTGCATCAGGCCGGCGCGGCGCGCGGCCTCCATCACCGTCACCACGGCCTGGTGCGGGCTGGTCGCGTCGGCGCTGATGATCACCACGCTGTCCTTGCCGCCCGTGGCCGCGGCGGCGAGGGCGGCCGTCACGGTCTCAACGCTGCGGTCGGCCACCGGGGTCTTGTTGATCGAGTAGCGGCCGTCGGCCGATACCGCCACGATCACTTCCTTCGGGTAGTCGCGCTGCGCGTCGACGTCCGCCGTGGGCAGCCGCAGTTGCATCTCGGTGAATTTGCTGTAGGTGGTCGACAGCATCAGGAAGATCAGGATCACCAGCAGCACGTCGATGAACGGGATCAGGTTGATCTCCGGCTCGTCGCGAGCGCCGTGGCGGAACTGCATGCGGGCGCGGGTCATGACAAGCCTCCGCCGGGCCGCCCCAAGGAGGCGGCGGCCCCCTCGGGGGGCAGCGCAGCACACGCAGTGGCAAGCGTGGGGGTCATCATTTGCGCAGGGCGTTCAGGTGGCGGGCGAAACGCTCGCCCGAGAGTTCGAGATTCAGCAGGTACTCGTCGACCCGGCTGCGGAAGTAGCGCCAGAAGATCAGCGTCGGAATGGCGACGATCAGGCCGAAGGCGGTGTTGTAGAGCGCGATCGAGATGCCGTGCGCCAGTTGCGCCGGATTGCCTGAGCCCACTGCGCCGCTGCCCGGCGACTGCGAGCCGAAGATCTCGATCATTCCGATCACCGTGCCCAGCAGCCCCAGCAGCGGGGCTGCCGAGGCGATGGTGGCCAGGGCAGGCAGGTAGCGCTCGAGCTTGTGCGCCACGGTGCGGCCGGAAGCTTCCATGGCGGCGCGCAGGTCGTCTTCAGTGCAGCGCGGATTGGCGTTCAGAGCGCGCAGGCCCGCGGCCAGCACCTGGCCGAGCATCGAGTTGCGTTCAAGTTTGGTCACGATGTCCGGGCCGGGAATGGCGCCGTGCGACACGGTGATGGTTTCGTCGAGCAGCTTCGGCGGCAGTACCCTCACGGTCTTGAGACTCGTGAAACGTTCTATAACCAGCGCGAGCGCAATGACTGAACAAGCGAGCAAGGGCCAGATTGGCCAACCCGCGGCAACTATGATGGAAAACAAGAAAATCCTCCGGCCCGTAGACTGCAAATGCGCGGCGATTATCCACTGAGCCCACCATCAGCACGCGCCTTGTTTTTGTGTCGGCAAGGACGCACAGATTCTGTGGATAACTTTGTGATTAACCTGCTGCGCAACTCATCCGGACCCGCATGGGGCGGCCTTTCCGCTAGATCGACTGAATTTTGAGCAGCACTTTTTTCAATGAAATCAATGGCTTGCACGAGAAACCGTGCGCCTGCCCCGCACCGGGGTCTGAAGACAGGGGGCGTGCGGCCCGTTGTGGAAGAGTGGCATTTGGCCGAGCGTGCATTTTGTGAACTTGCGTGAATCGAATTCCGCGCCCGGGCCACGCGTCTGGGCAGTCGGCGCGTTGTGCCACGCGGTGGCCGACGCGCTCGATGCGCGCTTCAATCCGGTGACCGTGCGCGGCGAGATCTCGGGTTTTTCGCGCGCGTCAAGTGGACATTGTTACTTCGCGCTCAAGGACGAGTCGGGCCAGCTGCGCTGCGCGATGTTCCGCCGGGCAGCCGGTTTGCTCGACTTTTCGCCCCGCGATGGCGATCAGGTCGAGGTGCGCGGGCGTCTTGCGGTGTACGAGCCACGCGGCGATCTTCAACTGGTTGTAGAGAGTCTGCGGCGAGCCGGGCAGGGCGCCTTGTTCGAGCAGTTCATGCAACGCAAGGCACGCCTGGAAGCCGAAGGACTCTTCGATCCGGCGCGCAAGCGAGCGCTACCGGCCATGCCGCGCGCGGTCGGTGTCGTCACGTCGCTAGGCGCGGCCGCCTTGCACGACGTGGTGACGGCGCTGCGAAGGCGCGTTCCACACATTCCGGTCGTGCTTGCACCAGCGGCAGTGCAAGGAGCCAATGCGCCGGCCGAACTGGTGCGGGCACTGCAATCGCTCTATGACCTCGCCCCTGCGGTCGACGTGATCTTGCTGGTGCGTGGCGGTGGCTCCATCGAAGACCTCTGGGCCTTCAACGACGAGACCCTGGCGCGCACCATCGTGCAGAGCCCGGTCCCGTTGGTCAGTGGTGTGGGGCACGAAACCGACTTCACCATCGCAGATTTCTGCGCCGATCTGCGCGCGCCCACGCCAACCGCCGCGGCGGAATTGGTGAGTGCGCCGCGCGACATGTGGCTCGGTGCGCTCGATCTGCTCGACGAGCGTCTCGGCGATGCGCTGGGCGGGCGCCTCGACGCCCTCGGGCAGCGCGTCGACCAGGCGGCGGGGCGTCTCGGCCGACCCTCGAACCTGGTGACGCGCCAGCAACTGCGCCTAGCGCACCATGTGCAGCGCCTTCGATATGCGGTGCTGTCGAGACGGGAGCGCCTGTCGCAGGCGCCCCGGTCAATCGCCGCCGACTTTCCCTTGAAGCTGGGGCGTGCGCTGGTGCAGCGTCGCGAGCGCCTGGAACGCGTGGCCTTGCGTATGCGGCTGCTCGATCCAGCACTGGTCTTGCAGCGCGGCTATGCGTGGCTGACCGATACAGACGGTCATGCGATCGTCAGCGCAACGCAACTGGCGGCGGGCGACGCCGTCAAGGCGCGGCTCGCCGATGGCGAAGTCGACCTGACCGTCACTCCGGGCGACGCGACGGGAACGCGTCCGACGCTGCCTCAATAATTACTTCCTAGAATCCCTGACTCCCACAACCAACCCACGAGAAAAAACCATGGAACATGTGCTCCCACCCCTGCCGTACGCCCTCGACGCGCTGGCACCCGAGTATTCGAAGGAAACCCTCGAATATCACTACGGCAAGCACCACAACGCCTACGTGGTGAACCTCAACAACCTGCAAAAGGGCACCGAGTTCGAGTCGCTCACGCTCGAAGAGATCATCAAGAAGTCCAGCGGCGGCATCTACAACAACGCTGCCCAGATCTGGAACCATACCTTCTTCTGGAACTGCATGAAGCCCCAAGGCGGCGGCGCTCCCACCGGCGCGCTGGCCAAGGCCATCGATGCCAAGTGGGGCAGCTACGACGCGTTCAAGGAAGCTTTCGTGAAGTCGGCCGTGGGCAACTTCGGTTCGGGCTGGACGTGGCTCGTGAAGAAGGCCGACGGCTCCGTGGACATCGTGAACACCGGCGCCGCCGGCACGCCGCTGACCACTGCAGACACAGCGCTGCTGACGGTGGACGTCTGGGAACACGCCTACTACATCGACTATCGCAACCTGCGCCCGAAGTTCGTCGAGACCTTCCTGGCCAAGCTGGTGAACTGGGACTTCGTCGCCAAGAACTTCGGCTGAGCCCGGGGCTCCCCATCAAAAAAGCCGACCCCAAGGGTCGGCTTTTTTGTGGGCTTCAGGCAGCAGAAGCTCAGCGCTTGGTGGCTGCGAACAGTTCGCCGCCGAGCTTTGCGCCCTTCTTGATGTTCTTCTTGGCGAACCAGCCCTGGTTCATTTCGAGCACGTAGCGCACGGGCTCCAGGGAGCAGTGCGAGTTCTCGGTCATGGGTTGCATGTCGACCAGATTGACGATGCGGCCATCGTCGGCCACGAAAGCGGCAGTCAGCGGAAGGATCGTGTTGCGCATCCAGAAGCACTGAGTGGCAGGCTGCTCGAACACGAAGATCATGCCTTCAGCCTGCGGCATTTCCTTGCGGAACATCAGGCCGATTTCGCGTTGCAGGGGTGTTTGCGCAATCTGCGCATCGATCTTGTACAGGCCGACCGACAACTGCGTGCGCGGCAGGTCAGTCTGGGGTTGCTGCTGGGCGTGCGCAGGCATCATGAAGGACGCGGACGCGAGGAGCAGGGCGGCTAGACGCTGGAACATCGGGCAACTCTTTCAGGGCGGGGTCAGGGCCCGGCCTAAATCAAAAAAACGCCAATAAAAATGCCCGCTGATGCGGGCATTGCCGGTGAGCGTGAAAGCTTACACCTTCTTGGCAGCGGCCGTGTGGGCCTTGGCCACGTGGCTGACCTTGTGCTTCTTGGCCGCAGCGTGCTTCTTGGCAGGCGCGTGCTTGGCGGCCTTGGGAGCGGCTGCGGGAGCAGCGGTGGTGGGTTCGGCTTGTTGAGCGAAAGCACCGGCAGCGAAGAGACCAGCGACCAGGGCTGCGAGCAGCTTGTTCATGAACATATCCTTTGAAATTCGTTGATTTGGATTGCCCTCCCTGCGGAAGGTAGACATTCAACGGAGGCCGATTCCTGCGGTTGACAGCAGAACGCTTGCGGCAGGCGAAAAAAAAAGCGCTCCGAAGAGCGCTCTTTTCTGGGGCTGGGCCGACTTACTTGGCGCCTGCCATGTCAGGCGTACCGCCTTGGGTCGACTTGCGCTTCACGCTGCCGTCCTTGTTGCGACGACGCTGGTCGCGGGTGCTTGCGCGCTTCTCGCCAGAGGCAGCAGCCTTGTCGGCACCGATGGCGCCGCCTTCGGGCGTCTTGGCTTCGTCGCCAGCGGCAGCCTTGACTTGGCCAGCGGGCTTGGCAGCCTTCTTGGCTTCGGCACGTTGCTGCGACTTGCTGTTGGTGGCGTTACCTTGCTCAGGCGTCGTACCGGCCGGGTTTTGGGCGTAGGCGCCAGCGGCGAACAGGCCAGCGATCATGACTGCGAGAATTTTGCTCATTGATGATTCCTCTATCGAGAATTGGTTGGAAACGCCTCCCGGCGAGCAGAAGGTCAGCCACTAACGAGCCCATTGGCTCGCCGGTTGACAAACGCTTGCTGATGGGTTGCGTCTAAAATGTACAGCGATTTGTTCGCGGGCTGTACAGCGAATCCACCCCGTGTCTGAATTCGCTGACAGTCGTCAAAATTACGTCAATCCCGGAGCCATCCCCCCTCATGACCAGTTATCAGCACATCAAAGTCCCGACCGAAGGTCAGAAGATCACGGTCAACGCCGACAACTCGCTGAATGTGCCTGACCAACCGATCATTCCCTTCATCGAAGGCGACGGGACTGGCCTGGACATCACGCCAGTGATGCTGAAGGTGGTGGACGCAGCGGTGGCCAAGGCCTATGGCGGCAAGAAGAAGATCCACTGGATGGAGGTCTATGCCGGCGAAAAGTCGACCAAGGTCTATGGTCCCGACGTCTGGCTCCCCGAGGAAACCCTGCACGCTGTGCGCGACTACGTTGTCTCCATCAAGGGCCCGTTGACCACGCCCGTCGGCGGCGGCATCCGCTCGCTGAACGTCGCGCTGCGCCAGGAACTCGACCTTTATGTCTGCCTGCGCCCCATCCAGTATTTCGAAGGCGTGCCGAGCCCGGTGCGCGAGCCGCACAAGACCAACATGGTGATCTTCCGCGAGAACTCGGAAGACATCTACGCGGGCATCGAGTTCGAAGCCGAGAGCGACAAGGCCAAGAAGCTCATCAAGTTCCTGCAGGACGAGATGGGTGTCAAGAAGATCCGTTTCCCCAACACCTCGGGCATCGGCGTCAAGCCCGTGTCGAGGGAAGGCACCGAGCGCCTCGTGCGCAAGGCATTCCAGTACGCCATCGACAACGACAAGCCCAGCGTCACCTTGGTGCACAAGGGCAACATCATGAAGTTCACCGAAGGTGGCTTCCGTGACTGGGGTTACGGCCTCGCAGCCAAGGAGTTCGGCGCCGAACTGATCGACGGTGGCCCGTGGATGAAGTTCAAGAATCCGAAGACGGGCAAAGAAATCACCGTCAAGGACAGCATCGCCGATGCATTCCTCCAGCAGATCCTGCTGCGTCCCGCCGAGTACAGCGTGATCGCCACGCTCAACCTCAACGGCGACTACGTGTCGGACGCGCTGGCCGCGCAGGTCGGTGGCATCGGCATCGCCCCGGGCGCAAACCTGAGCGACACCGTCGCCATGTTCGAAGCCACCCACGGCACGGCACCCAAGTACGCCGGCAAAGACTACGTGAACCCAGGCTCCGAAATCCTCTCGGCTGAAATGATGCTGCGCCACATGGGCTGGAAGGAGGCTGCCGACCTGATCATCAGCTCGATGGAAAAATCTATTGCCAGCAAGAAGGTCACCTATGACTTCGCCCGCCTGATGGACGGCGCGACGCAGGTAAGCTGCTCGGGCTTCGGCCAGGTGATGATCGACCACATGTAATTGCCGTGTGCTTCGACGTCTTGCGACGTCGTTGCAATGCAATGGGCCCTTGAACTTCCAGAAGGAATTCAAGGGCTTTTTATTGGCTCTTCGATCAGGCCGCGGCCATCCCTTTTTGCCTAAAACTCTCCGCAGGTGCGCTTCATCAAAAAAGCTGTCGCAACCGCCGCAATGCCCTTGAATTGTCGGATACGCGCCACCAAGTTTTTTTCGCCGGCACGGTGCTTGCACGCTCTATAGAATCTTTTTCATGGCAACGAGAATTCCCAAAACTCCCAGCACTCCACCGGCCCAGAAGCCGGCCGGGGATGACGGAGATTCGGTCGTCCTGGAGCGCCGGCCGCAGAAAACCGCGCCGCCCCAGATGTACCAGGTGGTCATGCTGAACGACGACTACACCCCTATGGAGTTCGTGATCGTCGTGCTGCAGGAATATTTCAGCAAGGACCGAGAAACCGCGACCCAGATCATGTTGAAGATCCACCTCGATGGCCGCGGCGTCTGTGGGGTCTATTCCCGCGACATGGCGGCCACCAAGGTCAATCAGGTCATGGAAGCGGCGCAGCAGGCTGGGCACCCGCTGCAATGTGTCAGTGAGCCAGTTGCGTGAACCTGTTGAATTGCGCAAGCTCCAACCCATCTGAGAACTTATTTACAGCAAGGCAAAAGGAAATCACATGATTGCCCAGGAACTGGAAGTCAGCTTGCACATGGCCTTTGTCGAGGCCCGGCAGCAGCGCCACGAGTTCATCACCGTGGAGCATCTGCTGCTCGCTTTGCTGGACAACCCGAGCGCCGCAGAAGTTCTGCGCGCCTGCTCGGCGAACGTCGACGACCTTCGGGCGTCGCTCACCAACTTCATCAAGGACAACACGCCTCAGGTGGCGGGTACCGACGATGTAGACACCCAGCCGACCCTGGGTTTCCAGCGCGTCATCCAGCGCGCCATCATGCATGTGCAGTCCACCGGCAACGGCAAGAAGGAAGTCACCGGCGCCAACGTGCTGGTCGCGATCTTCGGTGAGAAGGACTCGCACGCCGTGTACTACCTGCACCAGCAGGGCGTCACCCGCCTCGACGTGGTCAACTTTATTGCCCACGGCATCAAGAAGAGCGATCCGCCGGAAGCCGTCAAGGGCAGCGGCGAAGCGCCTTCGGGCGAAGGCGAAGACGGTGGTGGCGAGCGCAACGAGAAGGCGTCGCCGCTCGAGCAGTTCACGCAAAACCTCAACCAGATGGCCAAGGACGGCAAGATCGATCCGCTGATCGGCCGTGAGTACGAGGTCGAGCGCGTCATCCAGATCCTGTGCCGCCGGCGCAAGAACAACCCGCTGCTGGTGGGTGAAGCTGGCGTGGGCAAGACTGCCATCGCCGAAGGCCTCGCATGGCGCATCACGCAGGGTGACGTGCCGGAAATCCTGGCCGAGTCGAACGTGTTCTCGCTCGACATGGGCGCGCTGCTGGCCGGCACCAAGTACCGCGGCGACTTCGAACAGCGCCTGAAGGGCGTTCTCAAGTCGCTCAAGGACAAGCCGAACGCCATCCTGTTCATCGACGAAATCCACACCCTGATCGGTGCGGGCGCAGCCTCGGGCGGCACGCTCGACGCGTCGAACCTGCTCAAGCCGGCGCTCTCCAGCGGCCAGCTCAAGTGCATCGGCGCGACCACCTTCACGGAATACCGCGGCATCTTCGAAAAGGATGCGGCCCTGTCGCGTCGCTTCCAGAAGGTCGACGTGGTCGAGCCGTCGGTGCAGGAAACCGTCGACATCCTGAAGGGCCTGAAGTCGCGCTTCGAGGAACACCATGGCGTGAAGTACGCCGTGGCGGCCCTGCAGGCCGCGGCCGAGCTCAGCGCCAAGTACATCAATGATCGTCATCTGCCCGACAAGGCCATCGACGTCATCGACGAAGCTGGCGCCGCCCAGCGCATCCTGCCGCCGAGCAAGCGCAAGAAGACCATCAGCAAGACGGAAGTCGAGGAAATCGTGGCGAAGATCGCGCGCATTCCCCCGGCCAACGTCAGCAACGACGACCGCAGCAAGCTGCAGACCATCGAGCGCGACCTCAAGAGCGTGGTGTTCGGCCAGGACAAGGCACTCGAAGTGCTGGCCTCCGCGGTCAAGATGGCACGCTCGGGCCTGGGCAAGGGCGACAAGCCGATCGGCTCGTTCCTGTTCTCCGGCCCCACGGGCGTCGGCAAGACCGAAGCGGCGAAGCAGCTGGCCTACATCATGGGCATCGAGCTGATCCGCTTCGACATGTCGGAGTACATGGAGCGTCACGCGGTGAGTCGCCTGATCGGCGCGCCTCCGGGCTACGTCGGTTTCGACCAGGGCGGCCTGCTGACCGAAGCCGTCACGAAGAAGCCGCACGCGGTGCTGCTGCTCGACGAAATCGAGAAGGCACACCCGGACATCTTCAACGTGCTGCTGCAGGTCATGGACCATGGCACGCTGACGGACAACAACGGGCGCAAGGCCGACTTCCGCAACGTCATCATCATCATGACGACGAATGCGGGTGCCGAGACCATGAACAAGGCGACCATCGGCTTCACCAACCCGCGCCAGGCGGGCGACGAAATGGGCGACATCAAGCGCCTGTTCTCGCCCGAGTTCCGCAACCGGCTGGATGCCATCGTCAACTTCAAGGCGCTCGATGAGAACATCATCCTGCGCGTGGTCGACAAGTTCCTGCTCCAGCTGGAAACGCAACTCAGCGAGAAGAAGGTGGAAGTCACCTTCAGCGACAAGCTGCGCAAGCACCTGGCGAAGAAGGGCTTCGATCCGTTGATGGGTGCACGCCCGATGCAGCGTCTGATCCAGGACACGATCCGTCGTGCGCTGGCCGACGAGCTGCTGTTCGGTCGCCTGACCGACGGCGGCCGCCTCGAAGTCGACCTCGACGACAAGGACGAAGTGCTGCTCGACATCCAGCCGCTTTCGAAGAAGGAAGGCAAGTCGAAGCCCGAAGCTGAAGAAGCTGCGACAGGTTGAAAGAACCGGGCAGTCCGCGGCCGATGAGGTCGCGGAACCGCCTCCAAAGGCCGGTAGCATCACGCTGCCGGCCTTTTTCTTTGGGCCGCCGAAATCACGAAGCCTCCTCGCCTTGATCCTCCCCGAACTCAGCCACGAATGGAAAACCGGCCTCTCTCTGGCGTGGAGCGGCTACATCGCGGTGTTGTCGATCTGGATCGTGATGCAGAAGCGCGCGCCGGTGTCCACGATGAGCTGGATCCTGTCGCTGGCGCTGCTGCCGTTCGCGGGCTTCGTCATCTACTACTTCCTCGGGCCGCAGCGCCTGCGAAAACAGCGGCTCAAGCGCCTGCGCAGCCGCGCCGGCGCCTCCGCCCAGGCCGACGTTGCGCGGTTGCGCGATGCGGCACAGAACGCCCCACCGGCGCTGCAGCAGATGGCCAAACTGGGCACCGCGACCTGTGGGCTGCCAGTGTCGAGCGCTGTTGATGTCGAGTTGCTCTCGGGCGGCGCGCGCACTTTCGACGCAATCTTCGAGGCCGTGCGCGCCGCGCAGAACCACATCCACCTCGAGTACTACATCTTCGAGCCTGACAAGATCGGCACCGCCTTGCGCGACCTGCTGATCGAGCGCGCGAAGCAGGGCGTGACGGTGCGGCTGCTGATCGACGCACTGGGCTCCAAGCGCATCGGCCGCAATTTCATGGCGCCGATGCTCGAGGCGGGCGTGAAGGTCGCGCTGTTCCACGACACCAAGATCGGCCGCCGCCTGCGCCCGGTGACCAACTACCGCACACACCGCAAGATCGTTGTGTGCGATGGTCGCATCGGCTTCACGGGCGGCGTGAACATCACCGACGAGGAAGACAAGCGCACCAACCACAACGCCTACCACGACGTGCACCTGCGCATCGAGGGCAGCGCGGTGCGCTGGCTGCAGACCACCTTCCTCGAAGACTGGACCTATGCCACCGGCGAAGACCCGCGCGGCATGGACGACACCCTGAATGCCATGCTGCCGCAGCTGGAAGCCGGCGACATCCCGGTGCAGATCGTCACCAGCGGCCCCGACAACGCGATGGAAGCCATCCATCGCATGCACGTCGAGGCCATTCACTCGGCCACGCACCGCGCCTGGCTCACCACACCGTACTTCGTGCCCGGCGAGCCGGCGCTGATGGCGCTCACCAGTGCCGCGCTGCGTGGCGTCGACGTGCGTCTGCTCGTGCCGCGCCGCAGTGATTCGGCCATCGTGAGCGCCGCCGCGCGCTCGTACTTCGACGAGCTCATCGCCGCCGGCGTGAAGGTCTGGGAGTACAAGGCGCGCATGCTGCATTCCAAGACCTTGGTGGTCGACGACCATTGCGCGATGATCGGCACCGCGAATTTCGACAACCGCAGCTTCCGCCTCAACTTCGAGGTGTGCGCGGTGGTTTATGGTCCGGAACTGGCCCGGCCGCTGTCGGCGCAGTTCGAGACCGACCTGCAGAGTTCCGGCGCGGTGCGCGGCAACCGGCACCAGAGTTTCTGGCGCCGCCTCGGCGACGCCATTGCGCGCTTGTTTTCACCCTTGCTCTGAATGAACCACACCTTTCTCTGGCACGACTACGAAACCTTCGGCGCAGTGCCGCGTCGCGATCGTCCCTCTCAGTTCGCCGCCATCCGCACCGACGCCGAGCTCAACGAAGTCGGCGAGCCGCTGATGATTTATTGCAAGCCCGCGCCGGACTACCTGCCCAGCCCCGAGGCCTGCCTGATCACCGGCATCACGCCGCAGGTGTGCCTGGAGCGCGGCATCCCCGAGCATGAATTCGCCGCGCACATCGAGCGCGCCTTCTCGCAGCCCGGCACCATCGGCGTCGGCTACAACACCATCCGCTTCGATGACGAGGTCACGCGCTTCCTGTTCTGGCGCAACCTGATCGACCCCTATGCGCGCGAATGGCAGAACGACTGCGGCCGCTGGGACCTGCTCGACGTGGTGCGCCTGACGTACGCGCTGCGCCCCGACGGCATCGAGTGGCCGAAGAAGGAAGACGGCAAGCCCAGCTTCAAGCTCGAAGACCTGGCGCGTGCCAACGGCCTGCTGCACGAGTCGGCGCACGATGCGCTTTCCGACGTGCGCGCCACCATCGCACTGGCACGCCTGATCCGCGACAAGCAGCCCAAGCTGTTCGACTTCGCATTCGGCCTGCACAAGAAGGACCGTGTCGCCAGCGAACTCGGCCTGCCCGCGATGCGCGAAACCGCGAAGCCCTTCCTGCACGTCTCGGGCATGTTCCCGGTCGAGCGCGGCTGCCTGGCCGTGATGTGGCCGCTGGCCAGCCATCCGACCAACAAGAACGAGCTGCTCGCCTGGGACCTTGCGTATGACCCGAGCGAGCTGCGCGACATCGACGTCGACACGCTGCGGCTGCGCCTGTTCACCCGCACGGCCGACCTGCCCGAAGGCGTGGTGCGCCTGCCCGTGAAGGGCGTGCACCTGAACAAGTCGCCGATGGTGGTCGGCAACCTGCGCACGCTGGCGCCGGCCATGGCCGAGCGCTGGGGCGTCGACCTCGACACGGCTATGCGCCACGCCGCCATCGCACGCGACCTGCCCGACATGAGCGCCATCTGGTCGCAGGTGTATGCCCGGCCAAAGGAGGCAACGCCCGACGTCGACGAAGACCTCTACGGCGGCTTCGTCGGCAACGCCGACCGCCGACGGCTGAACCAGCTGCGCGGCCTGTCGCCCGAGGAGCTGGCCAAAGACCGCACCGGCTTCGACGACGGACGGCTCGACGAGATCCTGTTCCGCTACCGCGCACGCAACTGGCCCGAACTGCTCAATGAGGACGAGGCCGAACGCTGGGAAGCCTTGCGCGTGGCGAAGCTCTTCAAGGGCGAGGGCGGGGCGCGCACCATCGAGATGCTGTTCAGCGAGGTCGATGCGCTCTCCGAGAACGCCGACGAGCGTGGCGAGGAAATCCTCGGCGCGCTCTACGAATACGCCGAGGCCATCGCGCCCGAGGCTTGATCCGCGTCGCCCATGAGCCTCTCGATCAACGCCGAACTGTCGAAGGGGCTCGAAAGCTACGGGCTGTTCCTGTCGGAAGGCTCGCTGCTGCCAACGCCATTCCGCTTCGAGACACCGGTGCGCGTGTGGCATGCCGTGCAGATGCACGGCGGGTGTTCGGTGGGCGCGTATTCGAGCATCTCGCCGGGCGCATTGCTCGTCGACGTGCGCATGGGGCGCTATTGCTCGATCGGCGACGGTGTGCAGACCCTGTCGGACCATCCCGCCGGCTGGCTCACGACGCACATGCTGGCCTATGCGCCGAATTTTCCGGAGCCCTACCGGCACCAGTCAGTCGGTCAGTTCCCGTCGCACTCTCCAGTCGTGATCGGCAATGACGTGTGGATTGGCTCGAGGGTGAGCCTCAAGAGCGGCATCACCATCGGCGACGGCGCGGTGATCGGTGCGGGCGCTGTGGTGACCCGCGATGTGGCGCCGTTCACCGTCGTGGGCGGCGTGCCGGCCAGGGTGATCCGCCAACGTTTCCCCGATGCGCTCATCGAACGTATCCAGGCCTGCCCCTGGTGGGACTGGGACTTGCGCACGTTGGCGCTCGATTGGCAGCATCCTGAAAAAGCCCAGTCGACACTGGAGGCCGCCGTTGCAGAAGGTCGTCTGTCGCGCTGGAATCCCGGCTGGCGCCTGCTCGACCACGGTACGCCGCCCGCCGAGGGCCAGCCTGCGCCGCTGGTCTTTCTGCCGGGTTGATCACGCATGGAGGTATTTCGCATGACTACAGGTATGTCGCCCCTTGTCCGCACCGCGCTGGCAGCCGTCGCGATGGCCGCGGCGCTCGCCGGATGCAGCGCCTTGCCATCGGCGCCTGGTGCGGCGAAAGCCTGCGGGAGCAGCTTCGAGACCTTCGAGCGCGACACGCTCTATTTCGGCCGGGCCATTCCCTCGGGCGGCCAGGTGTCGGATGCCGAGTGGACGGGCTTTCTCGACACCACCATGACGCCGGCTTTTCCGCAGGGCCTGACGGTGATCGATGCCGCCGGCCAATGGCGCGGCGTGTCGGGTGACGTGGTGCGCGAGCGCTCCAAGCTGGTGGTGCTGCTGCATCCGCGCAGCGACAAGGACGACGCCGCCATCGCCAGCATCATCGGCACCTATCGCCAGCGCTTCGCCCAAGAGGCGGTGCTGCAGGAGCGGCAATCCGTCTGCGTCCGCTTCTGAGGCTGCCGCGCTCAGGAGGGTTGTCCGTCGATGGCCGGCAGCCCGCTCAGGTCTTCCGACCACGCCAGCGCGGAGCGGCACCAGATCCGGCGACGCGGGGGCAGCAATGCGCGCTGCGCCAGCGCTCCCACGCGCAGCGCATAGCTTGGCGGTGTGTCGCTGTCCGCGGCGGCCCAGATTGGCGAGCCGCAGTTCGCGCAGAAACCGTGTCGTCGCCGCGCGCCGCTGTCTGCCGTCTTCACGTAGGTCTTCGGCGTGCCGGTCAGCAGCCGGAAGCTGGAGGCCGGCACAGGCACCGACACGCGGTAGGCGGAGCCCGACAGCACCTGGCAGTCGCTGCAATTGCACAGCGAAACCTTCTCCGGATCGAGGTCGGCTTCGAAGGTGATCTGGCCGCAGTGGCAGGCGCCTTGTACTTGCATGCGAATTCCTTTTTTCGGGGGAAGCAGGCATCGTAGGAAGAGCGGCCTGCGGGCGCAATGGCTGGCTATTTCCCCGGCCGCGCAGCCTCTGGCGCGGCCACGTATGCTCCCCGGATGGACGCCAATTCCACCGCGCTCGCCGACTTCGCCACCCGCCACCGCAAGCTCTTCGTGCTCACCGGCGCGGGGTGCAGCACCGAATCGGGCATTCCCGACTACCGGGACGTCGAGGGCGAATGGAAGCGCCCGTCGCCCGTCACCTACCAGGCCTTCATGGGCGAGGAGTCCACGCGACAGCGCTACTGGGCGCGCAGCCTGATCGGCTGGCCGACGATGGCCGGCGCCCGTCCGGGTGCGGCGCACCGCGCGCTGGCGCGGCTGGAGGCGGCGGGCCGCGTGGGCTTGCTGCTCACGCAGAACGTCGATGGCTTGCATGAGGCGGCCGGCAGTCGCGGCGCCATCGACCTGCACGGGCGCATCGACACCGTGCGCTGCATGGCCTGCGAGCGGCGCACGCCGCGCGCGGCGCTGCAGCTCGAACTGCGGCAGCGCAATCCGAGTTGGGCCGAACTCGAAGCCCGTGCCGCGCCAGACGGCGACGCCGATCTCCAGGGCCATGATTTCTCCGCCTTCGACGTGCCCGCGTGCACGCACTGCGGTGGCCTGCTCAAGCCCGACGTCGTGTTCTTCGGCGAAAGCGTGCCGAAGGAGCGCGTCACGGCCGCCTTCGCGGCGCTGGAAGAAGCCGACGCGGTGCTCGTGGCCGGTTCGTCGCTGATGGTGTATTCGGGCTTTCGCTTCGTGCAAGCGGCCGCCGCGGCGGGCAAGCCCGTGGCGGCGGTGAACCTGGGGCGCACACGGGCCGATGCGCTGCTCTCGCTGAAGGTCGAACGGCCGGTGGGCGAGGCGCTGGAGGCGCTTGCGCAGCAACTGGCGCCCGAGCCGCAACCGGATCGGATGGCCTAGCGTTCGCCCGGCGCCTTGCGCAGGGATCGGATGAACGCGTCCACCGACGCCGTGTAGGCACCGGGCAGGCCCAGTTCACCGTCGATCTGCGCGTGCGTGAGGTCTTCAGGCACTACCTCCGCGCGGCCACCAATTGCCGCGGCCCGAGTCGCGAACTGATTCGCCTGCGTGCACGAGCCATCGCGCCGCTGGGTCGAGCACACCAGCAGCATCGGTGGTGCACCAGGCGCAAGAGTGTCGGTGGGCGATACGGTGCGCCAGTAGGCGGGGTCGTCGCCGAACACGCGGTCGTAGAAGGGCATATGGCGACGTCGCATCAGTGCCGCAGTGTCCAGCGCCGCGCTGTCGAGTGCCACGGTGCCGAGCCACGGGCGTGCGCCTTGCTGCCGCGCGATGCCGGGCGATGCACTGATCAGCGCAACAAGGTGCGCGCCGGCCGAATGGCCCATGAGCACGAAGCGGCCCGCATCGCCGCCCCACGAAGGCGCGCTTGCCTGCGCAGTGGCGACCGCGCGCGCCACGTCCTGAGCCTGCTGCATCACGTCGACCTGAGGCACGAAGCGGTAGCCCACCGACACCAGGATGAAGCCCTGGTCGCGCACCCAGTGCTCGATCTTCAGGTCGACCACCGAGGCGGCTGCCTTGTTGCCGAACATCCACGCGCCGCCATGGACCATCACGAGCACCGGGGCGTTGCGTGCGTTCGGTGGCAGATAGACGTCCATGCGCTGGCGTGCATCGGGGCCGTAGGGCACGTCGGCAAGCCGTTGCACGCCGGTGGGGGCGACCGGCGCGCCAACTTGCTGTGCCATCGCCGGAAAGAAGAGCAGCATGCCCAGCCAGGCCGCGCAAATCCGCAGCAAATGTGTCATGACGAAGCTCCCGGAGGACCGAAGAGGGTCGAGATTTTCGCGCGCCAGCCGTCGGCCTTCCAGAGGTCGCGGCCCAGGTTCACCCACTCGTGGAAGGCGATGCGCAACGGGTTGTGGGTGCGCAGCGGCGTGGTGAGGCCGTAGAGCAGCGTCACGTCCTTGCGCTCGGCAGCGAAGGTGCCGAACATCCGGTCGAACACGATCAGCACGCCGCCGTAGTTGCGGTCGAGGTATTCCGGGTTCGACGCGTGATGCACCTTGTGGTGCGTCGGCGTGTTCAGTACCCATTCGAGCGGTCCCAGGCGCGGCATCCACGGCGTGTGCAGCCAGAACTGGTAGAGCAGGTTGGCCGCCAGCGTAGCCACCACCGCCAGCGGCGGAAAGCCCAGCCACACCAGCGGCGCGAAGAACAGGGCCGTGCCGGTGAGCTTGCCCGTCCAGCCCAGGCGCAGCGCGGCAGCCAGCGTGAGCTCGTTGGGCGAGTGGTGCACCGCGTGCGTGGCCCAGAACCAGCGCACGCGGTGCGCAGCGCGGTGATACCAGTAGTAGCAGAACTCCTGCCCTACGAAGAGCAGTGCGAAGGCCGCGGGCGTCGACAGTGAAATGGTGTCGACCCGGTGCGCGTGCGCCCAGGCCAGCACCGGCGCGGCAATCGACAGGCCCAGCGCATCGACCGCGCGCCGGCCTACCGCGTCGGCCAGCGAGGCGCCGTAGGCGCGCCAGTCGTAGGCCTGGCGCCGCACAAAACTCTGCACCAGGCCTTCGAGCGTGGCTGCGGCCAGCACGAAGACGAGCAGGCCGGTCAGCCACAGCGCGATGCCCGGCCCCATCGATTCGCGGATCAGGTCGAAGGACATGCTATTTCTGCCGGCTGCTGCGTTGCTGGGTCACGGCATAGGCCTCGATCTGCGCCATCGTCACCGAGCCTGTGTGAGCGCTGTCGATGGCGTCGAAGTTGCGGTAGACCCACGGCATCTTGCCGCGTGCTTCGTCGCGTGTGAGACGGCCATCGACATTGGTGTCGGCGGCGCCGAAGCGCTTGTGCAGCTCGGCGCGCATCTGTTCGGCGCGACCGGCATCGGGCGCCTGGGCGCAGGCGGCGAAGGACACGGCTGCGAGCAGCAGCGGCAGGACGTGGCGGGTTGTCATGGGCACGCTCCCTTGCATCAACGGCAGGAAATGACCGCGCCGGCCGCGCTGTAGCAGGTGGCGCTGTGCGTCAGGCCGGTGGCGCTGTTGTAGCTCGTGCTGCTCTGCACGCTGTTGCCGGTGGCGGCGCTGGTGGCGGTGGTGCTGCGGCTCTGGGTCACGTTGCCCGATGCGTCGCGGCTCGCGCTGCCGCTGCTTTCTGCGCTGCCGCGCGTGCCGGCTGCAGCGAAGCCACTGCGGTGACTGGCCGAGCCGTCGGGGTTGACCGAGGTCGTGCCGGCGCGGGCAGCATAGCCTCCGCCGGGCCCGCGTACCGCGCGCATGTTCGTGGCGGTGGTGCCACCCGCGGCGTTGGGCCGCACGACATGCCGGCTGGCCGCGCCAGCTTGGGTGGCCGTGAAGGCCGCCGCCAGCAGCACGCCGGCCAGCGCGGCGGAAGTGGACAGGGAAAGAACGCGCTTCATGTTCAAGACTCCTTGCGGTGCCGGCTGCGCACCTCGCGAAGCCGTGAGAGCGACTGTGGCCGCGAGATGTGAGCCAGCCATGGCGCAGCGCGGTGCGTTCATGACAATCCGTGAGCGCCCGTCCGGGGCTCTGTCATCGTTTGTCATGAATTCCCGCGCGACCGGGCAAGGCAGCCGCCGTTACGATTCGCCGCATGACCGAAGCGCTGGCCCGCATCCTGATTGCCGACGACGAAGCCGACCTGCGCGCGCTGCTGCAGCGCTACCTCGGCGACCAGGGCTATGCCGTGCGCACCGTCGAGAGCGCCCAGCCGCTCGACAAGCTGCTCGCGCGCGAGCGCTTCGACGTGCTGGTGCTCGATGTCATGATGCCCGGCGAAGACGGCCTGGCTGTGTGCCGCCGGCTGCGCGCACAGGGCGAGACCATTCCCATCCTGATGCTGACTGCGCGCGGCGACCCGGTCGACCGCATCGTCGGTCTCGAGATGGGCGCCGACGACTACCTGCCGAAGCCCTTCAACCCGCGCGAGTTGCTGGCGCGCATCCAGGCGCTGGTGCGGCGCCAGCGCATGCTGGGCGCGCACACCGGGCCGGCGCCGGTGCAGGAAAGCGTGCGCTTCGGCGCCTTCACGCTGCACCTTGGCGAGCGACGCCTCGAGCGCGAGGTGGAGGGCGCGAAAGAAGATATCCCCCTGACCACCGGTGAGTTTTCGCTGCTCCAGGCGCTGGCGCTCAACGCCAACCGGCCGTTGGGCCGCGAGCGCCTGATCGAACTGGCCCACGGCCGCGAGCACGAGGCCACCGACCGCAGCATCGACGTGCAGGTCATGCGCCTGCGCAAGCTCATCGAGGCCGATTCCGCGCAACCGCGCCACATCCGCACGGTCTGGGGCGTGGGTTACCTGTTCGTGCCATGAAGCTCTTTCCGCGCAGCCTGTTCGGGCGCAACGCGCTGCTGCTCGTGCTGCTCATCGCGCTGGGCCAGATCGGCGGCGGGTTGCTGTTGCGCGAGATGGTCATCAAGCCACGGCTCGACCAGATTGCCGAGAGCGTGGCGCGCAACGTGGCAGCCATCCGCGCGGGCATGCTGGCACTGCCGCCGGCCCAGCGGCCGGCATTCGTGGAGGGGTTCAACCAGCAGGCGATGGCCGGCCGTGCCGACAAGGCGCGCGGCCCGCGCGTGCTGCTCACGCCGCTGGAGCGCGGCTTCGTGCGCTCGGTGTCGGCGCGCATCGCGAGCCAGGGCGTGGAGGCCGTGTGGCGCCGCGAGCCCGACGGCGGCCTGGCGCTGCGGCTCACGCTCGATGGAAGCGAGCACTGGGTCGTGATGCCCGGCCTCTTGCCCGCGCGCGAATTCACGGGTGCGCTGGTGGCGGTATCTGTAGGCAGCGCGTTGCTCGCGCTGGCGGGTGCGCTTTGGTTCCAGCGCCGGCTCAACCGGCCGCTGGTGCGCGTGGTGGAGGCCGCGCACACGCTGGCGGCGGGCCGCGAGCCCATGCCGCTGCCCGAAGACGGTCCCACCGAAGTCGCGACCGTGAGCCGCAGCTTCAATCAACTGGTCGGCAGCCTGCGCCAGACCGAGCGCGAGCGCGCCCTGATGTTGGCCGGCATCTCGCACGACCTGCGCACGCCGCTCACCAAGTTGCGCCTGGGCGTGGAAATATTGCGCGACCGCATGGAGCCCGAGCTCGTGAGCAGCATGACGCGCAGCGTGGAAGAAATGGACGCCATCGTCGGCCAGTTCCTCGACTTTGCGCGCGGCGACGGTGACGAGCTGCCGATGCCGACATCGCTCGACGAGATGGCCCGGGCGCTGGGCGCGGCCAGCGCCGACCATGGCCGGCCCATGGCGCTGCAGCTGGGCGGCGCGCCCACGCTGCCGCTGCGTCAGCAGGCCATGCAGCGCGCCATCGGCAACCTGATCGAGAACGCCTGGCGCCACGGCCGGGCGCCGGTCACGCTGTCGACGCGCGTGGTGGGGCAGGAGGCGATTGTCGAAGTCGCCGACCACGGCGACGGCATCGACCCGGTCGAGGCGGATGCTCTCAAGCAGGCGTTCCGCCGTGGCAATGCGGATCGCGGCGGGACGGCAGGTGCGGGGCTCGGCCTGGCCATCGTGCAGCGCATCGCGCAGGCGCATGGCGGTCGGCTCGAACTGGAGACACCCCCGGGCGAGGGCCTGCATGCACGCCTGCGGCTGCCGTTGCCGCCGGGCTGACGGCCTCGTTCAGCCGGCGCGCTTCGGTGCCATCCAGCTCGTTGCGGCGTCGCGTCCCGCGAGGTGCAGGCTCGCCGTGGCGGCAGGCGTTTCGGCCACCAAGCGCCCCTTGCGGAACACCTTGAGCCGTGTGGCGCGCAGGCGGATCGCCTCGACCGGATCGCGCGCCTGCAGCAGCACGAAGCTCGCGTCGCAGCCCGCCTCGATGCCGTAACCCTGCAGGTGCATCACGCGCGCCGCATTCGTCGTCACCGCCTCGAAGCACTGGCGAATGCCGGCCTGGCTGGTCATCTGCGCCACGTGCAGGCCCATGTGCGCCACTTCGAGCATGTCGCCCGAGCCCATGCCGTACCACGGGTCCATCACGCAGTCGTGGCCGAAGGCAACGTTGACGCCGGCGGCCATCAGCTCGGGCACGCGCGTCATGCCGCGGCGCTTGGGGTAGGTGTCGTGGCGGCCCTGCAGCGTGATGTTGATGAGCGGGTTTGCGATGACGGCCACGCCGCTCTGCGCGATCAGCGGCAGCAGCTTGCTCACGTAGTAGTTGTCCATCGAGTGCATCGATGTGCAGTGCGAGCCCGTCACCCGGCCTTGCATGCCGAGGCGCTGCGCCTCGAAGGCCAGCGTCTCGATGTGGCGCGAGAGCGGGTCGTCGGACTCGTCGCAATGCATGTCGACCAGCTTGCCCCGCCCGGCCGCGATTTCGCACAGCAGCTTCACGCTGGCCGCGCCATCGGCCATGGTGCGCTCGAAATGCGGAATGCCGCCGACCACGTCCACGCCCTTGTCGAGCGCGCGCTCCAGGTTCTCGACGCCGCCCGGGGAGCGCAACACGCCGTCCTGCGGGAAGGCGACCAGTTGCAGATCGAGGTAGGGCGCCACCCGGCGCTTGACCTCGAGCAGCGCGTCGACCGCCAGCAGGCTCGGGTCGCTGGTGTCCACATGAGAGCGAACGGCCAGCATTCCCTTTGCCACGGCCCAGTCGCAGTAGGCCAGCGCACGTTCGATCAGCGCGTCGGCCGTGAGCAGCGGCTTCAGCTCGCCCCACAGCGCAATGCCTTCGAGCAGCGTGCCGCTTTCGTTGACGCGCGGCAGGCCATAGCTGAGCGTGGCGTCCATGTGGAAATGCGGGTCGACGAAGTGGGGCGCGAGCAGCAGGCCTTGCGCATCGAGCTTTTCGTGCGCCGGGGCGACGAGGCCTTCGGTCACTTCGGCGATACGGCCGCCCTCGACGGCAATCGACATGCCGGTGCGGCCGTCAGGGAGGGTGGCGTTGGTGATGAGGAGGTCGAGCATCGTGGGACCCTGTGATCGGTTGAACGGTATTTTCGGCCGCTTTGAGCGCCGCCGGAGAGCCGCTCAGCGCGTGTTCTGCGCCCGGTACCGGTATTGCCCCGGCGCAGGCCCGACCTCGATGGTCACGCGGCGCAGCTTCTCGTCGTGCCCCGAGTCGGCCTTGGCCGTCACAACGATGCCGCGCGGCGTGGCGCGGCAGGTGAGGTCGGACAGCGAGATTTCCGCATGGTCGTTGTCGAGCTCGGCGATCGCCACCGTGTGCTCGGCATGCAGGCTGCCGTTGGCGTCGCGCGTCATCCATTGCACGTAGAGGAAGGACTGGGCGTACTGCTCGGCGTGCACCACCCGGTAGGTGCCCTGGTGGTCCTTGCCCCAGGTGCCGCACATCTGCACCCAGGTCACGGCGTCGGCGGTGCTGAAGGCCTCGTAGCCGTAGTTCATGCCAAGTGCATGAGCACCGTTGCCGCCCAGCGCCAGCAGCGCCGCGAGCAGGGCGCCTCGCGCGGCGGTGGCGGTCCGGGTGGTCATCATCAGCGTTCCCCCTTGCGATACGGTTTCATCAGCGCCTGCGGATAGCTCGCCTTGCGTGCCACCAGTACCAGCGCCAGGATCGACAGCAGGTAGGGCAGCATCAGGTAAAGCTGGTAGGGCAGCACGGCGTCGCCGGATTGCTGCAGCCGTAGCTGCAGCGCATCGAAGAAGGCGAACAGCAGCGCGCCCAGCAGCGCCTTGCCCGGCCGCCACGAAGCGAACACTACCAGCGCCACGCAGATCCAACCTCGGCCGTTCACCATGTTGAAGAAGAAGGCATTGAAGGCCGACAGCGTGAGGAACGAGCCCGCCACGCCCATCAGCGCCGAGCCCGCGACGATGGCGCCGGTGCGCGTTGCCGCGACCGACACGCCCTGGCTCTCGGCCGCCTGCGGGTTCTCGCCGACCATGCGCAGCGCGAGGCCGAGCGGCGTGCGGTACAGCACCCAGCCCACCACGGGCACCAGCAGCAGCGCGAACAGCGTGAGCGCGGTCTGCGCATTCAGGATCGGCACCGGCAGCCAGTCCATCGGTGCAAACGGCGTGATGGTCGGCGGCGTGTTCACTTTCGGAAAGCTCACGCGGTAGCCGAAGTAGCTGAGCGCGGTGGCAAGCAGCGTGATGCCCAGCCCCGACACATGCTGCGACAGCGCAAGCCCGACGGTCAGAAAGGCATGCAGCAGCCCGAACACCATGCCTGTGAGCGCAGCCACGCCCACGCCCACCCACAGCGGCGCGCCCGCATACACCGCGAGCCAGCCGGTGAAGGCGCCCGCGACCATGATCCCTTCGATGCCGAGGTTGAGCACGCCCGCGCGCTCGCACAGCAGCACGCCGAGCGTGCCCAGAATCAGCGGCGTGGCGATGCGCAGCACCGCGACCCAGAAGGCGGGGTTGGCGAGGATGTCGAGGAAGTCCGTCATTTCTTCATCCGCACCCGGTATTGCGTCAGCAATGTCGCCACCAGCACCGCAATCAGCGATGCGGCGACGATCACGTCGGCGATGTACGTGGGCACGCCGACCGCGCGGCTCATGGTGTCGGCACCGACCAGCACGCCCGCAACGAACACGGCAGCCGCGATCACGCCCAGCGGATGCAGTCCTGCCAGCATCGCAATCACGATGCCTGTGTAGCCATAGCCCGGCGACATGTCGAGCGTGACGTAGCTCGTGCGGCCCGCCACCTCGATCGCGCCCGCCAGCCCGGCCAGCGCACCCGAGAGCAGCGCCACCATCACCACGGTGCGCGTCACCGGCACGCCAGCGAAGGCCGCGGCGCGTGCATTCGCACCCACGGCACGGATGTCGAAGCCCAGCACCGTGTACTTGAAGACCGCCCACACCATCACCGCGAGCGACACGGCCCATAGCAGCCCGGTGTGCACGCGCGTCTGCGCGATGAGCTTTCCGAGTTCGAGATCGGACTGCAGCGACACGCTCTGTGGCCAGCCCATGGCGCTGGGGTCTTTCATCGGCCCGTCGAGCAGCGCCGACACGCCCAGCAGCACGATGAAGTTGATCAGCAGCGTGGTGACGACTTCGTCCACGCCGAGCTTGTTCTTCATCAGCGCCGGGCCCAGCAGCATCAGCGCACCCGCCACGGCGGCGGCCAGCATCATCAGCGGGAACAGCAGCCACGGCGACAGCTCGAAGCCCGTGCCGCCATGCATGCCGCCCACGGCGACGGCGGCCAGCGCGCCGGCGTAGAGCTGGCCCTCGGCGCCGATGTTGAAGAGCCGCGCCTTGAAAGCGACCGTGGCGGCCAGCCCGGTGAGGATCAGCGGGATCGCGCGGGTCAGCGTCTCGCTCCACGCGAACACCGAGCCGAAGCCGCCCTGCAGCAGCAGCGCGTAGGTGCGGCCGACCGGCGCACCGGCCCACAGCACGAGCAGCGCGCTGACTGCCATGGTGAAGACGACCGCGCCGATGGGCGCAAGCACCAGCGCCGTGCGCGAGGTTTCGTGGCGCCGTTCGAGCCGCATCATGGCGTGGCTCCCTTGGCGTGGGCAGCCGTCGCGCCGGCCATGGCCAGCCCGATGGCTTCGCGTGTCCAGGCCGCGGCCGGGCGGGCTTCGCCCAGATGGCCGCCGTGCATCACGGCCACGCGGTCGCCGAGCGCGAGCACTTCGTCGAGATCGTCGGAAATCACCAGCACCGCCGCGCCAGCGTCGCGCGCGGCAATCAGCTGCTGCTGCACATAGGCCACGGCGCCGATGTCGAGGCCCCAGGTCGGCTGGTGCGCGACGATCAGGCGCGGCGCGCGGTTCGGGTACTTCTTGTTTTCGTCGCCCTTGGCCATTTCGGGCGGCTCGGGCGCCAGCAGGGCGCGGCCCAGAATCAGTTTCTGCATGTTCCCGCCGGAGAGCGAACGGGCCGGCGCCATCAGGCCGGCGCCGCGCACGTCGAATGCCTTTTCGATGCGCCGCGCATGCAGGCGGGCGGCCGCGCGCTTCACGATCCACGACCAGCGCGAGAACACCGGGCTGCGCAGGCGCTCCGACACAGCGTTCTCCCACACCGGCAGGTCGCCGACCACGCCGACGGCATGCCGGTCTTCCGGAATGCGCGCGACACCGCGCTGCACCAGCCGGGCGGGCGAGGGAGGCAAGGCGCGGCCCATCAGCTGAGCCGTGCCAGACGTGGCGCGGCGCGTGCCGCACAGCAGCTCGGCCAGCGCCACCTGCCCGTTGCCGGAAACACCGGCGATGGCGGTGATCTCGCCGGCGCGCAGCGTCAGCGACACCTCGCGCAGCCGGTCTTGCCCGCCGTTCTTGTCTGATGCGGTGCTCACGTGGTCGAGAACGCAGACGGCATCGCCCACCGACTTGGCTGGCCGCCGCTGCGGCGCATCGACCGCATGCCCGACCATCCACAGTGCCAGCTGTGCCTGCGTGGTGTCGGCCGTGCGCGCCTCTGCCACGAGCTTGCCGCCGCGCAGCACTGCGATGCGATGCGATACGCGCAGCACCTCGCCGAGCTTGTGGCTGATGAAGATCACCGACAGCCCCTGTGCCACCATCTGCGCGAGCGTGGCGAACAGTGCCTCGCTTTCCTGTGGCGTCAGCACGGCGGTCGGCTCGTCGAGGATCAGGATGCGCGCGCCGCGATACAGCGCCTTGAGAATTTCCACCCGCTGGCGCTCGCCGACCGACAGGCTGCCGATCTGCGCGTCAGGCTGCACCGGCAACCCGAAGCGCTGGGCCACGTCGAGAAGCCGGGCGCGTGCGGCCGCGCGGCGCGACACCGGCCGCCACAGCGGCTCGGTGCCCATCATCACGTTGTCGAGCACGCTGAGGTTGTCCGCCAGCGTGAAGTGCTGGTGCACCATGCCCACGCCGGCCGCGAGCGCGGCCTTGGGGTTGCCCGGCGGCAGCGGCGCGCCGAAGACTTCGATGCTGCCTTCGTCGGCGACGTAGTGGCCGAACAGAATCGACATCAGCGTCGACTTGCCCGCGCCGTTCTCGCCGAGCAGCGCCAGCACTTCGCCGGCCTGCAGGTCGAGGGAAATGGCGTCGTTGGCGACGAGGCTGCCGAAGCGCTTGGTGATGCCCTGGAGGCGCAGGACGGTGGCGTCGCTTCCTCCCTCCGTGGGAGGGAGAGAAGACTGGGTCACTTCCACGCAGCCAGGAAAGCCAGCATGACCTTGGCGGAGTTGTCCGCCGCGATGCCCATGAAGGTGCCCATCTCGTTCTCGCCGTCGCCGCCGCCTGCGAGGTCGCTGAGCGAGCGGAAGGCGATGTACGGCACGCCGTTGCTGTAGGCGACCATGCCCACGGCCGCGGTTTCCATGTCGAGCACGTTGGCCTGGAAGGTCTTGTAGGTGTATTCGCGGTAGGCCTTGTTGTCCATGAAGGCCTGGCCCGAGACGCCGTTGCCGCCAACTACCAGTTGGGGCTTGCGCGGCAGGCACTTGCCGGCGCTGCAGTTGGCCAGGTCGACGTTGCGGATGCTGCGTGCCACCTCGAGCATCTTCGGATCGGCCTCGAACCAGAACTTGCGCTGGATCTCCGGACGCGCGGCCGAGCGCACCTCCACCGGGCGCGGGAACATCATGCCGAAGTTGGGCAGCGTGGCGTCGGTGATGAAGGGTGGCGCGGCGTACTTGCCGGGCGCGGTTTCGCGCGCCATCAGCACTTCGAGGTACTGGCCCCATTGCGCCGGCACCGTGACGTCGCCCACATGCAGAGACGGATTCACGCCACCCGCGATGCCGCTGAACACGATGTTCGTCACGCGGAAGCGATTGAGCACGAGCTGCGTGTTCATCGTCGCGTTCGTCATGCTGATGCCCGACAGGAACAGCACCACGGGCTTGCCTTCGAGCGTGCCGGTGGTGAACTCCACGCCGTTCACGCTGTGCTTCGCCGGGCCTTGCAGGCGCGTGAGCAACAGCTTGAGCTCGGGCTCGAAGGCCGACAGCACCGCAATGCGCGGCGTGTCGTCGAGGCGCGTGCTGCTGTTGATGCTGACGCCGGTGCCCTTGTAGACGCCGACGCAGCCCGCGAGGCCAAGGGCCAGCACGCCCGCCGCGAGAGGGGAAACCCAGCGGATCTTCATCGGCGCGCTCACTTTGCGGTGGACTTCGGTTGCGCGTCGTCCACCTTCACGGTGAACTTGCCCGAGAGGATGTCAGCCTGCTTGGCTTTCACCTTGGCGACGATGTCGGCAGGCACCTTCTTCTCGAAGGTGCCCAGTGGCGCCAGCTCGGAGCCCTTGTGCTTCATCTGCGCGTACACGCCGTAGTCTTCGGCCGCGAACTTGCCTTCCTTCACGAGCTTGATCGCGCGGTCGGCCGCGGGCTCGAAATTCCACAGGGCCGACGCGACCACCGTGTCTGGGTACTGGCTCTGCGTGTCGATCACGTTGCCGATGGCGAGCTTGCCCTTTTCCTTGGCTGCGTCAGAGACGCCGAAGCGCTCGGCGTACATCACGTCCGCGCCCTTGTCGATCATGGCGAAGGCCGCTTCCTTGGCCTTCGGCGGGTCGAACCAGCTGTTGATGAAGCTCACGCTGAACTCGACCTTCGGATTCGTTTCCTTCGCGCCGGCCATGAACGCGTTCATCAGCCGGTTGACCTCGGGAATCGGGAAGCCGCCGACCATGCCGATGCGATTGCTCTTCGTCATGCCGCCGGCCACCATGCCGCTCAGGTAGGCCGGCTCCTGGATGTAGTTGTCGAACACGCTGAAGTTGGGCGCCTGCGGCTTGAGCGACGAGCCCATCAGGAAGGCGACCTTCGGGAAGTCTTTCGCGACCTTGCGCGCCGCAGCCTCCACGCCGAACACCTCGCCCAGGATCAGCTGGTTGCCGGCCGTGGCGTACTCGCGCATCACGCGTTCGTAGTCGGCGTTGCTGACGTTCTCGGTAGCCTTGTATTCGATCTCGCCGCGAGCCTCGGCCGCTTTCAATGCCTTGTGGATGCGACCCACCCATTGCTGCTCGAACGGCACGGTGTACACCGCCGCCACCTTCAGCTTGGCCTGCGCGAGCGCAAGGCCGGGCGCGCCGGCCGCAAGTGCTGCGGCAATGGCGACGGAACGGATGATCAACTGGCGGCGTGCTGTCACGGTGCTTCTCCTCGAGGTATGGAAATCTTCTTGTCGCTGCCGGGGGCAGCGCGGCGCCCTTCAATCGGACGCCGGGGCGTTACTTGGTGCCGAAGATGCGATCGCCTGCGTCGCCCAGACCCGGCAGGATGTAGCCGTGGCTGTTCAACTCGCGGTCGATCGCGGCGGTGTAGATCGGCACATCCGGGTGGGCCTTCTGCATCGTCGCCACGCCTTCGGGGCAGGTCAGCAGGCAGACGAACTTGATCGACTTGGGGTTGAGCTCCTTCAGGCGCTCGACCGCGGCCACGGCCGAGTTGCCGGTGGCCAGCATCGGGTCGACCACGATCACGTCGCGGTTCTCCATCTCGCCGGGCATCTTGAAGTAGTACTCGACAGCCGTCAGCGTCTTCGGGTCGCGGTACAGGCCGATGTGGCCGACGCGGGCGCCGGGCACCACTGTCAGCATGCCGTCCAGGATGCCGGTGCCGGCGCGAAGAATGGATACCAGCACCAGCTTCTTGCCGTCGATGACCTTGGCCTGCATGGTCTCGAGCGGGGTTTCGACCTCGATGTCCTGCATCGGCATGTCGCGCGTGACCTCGTAGGCCATCAGCATGCTGATTTCGTTGAGGAGCCGGCGGAAGCTGTTGGTGGACGCATCCTTGCGGCGCATCAGCGTGAGCTTGTGCTGGACGAGGGGGTGGTTGACGAGGTGGACGTTGCTCATTGGATTTTTTCTATCGTTGCTGCTGAACCCGGGAGTCTAAAAGACGGTGCCGTCGCTCTCGATCAGCAGAGGCGGAGCACCGTCACGCAAGCGTTGTGCCAGCGCCCGGCCCGCGGCCCAGGTGCCGCCTTCGAGCACGCAGGCCAGCGGGAGCTCTTCCTCGGTGCGGTCGAGCACCTTGCGCACGCGCGGCGCCACTTCGTCGAGCAGCGCCACGGTGAGCGCGCGCCATTCGACGATGAATTCGTCACTGGCCTTCCAGCGGCGGGTGAGAAACGCCGGGTCCTTCGGCACGATCACCCCGCTGTCGATCAGCAGGCCGCCGTTGCGGTACTCGGGCAGGGCGGTGAGCGCGTCGAGGTGGCGCACCTTCACGCCGGCCCATTCGAAGGGTTCGAGCAGCGAATAGGTGAGCCACTGCGAGAGCTTGTGAAACGGCATCCAGCCGTTAGTGAGGCCGGGGCCGCGCACCGCGCTGTGGCGCCAGCAGTCGCCCAGCGCCAGCGCCGGGTCGCCGGAGCCGATGCCGCCCGCGCTGTCGCTGCCGTCGGCCGCGATGCTGTCGACGGCATTGGCCGAGGGCCAGATGCGCGACAGTGTTTCGAGCAGCAGCGAGAGGATCTGGTGCGCGGTGATCTCCGCAGTGGGCGGCGCGGCCGGGCCGTAGGGGCCGACCAGCGCGTCGAACAGGCCCCCGGGCCGGCCGTCGTCGCCGAAGGTCTCGGGCTGCTCGCTCATGGCTTCTCCGAGCCGGCGCAGCAGTGTGGTGCGGCCCGCCAGGCCGACCAGCGGATTCACCTCGCTGACCTGGAAGGCGTCGCCGAGCCGGTCGGTGACCAGGCCGCGCAGGCCGGCCGCATCGGCCTGGTAGGGATGGTTTGGGTCGGACGAGAAAAGCCCGCTCATGAACGCGTGGTAGCTCGCCACGCCCAGCCCTTCGGAACGCGTGAAGCGCTCGCCGGTGGCCGATTCGATGTAGTGCCAGTCGGGGCCGGCGCCGGCGTCGAGCAGCACGCTCACCAGCACCAGGTCGATGTGGGCCCGGGCGCGCTGGCGGGCGTCGCATTCGCCCAGCAATGCGTCGAGTTCTTCAAGGCGATTGACGCCGCCGGCCTCGAAATGGCGCCAGCGGCTGTGGTACGGGATGGTGTCCCACGGATAGCGCTCGCGCGTGACCTCGGCGACGGTGCGCGCCGCGTCTTCGAGCGTGTTGTCGCTTCCGATGCGGAACCACTGCGATTCGCCCCGGCGCGCGCGTGCCAGCAGGGCGCCCGCGCGCTGGCGGATGGCGGCGGTGGTGCGCAGCAGGCTGGCCGCGCCGGCCGGGTGCGCGGTGTCGGCAGTGAATTCGATGGACGGATCGACCTTGCCCGCGCCGCCCGGCGGCAGGCTGCCGGAACCGTCGACGGGCATGTTCTTGTCGTCGCTGTTGCGGTTGCTCATTCGCTCAATCCCCGGCCCTTGGCCTTCTTCAGTTCCTCGGCGTCCGGCACCGGGCCGGGCGTGAAATAGCCGGCGGCCATCTTGGCGTCCATCTCGACGCGGGCGTCGGCCGGAATCAGCGCGTCGGGAATGTTCACGCGTTCGCCGATCTCGATGCCCGAGCCGGTGATCGCGTCGAACTTCATGTTGCTCATCGACACGAGCCGATGGATCTTCTTGATGCCCAGCCAGTGGAAGACGTCGGGCATCAGCTCCTGGAAGCGCATGTCCTGCACGCCGGCCACGCATTCGGTGCGCGCGAAATACTGGTCGGCCGTGTCGCCGCCCACCTGGCGCTTGCGCGCGTTGTAGACCAGGAACTTGGTGACTTCGCCGAGCGCTCGGCCTTCCTTGCGCGAATAGGCGATGAGGCCGACGCCGCCGCGCTGCGCGCCCTGGATGCACTCCTCGATGGCGTGCGTGAGGTAGGGCCGGCAGGTGCAGATGTCGGAGCCGAACACGTCCGAGCCGTTGCACTCGTCGTGGATGCGCGCGGTGAGCTCGACTTCGGGGTTGGCCAGGTCGCGCGGGTTGCCGAAGATGTAGAGCGTTTGCCCGCCGATGGGCGGCAGGAACACTTCGAGGTCGGAGCGCGTGACCAGCTCGGGATACATGCCGCCGGTTTCCTCGAAGAGCGTGCGGCGCAGGTCGGTCTCGGAGCAGCCGAAGCGGCGCGCCACCTCGGGCAGGTACCACACGGGTTCGATGGCGGCCTTGGTCACCATCGCGGCGCCGCCGGTGGTGAGGAAATGGCCGTCGGCCTTCAGGCGGCCGCTTTGCAGCGCCTCGATGACCTCGGGCAGGATCACATGCGCCTTGGTGATCGCGATGGTCGGGCGGATGTCGTAGCCCGCCGCCAGCTCGGTGGAGAACACATCCGCCACCAGCGCGCCCCACGGGTCCAGCGACACGATGCGCCCCGGCTCGCTCCACTGCGGATAGGGCCCGATCACGTCGGTGGGCGCGGTGTTGGTGAGGTCGGCCTTGTGCTCGCGCTTGAGCGCCCCGGCCGCCACTGCCAGCGCGCGGTACACGCTGTAGGAGCCGCTGTGCGTGCCGATCACGTTGCGATGCGCCCGCTTGGTGGTGGTGCCGACTACCGGTCCGCGCTCGGTTGCAGTGGCCGCGCCCCAGTGAATGGGCAGCGCGCCGAAGCCGCCGGCGTGCGAAGTCAGCCGGATGTGGCCGGTCGACGACGAGGGATGGAGTGGGGGGAGGGGCGTGACACCGCCCGGGGTGGAAGGGATCGTTGTGCTGTCTGCAGACATTGGTAGCCCTCAAAAAATGCAATGTACCGATCACTTGTGCGGCTGGCAAGCGAGGGCGCGCCCTTGGTTGCAGCGCGCTTCGACGGTCCGCGGATGTTGAACAACAATGCGCGTGGACGGACCGCACCCACAACATCTTTTGCTGGAGGAAATCAATGCGCACGCTTCTCTGTGTATTTCTCGCCTTGAGCCTGTCTGCCTGCGACAAGGCCACCGAAGGCTTCTCGCAGGGCTTCGATTCGGCCTTCAAAACCAACTTCAGGACGAGCTTCATCGACAGCTGCGTCAAGAGCGCCGGATCGCGCGGGAACAAATCGCAGGAGGAGCTCACCAAGCTGTGCACCTGCGCGGCCGATGGCGTCATGAAGGACGCCACCGTGTCGGATCTGCAGGACGTGGACAAGATCAGGAGCAAGAGCGGCCCGATCATCGAGCAGTGCGTGAAGGAGGCCGTCGGCCTCGTGGTGGATACGCCGGCGCGGGCGTCTTGAGGCTCCGGCCCGGGGCCTGGCCGCCGCTCGCGGCACAATCCACCGGAACTTTTTTCGACAAGGCTGTAACCAGCCAGCCCGATGGAACGAAACACCGTAGGCAGCAGGACGAACCCGAGCGACGCGGAAGCGGCGCTGCGCAGCCTGTTCCTTCGCGGCCTCGACGGTGACGCGAAGGCCTACCGCGACTTCCTGCAGCGACTCAGCGCGCACCTGCGCGCCTTTCTGGGCAAGCGCCTTTTTGGCTGGCCCGATGAAGTGGAAGACCTCGTCCAGGAATGCCTGCTCGCCATGCACAACCAGCGCCACACCTACCAGAGCGACCAGCCGCTGACGGCCTGGGTGCATGCCATTGCGCGCTACAAGATGATTGACCTGCTGCGCGCCAAGTCGGTCCGCGAAGACCTGCATGACCCGCTGGACGACGACCTGGCTGTGTTCGCCGAATCGGCCGAAGAGGCCAGCGATGCGAAGCGCGACCTCGGCGGCCTGCTCGAAACCCTGCCCGAGCGCCAGCGGTTGCCGATCGTGCACGTGAAGATCGAAGGCCTGTCGGTGGCCGAGACCGCCAGCCTGACGGGCATGTCGGAGTCGGCGGTCAAGGTCGGCATTCACAGGGGGCTCAAGGCGCTGGCGGCCCGGTTCGGCAACAGCTGGGGAGGTGCGGCATGAAGACCGACGATCTGGTCGCGATGCTGGCAAGCGGCGAGGTGGCCGTGCCGCGCCGCCGCGCCAGCCGACGCATCTGGCTGGCGGTGCTGCTGGGTTTGCCGTTCTCGTTCTTGATCCTGTTCGGCGAGTACGGCATGCGGCGCGACATCGTGCAGGCCATGTTCTGGCCGATGTTCTGGGTCAAGGTACTGTTTCCGTTGTGCATCGCAGCGGCTGGCTTCGTGGCCGTGGAGCGGCTTGCGCGGCCGGGCGTCGAGCCGCGGCGCACCTGGGTGGGCGCGGTGCTGCCCGTGCTCGCGGTGTGGGTGCTGGCGGTGATCGCCTGGTTCACCGTGCCGGCAGAGGAGCGCATGCCCTCGCTGATGGGGCAGTCATGGCGCGTCTGCGCACTGAGCATCGGGCTGATGGCGCTGCCGGTGTTCGCGGCCACGATGGTGGCGCTCAAGGGAATGGCGCCCACGCGGCCGGCGCTGGCCGGGGCTGCGGCAGGGGCGCTTGCCGGGGGCATTGGCGCGGCGGTCTACGCGCTGCACTGCATGGAGCTGACCGCGCCGTTCCTTGCGGTCTGGTATGTGAGCGGGATCGCTGTGCCGGTGCTGGTTGGTGCCGTGCTCGGGCCACGCCTGCTGCGCTGGTAGCGCGCCGGCAGAGGCCCTGGGCCGGTCAAGTCAACGCTTCTTCGAGCCGAAGATCCCGCCGAGCACGCCGCGCAGGATTTCCTTGCCAACAGACGTACCCATGGTACGCACCGCCGACTTGGCCATGGTCTGCACCAGGCCGTCGTGCTTCGCGCCGCGCGGGCCGGTGGTGCCGAAGAGCATGTCGTTGAGCATGCCGCCCATGCCGGAGCCGGAGGCCTCCGCCGCATCCTTGCCGCCGGGCAGCGTTGCTGCCGGTGCGTCGGGTGCGCTGTCGGCGCGGCCCTTGAGCTTTTCGTAGGCCGATTCGCGGTCTACCGTTTTCTCGTAGACACCGGCGACGAGCGAGCCGGCGATCAGTGCCTTGCGCTGGTCGGGCGTGATGGGGCCGAGCTGGCTGCCGGGCGGCAGCACGAACACGCGCTCGGTCACGCTCGGGCGGCCCTTTTCGTCGAGGAAGCTCACCAGCGCCTCGCCGACCGCGAGTTCGGTGATGGCCGTCTCGATGTCGAGGCCCGGCTTCTGGCGCATGGTGCTGGCGGCCGCCTTCACGGCCTTCTGGTCGCGCGGCGTGAAGGCGCGCAGCGCGTGCTGCACGCGATTGCCCAACTGGGCCAGCACCGTGTCAGGGATGTCCAGCGGGTTCTGCGTAACGAAATACACGCCCACGCCCTTGGAGCGCACCAGCCGCACCACCAGCTCGATGCGTTCCACCAACGCCTTGGGCGCCTCGTTGAACAGCAGGTGGGCCTCGTCGAAGAAAAAGGCCAGCTTGGGCTGCTCGGGGTCGCCGATTTCGGGCAGCTGCTCGAACAGCTCCGACAGCATCCACAACAGGAATGTGGCGTACAGGCGCGGCGAGTTCATGAGCTTGTCGGCCGCGAGGATGTTGACGACCCCCTTGCCGCCCACGGTCTGCATGAAGTCGGCGATGTTGAGCATCGGCTCGCCGAAGAACTTGTCGCCGCCCTGGGTTTCGATCTGCAACAGGCCGCGCTGGATGGCGCCCACGCTGGCGGCGCTGATGTTGCCGTACTGGGTGGTGAACTGGCTGCTGTTTTCGCCCACGTACTGCAGCATGGCGCGCAGGTCTTTCAGGTCGAGCAGCAGCAGGCCGTTGTCGTCGGCGATCTTGAACACGAGGTTCAGCACGCCGGCCTGTGTTTCGTTCACGTCGAGCATGCGGCCCAGCAGCAGCGGGCCCATGTCGGAGACGGTGGCGCGCACCGGGTGGCCCTGTTCGCCGAACACGTCCCACACCGTGACGGGGCAGGCGGAGGGCTCGGGCACCTCGATGCCGCGTTCCTTGAGGGTGGCTGCCAGCTTGCCGCCGATGGCACCCTTTTGGCTGATACCGGTCAGGTCGCCCTTGACGTCGGCCATGAACACCGGCACGCCGATGGCGGAGAGCTTTTCGGCGATGGTCTGCAGGGTGACTGTCTTGCCGGTGCCGGTGGCGCCGGTGATCAGGCCATGGCGGTTGGCCAGGCTGGGGAGAAGGCTGCACTCGATGGCGTCGTGCCGTGCGATCAGAAGTGGGTCGGCCATGGGGCGCTCCGGTCGTATCGAAGCGGGCAGTCTAATCAAGCGGCACTCCTATAATCCACGGCCCGCACGGTAGTTCAGGAAAAAGTTTTAGGAGGTTTTTTTGTCATCGACTGCTCAGCCCCCCATTCCCGCCACTGGCGATGCCTCCGAACAGTCGCCGATCGAAAAAGAGCTGGCCGTGCTGCTCGTGAACGCGCTGAACCTCGAAGTGGCCCCCGAGGACATCGTGCCGACCGACCCGCTCTATGGCGAAGGCCTCGGGCTCGATTCGATCGACATCCTCGAAGTGGCGCTCGAAGTCTCGCGCCGCTATGGTTTCCAGCTGCGTTCTGACGACGAACGCAACCAGCAGATTTTCCAGTCGCTGCGTACGCTCGCGACCCACGTCGCCCAGCATCGCGTGGCTTCCTGATCCCATGTCGCGATGGCGAATAGCACTCCTTCTGGTGGCAGGCGTGGCGTATGCCGGCCTGTCCCACTGGATGACGCTGTTCCATGCCACGGAACCGTGGGCGGTCGTGGTGTTGCTCGGGCCGCTCTGGCTCGCTGCCATGGGCCTTGCCGCCAGCTGGTTCGGTCGCTGGGGCCTTGCCGCCGTGGCCGTTCTGGGCGTGGGCGGCTTCTCGCTCGTCTTCCTGGGTGAGGCGGGCGATCCCAATCGCTTGTACGTGCTGCAGCACGTGGCCATCAACGCCGCGCTGTGCGGCTGGTTCGGCTCCACGCTGCGCGGCCGGGGCCTGCCGCTGATCACGCAGTTCGCGCAGCGGGTGCACCCGCTCAAGGGGCACATGTTGTCCTACACCACGCAGCTCACGCGCATCTGGACCGGCTTCTTCGCGCTGACGGTGCTGGCGTCGATCCTCATCTACCTGACAAGGCCGTTCTCCGACTGGTCGCTGTTCGCCAATGTGCTGTCGCCCGTGATGGTGACGCTGCTCTTTGTGGGCGAGCACTTTGTGCGCTACCGGCTGCATCCCGAATTCGAACGCACGCGCCTCGTGGATGCGGTGCGCGCGTTCTATGGCACATCGTCGGTGGACACCAGCCCCGGCGGCCAATGACACAGGCGCCGCCCGCGTGACGACAGATACCCGTTTCCTGCCACTGCTCACCGACCGAGACCCAGATTCCATCCTGGCCTGGCGCGCCGGCGTGCCCGTGAGCACGCGGCAGTTCCTGGCCGACGTGGCCCGCTTCGCGCCCGGGCTTCCGGGCGAGGGCTCCGCCGTCAATCTCTGCGTCGACCGCTATGCCTTTGCCGTGAGCCTGGGCGCGGCGCTGGTGCGCGGCCATGCCAGCCTGCTGCCGCCCGACGCGCGGCCCGACACGCTCGCGCGCCTGCTCGAGTCCGGCGGCCCACGTCTTTTTGCGCTCACCGACGATCTGAAGCAGCAAACGCCAGGCATGCAGCGCGTGCTGATCGAGAACAGCCAGAACCGCGCGAGCCCTGAGGCCCCCGTGCCGCAGATCGACGCAGCCATGCACGCCGCCAGCCTGCTGACCTCCGGCTCGACCGGCGTGCCGCAGCCGCATGCCAAGACCTGGGGCACGCTGGTGGGCGACGTCGCGGTGGCAGTGAAGCGGCTGTGCCGTGTGCTCGAACGTCCCACGCTGGAAGGCCTGACGCTGGTCGCGACCGTGCCGGTGCAGCACAGCTACGGGCTCGAGTCGTCAGTGCTGCTGGCAATGCTCGGCGGCGCGGCCTTCGAAAGCGGCCGGCCGTTCTTTCCGGCCGATGTGGCGAAGACGCTGGCCTCGGTGCCGCGCCCCCGCGCGCTGGTGACCACGCCGTTCCATCTCAAGACATTGCTGCTCTCGGGCATCGAGTTGCCGCCGGTCGACCTGATCCTGTCGGCCACCGCGCCGCTTTCGCCGCAGCTCGCGCAGCAGGCAGAGCAGGCGATGGGCGGCGTGCTGCTCGAAATCTACGGCAGTACCGAGTCGGGGCAGGTCGCCACGCGCCGCACCACCGACAACGAGATCTGGGAGACATTCGGCGAGATCCGCGTGCACGCCGAGCCTTCGGCGGACGGTAGCCCCGAACGCTTCATCTTCAGCGGCGACTTCATTCCCGAGCCCACGCCCATGGCCGACGTGCTCGAACTGCTGGACGAGCGCCGCTTTCGCCTGTTCGGCCGGGCCAACGACCTGATCCACGTGGCAGGCCGGCGCAGTTCGCTGGCGCACCTGAACTTTCACCTGAACAGCATTCCCGGCGTGGACGACGGCGCCTTCTGGCTGCCCGACGAGGTGGCCGACGGTGTCGTGCGGCCGGTGGCCTTCGTGGTCGCGCCCTCGCTGTCGGCGGGCGACATCATCGCGGCCCTGCGGCAGCGGCTCGAACCCGTGTTCGTGCCGCGCCGCGTGGTGCAGGTCAAGGCCTTCCCGCGCGAAGGCACGGGCAAGCTCACCGTGCGGGCGCTGCGCGAATTTGCGCTGGCGCAGCTAGCGGAAGACGACACATCGGTGCAGATGGCCCACGTGGTGCCAGCTGACCACCCCGTGTTTGCCGGTCATTTCCCGGGGCAGCCGCTGCTGCCGGGCGCCCTGGTGCTGGCCGAGGTCATGGAGGCCATTCGCCGCGTGCCGGCCCTGGTGGCTCGGCTGGGCGCGCATCCCACGCTCGCCGCGGCCAAGTTCCTGGCGCCCGTGCGGCCCGGCGCCGCGCTGTCCATCGAGCTGCATCCGGAAGCCGGGCCCGGTCGCGGCGTGCGTTTCGACGTGCGTTGCGACGGCGTGGTGGCTGTCACGGGCCGCTGGACGGCCGTGCAAGAGTCCGCGTGATGAAGCACACCGATGTCGAGGCGCGCGCCGTGAAAGAGGCAACCAGGGCAGGGCAGGCGGCACCGAAAGGCGAGCGCGGCGAAAGCGGCGACTGGGCCCGTGCGCCCGAGCGCAGCAACATGCTGGCGCTGCGGTTCATCGTTTTCACGGCGCTGGTGTGCGGACGCCACGTCACGCGCCTCCTGCTGCCGCCGATTGCCCTGTACTTCCTGCTGTTCGCGCCGGCGCAGCGCCGGCACATCAAGCGCTACCTGTTCCGGGCCATCGGTCCGCAGGCGGGTTGGGTCGACGGCTTCCGCCTGCTGCACGCCTTTGCCTCGACGGTGCTCGATCGCGTGTATTTCCTGCGTGGGCGCCTGGACCTGTTCAAGGTCAGCATCGAGGGCAATGCACCGATCGATGCCGAGATCGCACGAGGGCGGGGCGCCTTTCTGCTCGGCGCCCACATCGGCAGCTTCGAGGTGCTCGGCGCCTGCAAGCAGCAGACGCACCAGTGCAACCTGCGCCTGGCGATGCTGATGTACCCGGACAACGCGCAGCGCATCACGGCCGTCCTCAACACCATTGCCGTGCCCGAGCTGCGGCCGCACGTCATCGCGTTGGGCCGGCCGCATTCGATGCTGGCCCTGCGCGACTGGCTCGACGGCGGCGGCCTGGGCGGCATGCTGGCCGACCGCACGTTGCCGGGCAGCGAAGACCAGCCCGCGCACCAGCGCGGCAACAACATCGTGCTGCCGTTCCTCGGGCAGCCCGCAGTTTTCAACGACGGTCCTTTCCGCCTGGCGGCCTTGCTGCGTCGCAAGGTGTTCTTCATGGCAGGGCTCTACGGCGGCGGTGCCCGCTATGACGTGCGATTCGACCCGCTGGCCGACTTCGGCGAGCCGGTTTGCAGCCCCGCGGAACGCGAAGCGCGCATTCGTGCTGCCGTCGAAGCCTATGTGGCACGCCTCGAAGCGCTGTGCCGCGCGTATCCCTACAACTGGTTCAATTTCCATGATTTCTGGCTCGAAGATGCGGCTTGACTGGCTTTGCAGGGCATGCGTGCTCGCACTGGCCTTTTGCGCCATGCCGGCCTGGGCGGCGTTCGACCTGCCCGAACTGATGACGCTGCTGGCCAAGCAGAAGAGCGGGGAGGCCCGTTTCACCGAACAGCGCTTCGTGCACGGCCTGGAAGGCCCGCTCGACGCCAGCGGCACGCTGAGCTTCGATGCGCCCGACAAGCTGGTGCGCCGCACGCTGTCGCCGCGCGTCGAGACCATGGCGGTCGAGGGCAACACGCTGACGTTGTCGCGCGGCGGCCGCAACCGCACGCTGGCGCTCGACAGCATGCCCGAGCTGCTCGGCCTGGTCGAAGCCATGCGAGGCACGCTGACCGGCGACGGCGCCACGCTGCAGCGCTATTTCCGCAGCACCGTGTCGGGCTCCGCTGCCAAGTGGACGCTCGACCTCGTGCCGATGGACAGCCGGCTGGCCGCGCAGGTGCGCAGCATCCGCATCAGCGGCCGCGCGAGCGACGTGCTGGGGCTCGAGATGGAGTTCGTCGGCGGTGACCGCTCGGCCATGAACATCACGCCGGGCGCGACGGCACCCGCGCCAGCCAACGCGGCTCCGTCCGGCGCCACCGGACGCACCACGCCGTGACGCCACAGCAGCAGGCGGGCGGCCCGCCGGGCTGGCGGCGCAGGGCGATCGTGCTGCTGGCGTGGCTGCTGGTGCTGGTGTGCGGCGCCGTGGTCATCGCGCGCACGCAGATCGGCGCCGACCTCTCGGCCTTTCTGCCCAAGAGCCCGGATGTGCGCCAGCGCGTGCTGATCGAGCAGCTGCAAAGCGGCGTCGCCTCGCGCACGCTGATGCTGGGCATCGAAGGCGGCAGTGCCGAGCAGCGCGCCGCGGTGTCGCGCGCGGTCGCAAAGGACATGCGCGAGAGCAAGCTCTTCGACCTGATCCAGAACGGCGACGTCGGCGACTGGAGCGAGGCGGGAAACTGGGTACTCCAACACCGCTACCAGCTGTCGCCCGGCGTCACGCCCGGGCAGTTCACTGTCGAGGGCTTGCGCGACGCGATCAACGAAACGCTGTCGATGCTGGGCACGCCTGCCGGCAACGTGATCAAGCCCCTCCTTGATCGCGACCCGACCGGCGAGACACAGCGCATTGCCATGGAGCTGACGCCCGCCAGCGCGCCCCGCAGCGAGGACGGCGTATGGATGTCGCGCACCGCGCCGCGCGCGCTGATGGTCGCCACCACGCGCGCTGCCGGCAGCGACCTCGACGCGCAGGCCATCGCCATTGCGCGCGTGCACGCCGCCTACGCGGCCGCGACGCGCGACATGGGCGCAACCGCGCCCAAGCTGCTGCTGAGCGGTCCGCCCGTGTTCTCGGTGATGAGCCGCGACAAGATCAAGACCGAAGCGATCCACCTCGCGGTGGTGGGCGGCATCGTGATGGGCGGGCTGCTGTTGCTGGCCTTTGCATCGCCGCGCGCGCTGGTCATCGCCTTCCTGCCCGTGGCCACGGGCGTGGTGATCGGCACCGCGAGCGTGAGCCTCGTGTTCGGCTCGGTGCACGGCCTCACGCTGGGCTTCGGCAGCACGCTGATCGGAGAAACGGTCGACTACGCCATCTACTACCTCATCCAGGCGCGTGGCGCCGCCGTGGCCGGCACCGGCTGGCAGCGCTGGCGCGACCTGAACTGGCCGACCGTTCGGCTCGGGCTGTTGACCTCGGTGTGCGGCTTTGCGGCGCTGGTGTTTTCGGGCTTTCCGGGGCTGGCGCAGCTGGGCGTTTTCTCCATTGCAGGCCTTGTTGCGGCGGCGCTGGCTACGCGTTACGTGCTGCCGATGCTCGCGCCCGACGGTGCCACCGGCATGGGCATGCGCAAGTACATGGCGCAGATGGCCGGCGCGCTGGTGCGCGGCCTGCCGCGCCTGCGCTGGCCTCTGGCCGCGCTGGGGGTGGCGGCACTGGCATTGGTGCTGTGGCAGGGCGGCCATCTGTGGCGCGCCGATCTTGGCGCGATGAGCCCGGTGCCCAAGGCAGCCCAGCAGCTGGACGAAATGCTGCGCAACGACATCGGCGCGAGCGACGGTGGCGTGCTGGTGGTCGCCTATGGCGACGACGAGCAGGCCGCGCTGCGCAACACCGAGGCGGCGGCGCAGCGGCTCGATGCGCTGGTGGATCAGGGCGAACTCGTCGGCTACGAAACGGTCACCCGCGTGCTGCCCAGCGTGGAAGTGCAGACCGCGCGCATCGCAGCCCTGCCGGACGCCGAAACGCTGCGCGCCAACCTGGCAGAGGCAACCAAGGGCATGCCGCTGCCGGCTTCGCGGCTCGGACCGTTCCTGGCCGACATCGAGGCTGCGCGGAAGCTGCCACTGGTGCAGCGCGCCGAACTGGCCGCCGGGCCGCTCGGCTCGGTCCTGAACACGCTGATGTACCAGCGCCCGGGCGGCGGCTGGGGCACGCTGGTCGTGCTGCATCCGGGCGCCAAGTTCGATCAGGGCCGTCTGGAAGCGGCGCTGGCCGGCCTGCCTGAAGTGCAGGTGGTCGACGTCGGCCGCGAACTTGCGAGCCTGTACCAGCGCTACCTGCACGAGGCCTTCGTGCAGGTGCTGCTCGGCGCGCTGGCGGTGGTGCTGTTGCTCGGCATCTACCTGCGTTCGTGGCGCCGGCTGCTGGCCGTGTGCCAGCCGCTGGTGTTCGCGGTGGTGCTCACGCTCGGCGGCATGGCCGTGCTGCAGGCGGCGCTGGGCATCCTGCATCTGGTGGGGCTGCTGCTGATCGTGGCGGTGGGGTCCAACTACGCGCTGTTCTTCGACCAGCTGCGCACCACCGGGCGGGCCGACGAGGACACGCTGGCGTCGCTGATGCTGGCCAACCTGACGACCGTGGTGTCGTTCGGGCTGATCGCGATTTCGGACATTCCGGCGCTGTCGTCCATCGGCCGCGTGGTTGCGCCCGGGGCGCTGCTGGCGCTGTTGCTTTCGGCAGCATTCGCACGCAGCGTGGGGCCTTCGCAGGCTTCGCGTGGCTGACGGGGGAAAATCCGGCCTCATGTCCATCGCTCCCGCACCTACCGAATCCTGGCCTTGGCCGCCGGCCATCCGCGCCAGCGCGGCGTGGCACGTCGCGGCCATCGGTGCGGGCGTGCTGGTGCCGGGCGCGTTGCCGTGGGCCATCGGCGCGATCGTGCTGAACCATGCGTTGATCACCGGTGCCGGCCTGACGCCGCGCAGCAGCCTGCTGGGCCCTAATGTCACGCGGCTGCCCGAAGCGGCCGCGGCGCGGCGCGAAGTGGCGATCACCATCGACGACGGGCCGGAGCCCGAGGTAACGCCGCGCGTGCTCGACCTGCTCGACGCGCACGGCCAGCGCGCCACCTTCTTCTGCATTGCCGAGCGCGTGCTGGCGCACCCCGAACTGGCGCGCGAGATCGTGGCGCGCGGCCACAGCATCCAGAACCACACGGCGCGGCATCG
Organism: Variovorax sp. GW821-FHT09D05; assembly: GCF_059416325.1. Lineage (NCBI taxonomy): Bacteria > Pseudomonadati > Pseudomonadota > Betaproteobacteria > Burkholderiales > Comamonadaceae > Variovorax > Variovorax sp. GW821-FHT09D05. The sequence continues at coordinate 191,193 of NZ_JBWKOZ010000003.1, read as the reverse complement.
GCACAATTTTTCCTTTCTCGGGCCGCGCGGTTTCGCCGCCGAGATCGCGCGGGCGCAGGACATCCTGAGCGACGTTACCGGCCAGCGCCCGACCTGTTTCCGCGCGCCCGCCGGCCTGCGCAACCCGTTTCTCGAACCCGTGCTGCACCGCCTCGGCCTCTCGCTCGTGAGCTGGACGCGGCGCGGCTTCGACACGCGTGAAGGCGACGCCGCCAAGGTGATGGCGCGCCTGAGCCACAACCTGCAGGCGCGCGACATCCTGTTGCTGCACGACGGCAATGCCGCGCGCACCGTTGCTGGACAACCTGTTTTGCTGGAGGTACTGCCCTTGTTGCTCGAACGCCTGCGCGCCGATGGATTGCGCTCCGTGACCCTGCCTGAAGGATTGAAGTCATGAGCGCCGCCCGGCCGCCCGAAGGCGCTCGCACCGCAGCGCGAAGCGCGGAGGTTTCCGAATGAGCGCCGTGATGTTGTCCACCGATAGGGCGTGGCGCGAGCTGCATGAAGCCGCGACCATTCCCTACAAAAAAGGCGGCAGCTTCGCCTGGCACTTCGCACGCGGCAAGCTGGGGCGCGACCCGGTGTTTCGCGGGCTGCTCGAACGCGGGCTGTTTGGCGCGCCGCACCGCCGCGTGGTCGACATCGGCTGTGGGCAGGGCCTGTTCGCGAGCCTGCTGGCATCGATGAGCGCAATGCAGAAGCAGGGCCGCTGGCCGTCAGCGTGGCTCGCCACGCCGCACAGCGCCGACTACACCGGCATCGAGCTGATGCCGAAGGACGTGGCGCGCGCCGAGGCCTCCATCGGTCATCTGCAGCCTACGCCAAGGCTCGTCTGCGCCGACATGTGCTCGGCCGCCTTGCCGGACTGCGACCTCGTCGTGATCCTCGACGTGCTGCACTACGTGAACCTCGAAGCGCAGGAAGGTGTGCTCCAGCGCGTGCGTGACGCGCTGCGCCGTGGCGGCAATCCGCACGCACGGCTGCTGCTGCGCGTGGGCGATGCGTCGAGCCGCCGCGGCTTCGCAATCAGCCAGTGGGTCGATCGCACCGTGACACGCATTCGCGGCCACAAGGTCTCGCCGACCTGGGGCCGTCCGCTGGCCGACTGGACCGCGCTGCTGCAGCGCCTGGGCTTCCGGGTGCAGAGCATCCCGATGAGCGAAGGCACCCCGTTTGCCAACGTACTGCTGGTCGCCGACCTGGAGACCGCAGCTTGACTGCACCGCAGACGCTCGACCGCGCAGGCATCGCGCAGCGCATTCCGCACAGCGGCAGCATGTGCCTGCTCGAGCGGCTCGAAAGCTGGGACGCCGATGCGATCCATTGCAGCACCACGACCCATACGCAAGCGGGCAACCCGCTGCGCACGGAAGGCGGCCTGCTCGCACCGAACGCAATCGAATACGCGGCGCAGGCCATGGCGCTGCATGGTGGCTTGCTGGCCGCCGAGGGCAGCGCGCCATCGGCCGGTTTCCTGGCAAGCGCGCGCAATGTGAAGCTGGCGGTGGCACGTCTCGACGACGTGCCCGGCGCCTTGCAGGTGGGCGCCCGGCGCCTGTCGGGTGACGATCGCCAGATCCTCTATGAATTCACCGTCAAGGCCGACGACGGCCGCATGCTGGCCGAAGGCCGTGCCGTCGTGGTCTTGAACACGCCGCTCGCAGCAGAACAACAAGAAAGCACGACATCGCCATGAGCCTCGAAGGAAAACGCGCACTGATCACGGGCGCAAGCGGCGCACTCGGCGCCGCCATGGCCGAACGCCTGGCACGGGACGGCGCCACGGTGCTGCTGCATGCCAATTCGCGGCCCGAGGCGGTCGAGCAACTGGCGGCATCGATCACGGCTGCAGACGGCAAGGCGGAATGCCATGTGTTCGACCTGCGCAGCGACGAGGCCTCGGCGGCGGCATGCGCGCGCATCCTGGAGGGCGGGGCGGTGCAGATCCTCGTCAACAACGCGGGCGTGCACGACGACGCCGTGCTGCCGGGCATGCGCGCCGAGCAGTGGCACAAGGTGATCGACGTGTCGCTCAACGGCTTCTTCCGCGTCACGCAGCCCTTGCTGCTGCCGATGATGCGCACGCGGTGGGGCCGCATTTTGAACATCTCGTCGGTGGCCGCGATTGCGGGCAACCGGGGGCAGGTCAACTACGCCGCTGCCAAGGGGGCGCTGAACAGTGCGACCAAGGCGCTGTCGCTCGAAGTTGCATCGCGCGGCGTGACGGTGAATGCGATCGCGCCCGGGATCATCGCGTCGCCGATGGCGGATGCAGTGTTCGACCAGGCGGTCATCAACCAGATGGTGCCGGTGAAGCGGGCGGGGACGCCGCAGGAAGTGGCGGCGCTGGCTGCGTTCCTGGCCAGCGACCAGGCGGCCTACATCACGGGGCAGGTGATCTCGATCAATGGCGGGATGATCTAGGGGCGCTGGTCGGTGGGCGCTGTGCCCTTGGGCGGCTCCAATAAAACCTACAACGGCAGCGTATCGAACGCGGCGTAAACCGTAGCCAGCCAAGACTTCACGCGCTGGCGCTCCAGCAGCCCCAGCGCATGCGGCCCTTCGCGGTCGTTCACGGCCTTCCAGAAACTGGTGTTCTGCGCATCGATCTTGCGCATGCTCGCGTCATGCAAACGCGGCAGCGCAATCACGCGAGCGCCATTGGCCGTGGCCTTCGAAAGCGATTGCGAACCCAGCAGCATCCCGAAGTCGCTGCCACGCCCGTAGTTCTGCACCACGATGTAGTTGGGTCGGTTGCCGAAGGTGTCGATCAGCGAGCCGAGCAGGTCGGTCGAGTCCTTGCCGTCGTCCAGCACGTGCCAGAAATTGACCGTGACGCCAATCTCGGCGAACACGTCGAACAGGTCCGACTCCTTGATCCAGCGCGACAGTGGCGCCAGCGTCTGGGCCGCGAGGTCGACGATCACGCTTTGCTGCGGGTTGGTCTCGAAGCCGTTGACGACCGTGTCGAGTCCTTCGAAGCTGTCGACCACCACGGGCGAGGCAAAGCCTTCGTAGAAACGGGTGAACGAGCTGTGCGAGCGGTCGGTGTCGAAGCCGGTGAAGGGGCGGCTGTGGTCGATGAAATACTGCGCCAGCACGCGCGCGGTGACCGACTTGCCGACACCGCCTTTTTCGCCGCCGATGAAATTGATGGAGCTCATGAGTTGATGCTGCCTCGAATGGGTTGAGGAGGGGTGGAGGGCGGATTCATTCTAGGGGGCTGCTTTTTCTTTTTGTTTGCCACCTTTTGAAATGGCTTGCAGCAAGGGATGTGCCTGCAAGCGCTGCTGCAGCCGTTTCTTCCACGGGGCCGGCAGCGCCGAGGCTTCGATCATTGCGGGCCACTTGTCGCGGGCGAGCCGCGCGGTGTCGGCGATCACACGGCGCACCAGCGGCTCGTGCAGCCCGGTCGAGAAGCAGAAGGCGCGCACGCTGGCGGGCGTGAACAGGGCCGTGCGCCTGGCCGCGCCGGCGGCTGCGGGCAGCAATGGCAAGGCGTGGCCGTCGACACCTTGCAGCGCTGCGTAGGCGACGATGTCGTAGGCCGGGGCAAAGCGCGGCGCGATGCCATCGGGGTACAGCACGCCGAAGTTCTTCAGATGCGCATCGGGGTTGCCGAGGAGGTCGTTCACCGCAAGGCGCCGCACGAGCTCGAGCACCGCTTCGTCCCCTAGCGACGGAAAGGCGCGCATTGCGAGCGCCATGTCGAGGTAGCTCCCGCTGTACTTGCGCATCGGGTCGATTGCCAGCACCTGCGCGAAATCTTCGAAGTGGATGCGGCGCGCACCGTCGCGGTCGAAACGCGTCACTGCCAGAAACTCGGGTTCGTCGGGCAGCGCATAGCTGTGCTCTGCGGCAATGGCTGAGAGCGGTGCGAGTTCGGCATGGCAAACCTCGACGCCCGCCGCGCTCGCCATCCGCAGCGACAGCATTTCGAGCTGCGGCATGTGCGGCCGGCCAGCCACCGGCAGCTTGGCGATGACCCGGGTGCTCGCACCGGCCCGCGTGCGGGCAACATACCGTCCGCCCTGGCGGCGCAGGCCCAGCTTGGGCTGCACGCCGGAGACCGAAATGCCCTGCGGCATCGGCAGCTCGACCACCGACATCTCCAGCGCGTCCTGGTCCTGCGTGATGAGCCGCTGCAGCGTGCCGCGGTCCACCGACACTGGCCTGGCGCTCACGGCGCCGGGCAGGTCGCCGCCACAGGCTGCGAGCAGCTCGAAATAGTCGTTCTCGCGGCAGCCGCGAAGCTGCGCGATGTGGCTGCGCAGCACGCCCTCGGGCAGCAGGTTCTGGAAAAAGCTGGGCAGCATGCCGCTCTGGGCGTTGAACAACGGGTTCTTGACGTCGCTCCACAGCGCCGACTGGGTGGGCGGATCGCTCGCCACCATCGAGAGCGACAGCACTTCGGGCGGTGGGCTGGCGACCAGCTCGGGTTCCGCCACGAAGCGGCACAGGTCGGCGTACTGGAACAGTTTGCCGAAGCGGCGTGCGCCGAGCGAAATCTCCAGGATCTTGACGTTCATGGCGGTGAGCGGCGCTTGACGTAGGGCGGGGCGGGCGCCTGCGCCACGGCATGGCCGACACGCGTGGTCACGGGGCGGTAGCCGGCATCGGTTGCCGTCGTTTCACCGAAGCCCTTGGGCGCAAGCTGCAACTCGAGCCCCAGCGCATCGACCAGCGCAAGCAGGGACGACAACTGAGGGTTGCCCCGCAGGCTCAACGCGTTGCGCACGGAGCGCTCGGTGAGCCCAGAGCGCAGCGCGATCTCGGCATTCGAGATGCCGGCGGCCTCGCGGCGGGCAGTCAGGGTGGTGATGAGTTCCTGCTTGTTCACGGAAACATATTACCGCAAATGAAGATTTGGGAAATATATTTCCTATGCTGCATTCCCCGCGACCTTACTTGGGCAGCAGCGTGAAGAAGGGCATGACCACGCCCATCACCCAGTTCTGGCCGAAGTCGAGTGCCGCCCGGCGGTATTTCTCGTCGGCCTGGGCGGCCAGCAGATCGAGCCGCGCCACCACCTTCGACAGTTCGCGGTCGGCCACGAGGTTGCGGCCGCGGTCGCTGATTTCGGTGGCCAGCAGCAGCGGCTGGCCGTCGGGGCCGGTCTTGGAGGAAATGAGCCAGAGCGAGATCTCGAAGTTGCGTGCGGCCCGGAAGCTGTTTTCGGCGTTGACGCCGTCGATCATGGTCTGGTCCCAGGTGTCGCCGTTGGCCTGCTTGAGCATGGTGGCCCAGCCAACCACCAGTGCCGCGACGCGGTCGCCCTGGTAGCCCTGCGGCCCGGTGTCGAAGGCCATGCGGATCGCGTCGATGCCGGTGGCGCCCTTCAACTCGGGCAGGGGCGGGCCTTTGAGCACGGCGTCCCAGGCGCGCTGGGTGGCCTCGTCCATGCTGGCTGCCGACTTGCGCCATTCGCGGGGGTTGCGCTTGTACAGGGTGCTCTGAACCCGTCGCACTGATTGCAGGTTGTCGCGCAATGACAGGTTGGCGATGCGGTTGGCGCTGGACTGCAGCCACTCCTGGTTGTTGTAGGGTTCGGCGCGCTGGGTGTCGCGTACCGACGAGCAGCCGGCAAGACCGAGCAGGGCGGCCGTGCCCGCCAGCAGCCAGGTTCGTCTTACGGCAAGGGGTGAAACCGGGGAATCGCTCATGCCCTGACGTTATCATCCACGGCTGGGGCGGCGGCCTGCATCAAGCTGCGGGCCCGTGCAATTTTCCTTACAAATCAATACCTTGGCGCTACAGCCAAGGCAGGCCGACAAGTCGTGCGTCTTAATTCCATCAAGCTTTCGGGCTTCAAGTCGTTCGCCGAACCCACCAACTTCCTGCTGCCGGGCCAACTGGTCGGCGTTGTCGGGCCCAACGGTTGCGGCAAGTCGAACATCATGGACGCGGTGCGCTGGGTGCTCGGCGAGTCGCGCGCGTCGGAGTTGCGCGGCGAGTCGATGCAGGACGTGATCTTCAACGGCACGACCACGCGCAAGCAGGCCAGCCGCTCGAGCGTGGAACTGGTGTTCGACAACGCCGATCACCGTGCCGGCGGCCAGTGGAACCAGTTCGGCGAAATCGCCGTGCGCCGCGTGCTCACCCGCGACGGCACCAGCAGCTACTACATCAACAACCAGCCGGTGCGTCGCCGCGACGTGCAGGACGTGTTCCTGGGCACGGGCCTCGGCCCCCGCGCCTACGCCATCATCGGCCAGGGCACGATCAGCCGGATCATCGAATCGAAGCCCGAGGAACTGCGCCTGTTCCTCGAAGAAGCCGCGGGCGTTTCCAAGTACAAAGAGCGCCGCCGCGAAACCGAAAACCGCCTGGGCGACACGCGCGAGAACCTCACGCGGGTCGAAGACATTCTTCGCGAACTCAACGCCAACCTCGAAAAGCTCGAAAAGCAGGCCGAGGTGGCCGCGCGCTACAACACGCTGCAGGGTGACGCCACGAAGAAGCAGCACCAGCTGTGGTTCCTGAAGCGCAGCGAAAGCAACGCCGACCAGTCCAAGATCAAGGCCGATTCCGAAAAGGCCATCAACGACCTCGAATCGCGTACGGCAGACCTGCGCCACATCGAGGCCGAGCTCGAAACCGTGCGCCAGGCCCACTACGGGGCAGGCGACCAGGTCAACCAGGCGCAGGGCAAGCTCTACGAGGCCAGCGCCGAAGTCGGCCGGCTCGAAGGCGAGATCCGCTTCGTGGTCGAAGGCCGCCAGCGCGTCGAGCAGCGTCTTGTGCAACTGCGCGAGCAAATGGGCCAGTGGGGCCGTCGCCGCGAAGAAGCCGAAACCGAGATCGAAACCCTGGCCGGCGCCGGCGTGGACGCTGAAGAGCAGGCCATCATGCTGGCCGCCCAGCTCGAAGAGCACGACGCGCGCATGCCCGACCTCGAAGAGGCCGTGCAACGCGCCCAGGACGAGGCCAACACCCAGCGCACGACCGTGTCGCAGGTGCAGCAGCAGATCCAGGTGCTGGCCGCCGACCAGCGCAACATCGAAGAACAAAGCCGCCAGCTCACGCAGCGCAGCGAACGTCTGCGCGCCGACCAGAACGCGCTGGCCGCGCCCGACGAAGCCCGCCTGCTCGACATGCAGGAGCAGCACGCCATGGCGCAGGAAGCCGCCAGCGAAGCCGAAGCACGCCTGCACGAACTGCAGGAAGCCGTGCCGCAGCTCGACGACGACCGCCGCGCCAAGCAGCAGGCCGTCAACACCGAGGGCGCCCGCCACGCCGAGTACTCGGCCCGCCTCGAAGCGCTGCGCGCGCTGCAGGAAAAGGTCAAGACCGACGGCAAGCTGGCCCCCTGGCTCGCCAAGCATGGCCTCGACGGCTTGCAGGGCCTGTGGAGCCGCATCCACATCGAACAGGGCTGGGAAAGCGCGCTCGAAGCCGCACTGCGCGAACGCCTTGGCGCGCTCGAAGTCAGCCGGCTGGAGATGGTGCGCGCCTTCGGCAACGATGCGCCGCCCGCCAAGCTCGCCTTCTACAGCCCGCCGGCCGCCGGAGCACCCGAAGGCACGGCCGCGCTGCCGCGCCTGTCGAGCCTGCTGCGCCTGAACGATGCGGGGCAACAGGCCTTGCTGAACGACTGGCTGCACGGCTGCTACACCGCCGCGAGCTTCGAGGAAGCGCTGGCCCAGCGCGCCGCGCTGCAGCCGGGTGAGGTCATCTACGTGCAGAGCGGCCATGCCGTGTCCTCGCACAGCGTCAATTTCTACGCACCTGATTCCGAGCAGGCTGGCTTGCTGGCCCGCCAGCAGGAAATGGAAAACCTGGAGCGCCAGCTGCGCGCCCAGACGCTCATCAACGAAGAAGCGCGCACCGCGCTGGTCCGCGCCGAAGCGGCCTATGCCGACGCTGCGCAGCGCCTCGTGACCGCGCGGCGCGAAGCCGCCGAAACCCAGTCACGCGCGCATGAATTGCAGGTCGAGACCCTGCGTATGACGCAGCTCGCCGAGCAGACCCGCGCCCGCAGCCAGCAGCTGGCGGCTGATCTCGGCGAAGTCGATGCGCAGCTCGAAGAACTGCAAGAAAAACGCATCGCTGCCGAAGGCCGCTTCGAAGAGCTCGACATGCAACTGGCAGACAGCCAGGAGCGCCACGCCGAACTCGACGAACGCGTGATCGAGGCCGGCCGCGCGCTGGCCGCGAGCCGCGAGCAGCATCGCAGCCTTGAACGCCAGGCACAGGAAGCGACCTTCTCGCAACGCACGCTCGAAGCCCGCCGTGCGGAGCTCAACCGCTCCATCGAAACCGCTGCGCAGCAGACCGTGGCGCTGACCGACGAAGACGAGCGCGCCCGCGCCGAGTTGAGCCGCCTGTCAGACGCCGCCGCGCAAGCCGGCCTGCAGGATGCGCTGGCCCTCAAGCTCGAGCGCGAAGCTGCGCTCGGTTCGGCGCGCAGCCAGTACGACGACCTCACTCTCAAGCTGCGCGCCAGCGACGAGCGCCGCCTGCAGCTCGAACGCGAACTCGACCCGCTGCGCCAGCGCATTACCGAATTCCAGCTGAAGGAGCAGGCCGCGCGCCTGGGTGTCGAGCAATACCAGCAACTGCTGGACGACGCCGGGGCAGACCTCGAAGCCATCGAGCAGTCGATCGAAACCGACAAGGTCAAGCTCACCGGCCTGCAGAGCGAAATCGACCGCCTCAACCGCGAAGTGGTCGCGCTCGGTGCGGTGAACCTGGCCGCGCTCGACGAACTGGCCATTGCCAGCGAACGCAAGACCTTCCTCGACGCCCAGTCGGCCGACCTGAACGAAGCCATCGGCACGCTCGAAGACGCCATCCGCAAGATCGACGCCGAAACGCGCGACCTGCTCGGCGGCACCTTCAAGATTGTCAACGAGCACTTCAGCCGCATGTTCCCGGAGCTGTTCGGCGGCGGCAATGCCAAGCTCATGATGACCGGCGACGAGATCCTCGACTCCGGCGTGCAGGTGATGGCCCAGCCTCCGGGCAAGAAGAACCAGACCATCCACCTGCTCTCGGGCGGCGAGAAGGCGCTCACGGCCATTGCGCTCGTGTTCGCCATCTTCCAGCTGAACCCGGCGCCGTTCTGTCTGCTCGACGAAGTGGACGCGCCGCTGGACGACGCGAACACCGAGCGCTATGCCAAACTCGTCACCGCCATGAGCCGTGAAACCCAGTTCCTCTTCATCAGCCACAACAAGATCGCCATGGAAATGGCCGAGCAACTGATCGGCGTGACGATGCAGGAGCAGGGCGTGTCGCGCATCGTCGCGGTCGACATGGAGTCGGCGGTCTCGATGGTCGAAGCCGCGTAAGCCGAGCGGCACCCATGACCAATCTCACTCTCGCCCTGGCCATCCTCGGCGGTCTCGTTCTCGCGGCCGTCGTTGCCTACAACACGCTGATGTCGCGCCGCAATGCGCCGCGCCAGCCCGATGCGGTCGACCTTGCGCTGGCCGATGCAGAGCGCGCAATGTCGGGCTCGCCCGACGGCGCGGAGCCGATGCTGCACGTCGACCCGTACCAGGTGCAGCAGGGCGCCGACCGCCACGAGCCCCTGTTCGACCCCGACCTGCCGGCGCCCAGCGGCGTGCCCGTGCCGACCGGCGAGCGCCGCGGCGGGCTCGATCCGCTGATCGACGTGATCGCGCCAATCTCGCTCGACGGGCTCGCGTCCGGTGACGCCGCCATTGCCGCCATGCCGTCGACGCGGCGCGCCGGTAGCAAGCCAGTGGCCATCGAGGGCCTGAACGAACACAACGGCCAATGGGAGCCGCCCGTGCCCGGTCAGCGCTACAGCGCCTTCCAGGTCGGCGTGCAGCTGGCCAACCGCACGGGCGCGCTCAACGAAATCGAGTACTCCGAATTCGTGGTCAAGGCGCAGGCATTTGCCGACGCGGTCAACGGTGCACCCGAGTTCCCCGAGATGCTCGACGAAGTGGCACGCGCCCGCGAGCTCGACCAGTTCGCGAGCGCGCACGACGCGCAGCTGGGCTTTGTCCTGCGCGCATTGCATGCGGCCTGGAGCCCGGGCTATGTGCAGCAGAACGCGGCGCGGCTCGGCTTCGTGGCCGGCATCATCCCGGGGCGCATGGTGCTGCCGACCAGCGAAGTTGGTTTGCCGCCGATCCTCGGATTGGCCTTCGACACGCAGGCCGCACTGGCTGACGACCCGGCCCAATCGGCCATTCGCGAACTCAGCCTGAGCCTCGATGTGCCGCAGGTCGACCGCGGCGAGGAGCCGTTCCGCCGCATGCGCGAAGCCGCCGCAACGCTGGCGCGCGAAATGGACGGCGTGGTCACCGACAGCGACGGCCAACTGCTGCGCGACGAGACGATGGACGTGATCGGCGCCGACCTCGAGCAGCTCTACGACACGCTCGATGCGCGCGACCTCGCTGCGGGTTCTCCGCTGGCGCGGCGCCTCTTCAGCTAACAACTCCGACCTTCGGGAGACACCCCATGACGACGCGCGACGAAGCGGCACGCGAAGCCGCCGCACTGAGCGAACAGCTCCACCGGCACGCCCACCTCTACTACGTGCTCGACACGCCCGAACTGCCGGACGCGGAGTACGACAAGCTCTTCCAGTGCCTGCAGGCCATCGAGGCAGAGTTTCCCGATCTGCGCACACCCGATTCGCCGACGCAGCGCGTGGGCGGCAAGGTGCTCGACGGTTTCGTCAAGGTGCGCCACAAGGTGCCGATGCTGTCGATCCGTACCGAGACCGACATCACGCCCGGCGGCGCGAGCGCCTTCGATGCGCGCGTGCGCAAGGAACTGGGCTTGCCCGAGGACGGGCCGCAGGTCAGCTATGTCTGCGAGCTGAAGTTCGATGGCCTCGCCATGAACCTGCGCTACGAGAACGGCGTGCTGGTGCAGGCTGCCACGCGCGGCGACGGCGAGGTGGGGGAAGACGTCACGCAGAACATCCGCACCGTGCGCGAGATCCCTCTGCGGCTCAATGGCACGGCACCGCCCGTGGTCGAAGTGCGCGGCGAGGTCTACATGAAGCGCGCCGATTTCGACGCGCTCAACGAGCGCCAGCGCCAGAAGATTGCGGACGGACAAAAAAACGAGAAGGTGTTCGTCAATCCACGCAACGCCGCGGCTGGCGCGGTGCGTCAGCTCGACCCGGCGATTGCCGCGGCGCGGCCCCTGAGCTTCTTTGCCTACGGGCTGGGCGAGGTCACGCCGGCGGCCGAAGGCGGGCCAGATTGCCCGACGCAGTTCGACTGGCTGCAGCAGTTCCACGCATGGGGCTTTCCTGTGGCGACGCAGACGGCACGAGCTACGGGTGCTATCGAACTCATAGCATTCCACGAAAACATCGGGCGCCAACGCGATGCCTTGCCCTACGACATCGACGGCGTTGTCTACAAGGTCGACAGCATCGAGTTGCAGCGGCAACTTGGCTTTGTCTCACGCGAGCCGCGCTGGGCCGTGGCTCACAAGTACCCGGCCCAGGAGCAGCTGACCGAAGTGGTCGGCATCGAGATCCAGGTCGGGCGCACCGGCAAGCTCACGCCGGTGGCCAAGCTCGCGCCGGTATTCGTCGGCGGCGTGACCGTGACGAACGCCACGCTGCACAACGAAGACGAAGCGCGCCGCAAGGATGTGCGTGTGGGCGACACGGTGATCGTGCGTCGCGCCGGCGACGTGATTCCCGAGGTGGTCGGCGTGGTGCCCGAAAGCCTCGCAAAACCCGAGGGCGAGCGCGGTGCGCAGTTCACCATGCCGCACAAATGTCCTGTGTGCGATTCGGAGGCCGTGCGCGAAGAGGGCGAGGTCGACTACCGCTGCACTGGCGGCCTGTTCTGTGCGGCGCAGCGCAAGGAAGCCATCCTGCACTTCGCAGCGCGGCGTGCGGTCGACGTCGACGGCCTTGGCGACAAGCTGGTCGAGCAACTGGTCGATGCCAACCTGATCCGCACCTTGCCTGATCTCTACAAGCTGGGCTTCACCACGCTGGCCGGGCTGGAGCGCATGGCCGAGAAGTCGGCGAAGAACCTCGTCGATGCGCTCGAAGCCTCGAAGAAGACCACGCTGCCGCGCTTCCTGTTCGGCCTTGGCATTCGCCACGTGGGCGAGACCACCGCGAAAGACCTGGCCAAGCACTTCGGCAAGCTCGACGCGATCATGGACGCGACCGAAGAGCAATTGCTCGAAGTGAATGACGTTGGCCCGGTGGTGGCGCAAAGCCTGCGCACCTTCTTCGACCAGCCGCACAACCGCGAAGTGGTCGAGCAGCTGCGCGCCTGCGGATTGACGTGGGAAGAGGGCGAGCCGGCCGCGCGTGCCCCGAAGCCTTTGGCGGGCCTGACCTTCGTCATCACCGGTACCCTTCCTACGCTGAGCCGCGACGAAGCGAAGGATAAATTGGAGGCGGCCGGTGCCAAGGTTTCCGGCTCCGTCAGCAAGAAAACCCATTACCTCGTGGCCGGGGAAGAGGCCGGGAGCAAGCTCGACAAGGCACGTGAGAACGGCGTCGAGATCATCGACGAGGCGCGTATGCTGGAGATACTCGCCAACGGTGTCCCGGCAGAAGACGCGGGCGAGTGAGCGGGGAAACGTGACGGCAGATCCTCTTTACCGGCCGTTACGCGACTTCATCGCAGCGCAGTCAACAGGGTCTACAACCTGGCGTTGAAAGCTAATTGAAGGCCACAAGGAGAGTCCCTCATGCAAAAAATTCGAGTTCTTGGTGCCTGTGTTGCACTCGGCGGCGTTGCGCTGCTGAGCGGCTGCGTGGGCGTGCCTGCCGATCCCTACTACGGCGGGGGCTATTCGTCGGGGCCTTACTACAGCGAGCCTGCGCCCGTGGTCGTGGCGCCTGCGCCGGTCTACATCAACGGTGGCGGCTACTACGAGCGTCGTCCGTATTACGACGGTGGTCGTCCTTATTACGGCCGCCCGGCTTATCCGGCCGTGCGTCCGGGCTATCCGGCGGCGCGTCCGCCGAACTGGGGCGGTGGCCGGCCTCCGGCCGTGGTGCGACCGCCGATCGCAGGTGGCGGTCCCGGCTCCATCCCGACTCAGCCGCGCGGCAATGCGCGCTTCTGGACCTCGCCGGACTCCAAGACGCAAAGCCCTCCCTGACCCCGCCAGGGACGAACGAAGGCGCGAGGCTGTCGCGATAATCCCGCCATGGCCATCCGCGAAATCCTCAAGATGGGCGACCCCCGGCTGCTGCGCATCGCGCAGCCGGTCGCCGCCTTCGACACCGACGAACTGCACCTGCTGGTGCGCGACATGTTCGAAACCATGCATGCGGTCAACGGTGCCGGCCTAGCTGCGCCGCAGATCGGCGTGGACCAGCAGCTCGTGATCTTCGGCACCGATGTCGTGAACCCCCGTTATCCCGATGCGCCGCCGGTGCCGCGCACCGTGCTGCTCAATCCCGTCATCACGCCGCTGGACGACGAGGAAGAAGAGGGCTGGGAAGGGTGCCTGTCGGTGCCGGGCCTGCGCGGCGTGGTGCCGCGCTTTGCCAACATCCGCTATACCGGGTTCGACCCGTACGGCGACCCGATCGACCGGGTCGCCACCGGCTTCCATGCGCGCGTGGTGCAGCATGAAGTCGATCACTTGCTGGGCAAGCTCTACCCGATGCGGGTGCGCGATTTCTCGCGCTTTGGCTACACCGAGGTCCTGTTTCCAGGCCTCGATGCAGCCGACGACGATTGATCGAACCTGATCAGTTGTATTTGCTGCTGAGCGCGAAGCGGCCACCGCCCATGAAGGCGAGAGCCAGCGCCGCGAACAGGAACATGCCTTGCAGTTCCAGCGCCCAGCCGCCTTGCTTGCCGAGCGAGGTCAGGTCCTTCATATGGACCAGCGCGAATGCCACCAGCATGTTGATGACCACGATCCACGCCGCAGGACGCGTGTAGAGGCCGATGATCAGCAGCACGGGCGCCACCACCTCGCCGATGTAGACCAGATAGGCCAGCGCGCCCGGCAGCCCGTGCTGGGCCAGCATGCCGGAGATGAAGCCGACGCCGCCTTGCAGCTTGGCGATGCCGTGCAGCAGGATCAGGACGCCAAGCGAAACGCGCAGGATGAACTTGCCGGTGTCGTCGGATTTGACCATTTGTGTGGATTCCATTGGAGTGGTTGATTGGAGGGCCGTATGGTAGTGAACCTGCGACGCTTCGAGCCAGCTTTTGCGGCGCATATGCATCCAACCCGGAGTTCTTTGGCAGAGTCTGGTGTCGGCCCGTACACTGCCTTTTGCCTACTGTTGAGGAGAACACACCAATGAACAATCGATTCCGCCCGGCCCTGCTCGCAGCCGCCTCTGTCATCGCCTTGGCCGCGGCCGCACCGGCCTTCGCCGGCAAGACGCTCGACGCGGTCAAGCAGCGCGGCACCGTCAAGTGCGGCGTGACCAACGGCGTGGCGGGCTTTTCCGCGCCAGACACGCAGGGCAACTGGTCGGGCCTCGACGTCGACACCTGCCGCGCCATCGCAGCCGCCGTGCTCGGCGACGGCAAGAAGGTCGACTTCGTGCCGCTCAACTCGCAGCAGCGCTTCTCGGCCCTGCAGGCCGGCGAAATCGACATCCTCGCGCGCAACACCACCTGGACGCTCACGCGCGACGCCTCGCTGGGCTTCAACTTCACCACCATCACTTACTACGACGGCCAGGGCTTCCTGGTGCCGAAGAAGCTCAAGGTGACGAGCGCCAAGCAGCTCAAGAACGCGACCATCTGCACGCAGTCGGGCACCACCAACGAGAAGAACGTTTCCGACTACTTCCGTGCCCAGAACATCCCGGTGAAGACGGTCGTCTTCGAAAGCTTCGAAGCCTCGTTCAAGGCCTTCTTCTCGGGTCGCTGCCAGGCCTTCACGACTGACGCCTCGGCGCTGGCCGGCCTGCGCAACAAGGAAGCTCCGAACCCCGATGACTACATCATCCTTCCCGAGCTGATCTCCAAGGAGCCCCTGGCACCGCTGGTGCGCCGCGGCGACGACGAGTGGTTCGCCATTGCCAAGTGGGTGCCCAACGCGCTCATCGAAGCCGAGGAATTCGGCGTTACCCAGGCCAATGCCGACGAGCTCAAGGCCAGCAGCAAGGATCCGGCGCAGCAGCGCCTGGTCGGCACCGGTGAAGACCTCGGCAAGCTGCTGGGCCTGGACAAGGACTGGTCGTTCCGCGCGATCAAGGCCGTGGGTAACTACGGCGAGATGTTCGAGCGCAACGTCGGTCCCAAGTCGGTGCTGAAGCTGCCGCGCGGCTCCAACAACCTCTGGAGCAAGGGCGGTCTGATCTACGCACCCCCGGTTCGATGAACGGCGGGGCCTCGCGCCGCGGGGTCTGGCTGGCGTGGGCCGTCCAGGCACTGCTGGTGCTGGCCGTGGTGGCCGGCGCGGTCTGGGTGGGGCACCATGCGCTCGAGGTGCTTCGCGCGCGTGGGGTTCGCTCGGGCTTTGACTTTCTCACCGAGCCCGCGGGCTTTTCGATCAGCGAAGGTTGGCTCGATTTCGATGCGAGCCAGCCGTTCTGGCGCGCCTTTCTCGCGGGCCTGATCAACACGGTGCGCGCGGCCGTGCCGGCGGCGATCTTCTCGGTCGTGCTCGGCACGCTCATCGGCATCGGACGGCTCGCGCCGCACGTGCTGCTGCGCGGCATCTGCACCGCGTACGTCGAACTGCTGCGCAACGTGCCGCTGCTGGTGCAACTGCTGATGCTGGCCTTTGCCATGGCCAACCTGCTGCCGGACCCGACCGAGCCGGTTCGGCTGCTGCCGGGTGTGTGGCTGAGCAAGGGCGGGCTCAGCGTGCCGTGGCCCATGGTGGGCGAGGGTGGTCTGCATTTCGAGTTTCCCGAGCGCGGTGACTTCGGCGTGAGCGGCGGCGCGGCGCTGAGCCCCGAGTACGTGACCATCGTCGCGGGCCTGAGCTTCTATTCGGCCGCCTTCGTGGCTGAGATCGTGCGCGCGGGCATCCTGTCGGTGTCGCAGGGACAGGTGCTCGCAGGGCAGGCGCTGGGGCTGTCGCCGGTGCAGCAACTGCGCATCGTCGTGCTGCCGCAGGCGCTGCGGGTGATCGTGCCTTCGCTCACCAACCAGCTGTTGAGCCTCACCAAGAATTCGTCGCTGGCGGTGGCGGTGGGCTATCCGGAACTGGTGTCGGTGGCCAACACCACCATCGGCTCGAACGGCCGCGCCTTCGAGTGCATCGCGATCATCATGGCGGTCTACCTGCTGCTGTCGCTGCTGATCTCCTTCGGCATGAATCGCTACAACGCGCGCGTCGCGCTGCGAGGCTGGCAATGAGGAACGTGGCACAAGGCCCCATCGCATGGCGCAGCGAACTCTGGGGTTCGCCGCTGCGCTCGCTTGCCACGGTGCTGCTGCTGGCGCTGCTGGCGTGGGGCGGCTTCCACGTCATTGAATGGGGCATCGTGCATGCGGTGTTCCGGGCCGACGCCGAGGCCTGCCGTGCTGTTCAACATGGCGCCTGCTGGGGCGTGGTGGCCGAGAAATGGCGGCCGATGTTGTTCGGGCGCTTTCCGTATGAGGAGCAGTGGCGGCCTGCGATCGCGGTGGTCGTGCTGTCCGCCGTCACGATGCTCAGTGCGTGGCCGCGCAGCTGGCGCTGGTGGCTGGTGCCGCTCTGGGCCGTCGCATTGCTGCTGTTCGTACTGTTGATGCGCGGCGGCGTGCTCGGCCTGGCCCAGGTGCCGACGAGCCGCTGGGGCGGCCTGCCGCTGACGATCGGGCTGGCGGTGGTGGGGCTGGCGCTGGCCTTTCCGCTGGCCTTGCTGCTGGCGCTGGGGCGCCGCTCGGGCTGGCCCGTGGTGCGCACGCTGAGCGCGAGCTACATCGAGCTGGTGCGCGGCGTGCCGCTGATCTCGGTGCTGTTCATGGCCTCGTTCCTGCTGCCGCTGCTGTGGCCGGCCGGATGGCAGCCCGACGTGCTGGTGCGGGTGCTCGCGGGCCTCGTGCTGTTCGTGGCTGCCTATCTGGCGGAAATCATCCGCGGTGGCCTGCAGGCCGTACCGCGCGGACAGACCGAAGTGGCCATGGCGCTGGGCTTCGGCCGCTGGCCGGTGCAGCGCGACATCGTGCTGCCGCAGGCGCTGCGCCTCGTCGTGCCCGCGCTCACCAACAGCGTGGTCGGCACGTTGAAAGACACCTCGCTCGTCACCGTGGTCGGCCTTTTCGAGCTGACCGGCGCGCTGGGGCTGGCGCTCGGCGGCGATCCGACGTGGCGGCCGTTCTACCTCGAGGGCTATCTCTTCATCGCGGCCGTGTACTGGGTGCTGTGCTTCGGGCTCTCGCGCTACAGCGTGTGGCTCGAAAAACGGCTCTCGGCCGCGCCCTGAGCCGGACGCCGCCGGGCTCCTGTACACTCCGGGCCTTCATGTCGAGCCACAACTCCCACTCCGCATCCAACGCAGCCCTGATGGCTCGCATGATGCCGCCTGCCTCCGCGCAGGCGATGGTTGTTGCTCGAATGATTACCACCATTACCACCGCGGTCACCTGACACGCGCAGGTGGCCGTTCCGGCAGCCACCTGGTGTATCGCTCTCTCCCCGAACGAATGAACCCAGCTCTGGCAGCTGGGTTTTGTTTTTTCGTCTGGAGATGTCCATGTACCGCGATCCCGTTGAATCCCTCGAGCCCCTGCACAGCCGCCCCGCGGCCATTCGTACCCTGCGCGTGGGGATGATCGGCATCGGCACCGTAGGCTCCGGCACCTTCCGCGTGCTGGCGCGTAACCGGGCCGACATCGCGGCGCGGGCGGGCCGTTCGATCGAGCTTGTGATCGTCGCCGCGCGCAACCTGGAGCGGGCCGCCGGCATCGTGGGAGAGCGCGTTCCGCTCACGGCCGACGCGATGCATGTGGCCACGCACCCCGATGTCGACGTGGTGGTGGAAGTGGCAGGCGGTACCGGCCCGGCGCGAGACTGGGTGCTGGCCGCCATTGCGCACGGCAAGCACGTGGTGACGGCCAACAAGGCCCTGCTGGCAGTGCACGGCACCGAGATCTTTGCGGCCGCGCGGGAGAAAGGCGTGGTCGTGGCCTACGAAGGGGCGGTGGCCGTGAGCATCCCCATCATCAAGGCGCTGCGCGAAGGCCTTGCGGCCAACCGCATCGAATGGGTGGCGGGCATCATCAACGGCACCACCAACTTCATCCTGAGCAAGATGCGCGACGAGGGTCTCGACTTCGCCGCCGCGCTCGCGCAAGCACAGGCGCTGGGCTACGCGGAAGCCGACCCGACTTTCGACATCGAAGGCATCGACGCCGCCCACAAACTGACCCTGCTCGCGGCCAACGCTTTCGGCATGCCGCTGCGCTTTGCCGACGCGCAGGTGGAAGGCATCACCGCCCTGCAAGGGCTGGACGTGGCTTGTGCCGAACAGCTCGGCTACCGCATCAAGCTGCTGGGCGTGGCGCGGCGGCAAGCATCTGGCGTTGAACTTCGCGTGCAGCCTGCGCTAGTACCCGCAGACCACCTGATGGCGCATGTGAAGGGGTCGATGAACGCCGTCATGGTCAAGAGCGATGCGGCTGGCCTCACGATGTACTACGGCGCGGGCGCTGGCTCGGAGCAGACAGCTTCGGCCGTGATCGCCGACCTCGTGGACGTGGCGCGGCTCGATGGCGTCGACGCTGCGCAGCACGTGCCGCATCTGGGTGTTCATGCGCATGCGACGAATGCCTTGTCGGTGCTGCCGCGCGCGGCCGTCGATACCTCGCACTACCTGCGCGTGCCGGTGCACGCGGTCGGCCAGATCCAGGCGGTCACCGCCTGTCTTGTCGCGCAGAAGGTGCCCGTGCGGCAGGTCGCGCTGGCGGCCGAATGCTCCGGCACCGGGCCGCAGGTGCTGGTGCTGACCGGGCCTGTAGTGCAGGGCACGCTCGATCTCGCCGTGCATGCGCTCCAGGCGCGGAACGAAGTGGCCGGCCCGGTGGTCACGCTGCGCGTGGAAGCGTTGGAAGGCTGATCAAGCCGCCCGGATCTGCAGCCCCAGCGCGACCGCATCGCGCTGCGGCGCCCGGGTGGCCAGGCTCACCACCACGACCACGGCCGCATTGATCGCCATCGCGATCAGCCCAGCTTCCCACTGCGGCACCGCGGTCGCCCAGAACTTCGCCGCGAACGGCGCCAGCAGCGCGACGAAGCCCGCGACCAGGCCGGCCAGCACGCCGACCGCGCTCGTGCGCTTCCAAAGGAACCCGAGGAACACACCCGGCGCGAGCATGCCGATGGCCGAATAGGCGTCGAGCAGGATCTTCACCAGCGAGCCCTTCTGGCTGATCGACAGCCACACCGCAATCGCCGCGAACACCACCAGCGAGCCGCGCGAGAGGGCCAGCGACCCGCGCTCGCCCAGCCCCGGGCGAAACGGCCGCACCACGTTGCGCGTGAAGATCGAGCCCGCCGTCAGCAGTAGCAACGAGCCCGGCGCCAGCGCCAGCAAAAAGCCCGTGCCAGCCAGCAGCCCGACCGTCCAGGCCGGGTAGCGGTCCGACACGAACTGCAGCAGCGCCGCGTTCAGGTTGCCGCCCGGCGGTTGCGTGTTCGCCAGCAGGGCCGCGAAGCCGAGCAGGATGATGAAGAAGTAGGCCAGCGAATACAGCGGCTGCCAGATCGCGTTGCGCCGGATGGCGGTGGCGCTGTGCGCCGTGTACGACATCTGGAACAGGTGCGGAAAGACCCAGTTGCCCAGCGCGATGTTGATGGCCGAGGTCATGAGCCAGATCGCCGTGGTGGGGGAGGTGGCGTCCAGTCCCGGGAACTTGCCGATGCCTGGGTGCTTGGCTTCCGCCATCGAGAACAGGTCCATCAGCGAGGCCGCGCCAACCTTGCTGGCCACCGTCACGCTCAGCAGCACCACGACGACGACCATGAGGATGTCTTTCACGCCGGCTGCGAAGGCGGCGGAGCGCACACCGGCCGCGAACACGAAGGCAATCATCAGCGCGCCCGCGCCGATGGTTGCGGCTTCGCTCGAGATGCTGTTGCCCAGCGTGAGCTGCACGATCAGCCCGAGGCTGACGAGCTGGATCTGCACATACACGACCAGTGACGCGATGCCCACAACGCCGGTCAGCACGCCGAGCCAGGGCGCGTCGTAGCGCGCAGCGAAGAAGTCCGATTGCGTGAGCAGCCCGCGCAGTCGTCCCGCGCGCCAGATCTTCGGCATCAGCCAGTAGCCGACCGCGTAGCTCATCGAGACGGAACAGAACGCGAGGTACGCGGGAGCTCCCAGCGCCCAGGCGTAGCCCGAGATGCCGAGCACCGCGAAGGTGGTGTAGACCTCGCCCGCATTCATGAACCAGAACACGAGCGTGCCGAGGCTGCGGCCGCCGACGGCCCAGTCCGCAAAGCTCTTGCCGTGGCGCGTACGGCGGCCGTAGGCCATGGCGCCTGCCACGGTGGCGAGCAGGATGGCGAGGACGATTGCGAGTTTCATGCCGCGCCGTCCTTGTCGTTCTTGCCAGCGTCTTCGGCCTTCAGGCTCCTGTCGAGGAAGTCGGCCTCTTCGGCCTCGACGCCGGCCCGGGCGTCGAGCCTGAAGACGATTGCAATCACCACGCTCGTGAGCACGATGCCCGCCATCTGCCAGAACATGGGAAAGGGCATGCCGAAAGGCCTGGCCGCGATGTCGTTCACCGCCGGCGCGAGGCAGGCCTGCCAGACGAAGGGGAAGACCAGCAACCATCGATGGCCGAGGCGGGGTGAATCGCTGCTGCGCGCGGGAGGGGTGTCGACCATCTCTCTGCTCCTGTAAAGTGATACTGCACAAAAACTGGCTGGAGTGTGCAATCGAATTGTCAAAAAGCGCAAGCTGGATTTCAGCCATTGCCCGAAGAAATGCCAATGCACGAATGTGACGCGAGTGCACCATTGACGTGCAGTCACACAGCACATACCATCGCCACCCAATGAAGCCACACTGCACAGATAACGGAGCGACCGGATGATCGGCGAGCGATTGAAAGAGCTGCGGACCGTGCGCGGCCTGTCCTTGCGCGAGCTCGCGGCCCAGGCCGGTGTGTCGGCCACGCTGCTCAGCCAGATCGAGCGCTCGGTCACCGACCCGAGCCTCGAAACCATGCGCCGCCTGGCCGGCGTGTTCGGCGAATCGGTCTCGTCGTTGTTCTCCGAGCCCGCGCCGCCCTCGGTGTGGATCAGCCGTCCGGGCGAACGCTCGCTGCTCACCGCGCCCAAGGGGCAGGTCGGGTACGAGCGCCTGACAGCCGGCAATGGCCAGCTCGAAGTGCTGCGTGCCGTGCTGCAGCCGGGCCAGGTGTCGGCGGACGAACCGCGCGGCCATGCATCGACGGAGTGCGTGTATGTGGTCGCGGGCGCGCTGGTGGCGCAGATCGCGGGCGTCGACTACCCGGTACTGGCGGGCGAGAGCATCTCGTTCGACTCGCGCCTGCCGCATCGCTACCTGAACCAGTCGCAGGCCCCGACCGAAATCATCCTGTCGGTGACGCCGCCCAACCCCTGAGCACCCGAGGCACATGATGAACCCCGACCCCAGTTTCACGCTCCACGACCTGCGCGTCGAAGTCGTAGCGCCGGAAGGCGCCCGCATCTACTGCGGCGCCAAGGTGGGCGACTATTTCGAGCTGCGCGGCGAGATGCTGCATCTGCCCGAGGGGCAGGGCTTCTCGATCTATTCGCTGGGCGCCTTGCTGCCGCTGCTGGCCGCCAAGCAGCGGCCCACCGACGCGAACGACTGGATGAGCACCGACGCCGAGGTGGCCTGCCCTGACCCGAACTGCCCCTCGCGCTTTCGCATCACCCGCATGGGGCTGCGCACTTTTCGCCACGCCGACACCACGGCGGTTGTCCATCCATCGAACGAGTCTTCATGAACCCCTCGCAGTATTCGCACCATCGCATCGAGCTCGCGCCCGGCTATGAAATTTCCCGCCTGCTGAAGGGCGGTTGGCAACTGGCCGGCGGCCACGGCGACGTGGATCACGCAGGTGCCATCGCCGACATGGCGGCCTACTACGACGCCGGCATCACCACCTTCGATTGCGCCGACATCTACACCGGCGTGGAAGAAATGATCGGCGAGTTCCGCGCCGACTACCTGCAGCGCCACGGCCCCGACAGCCTCTCGCAGCTGCGCGTGCACACCAAGTTCGTGCCCGACCTTGCCATCCTGCCGACCATCGACAAGCGCCAGGTCGAGCAGATCATCGATCGCTCGCTGAAGCGCCTGCGCATGGAGCGGCTCGACCTCGTGCAGTTCCACTGGTGGGACTACGGCGTGCCGCGCTATCTCGAGGTTGCGCACTGGCTCCTGGAGTTGCAGCGCGCCGGCAAGATCGACCGCGTGGGCGGCACCAATTTCGACACGGCGCATGTGCGTGAACTGGCCGACGCCGGCGTGCCGCTGTTCAGCATGCAGGTGCAGTACTCGCTGCTCGACCAGCGGCCCTTGCCGCTGATGACGCCGTACTGCGAGCAATCAGGCATGAAACTGCTGTGCTACGGCAGCGTGGCCGGCGGCTTCCTCTCGGAGCGCTGGCTCGGCGTGAGCGATCCGGGCCAGTCGTTCGAGAACCGCTCGCTGGTCAAGTACAAGCTCATCATCGACGACTTCGGCGGCTGGGACCTGTTTCAGCAACTGCTGGTGCAGCTGAAGCAGATCGCGCTGCGGCATGGCGTGTCGATTTCGACCGTGGCGATGCGCTGGGTGCTGCAGCAGCCGTCCGTCGCGGCAGTGATCGTCGGCGTGCGGCGCGGCGACCACCTGGCGGATCACCTGAAGGTGCTTGACTTGCAACTCGACGCGGCCGACCTCGCGTCGCTGGATGCGGTGCTCTCGCAGCGCAGCGCGCCGAGCGGCGACGTCTACGCCGTAGAGCGCGACCTCGAAGGCCGCCATGGCCGGATCATGAAGTACGACCTGAACGACAAACCGCATTGAGTTCGGCGTAGCCGGTGAGCGGATCGTGCGTGCGCGCGAACTGCCAGTCGGGCAGCACGGCGACGAGGATTTCCGCCGTGGTGCGCACTGTGCATCCGGGTGCTGCATGGCCGCCGAAAACTCGGCCCTCGGCATCCGACACGCTGATGTGAAGATGCGAGCCGTCCGGCGAGAGGCTGCCCGCCAGCGTGAGGATTTCCAGGTCACCTTCGATGCGCGCCGCGTTCTCTGCGCCTGCAAACCGGATGCTCGCCCCGCTCAGGCTGCCGATGCCCGAGACCACGAACGCTGCGTCGGCACCGCCTTGCTTCAACGCCGAATCGAGCGACGCGCGCAGGTCGTCGCCCGGGTTCAGCCGCAGCACCAGCGTCTGCATGCGTTCAGGCTCCCGAGAGCGCCCCGTCCACCACCTGCTGCGCCTCTTCGAGGATGCGCGCGAGGTGTTCCTTGCCCTTGAAGCTCTCGCCGTAGATCTTGTAGATGTTCTCCGTGCCCGAGGGCCGCGCGGCGAACCAGCCGTTGTCGGTCACGACCTTCACGCCGCCGATGGCCGCGCCGTTGCCCGGCGCATGGCTCAGCACATTGACGATCTTGTCGCCCGCCAGCTCGGTCGAACGGATCTGTTCCGGCGACAGGCTCGACAGCCGCTTCTTCTGCTCGACAGTGGCAGCCGCATCCACGCGGTCTGACTCCGGCTGGCCCAGCGCCTGCGTCAGCTCGGTGTAGCGCTCGCCCGGGTCACGCCCGGTGCGCGCGGCGATCTCGGCCGAGAGCAGGGCGGGCACCAGGCCGTCCTTGTCCGTGGTCCACACCGAGCCGTCCTTGCGCAGAAAGGTCGCGCCCGCGCTTTCCTCGCCGCCGAAGGCCAGCGAGGCATCGACCAGCCCGTCTACGAACCACTTGAAGCCCACCGGCACCTCGTACAGCCTGCGGCCGAGCCGTGCGGTGACGCGGTCGATCATTTGGCTGCTCACCACCGTCTTGCCGACAGCCGCCTGCGCCGGCCATTGCGGGCGGTGCGTGTAGAGGTAGTCGATCATCACTGCGAGGTAGCTGTTGGGTTGCATCAACCCGGTGCTGCCCGAGACGATGCCGTGGCGGTCGTGGTCGGTGTCGCAGGCGAAGGCGATGCCGAAGCGGTCCTTCAATTCGATCAGCTTGTGCATGGCGTCGGGCGACGACGGGTCCATGCGGATGCGGCCGTCCCAGTCGAGCGACATGAAGCGGAAGGTCGGGTCGACTTCCTGGCTCAGCACGTTCAGGCGCGTGAGCTTGTAGCGCTCGGCAATCGCGGGCCAGTAGCGCACGCCCGCGCCGCCCAGCGGGTCGACACCTAGGTCGAGGTTCACGTCGCGGATCGCGTCCATGTCGAGCACCTGCGCCAGGTCTTCGACGTAAGTGTTCAGATAGTCGTGCCGGTGCGTGGTCGATGCGCGCAGCGCCTGCGCGAGCGGCATGCGCTTCACGCCTTCGAGCTTGTTGGCCAGCATCTTGTTGGCCGCGGCCTCGACGGCCGAGGTGATGTCGGTGCCGGCCGGTCCGCCGTTCGGCGGGTTGTACTTGAAGCCGCCGCTCTCGGGCGGGTTGTGCGAGGGCGTGATGACGATGCCATCGGCCAGCCCGCTTGTGCGTCCACGGTTGTAGACCAGGATGGCGTGCGACACGGCCGGCGTCGGCGTGTATTCGTCGTCCTTCGAGATCATCAGCTCGACGCCGTTGGCCGCGAGCACTTCCACCGCGCTGCTGAAGGCCGGCGTGGACAGCGCATGCGTGTCGATGCCGAGGAAGAGCGGACCGTCGATGCCTTTCTGCTTGCGGTAGTCGCAGATGGCCTGGCTGATTGCCAGCACGTGCCATTCGTTGAATGCATCGTCGAAGGAGGAGCCGCGATGCCCCGAGGTGCCGAAGGCCACGCGTTGGCTCGGCACCGACGGGTCTGGCCGGCCGGTGTAGTAAGCCGAGATCAGGCGCGGCACGTTGACCAGCAGTTCGAGAGGGGCGGGCTTTCCCGCGAGAGGGTTGGTTGCTTGGCTCATGTCGATGGAAAGTCAAAGTTGATCAGGTCGCCGATGCGTTCGACGGTGATGTCGGCAGGGGCGTAGGCGGCAATGGCCTGCTCATCAAGTGCATAGTGCCCTTGCCGCACGAAGACCGTCGTCAGACGAGGCCCCCAGATGGCCTTCATGGCCGAAAGAATGCGCAGCTTGTCGTCCACCATCACGTAATGCTGGGCAGGGTGGCACTGCTCGATGGTGTCGAGCATCTGTTCCTTGTGCACGTAGATCAGCACGCGGCCCTCGGTGGCCTCCCACAGGCCCGAGCGCTGCACCTTGCGCGGCTGGAACACCACGTCGCCATCGGACAGGATCACCGTGGGCCCGTGCCGGCGCAGATGCTTCAGTGCTTCCAGCGCGCCGGGGTAGAGCCGTTCGGCAAAGGGGTAGTCGATGAGAAAGCTCGACATCAGCAGCAGCCGCGAATCGCTCATGCCGCGGCGGCTCTCTTCGGCGCGGTAGCGCTGCAGGGCGCCGAGGTAGTCGACGTAGCCGAGCTCGCTGCGCAATTGCTCGAAGGCCACCCAGTAGCGGCCGGCGCTTTCGGCGCCGAAGGCCTGTTCGAGATGGGCGCGAAGATCGGCCACGACGCGGTCGTTGTCGAGCAGGGTGTTGTCGACGTCGATCAGGAAAACGGTGGCGGGAGGAGGTGTCATGGGTGTGCGGCCAAAGTGCCTGAACTGGGGGCCCGAACTGCGCGTGTCGCGGCCAGCATACGCCTTGAATGGCCCTGAATGCGACGCCAGACAGCCGCCGCGTGAATTGGTCGCCACTTTGCGGACCATCGACTTAATCCATGCCACCGGGCTGTCCCCGGAGTCGAATAAGCTTCCGCCCAGATTGAAGAAGAAGGAGCAAGACAGATGCGCATCACGAACGGTCGACTCCGGGCCGGCTTGCCGGCTGTGGCCCTGGGCCTCTTGCTGGCTGGCTGCCAGACACCTCCGGCCGACCGGCCCCTGACATCGGAAGTGCCTGAACCCCCGAGCTTCGTCACGCCGCCGGAAACCTGCCAGGCCACGGCCGTGCGCTTCGGCCTGGGGTTGCGCATCAGCCAGCAACTGCTGGAAGAAATGCGCCAGCGCTCCGGCGCCCGCGTGGCACGCACCGTGCTGGCCACCGAAGCCGCCGACCCGGCGCAAGACATGACGCGGCTCAACGTGCAGGTCGAGCCCACCGGGCGCGTGGTAGGTGCCTATTGCGGCTAGCCACACTGTATGCACGAGTGTTGTTCGTACACCTCGTCTGTAACAAAATCTCACTGCAAGGTGTGGAACGGCCCGGATTGGGAGAACAATAGCCCGCGACTTTCGGAGCCCCAGTCTTTTGTCGAACCAGCAACCCACAGTCTCCTTGCCGTCGTACTACGACGGGTCGGCACGTCTTCCGCCGGATGAAGTGCTGCGCCCGTTGATGGCCGACTGGGCCCGCGCCGGCAAACGCCTGGCTGCCGTCTGCTACATCGACGTCGACCGCTTTGCCGAGCTGAACGATCACCTCGGCATGGTCGCGGGCAACGCCGCCCTCGAAGAGGTGGCCCGCCGCATCAAGGCCCAGCTGCCGCGCGAGAGCGTGATGGCCCGCGTGGGCGGCGACGAATTCGCAGCCCTGTTCGCTGGCATCGGAACCTCGCAGTGCACCCAGGTGCTCGAGCGCATCCAGGCCTCGCTCGGCGAGCCCTGGAGCTGGCGCGACCAGACAGCCAGCATCGACGCGAGCATCGGCGCCATGCTGCTCGACAGCAACGGCCCGCCACCAGAGACAGCCCTGCGCCAGGCGCAGCACGCGGCCTTCTTTGCCAAGCGCGCGGCCGACGGCAAGGTGCATTACTTCGACGCGCCCCAGGCGCGCGCCGACGAGCAGGTGGTGCGCGAGCGCCAGCGCATCCAGGAAGGCCTGCTGCAGGGCGAGTTCTTCCTAGTCTACCAGCCCAAGGTCGACATGCGGCGCGGCGTGGTGGCCGGTGTCGAGGCGCTGATCCGCTGGCAGCACCCCGAGCGCGGCCTGCTGCCGCCGGCGCAGTTCGTGCCGCTGATCGAAGACGACCAACTGGTCGAGCAGGTGGGCGACTGGGCCATTGCCACGGCCCTGTGGCAGGCGCATCAGTGGCGCCTGGCGGGCCTGCAGATTTCGGTGAGCGTGAACGTGGCGCCACGCCACATGATGCGCTGGGACTTCGTCGAACGGCTTGCGCGGCACCTGGCGCAGTTTCCGAAGATGGGCGTGGGCATGCTCGAGCTCGAAATCCTCGAGACCACGGCGATCAGCCAGTTTGCGAACGTCGCGTTGTTCGTCGAGGCCTGCAAGATGCTGGGCGTGGGCGTCACCATCGACGACTTCGGCACCGGGTATTCGTCGCTCACCTACCTGCGGCAATTGCCGGTGTCGACCGTGAAGATCGACCAGTCCTTCGTGCGCGGCATGCTCGACAACGACCAGGACCGCGCCATCGTGCAGGGCATCGTCGCGCTGCTCCACGCGCTCGGCCTCACGGCCGTGGCCGAGGGGGTTGAAACGGTGAAGCAGGGCGAAGCGCTGCTTGCGCTGGGCTGCACGCTGGGCCAGGGCTACGGCATCGCGATGCCGATGGCGGCCAAGGACGTCGTGCAATGGGTGGCGCAGTATGAGCAGGCTCCCCTGTGGGGCGCCGATACGGCGGCGCTGCCTGCCACCTCGTCCGTTTAGTCGCGTTCAGTCAGACAGGGCTTCCCCGGCGTCGCGGACCATGCCGCGGCGGCTGTGCTTGACGGCGTACATGGCGGCATCTGCCTGCCGCAGGGCTTCCTCGGCAGAGGTGGTGCGCGGGTCGACCGCCACTACGCCGACGCTGGCGCCTGCGTAGTCGATCGTCATGCGCTTCAGCCGCAGCTCGCCGATGGTGTTTTCTGCCAGGCGGTCGGCCAGCGCCCGCGCCCCGGTGCGCGGCGATTCGCCCAGCGCGGGCCCCAGGCCGATCACCACGAACTCGTCGGAGCCGAAGCGCGCCAGCATGTCGCTTGCGCGCACCGAGTTCGCGAGCTGTTTTGCCATGGCCGCGAGGAATTCGTCGCCGATAGCGTGGCCGTGCGCGTCGTTGATCTTCTTGAAGTCGTCCAGGTCGACGAAACCGACCAGCACGCTCTGGCCGCTGCGCGCACCTTGCGCCAGCATGCGCTGCAGCGCGTCGACGAGCACGCGGCGGTTGGGCAGGCCGGTGAGGGCGTCGATGGCGGCGTGCGTGGCGAGTTCGGCATTGGCCTTCCTGAGCTTCTCGACCAGCAGTTCGCGCTCCACCTGCTGCCCGATCAGCCGCGCGAACAGCCGCAGCACTGGCTCCGCTTGTGGCGGCAAGGGCATTTGCTGTGCGCTGGCGGCGCACAGGGCGCCGAAGAGCTCGCCGCTGTCGGTTTTTACCGGGGCACTCACGCAGGTCTGGATGCCGAGCTCGCGGGCGGCATCGGCGTCGCCCCAGCAGCCGCCGGCGTCGTCGGTGTAGGTGCGGTCTTCTTCGAGGGCGTGCCGGCAGAGCGTGTTGGCCCAGGGCACGAAGGCTCCCTCGGGAATGGTCAGCAGCTCGCCGGTGTTGTGGGCGAAGAGGATGTGCTGGCGGCCCTTGTCCGGGTCGACGCTCACGAGGTAGGCCGACTCCAGCCCCGTGGCCGCCTCGAGCATTTCGAGCATCGGGCGGGCGAGGTCTTCCAGCGTCTTGGCGGAGGAGACGCAGTCGGATAGCTGTTCGATCAGGGATTCCATGGCCGACATTCTGAGGGGATAGGTTGTTTTCAGGAGGCCAGGGCTTCCATGAGTTCGGTCTCGATGGCCAGCTGCGTCTTCTGGCCCTGCAATTCAGGGCCGCTGATCAGGAAGGTGTCTTCCACCCGCTCGCCCAGCGTCGTCACCTTGGCGAGCTGCAGATTCAGGTGATGGCGCGCCAGCACCCGGGCCACCGAATACAGCAGGCCGGCGCGGTCGCTCGCCGAGATGTTGAGCAGCCAGCGCTGCGCCTTGTCGTCGGGCAGCAGGCTGATGCGCGGCTTGATCGGAAAGCTGCGCACCCGGCGCGATACCCGGCCCATGCTGGGCGGGGGCAGGGCGCCGGCTTCGGTGAGCGTTTGCGCCAGGCCCGACTCGACCATGCTGATCAGGTCGCGGTAGTGGTCCGGCAGGAAGGTGGTCACCACCTGGAAGGTGTCGAGCGCGTAGCCGTTGCTCGTGGTGTGCACCTTGGCGTCGAGGATGCTGAAGGACGACTGGTCGAAGTAGCCGCAGATGCGCGCGAAAAGGTCGGGCTGGTCGGGCGTGTAGACGACCACCTGCAGGCCTTCGCCCACCGGCGACAGGTGCGCGCGCACGATGGGCGGTGCCTTCGGGTCGATCGGCACGTTGGGCGGCGGTACGAAGCGCGAGAGCTGCTTGGCGTGCCAGGCGATCTCGGTGGCGTCGTGGCGCATGAAGTAGCCGACGTCGAGCGTGTCCCACAGGGCCTTGTGCGCTTCGAAGCGCTGGGCGTGCAGGGCCAGCTGCACCAGCGCCTCGCGCTTGCGCGACTCGACTTCGGCGTCCGGGTCGGGCATGCGGCCGCCCAGCGCGCGCAGGGTGTAGCGGTACAGATCTTCGAGCAGCTTGCCCTTCCAGGCATTCCACACGCGCGGCGAGGTGCCGCGGATGTCGGCGATGGTCAGCAGGTAGAGCGCGGTCAGGTAGCGCTCGTTGCCCACGCGCTTGGCGAATGCGCCGATCACTTCGGGGTCGCTCAGGTCCTGCTTCTGGGCGACCTGGCTCATCACCAGGTGCTCGGCCACCAGGAATTCGATGAGCTTCGCGTCTTCGCGGGCAACGCCGTGCTGCTTGCAGAAGCGCTGCACGTCGCGTGCGCCCAGCATGGAATGGTCGCCGCCGCGGCCCTTGGCAATGTCGTGGAAGAGGGCGGCTACGTACAGGATCCAGGGCTTGTCCCAGCCGGCTGCCAGCTGCGAGCAGAACGGGTACTCGTGCGCATGCTCGGCAATGAAGAAGCGCCGCACGTTGCGCAGCACCATCAGGATGTGCTGGTCCACCGTGTACACGTGGAACAGGTCGTGCTGCATCTGCCCCACGATGCTGCGGAACACCCGCAGGTAGCGCCCCAGCACCGAGGTCTGGTTCATCAGCCTGAAGGCATGCGTGATGCCATAGGGCTGCAGCAGGATCCGCATGAAGGTCTCGTGGTTGACCGGGTCGTTGCGGAACTTGCTGTCCATGACGTGGCGCGCGTTGTAGAGCGCGCGCAGCGTGCGCGCCGACAGACCCTTCACGCCAATGGTCTTCTGGTACAGCAGGAAGGTTTCGAGCACCGCGTGCGGCTCGCGCTCGTAGAGGTCGTCGCTCGCAATCTCGATCAGGCCGGCGCGCTCGTAGAAGCGCTCGTTGACGGGCGTGTGCTGCTCGTCGCTCGGCTGCAGACGCTCGGAAATGTTGAGCAGCAGGATCTGGTTGAGCTGCGAGACCGCCTTGGCGGCCCAGTAGTAGCGCCGCATCAGCGCCTCGCTCGACTTGCGCTGCGATTCGCTTTCGTAGCCGAAGCTGGCTGCCACGGCGGTCTGCAGGTCGAACACCAGGCGGTCTTCGCGGCGGTTGGCAATCACGTGAAGCCGCGCGCGGATGAGCGAGAGCAGCGCTTCGTTGCGCTTGATCTGCTGCGCCTCGAAGGAGGTGGCCAGGCCGTTCTTGGCGAGGTCGTCCCAGCGGCTGCCGTAGCCGGCCGCCTTGGTCATCCAGAGGATGGTCTGCAGATCGCGCAGGCCGCCCGGTGACTCTTTGCAGTTGGGCTCCAGCGCGTAGGGCGTGTTGTCGTACTTCTGGTGTCGGTGCCGCATTTCCTGCGACTTGGCCACGAAGAAGGCTTGCGGGTCGATCGCGCGGGTGAAGCGGCGGCGAAAGGCCGTGAAGAGCTTCTTGTCGCCTGCGATCAGCCGCGCTTCGAGCAGCGAGGTCTGGACGGTGACGTCTTTCTCGGCCTCGGCCAGGCACTCATCGACCGTGCGCACGCTGGAGCCGATTTCGAGGCCCGCGTCCCAGCAATGGCCGATGAAAGCCTCGATGCGGGCCGGGTCGATGGCGTTTTCGTGGTCTTCGGGCGGCAACAGCAGCAGCACGTCGACGTCGGAATACGGAAACAGCTCGCCGCGCCCGAAGCCGCCCACGGCGGCCAGCGAGAACGAGTCACCGAAGCCGGCGTCGCGCCACAGCGTGCAGAGCGTTTCGTCGGCCAATGCCGAGAGCTGGCGCAGCACCGTGTGCACGCTGCGGGTTGGGGCGCGCGCGAAGCGCAGGGTGTCGAACAGGGCGAGCTTTTTCGCGCGATAGGCTTCGCGCAGCGTCGCCACGTCGATGTTGGCTGCTTCGATCACGGCGGGGAGACGCGTTGCCGCGTCAGGTCTTGGTCGAGGTGACGAAGGAGGGCAGCGGCGGGCTGCCTGCGGAGAGCGTCAGCACTTCGTAGCCGGTCTCGGTGACGAGCACCGTGTGCTCCCATTGGGCCGACAGCGAATGGTCGCGCGTGACGATGGTCCAGCCGTCGTACTGGCCGCCCTTGAAGTCTTCCTTCACGTCGCGCTTGCCGGCGTTGATCATCGGCTCGATGGTGAAGATCATGCCGGGCTTGAGTTCTTCCATGGTGCCGGGGCGGCCGTAGTGCAGCACCTGGGGTTCTTCGTGGAAGCGCTGGCCCACGCCGTGGCCGCAGAACTCGCGCACCACCGAGAAGCCCTGGCCTTCGGCGAATTTCTGGATCGCGTGGCCCACGTCGCCCAGGTGCGCGCCGGGGCGCACCTGCAGGATGCCGTGCCACATGGCTTCGAAGGTGATGCTGCACAGGCGCTTGGCGGCGATGGAGGCGTCGCCGATCACGTACATGCGGCTGTTGTCGCCGAACCAGCCGTCCTTGATGACGGTCACGTCGACGTTCATGATGTCGCCCTTCTTCAGGGGCTTGTCATTGGGAATGCCGTGGCACACCACGTGGTTCACCGAGGTGCACAGCGACTTCGGGTACGGGACGCTGCTCGCGCCCATGTATCCCACCGTGGCCGAGGTGGTGCCCTGCTTGACCATGTACTCGGCGGCGAGCCGGTCGACATCGTTGGTCGTGATGCCGGGCTTGATGAGGGGCGTGAGGTAATCCAGCACCTCGGAAGCCAGGCGGCAGGCGACCCGCATGGCTTCGATGCCCGCAGCGTCTTTGTAGTTAATGCTCATCCCCGAATTATCCCATTCGGCAAGCTAAAATTCCGGGCTAACGCGGATGGCCCCAGTCAGCGGCCATCTGCCTCGATTCCTTGATTTCCAACGCGGCCCCCGAGGCCCCATCGACCGTGACGCAGCCCGCACCTCAAGCCCTTCCCGTCGTAACCATGTTCGAGGGCGGCAGCGCGCTCAGCGACTTCCGCGCACGCCAGTTGCTGCCGAAGCTCCAGGCCATCGAGCCGCGCATCGAGGGCATTTCGGCCCGTTTCGTGCACCTCGTGGTCACCGATGCGGCGCTGGATTCGGCCGGCCGCGAGCGCTTTGCGGCGCTGCTGACCTACGGCGAACCCTTCGAGGCACCGGCCAAGGCGGGCACCTCGGTGGTGGTCACGCCCCGCCTGGGCACGGTGTCGCCCTGGGCCTCCAAGGCCACCGACATTGCCCATAACTGCGGCCTGGCCTTGCGCCGGGTCGAGCGCGTTACCCAGTACCACCTGAAGCTCAAGGCCCCGCTGATCGGCAAGGCCCCCGTGATCGAAGGCGACACGCTGGCCGCCGTAGCCGGCCCGCTGCACGACCGCATGACCGAGTCGGTGCTGGCCACCGTCGATCAGGCCGCAAGCCTGTTCAGCGAACTGCCTGCCCAGCCGATGGCGCAGGTCGACGTGCTGGCCGGCGGCCGTACGGCGCTGGTGGCAGCCAACACCGGTTTCGGCCTGGCGCTGGCCGAGGACGAAATCGACTACCTGGTCGACGCCTTCACCCGCCTGGGCCGCAACCCCAGCGACGTCGAACTGATGATGTTCGCGCAGGCCAACAGCGAGCACTGCCGCCACAAGATCTTCAACGCCGACTTCACCATCGACGGCAAGGCGCAGCCGCAAAGCCTGTTCTCGATGATCCGCCACACCGAGAAGCAGAACCCGCAGCACACGGTGATCGCCTATGCGGACAACGCCTCGGTCATGGAAGGCGCGACCATCGAGCGCTTCATTCCCGCCACCGGTTCGCAGAGCTATCAAAAAGATAGCGCCCTGAGCCATGTGCTGATGAAGGTCGAGACCCACAACCACCCGACCGCCATTTCGCCGTTCCCGGGCGCTTCGACCGGCGCAGGCGGCGAGATTCGCGACGAAGGCGCCACCGGCCGTGGCTCCAAGCCCAAGGCCGGCCTGACCGGCTTCACCGTGTCGAAGCTCTGGCCCGAAGAGGGCCACTACGGCAAGCCCGAGCACATCGCCAGCCCGCTGCAGATCATGACCGAGGGCCCGCTGGGTGGCGCCGCGTTCAACAACGAATTCGGCCGTCCCAACCTGCTGGGCTACTTCCGCGAATACGAGCAGACCGTGGCGAGCGACCTCGACACCGTGCAGCGCGGCTATCACAAGCCCATCATGATCGCGGGCGGCCTCGGCAGCATCGACGCCGCGCAGACCAAGAAGATCCGCTTTCCGGCCGGCTCGCTGCTGATCCAGCTCGGCGGCCCCGGCATGCGCATCGGCATGGGCGGCAGCGCCGCCAGCTCGATGGCCACCGGCGCCAATGCGGCCGAGCTCGACTTCGACTCGGTGCAGCGCGGCAACCCCGAAATCGAGCGCCGTGCGCAGGAGGTCATCAACCACTGCTGGCAGCAGGGCGCGGCCAACCCGATCCTGGCGATCCACGACGTGGGCGCCGGCGGCCTGAGCAACGCCTTCCCCGAACTGACCAACGACGCCGGCCGCGGCGCGCGCTTTGACCTGCGCGCCGTGCCGCTCGAAGAGTCGGGCATGGCGCCGAAGGAAATCTGGTGCAACGAAAGCCAGGAGCGCTACGTGCTGGCCATCGCGCCGGAATCGCTCGATCAGTTCAAGTCCTTCTGCGAGCGCGAGCGCTGCCCGTTCTCGGTGGTTGGCGTGGCGACCGAAGAACGCCAGCTGCTGGTGGCCGACGACGGCGCACAGGTGCAGCCGGTCGACATGCCGATGGACGTGCTGCTCGGCAAGCCGCCGAAGATGCACCGCGACGTCAAGACAGTGGCCCGCAGCTTCAAGCCGCTCGACCTCACGGGCGTCGACCTGCAGAAGGCCGCCATCGACGTGCTCGCGAATCCGACCGTGGCTTCGAAGCGCTTCCTCATCACCATCGGCGATCGCACCGTGGGCGGCCTGAGCCACCGCGACCAGATGGTCGGCCCGTGGCAGGTGCCCGTGGCCGACTGCGCCGTGACGCTGGCCGACTACAAGGGCTTTGCCGGCGAAGCCATGAGCATGGGCGAGCGCACGCCGCTGGCCGCGCTCGACGCGCCGGCCTCGGGCCGCATGGCCGTGGCCGAGGCCATCACCAACCTGCTGGCCGCGCCTATCGAACTCTCGCGCGTCAAGCTGTCGGCCAACTGGATGGCCGCCTGTGGCGAGCCCGGCGAAGACGCCGCGCTGTACGAGACCGTCAAGGCCGTTGGCCTGGAGCTGTGCCCGGCGCTCGGCGTGTCGATTCCGGTCGGCAAGGATTCGCTGTCGATGCGCACGCAATGGAAGGACGGCGCGGAGGCCAAGAAGGTCACGTCGCCCGTGAGCCTGATCGTCACCGCCTTCGCTTCGCTGGCCGACGTGCGCGGCACGCTCACGCCGCAGCTCGACGCCGAAGAGGCCGACACCACGCTGGTGCTGATCGACCTGGGCCAGGGCAAGCACCGCATGGCCGGCAGCATCCTGGCGCAAACGCTGGGCCAGAGCGGCGACACCGTGCCTGACCTTGACGACCCGGCGCAACTCGTGGCGCTGGTCAACGCCGTGAACGCGCTGCGCGCCGACGGCAAGATCCTCGCGATGCACGACCGCAGCGACGGCGGCCTGTTCGCCACCGCCTGCGAGATGGCCTTCGCCGGCCACGTCGGCGTGGCGCTGAACGTCGACATGCTCGTCACCGAAGGCGACGGCATTTCCGACAGCCGCATGGAAACCGGCGACGCCAAGAACTGGGCGCAGCAGGTCAGCGCGCGGCGCGAAGAACTCACGCTCAAGGCGCTGTTCAACGAAGAGCTGGGCATGGTGCTGCAGGTGCGCACTGCCGAGCGCAACGACGTCATGCAAGTGCTGCGCGCTCACGGCCTCAGCACGCACAGCCACTTCATCGGCAAGACGCGCCCCGCCAGCTCCGCCATGGATGCGGGCAAGGGCAAGGTCGAAGTCTGGCGCGACGCCAAGTCGGTGTTCAGCGCGAGCCTGCACGACCTGCAGCAGGTGTGGGACTCGGTCAGCTGGAAGATCGCCCGCGAGCGCGACAACCCAGCCTGTGCCGATGCCGAGCACGCCGCAGCCGGCGTGCCGAGCGATCCGGGTATGCACGTGTTCCTGCCGAATGCGCAGCCTGCCGCGCCGGCCATCCTGCAGTCGCGCCCCAAGGTCGCGATCCTGCGCGAGCAGGGCGTCAACTCGCACGTCGAGATGGCCTACGCCTTCACCGAGGCCGGCTTCGAAGCCTTCGACGTCCACATGACCGACCTGCAGACGGGTAGGGCGGACCTCGCCAACTTCAAGGGCGTGGTCGCCTGTGGCGGCTTCAGCTACGGCGACACACTGGGCGCTGGCATCGGCTGGGCGCGCAGCATCACCTTCAACCCGAAGCTGGCCGAGCAGTTCAAGACCTTCTTCGGCCGCACCGACACCTTCGGCCTGGGCGTGTGCAACGGCTGCCAGATGTTCGCCGAGCTGGCCGACATCATTCCCGGCGCCGAGGCCTGGCCGCGCTTCACCACCAACCAGAGCGAGCGTTTCGAGGCGCGCCTGTCGATGGTCGAAGTGCTCGAATCGCCGAGCATCTTTTTCGCGGGCATGGCCGGCAGCCGCCTGCCGATCGCGGTGGCGCACGGCGAAGGCTATGCCAACTTCAAGCACCGTGGCGACGCCGCCAAGGCCATCGGCGCGATGCGCTTCGTGGACAACCACGGCCAGCCCACCGAGCAGTACCCGTTCAACCCCAACGGCAGCGCCAACGGCCTGACTTCGGTGACCACGCCTGACGGCCGCTTCACCGCGGTGATGCCGCACCCCGAGCGTGTGTTCCGCAACATCCAGATGAGCTGGACCTCGGGCGACAAGAGCGATCTGAGCCCGTGGATGCAGATCTGGCGCAACGCGCGCCGCTGGGTGGGCTGATCGACACAAACCCGCCACGCGGCGGGCAACAAAAAAGCGGCCCGCGGGCCGCTTTTTTTATGGGGCTGCAAGGCTCCGGTCTTACTCGACCTTGGCCTTGGCGCGCAGGTCTTCCTGGTACTTCTGCAGGCGCTGCTGCTGCAGTTGCTGCGTGATCTGCGGCTTCACTTCTTCCAGCTTCGGCAGTTGGGCCTGGCGGATGTCGTCGACGCGGATGATGTGATAACCGAACTGGGTCTTGACCGGAGCGGGGGTGGTCTCGCCCTTCTTGAGCTTGATCATCGCTTCCGAGAACTCGGGCACGAAGCTCGCGGGGTTGGCCCAGTCGAGGTCGCCGCCGTTGGCGCCCGAACCCGGGTCCTTGCTCTGCTTCTTGGCGATGTCTTCGAACTTGGCACCCTTCTTCAGGTCGGCCATGATCTTCTTGGCCTGGTCTTCGGTCTCGACCAGGATGTGGCGGGCCTTGTATTCCTTGCCGCCGTTGGCCGCCACGAACTTGTCGTACTCGGCCTTCACGTCGGCGTCCGAGACCGGGTTGGTCTTGCGGTAGTTCTCGAACAGTGCGCGGATCAGGATGGCCTGGCGAGCGAGTTCGAGCTGGTTCTTGTAGTCGTCGCTGGCGTCCAGGCCCTGCTTTTGCGCTTCCTGCATGAACACTTCGCGCGCCACGATTTCCTCGCGCAGCTGGCTCTGCATTTCAGGCGTCACCGGGCGGCCTGCGGCTGCCAGTTGCTGGGCCAGAACGTCCATGCGGGCCTTGGGCACCGGCTTGCCGTTCACGATGGCTGCGTTCTGCGCCAGAGCCGCCATGGACGTGGCACTGAGCAGCACTGCGGCCGCGACGGCCTGCAAGATTTGTTTTTTCATGGAATGAATATCGAGCTGGAAAGGAAATGCGCGTGTAGGAAAAGGCGCGGGAAAGAAAGCAGGGATAGGGAAGAAAACAAGAGGAGCAACGGCCGGTGCAAACGCGGCGTGCGATCCGGTGGACGACTCAGAGCACCTCGATGGCGATGGCGTGCAAACCCTGTGCGATAAAAACCTGGAGGGCATCATACACAAGCCGATGTCGCGCCACGCGGGGCTTCCCTTCGAACAGAGGGGAGGCGATGCGCACCCGGAAATGGGTGCCGCGGCCTTCCGCGTTGGCGCCCGAATGGCCTGCGTGGGCGGCGCTCTCGTCGATCACTTCGAGCTGCGTGGGGCTAAGCGCCTCGCGCAGCGCGGCTTCGATGTCGGCGGCTGTGGGCAGCAGTGTGGTGCTCGTCGTCATGCCGTCGGCTTGTCTTCGTTCTTCAGGTGCGGCGCGATGTACAGGCCCTGCGCCACCAGGAAGACGATGGGGAACACATAGCCCCAGAGCTTGAAGTTGACCCAGGCCTCGGTCGTGAAGTACGCCGCCACGTAGCCGTTGATGATGGCCATGAACAGGCAGTAACCGATCCACGCCACATTGAGCCGGCCCCAGATGCGGTCGGGCAGCTCGAGCTGCGAGCCCAGCAGCATCTTCAAAAAGTTCTTCTTCAGCGCCCAGAGCGCCACGGCCAGCGCAATGGCCATTGCGCCGTACAACACCGTCGGCTTCCACTTGATGAAGCGGTCGTCGTGCAGAGCCAGCGTGAGCGTGCCGAACAGCAGGATCAGCACCAGCGTGGCTTTCTGCATGGCCTGCAGCTTGCGCTCGGTGGCGTAGATGATCGCCATCTGCACGACAGTGGCGGCCATCAGCACGCCGGTGGCGGTGTAGATGTCGCCGAGCTTGTAGGCGCCGAAGAACAGCAGGATCGGGAAGAAGTCGAGGAGCAGTTTCATTTTTTCTGGAAGTCGAGCGACGCCGAGTTCATGCAGTAGCGCAGGCCGGTTTCGGTAGGGCCGTCGGGGAACACGTGGCCCAGGTGGGCGCCGCAATTGGCGCAGACGTTCTCGGTGCGCACCATGCCGTGCGAGCGGTCGACGATGTTGCGGATGGCACCGGGTACGGCTTCTTCCGAGAAGCTGGGCCAGCCGCAGCCCGCGTCGAACTTGGTCGTCGACTCGAACAGCTTGGCGCCGCAGCACACGCAGTGGTACGTGCCGTCGTCCCAGTGCGCTTCGTACTTGCCGGTGAAGGGGCGTTCGGTGGCGGCGTGGCGCGTTACCTCGAAGGCCGCGGGCTCAGCACCTTTTTCAGCGAGCAGGGCTTTCCATTCGGCGTCGGTTTTCTGTACGGGAGTGGTCATGATGAGCAGCTGATTTCGATCGTGGAGGCCCAGTCGGGCGGGAAGCCGGCCAGTGCGTCGGCGTCGGGATGTTCTTCAAATGGGGACTGGAGCACAGCCAGCAAGGTTGCCACAGCCGAGTGGTCCTTTTGCTGACTTGCTTCGATGGCTTGCTGTCCCAGGTGGTTCCGCAGCACGAATCCGGGATTCGATTTGAGCATCAGATCGGCAGCTTGCGCGCGCCCAGCGGGCGTATGGCGCTCCGAAAACGCTAGCGCCCATGCATCGAAACCCTCGCGGTCCAGAAACAGGTCGCGCACCGGCTCGACGTTGCCGTCGGCCATGTAGTTCGAGAGCCGTCGCCAGAAGATCGTGTAGTCGACCTTGCCCGCGGCCAGCAGCTTGAGCACGCCTTCGATCAGTGCACGGTCGCCTTCCGCGGCCTCGGCAAGACCCAGCTTGGCGCGCATGCGGCCTTCGAACTCGTTCGGGAACACCGTCTTGTAAGACTCAAGCGCGGCCACCGCCACTTCCTGGTCGCCGATCAGCGGCAGCAGCGCCTGCGCCAGGCAGAACAGGTTCCAGTAGGCGACGTTGGGCTGCTGGTTGAAGGCGTAGCGCCCGTTGGTGTCGCTGTGGTTGCAGATGTGGCGCGGATCGAAACCGTCGAGGAACTGGAACGGCCCGTAGTCGATGGTGAGCCCGAGGATGCTCATGTTGTCGGTGTTCATCACCCCGTGGCAGAAGCCCACGGCCTGCCATCGGGCGAGCAGGGCGGCGGTGCGCTCGCTCACGGCTTCGAGCAAGGCTGCGTACGCGTTGCCGTTGAAGCGGTCGGTGGTGCGGCACGCCGGGTAGTAGCGGTCGATGACGTAGTCGGCCAGCGCGCGCAACTCGTCTTCACGCTGGTTGGCCGCGAAGTGCTCGAAGTGGCCGAATCGGATGAAGCTGGGCGCCACGCGGGTCACGACGGCCGAGCTTTCGGGCTCCTCGCGGTACACGCGGGCGTCAGAGCCGGTCACGCAGAGTGCGCGGGTGGTCGGGATGCCGAGGCCGTGCATGGCCTCGCTGCAGAGAAACTCGCGGATGCTGGAGCGCAGCACCGCGCGGCCGTCGCCGCCGCGCGAGTAAGGCGTGCGGCCCGCGCCCTTCAATTGCACTTCGAGCCCGCTTTCGGTTTCGCCGATCATGATGGCGCGCCCGTCGCCCAGCTGGCCGGCCCACACGCCGAACTGATGGCCGCTGTACACCGTGGCAAAGGGGCGTGTGCCGGCGATGGGCAGGCTGCCGGTCAGGGCCGCCAGCGTTGCATCCGACGAATGCCAATCAGGCGGCAGGCCCAGCTCGCGGGCGACGGCTTCGCTGCGGCCCACCCAGTACGGATCGGGCAGCGGCGTCGGCCGCAATTCGGTGAGAAAGGCCGGGCCAAGGGTGGCGAAACCGGGTTTCCAGCGCAGCCCAAGGTCCGCGACCTCGGTGTCTTCAGCAAGCAAGCTCATGGGCGGATTGTCCGGCACAGCGCGTAACCCCTTGCCAAGCGGGCCATCGCGGCCCCTGCACGTGACCTTGGGGGCTCAGGCTGCCAGCGGCGCGGGGCTGTCCCAGATGCGCGCCCGGTACTGCGCCGGCGGCACGCCGAACCAGCGCTTGCAGGCGCGAAAGAAGTTGCTGGTGTCGACGAAGCCCAGCATGTCAGCCACGTCGGTCAGCGTATGCCGGTCTTCCGCCAGGTACTGCTGCGCGAGCTCTCGGCGGGTGCGGTCCAGCAGACCCTGGAACGACACAGATTCTTCCTGCAGCCGTCGCTGCAGCGTGCGCTCGGCCAGTCCCAGGCCCGAGGCCACGTCCTGCCGGCGCGGCTCGCCGTGCTGGAGCCGGCGCGCGATTTCGGCGCACACCAGGCTGCTGGTGGTGGTCTGGCCCAGCAGATTGAGTTGATCGTCGAGCAGGTGCTCCTGCATCTCGCCGAGCACCGGGTGGAAGGTGGGCAGCGGCATCGTCATATCGGCCGTCGACAGCAGCAGCCGGTTGGCGACGGCGTTGAAGCGCACTTCGCAGCCGAAGGCCTCGCGGTGCAGCCGGTCGTTGGCCGGCGCGGGGTACACGAATTCCATGGCCAGCGGCTGCAGCTCGCGCCGCGTGAGCCACTGGCACTGCATGAACACGGTCAGCAGAGCGTATTCGACGCGCTGGCGCGGAATCGGCAGGCTGCCGCCGGTGTGCTCCATCACCATCCAGCAGCCGCGCGGCTCGGGGTGCATCGAGAAGGCGGTCGCGTCCGAGATCACCGCCATGTAGCGCGTCAGCCGTGTGAGCGCAGCGCCCAGGTCTGGGCTGCAGGCCATGGCGTGACCGACCGTGCCCAGCTTGCTGTGCGTGGCGGCCAGGTCGCGGTGCAGGCCCAGCGTGGGCTTGCCGGCGCGCGCCACCGCGAGCTGCCAAAGCACCGAGATCTCGTCGACCGGGATGCGCGTGTTCTGGCGGTGCAGCGAATCGGGGTCGAAGCCGGCATCGCGCAACAGCGAAGGCACGTCCAGCCCCTCGGCCTCGAACATCGACAGCACGCCCTCTAGCCACGCGGCCGAGCTGGTGCGCAGCTCCGGCTGCGGCATGCCGCCGGCCCGTCGCTGCGGCCCGCGTTGGCGGTGCGACAGGGAGGCTCCTGAAGTCATTCGTTTGGCTTCCTTGCGATAGCGGTGAAAACGACGCCGGTTTCTAGAATTTTTTGCGTGCTCGGCGGCCCGGAGTATGGGTGCCGCGCACCAGGCCAGGAATTCCGATTAACCCGGTGTGGAGACAAAAACATGAAGACAGAGACGACGGCACAAAACCAGGGTGCAGCAAGAAAAACGGCGGTGGGCAAGGCCATCGCCACCATGGTGGCAGCGGCTGCCCTTGCGGCCCTCTCGGCCTGCGGAGGCGGTTCATCCGGTTCGTCCGGCTTCACCTTCCTGCCGAGTGCGCCCCCACCGACGCCAGCGCCCCCGGCTCCGCCTCCAGCCGACGGCCCGATGGTGCGCCAGACCACGGCCGGCAAGATCGAAGGCGTGGACGACGGCGCCAGCTCGGGCACCTACTACTGGAAGGGCGTCCCGTTCGCCCAGCCGCCCGTGGGCGCGCTGCGCTGGCGCGCACCGGTCGCGCCCGAAGCCTGGAGCGGCATTCGTCCGGCCGCCAAGTTCGGCAATGCCTGCCTGCAGATCGGCCGCATCTTCAGCCCCGGCCTCAACAACACATACGACGCCACCATCGGCACCAACCTCGGCAAGCCGGTCGGCAGCGAAGACTGCCTGTTCGTCAACATCTGGCGACCGGCGACGGACGAGAAGAACCTGCCCGTGCTGCTGTTCGTGCATGGCGGCAGCAATATCTCGGGCTACACAGCCGACCCGCTGTACGACGGCGCCAAGCTGGCGAAGACCGCCAACGCGGTGGTCATCACCGCCAGCTACCGCCTCGGCATCCTGGGCTTTCTCAACATGCCGCAGCTGAAGCCGGGCGGCACTGCGGGAGACGACTCCGGCAACTTCGCGCTGCTCGACAACATGGCGGCGCTACGGTTCATCCAGAACAACGTTGCCAACTTCGGCGGCGATCCGGGCAACGTCACGCTGTCGGGCGAGTCGGCGGGCGCCACCAACCTGCTGTCGGTCATGACCTCGCCGATGGCCAAGGGCCTGTTCCACAAGGCCTTCGAGATGAGCGGCGGCATTTCGCTCGCGAGCAACCTGCCGCCCGGTACGCTGCCTTCGCTGTCGCCGGCCTCTGCTTCGCTCGCGCAGGGCGCAGCCGTCCTGGAGAAGCTGCTCGTTGCAGATGGCACCGCTGCCGATGCAACCGCAGCCAAGGCCTACATCGCCACCCGCACGCCGGCCCAGATCGCTGAGTACCTGCGCGCGCAGGACGGCGGCAAGATGCTGGGCACCGTGGTCGCCGCGGGGCTGGGCTCGGTCGGGCCCATTCCAGATGGCACCGTGATCCCGACCGACCCGATCGGCGCCATCGCGGCCGACCAGTACGTGAAGGTGCCCATGCTCGCCGGCAACACGCGCGACGAGGGCAAGCTCTTCGCGTCGCTGCTGGGGACGATCGGCTTTCCGACCTCGGGCTGGATCGTCAACGACGCCCAGCGCTTCTCGCTGATGTTCAACTTCGACCCCGATGCCGCGCCCACGCTCACCGTGAACGACATCATCGACCCGTTCTACCTTCCGGTAGACAAGCCCGGCACCGGCTACAACGCAGCCACCGCGCTCGTCACGAAGGGGCTGTTCGAGGCCAACCGCAGCAACCTGCTCGACACGATGAAGACGCGCCAGTCGAACATCTGGCACTACCGTCTCGACTGGTCGCAGGAGGCTGCACCGTGGAACGACGTGTACGGCGCCTCGCACGCCTTCGACCTGCCGTTCGTGTTCGGCAATTTCGGCCCCTCGGTGCTGTCGAACGTCATGGGCGGCAAGGCCAACGAGAAGGGGCGGCTGGCGCTGTCGAACGCCGTCATGGCCAGCATCGGCGCCTTCATGCGCAAGGGAGATCCGAACACGCCCGAACTTGGTGCGACCTGGGCGCCGTGGCCCGCGCAATTGCTGCTCGACGCCACGCCCTTGGCGGCCAAGATCACGCCGGTGCAATGAGCCGCTTCGTTCAATCGTGCAGTGCGGGTTTGTGTCATTGTGGAAGTGGCCGAAGCTTGCGTGAATCCGTTGTCCGCAGGTTTTCATGAAGTCATTTCATATAGGAGTTCGTAGATGCTGGGTTTGATGCAAGACCAACCGCTTTTGATCTCGTCGCTGATCGAGTTCGTCGAGCGCCACAACGGCGACGGCGAGATCGTCTCGCGCCGTGTCGAAGGCGACATCCACCGCTGCACATGGAGCGACATCGCATCGCGCGCCAGGCAGGTGGCCAATGCGCTGGACGGCGAGCAGTTGCTGTTCAGCGACCGCATCGCCACCCTGGCCTGGAACGGCTATCGCCACCTGGAGCTGTACTACGGCGTGAGCGGCAGCGGCCGCGTGCTGCACACCATCAACCCGCGCCTGCACCCCGACCAGATCGCGTGGATCGCCAACCATGCCGAAGACCAGATCCTGTGCTTCGACCTCACGTTCCTGCCGCTGGTGCAGGCCGTGCATGCGCGGTGTCCCACGATCCGGAAATGGGTTGCACTGTGTGATGCGGACAAGCTCCCCGCCGACAGCGGCGTGCCCAACCTCGTGAGCTACGAAAGCTGGATGGGCGCGCAGTCCACCGACTACGAGTGGCCCAGCTTCGACGAGAACTCC
This sequence comes from Variovorax sp. GW821-FHT09D05, assembly GCF_059416325.1. NCBI lineage: Bacteria > Pseudomonadati > Pseudomonadota > Betaproteobacteria > Burkholderiales > Comamonadaceae > Variovorax > Variovorax sp. GW821-FHT09D05. The sequence goes on along the minus strand of NZ_JBWKOZ010000003.1, from coordinate 147,417 downwards.
GCCTCGAGCATGTGCTACACGAGCGGCACCACGGGCAACCCGAAGGCCGCGCTCTACAGCCACCGCTCGACCATGCTGCATGCCTACGCCGCGGCCTTGCCCGACGTCATGCGCCTGTCGGCACGCGACTCGGTGCTGCCGGTGGTGCCGATGTTCCACGTCAACGCCTGGGGCATTCCGTACTCGGCGGCGCTGGTGGGCTGCAAGCTCGTGTTCCCCGGCCCGGCGCTGGACGGCAAGTCGGTGTTCGAGCTGATCGAAGGCGAGGGCGTGACCTTCGCAGCGGGCGTGCCCACCGTGTGGCAGATGATGCTCGGCCACATGCAGGCGAACGGGCTGAAGTTCAGCAAGCTCAATCGCACCGTCATCGGCGGCTCGGCCTGCCCGCCGGCCATGATCAAGGCGTTCCAGGAGAACTACAACGTCGAGGTGCTGCACGCCTGGGGCATGACCGAGATGAGCCCGCTGGGCACGCTGTGCACGCTGAAGAACAAGCACCTGTCGCTGCCGGCCGATGCGCAGCTGCAGATCCGCATGAAGCAGGGCCGCGCCATCTTCGGCGTCGACATGAAGATCGTCGACGGCGACGGCAAGGAACTGCCGTGGGACGGCAAAGCCTATGGCGACCTGCTGGTCAAGGGCTCGTGGATCGTCAAGGAATACTTCAAGGGCGAGGGCGGCAATCCGCTGATTCCCGACGAGCAGAACCGCGGCTGGTTCCCCACCGGCGACGTGGCCACCATCGACGCCGAGGGCTATCTGCAGATCACCGACCGCAGCAAGGACGTGATCAAGTCAGGCGGCGAGTGGATCAGCTCCATCGAGATCGAGAACATCGCCGTCGCGCACCCGGCCATCGCCATGGCCGCGTGCATCGGCGTGTTCCATCCGAAGTGGGACGAGCGGCCGATCATCGCGGTCGTGAAGAAGCCCGGCGCCGAAGTCACGCGCGAAGAGCTGTTGAAGTTCTACGAGGGCAAGACTGCCAAGTGGCAGATCCCGGACGACGTGGTGTTCGTCGAGGCCATTCCGATCGGCGCCACCGGAAAGATCCTCAAGACCAAGCTGCGCGAGCTGCTGAAGGACTACAAGCTGCCGACCCTCTGAAGACAAGGACACGAGCCAAGCCCACCCGCACTGTCGCCTACGCGATAGGAAAGCCGCCCCGGCGGCCTTCCTTCCGGGCATTCCCTGTGCGGCGAAGAAAAGGGCGCTTGTACGCTGGCATTCCGCCTTTCACACTGGAGACTCTTCATGCAATTTGCTATCAAGTCAGTAGCTGCCTGTGCAATGTTGGTGAGCGCTGCCGCTGCATTCGCTCAGAAGGGCGAGACCGTCAAGATCGCCTGGCTCGACCCGCTGTCGGGCCTCATGGCCGCGGTCGGCACCAACCAGCTCAAGACCACGCAATTCCTTGCTGAAGAGTTCAACAAGAAGAACCAGTCGGGCGTGAAGTTCGAGATCATCGCGCTCGACAACAAGCTCAGCCCGCAGGAAACCACCGCCGCGCTGCGTTCCGCGCAAGACCAGGGCGCGCGCTACATCATGCAGGGCAACGGCTCCGGCCCCGCGCTAGCCATCATCGACGCCGTCGAGAAGAACAACGCGCGCAATCCGGGCAAGGAGCTGCTGTACATGAACTACGCGGCGGTCGACCCCGACCTGACCAACAGCAAGTGCAGCTACTGGCACTTCCGGCTGGACGCCGACACCTCCATGAAGATGGAGGCGCTGACCACCTGGATGAAGGACCAGCCCGACATCAAGAAGGTCTACATCCTCGGCCAGAACTACGCCCACGGCGTGCAGGTGTCCAAGTTCGCCAAGGAAGACCTGAAGGTGAAGCGCCCCGACATCCAGATCGTGGGCGACGACCTGCATCCGCTCGCGCAGGTGCGCGACTTCTCTCCGTACATCGCCAAGATCAAGTCTTCGGGCGCCGACACTGTCATCACCGGCAACTGGGGCTCCGACCTGTCGCTGCTCATCAAGGCGGCCAACGACTCGGGGCTGAACGTCAAGTTCCTGACCTACTACGCGCCGGGCGCGGGCACGCCCACGGCCATGGGCGCCACTTCCGACGGCAAGGTCTACACCGTCGCCTACGCCCACTACAACATGGGTGGAGAAATCCAGCAGCTGCTCGCCGGCTACAAGAAGCGCATGAACGACGATCTCACGCAGTCGTCGATCTATCACGTGTTCGCACTGCTCGACGCCGCCTTCGCCAAGACCAAGTCGACCGACCCGGTCAAGGTGGCCGCGGCGCTGGAGGGCATGAAGATCAAGAGCTTCAACGGCGAGGTCGAGATGCGCAAGGCCGACCACCAGCTGCAGCAGGGCCTGTACATCTCGCGCTGGGAAAAGGCCAGCGCCAAGTACCCCTACGACGCGGAGAACACCGGCTACACGAACGTTCCCGTGAAGTACTACGAATCGTACGTGGCGAGCACGCCCACGTCGTGCCAGATGAAGCGCCCCTAGGCGTCTTTGTGAACGCGTTTCCTACCCGTTGGTAGCAGCTGTCTACCAACGGGTAGCAAATTGGAGAAACGCGGTGTCGCATGCGCGATAGAAACGGGCCTTTGCAGCACCCCTCTTACGGGCATTCCCTGAGGGGAGGGGCTGCAAACGCTTGTACTCTCGTGCGGCGTTTTGAATCGGTTTGACCAGGAGATATAGATTGAAGTTCGCTCTGAAAATCGCTACCGCGGCCGTCATCGCGGCAACCGCCACCGGCGCCCTTGCCCAGAAGGGTGAAACCGTCAAGATCGCATGGCTCGACCCGTTGTCGGGCCTCATGGCCGCGGTCGGGACGAACCAGCTCAAGACCTTCCAGTTCTTTGCCGAAGAGTTCAACAAGAAGAATGCGGCAGGCGTGAAGTTCGAGATCATCGGCATCGACAACAAGCTCAGTCCGCAAGAGACCACCAGCGCACTGCGCTCGGCCCTCGACCAGGGCGCGCGCTACATCGTGCAGGGCAACGGCTCCGGCCCTGCGCTGGCCATCATCGACGCGCTCGAGAAGAACAACGCGCGCAATCCCGGCAAGGAAGCGCTGTACCTGAACTACGCCGCCGTCGACCCCGACCTGACCAACAGCAAGTGCAGCTACTGGCAGTACCGCTTCGACGCCGACACGTCGATGAAGATGGAAGCGCTGACCACCTACATGAAGGACCAGCCGGAAATCAAGAAGGTCTACCTGCTCAACCAGAACTACGCGCACGGCCAGCAGGTCTCCAAGTTCGCCAAGGAAAACCTCAAGAACAAGCGCCCCGACGTGCAGATCGTCGGCGACGACCTGCATCCGCTGGCCCAGGTGCGCGACTTCGCGCCGTACATCGCCAAGATCAAGGCCTCGGGCGCCGACACTGTCATCACCGGCAACTGGGGCTCCGACCTCGCGCTGTTGATCAAGTCGGCCAACGACTCGGGCCTGAACGTCAAGTTCTACACCTACTACGCCGTGACCAGCGGCACGCCGACCGCCATGGGCGCAGCGTCCGACGGCAAGGTGTACCAGGTCGGCTATGCCCACTACAACATGGGCGGCGACATGCAGAAGTACGCCGAAGAGTTCAAGAAGAAGTTCAACGACGACCTCTACACCACCGACGTCTACACCGTGTTCCAGGCGCTGACCGAAGCCTTCGTGAAGACCAAGTCGACCGACCCCGTCAAGGTGGCCGCCGCCATGGAAGGCATGAAGTTCAAGAGCTTCAACGGCGAGATCGAACTGCGCAAGACCGACCACCAGGCGCAGCAGGGCCTGTACATCGCCAAGTGGGAGAAGGCCAGCGCCAAGTACCCGTACAGCCCGGAGAACACCGGCTACACGCTGGCCCCGGTGAAGTACTACGACGCCTACGTGGCCAGCACGCCCACCTCCTGCCAGATGAAGCGGCCCGGCGGCGCCTCCTGATCGCCACCTGACAGGTCGAGGCCCGACTTCAACACTCGGGCCTTTTTCTTTTTTACCTGACACGAAAGACCGATGAACGTCGAATTCTTCGTCATCTCGCTGCTCAACGGCGTGAGCTACGGCTTGCTGTTGTTCATGCTGAGCTCTGGCCTCACGCTGATCTTCAGCATGATGGGCGTGCTCAATTTCGCGCACGCCAGCTTCTACATGCTGGGCGCCTATTTCGCCTACACGCTGTCGGGCGTCGTCGGTTTCTGGCCGGCGCTCTTCATCGCGCCGCTGCTGGTGTTCGCGCTGGGCGCGGCCTTCGAGCGCTACTGCCTGCGCCGGGTCCACAAGTTCGGCCATGTGCCCGAGCTGCTGGTGACCTTCGGTCTTTCGTACCTGATCCTCGAACTCGTGCAACTGGTGTGGGGCCGCTCCACGGTGCCGTACGGCCTGCCGTCGGCGCTGCAGGGCCCGCTCTTCTCGCTCTACGGCACGCAGTTTCCCAAGTCGCGCTCATTCATCATGCTGGTGGCGGTGCTGATGCTGGTGTCGGTGTGGCTGCTGCTCACACGCACGCGCATCGGCCTGGTCATCCAGGCGGCGCTGAAGCACCCCGACATGGTCGAGGCGCTGGGCCACAACGTGCCGCGCGTGTTCATGCTGGTGTTCGGCGGCGGCGCAGCGCTGGCTGGCCTCGCGGGCGTGGTCGGCGGCAACACCTACGTCACCGAGCCGGCCATGGCGGGTTCGGTCGGCTCCATCATCTTCGTGGTGGTGGTGGTCGGCGGCATGGGCTCGCTGGCAGGCGCCTTCCTGGCGTCGCTGATCATCGGCGTGGTGCAGACCTTCGCCGTGGCCATGGACCAGTCGCTTGCCACCGGCCTGCAGGCGCTCGGCGTGGCGGTGAGCGACCAGACCTTCGGCTATGAGCTGCTCAAGCTCACCATCTCGCAGGTGGCACCGATCCTGCCGTATCTGTTCCTGGTGCTGATCCTCATCTTCAGGCCCAAGGGTCTTCTCGGAACGCGGGAGGACTGACGCCATGAACACTGCAACCACCACAACCACGCCAGCCGCTTCGGCCACCAAGGCGCCGACGCAGTACTACCGCTTCAAGCCGCTGAACATCGGCCGCATCCTGATCTGGTCTTTCTTCGCGCTGCTGCTGATCGTGGCGCCGATGATCTTCACCAGCAGCCTGGCTCTCACCATGCTGTCGCAGATCGGCTACCTCATCATCATCTGCCTGAGCTACAACATGCTGCTGGGGCAGGGCGGCATGCTCAGCTTCGGGCATGCGGTGTACGTGGGCCTGGGCTCGTTCATCGCCATCCACGCGATGAACCTGGCCAGCGCCGGCAAGCTGCCGATTCCGCTGGTGCTCATCCCGCTCGTGGGCGGCCTGGGCGGCATGTTCTTCGCCGTGGTGTTCGGTTATGTGTCGACCAAGAAGTCGGGCACCACCTTCGCGATGATCACGCTCGGCCTCGGCGAGCTTGTTGCCGCCATGGCGCTGATGTTCCCGAGCTTCTTCGGCGGCGAGGGCGGCATCACCACCAACCGCGTGTACGGCGCCTCGGTCTTCGGCATCAACTTCGGGCCGCAGAACCAGGTGTATTACCTGATCGCCGTGTACTGCTTCATCTGCACCGGGCTGATGTTCGCCTTCACCGGCACGCCCCTCGGGCGCATGCTGAACGCGGTGCGCGACAACCCGGAGCGCGTGGAGTTCATCGGCTACAACACGCAGCGCGTGCGCTACTACGCCTTCATCATCGCGGGCTTCTTCGCGGGCATCGGCGGCGGGCTGGCGGCCATCAACTTCGAGATCGTGAATGCGGCCGACAGCCTGAACGGGCTGCGCTCGGGCAGCTACCTGCTGTTCACCTTCCTGGGCGGCGCGACCTTCTTCTTCGGGCCGATCATCGGCGCGGCATTGCTGGTGTTCGCGCTGGTGCTGCTGTCCGAACTCAGCAAGGCCTGGCTGCTGTACGTGGGCCTGGTGTTCCTGCTGATGGTGATGTTCGCGCCCGGCGGCGTGGCCAGCCTGATCATGATGAACGTGCGCGTGGCGCTGTTCGGCAAGATCAAGCGCTTCTACGCACTCTACGTGGGCCTCTTCATCGGTGCGGCCATCATGCTCGCGGGCGCTGCCGCCATCGTCGAGATGATCTATCACATGCAGCTGAATGCGGCGCTCGGGCCCGTGGTGCCGCTCGCGGGCCTGCAGCTCGATACCTCATCGGCCACTAGCTGGATCATCGCGGTGGCGCTGCTGGCGGTGGGCCTGGGCGTGTTCGAGGTGGTGCGCCGGCGCTTCGCGAAGGTCTGGGGCCATGCACAGGAAGAAATCGAAGCCGAGATCAAGCGGCGGGAGACGGCATGACCTATTCACTTGAACTCAAGAACCTGCGCAAGAGCTTCGGCAAGACCGACATCATCCGCGGCGTCGATCTGGCCGTGACGGCCGGCGAGCGCATCGCCATCATCGGGCCGAACGGCGCGGGCAAGTCCACGCTGTTCAACCTGATCAGCGGGCGGCTCACGCCCACCAGTGGCGAGGTGCTGCTCAACGGCCAGCGCATCGACGGCATGAAGCCGTACGAGATCAACCGCATGGGCCTGTCGCGCAGCTTCCAGATCACCAACATCTTCCCGAAGCTCACCGTCTTCGAGAACCTGCGCTGCGGCGTGCTGTGGAGCCTGGGCTACAAGTACACCTTCCTGCGCTTTCTCTCGAACCTCGACGACGCCAACGAGCGCACCGAAGAGCTCATCCGCCAGATCGGCCTGGAGAAGAAGCGCGACGTGCACGCGGTGAACCTCACCTACGCCGAGCAGCGCGCGCTGGAAATCGGCGTGACCATCGCGGGTGGCGCCAGCGTCATCCTGCTGGACGAGCCCACGGCGGGCATGAGCAAGACCGAAACCTCGCACTTCATCTCGCTCATCAAGCACGTCACGGTCGGCAAGACACTGCTGACGGTGGAGCACGACATGGGCGTGGTCTTCGGGCTGGCCGACAAGATCGCGGTGGTGGTGTACGGCGAAGTCATTGCCTTCGACACGCCTGCTGCCGTTCGTGCGAATGCGCGCGTGCAGGAGGCCTACCTCGGCTCGTCGGTTGCGGATGCACAAGGGGCGGGACACTGACATGCTGAAGCTCAAAGACATCCACGCCTACTACGGCAAGAGCCATGTGCTGCACGGCGTTTCGTTCGACGTGAACCCCGGCGAAATCGTCGCGCTGCTGGGCCGCAACGGCTCCGGCCGCTCGACCACGGCCAAGGCCATCATGGGCCTGGTGCATGCCGAGGGCGGCCTGCACTGGAAGGGGCAGGACATCCTGCGTCGCAAAGCCTACGAGATCGCCCATTTCGGCATCGGCTACGTGCCAGAGAACCGCGACATCTTCCCCAAGCTCACGGTGCACCAGAACCTGCTGCTGGGGCAGAAGGGCTCGGGCAAGGGCAGCCGCTGGTCGTTCGACGACATGTACGGCATGTTCCCGCGCCTGAAGGAGCGGCAGCACACCGAAGCGGGCGTGCTCTCGGGCGGCGAGCAGCAGATGCTCACGCTATGCCGCACGCTGATGGGCGACCCCGATCTCATCATCATCGACGAGCCAACCGAAGGCCTCGCGCCCAAGATCGTCGAGCTGGTGGGGCAGTACCTGCGCACGCTGAAGGACAAGGGCATCTCGGTGCTGCTGATCGAGCAGAAGCTCACCATTGCCATGCAGATTTCAGACCGCGCGCTCGTCATGGGCCACGGCAGCATCGTGTTCGACGGCACGCCGGACAGCCTGCGCGCCGATGCAACAACTCGCAAAGAGTGGTTGGAGGTTTAGGCAAACCCCCAGGCTTTGCGCACTTCGTGTCGCTACGCCAACCCCCTTGCAGGGGGCAACACCTGCGGGCCGGCAAAGCCGGTTCCGCGGTGTTTCCCGAAAGCCCCGCCCTCCTCATGGCGGGCCTTGTCTCTCCAGCGACTGCGTGCCATTGTTGGGCCACGCGAAACGCCTAGAATCCCCCGAAAAAGAACACTCGTGCTTTTTCTTCTTTTTCTTCACACACCAAGGAACGCAGCATGACGGCTGAATACAAAGTGCTCGGCGATATCGCCGTGATCACACTGACCAACCCTCCGGTCAACGGTCTCGGTTTCTCGACACGCATCGGCATCACCGATGGCCTGTCGAAGGCCAATGCCGACGACGCCGTCAAGGCCATCGTCATCACCGGCGCCGGCAAGGCTTTCTCGGGCGGCGCGGACATCAAGGAGTTCGGCACGCCCAAGGCGCTGCAAGAGCCCAACCTGCTGAGCGTGATCCTCGCGCTCGAAGCCTCTCCCAAGCCCATCGTCGCATCCATCCACTCGGTGTGCATGGGCGGCGGCCTCGAACTGGCCCTGGGCTGCCACTACCGCGTGGCTGCCCCCGGCACCAGCGTGGCACTGCCTGAAGTCAAGCTGGGCCTGCTGCCCGGCGCCGGCGGTACGCAGCGCCTGCCGCGCGTGCTCGGCGTGGAAACCGCACTGAACATGATCGTCAGCGGCGAGCCCGTGAAGAGCGAACTGCTCGCGAGCCTGCCCGGCCAGAAGCTGTTCGACAAGCTCGCCGCCTCGGCCGAATCGGTGTTCGAAGAAGCCGTGGCCTTCGCCAAGAGCGTGGCCGGCAAGACCGGTGAAGCGCTGCCGCTGGTGCGCAACCTGCCGTGCAAGCACCCGCAGGGCGACGCCTACTTCCAGTTCGCCAAGAACATGGTCGGCGGCATGTCGAAGAACTACCCGGCGCCGCTGAAGTGTGTCGACGCCGTGCAGGCCGCGACGAAGCTGAAGTTCGACGAAGGCATGGCCGAAGAACGCCGCCTGTTCACGGCGCTGATGTTCACGCCCGAATCGCTGGCCCTGCGCCACCTGTTCATGGCCGAGCGCGCCGCGAGCAAGATTCCCGACGTGCCCGAAGACACGCCCAAGCGCGAGATCAAGGCCGTTGGCGTGATCGGCGCCGGCACCATGGGTGGCGGTATCTCGATGAACTTCCTGAACGCGGGCATCCCCGTCAAGATCCTCGAGATGAAGCAGGAAGCGCTCGACCGCGGCGTTGCCACCATCAAGAAGAACTACGAAGCCCAGGTCAAGAAGGGCAAGCTCAAGCAGGACAAGTACGAGCAGCGCATGGCGCTCCTGAGCACCACGCTGAGCTACGACGACCTGAAGGACGCCGACCTCATCATCGAAGCCGTGTTCGAAGAAATCGGCGTGAAGGAAAAGGTCTTCAAGGAACTCGACCGCGTCGCCAAGAAGGGCGCGATCCTGGCCTCGAATACCTCGACGCTCGACGTCGACAAGATCGCCTCGTTCACCGACCGTCCGCAGGACGTGGTCGGCATGCACTTCTTCAGCCCCGCCAACGTGATGAAGCTGCTCGAAGTGGTGCGCGGCAAGGCCACCGCCAAGGACGTGCTCGCCACGGTCATGGACATCGGCAAGAAGATCAAGAAGACCTCGGTGGTCTCGGGCGTGTGCGACGGCTTCATCGGCAACCGCATGATCGAGCAGTACTCGCGCCAGGCCGGCTTCCTGCTGGACGAAGGCGCCACGCCGCAGCAGGTCGACAAGGCCGTCGAGAAGTTCGGCTTTGCCATGGGCCCGTTCCGCATGGGCGACCTGGCCGGCAACGACATCGGCTGGGCCATTCGCAAGCGCCGCGCCACCGAGCGCGCCGACATGAAGTACAGCCGCACGGCCGACAAGCTCTGCGAACTGGGCCGCTTCGGCCAGAAGACCGGGGCAGGGTGGTACGACTACCAGGCCGGCAAGCGCGACGCCATTCCGTCGGAACTCGTCAACAAGATGATCGAGGACCACCGCAAAGAGCTTGGCATCACGCCGCGCAAGATCTCCGATGAAGAGATCGTGCAGCGCCTGGTGTACGCCCTGGTGAACGAAGGCGCGCACATCCTGGAAGACGGCATTGCTTCGAAGTCTGGCGACATCGACATGGTGTACCTCACCGGCTACGGCTTTCCGATCTGGCGCGGCGGCCCGATGCACTACGCGTCGCAGGTCGGCCTGTACAACGTGGCCGAGACGATGAAGCGCTTTGCCAAGAACCCGCGTGATGACGGCGCGTTCTGGCAGCCTGCACCGCTGATCCAGAAGCTCGTGGCCGAAGGCAAGCAGTTCAGCTGATCCACGAAGGTAAAGGGACCGACCGCCAATGTTGAAACGCATCTTCTTCGGGCTGCTGCTGGCAATCGTCTTGCTGGTGGCCGCCGTGGCGGTCAAGACCTGGACCACACCGTCGCAGCAACTGGCGGTGGCGCCCGCGCCGAAGCTGGACATCGATCTGCAGGCAGCAGCCAAGCGGCTCTCTACAGCGATCACGTTCCGCACGGTGTCGGGCATGGACGATCCGGCTGCGAATGCGGCCGAGTTCGACAAGCTGCACGCGTTCCTCGCGCAGCAGTTCCCGAAGGTGCATGCCACTCTCAAGAAGGAAGTGGTCGGCAACAAGGCGCTGCTCTACACATGGACCGGCACCGATCCCTCTGCCAAGCCCATCGCATTGATGGCGCACCAGGACATGGTGCCCATTGCACCGGGCACCGAGAAGGCGTGGACGGTCGACCCCTTCGCGGGCGAGATCAAGGACGGCTTCATCTGGGGCCGTGGCACGCTCGACAACAAGAGCAATCTTTTCGCGCAGATGGAAGCCATCGAGCTGCTCATCGGCGCCGGCTTCAAGCCCAGGCAGACCGTCTATCTCGTGATGGGCGACGACGAAGAGGTGAGCGGCCTGCGCGGTGCGCTGCCTATTGCCGAACTGCTCAAGTCGCGCAACGTGCGCCTCGACTGGGTGCTCGACGAAGGCCTGCTGGTGCTCGACGGCGTGCTGCCGGGCCTGAGCAAGCCCGCTGCGCTCATCGGCCTGGCTGAAAAGGGCTATGGCACCTTCTTCCTCTCGCTCGACACCTCCCCCGGCCACTCGTCGATGCCGCCGCAGCACAGCGCCATCGGCAGCATGAGCGCGGCGCTGGCACGGCTCGAAGCCAACCCGATGCCCGGTGGCATCAAGGGCGTGGCCGGCCAGATGTTCGGCGCGCTCGCGCCCGAGATGAGTGGCGTCAATCGCGTGATGCTGTCCAACCTGTGGCTCACGGAGCCGCTGGTGCGCGGCCAGCTCGAGAAGAGCCCGAGCAGCAATGCCATGCTGCGCACGACCACCGCGCTGACCATCGTTCGCGCCGGCAACAAGGACAACGTGCTGCCCGGCCGCGCCGAGGCCGCTGTCAACTTCCGCATCCTGCCGGGTGACACGCTCGCCAGCGTCGAGGCCCACTTGCGCAAGACGCTGGCCAACGACGACATCAAGATCAAGCAGTACCCCGGCAACGCCGAGCCGTCGCCCGTGTCGGCGACCGACGGCACCGGCTACCGCGCGATCCAGCAGGCCGTGCGCCAGACCTTCCCCGATGCGGTGGTGGCCCCCGGCCTCATGACCGCCGCTACCGACTCGCGCCACTTCAGCCTCGTGAGCGATGCCGTCTTCCGCTTCTCGCCGTTCCGCGTGAAGGGCGAAGACCTGGCGCGCTTTCACGGCAACAACGAACGCCTGGCCATCTCGAACTACGGCGAGATGATCGGCTTCTATCACCAGCTCCTGAGCAACACCAACGCTGCTCCGGCGCAATGACGACAACCTCTTTTCCCTTCCATCTGCTTCAAAGGACCTCACCATGACCAGCGCCGTCATTGTTTCCACCGCCCGCACGCCGCTCGCGAAGAGCTGGAAGGGTGCCTTCAACATGACGCACGGCGCCACGCTCGGCGGCCACGCCGTGCAGCACGCGGTGCAGCGCGCCGGCATCGACCCTGCTTCGGTGGACGACGTCATCATGGGCTGCGCCACGCCCGAAGGCGCGACAGGCTCCAACATCGCGCGCCAGATCGCGCTGCGCGCCGGCCTGCCGATCACCACTTCGGGCATGACCATCAACCGTTTCTGCTCGTCGGGCCTGCAGACCATCGCCACCGCCGCCCAGCGCATCATCGCGGGCGAGGGCGAGGTGTACGTGGCCGGCGGCGTCGAGAGCATCTCGTGCGTGCAGAACGAAGCCAACAAGCACATGCTGGCCGACCCGTGGCTCGTGAAGCACAAGCCCGAGATCTACTGGAACATGCTGCAGACGGCCGAGCAGGTCGCCAAGCGCTACAACATCGGCCGCGACGCCATGGACGAATACGGCGCCGCCAGCCAGCAGAAGGCCACCGCCGCGCTGGAAGCCGGCCGCTTCAAGGACGAGATCGCCCCCATCACCGTGCTGGCCGGCGTGGCCGACCCTGTGCTGGGCCTGCGCACCAAGGAAGTCACCATCGAGAACGATGAAGGCATCCGCGCCGGCACCACCAAGGAAGGCATCAGCGGCATCCGCTCGGCCATTCCCGGCGGCCTGATCTCGGCCGGCAATGCCAGCCAGTTCTCCGACGGCGGCGGCGCCTGCGTGGTGGTCGACGAGAAGTACGCCGAGCAGAAGGGCCTGAAGCCCCTGGGCCGCTTCCTCGGCTTCGCCGTGGCCGGCTGCGAGCCCGACGAAATGGGCATCGGCCCCGTGTTCGCGATTCCGAAGGTGCTCAAGCGCCTGGGCCTCACGGTCAACGACATCGACCTGTGGGAGCTGAACGAAGCCTTCGCCGTGCAGGTGATCTACTGCCGCGACAAGCTCGGCATTCCGGCCGACCGCCTGAACGTGGACGGCGGCGCCATTGCCGTGGGCCACCCCTACGGTGTGAGCGGCCAGCGCCTGACGGGCCACGCGCTCATCGAAGGCAAGCGCCGCGGCGCCAAGAAGGTCGTGGTCACGATGTGCATCGGCGGCGGCATGGGCGCTGCGGGCGTGTTCGAGGTCTTGTAATCATGTCCGGCTTGGGCCACGACCAGGAGGTCTCGCCCGAAGCCGTTCTGGCCTACGGGCGCCGCATGCTTGCATCGCAGCCGTTCAGCGTGCTGATCGGCGCGCAGTTGCACGCGCTGGCGCCGGACTATGTGGAGCTCCAGCTACCGCTCACGGCGCAGCTGAAGCAGCAGAACGGCTTTGCCCACGGCGGCATCGTGAGCTACATGGCCGACAACGCGCTCACCTTTGCCGGTGGCAGCGCGTTGCGCGTGCCGGTGGTGACTTCCGAATTCAAGATCAACTATGTGCGGCCCGCTCTTGGCGAGCGCCTGATCGCACGCGCCAGGACGGCCCATTCCGGCAGTTCGCAGGCCGTTTGCACCTGCGAGGTGTTCGTGGTGAACGACGGTGCAGAGAAGCTCTGCGCGCTGGCGCAGGGCACCATCGCGAAACTGCCCGACCCCTCGAAAAAGTAGCAAGAAGAGACACCCTCATGAGCCTGCGTTCCACCCTCGACTTCCTGCTCTACGACTGGCTCGACGCCGAGTCGCTCAACCAGCGCGAACGCTTTGCCGACCACTCGCGCGAGACCTTCGACGCGGTGCTCGATACCTGCGAGCGCATTGCGCGCGAAAAGTACGCGCCGTTCAACCGCACGGTAGACACGCAGGAGCCGCATTTCGACGGCGAAAAAGTCATCCTGCCGCAGGCCACGCATGACGCGCACAAGGCTTTCGTCGAGTCGGGAATGATGAGCGCGGCGCAAGACTACGACATCGGTGGCATGCAGCTGCCGTACACGCTCTCTGCCGCGGCCAACAGCTTCTTCGCGATGGCCTCCGTGAGCATCGGCTCCAACATGCTCACGAGCGGCAACGCCAACCTGCTGATGGTGCACGGCACCGAGATGCAGAAAGAGGTGTTCGCCAAGAACGAGTTCTCGGGCCGCTGGGCCGGCACCATGTGCCTGTCGGAGCCGCAGGCCGGTTCGTCGCTGAGCGACGTGGCCACGCGCGCAGTGCCCGACGGCGTTGACTTTCAGGACGACCCGCTGGGCCCGCGCTATCGCCTCACGGGCAACAAGATGTGGATCTCGTCGGGCGACCACGAGCTGACCGAGAACATCGTGCACATCGTGCTCGCCAAGATCCCCGACGAGAACGGCAAGCTTGTGCCGGGCACGCGTGGTATCTCGCTCTTCATCGTGCCCAAGCGCATGGTCGATACCAAGGGCGAGCTGACGGGCCAGCGCAACGACGTTGCGCTCGCGGGCCTGAACCACAAGCTGGGCTGGCGCGGCACCACCAACACGCTGCTGAACTTCGGCGAGGGCAAGTACCCGGTCGACGGCAAGGCCGGTGCCGTGGGCTACTTGGTCGGCGCGCCCGGCAAGGGCCTGCACTGCATGTTCCACATGATGAACGAGGCGCGCATCGGCGTCGGCACGGCCGCCACCATGCTCGGCATGGCGGGCTACCACGCCTCGCTCGAATACGCCAAGAGCCGCCCGCAGGGCCGGCTGGTGAAGAAGCCGGATGCAGCAGGGGCCGCAGTCGCCAAGGACTCGGCCGCGCCGCAGGTGCGCATCATTGAGCACGCCGACGTGCGGCGCATGCTGCTGGCCCAGAAGGCGTATTGCGAAGGCGCTCTGGCGCTGGAACTGTACTGCGCCCGGCTGGTCGACGAGCAGAAGACCGGCGACGCGCAGGCCGCCGACGACGCGCGCCTGTTGCTCGAAGTGCTCACGCCCATCGCCAAGAGCTGGCCCAGCGAGTGGTGCCTGGAGGCCAATTCGCTGGCCATCCAGGTGCATGGCGGCTACGGCTACACGCGCGACTTTCCGGTGGAGCAGTACTGGCGCGACAACCGCCTGAACATGATTCACGAGGGCACCCACGGCATCCAGGCGGCCGACCTGCTGGGCCGCAAGGTGCTGATGGAAAAGGGCCGTGGCCTGCAACTGCTGGCCGGGCGCATGACCGACACCATCGGGCGCGCCGCCAAGGTGCCGGCATTGGCCGCTCATGCCAAGGCGCTGGGCGCCGCGCTGCAGCGCATCGGCAGCGCCACCGAGGCCGCATGGTCCACCGGCGACCCGGCCGACGCGCTGGCCAACGCTGTGCCGTACATGCAGGCCTTCGGCCACACGGTGCTGGCGTGGATCTGGCTCGACGTGGCCCAGATGGCCCTGCAGACCGACGGTGAAAAGGCGAGGGCGGTAACAGCTGGCAAGATCGGCGCCACGGACTACTTCTTCCACTACGAGCTGCCGAAAATCGGCGCATGGCTCAACGTGGTCGAAACCCGCGACCCGACCTGTACAGCTTTGCCCGAGGACGCCTTCTGATGGCCACTACCGATTCGCCGAACGCCAACCCCAACAACAACACCCCCGCCGTCAAACCTCCCAAGCCGCACGCGCGGCTCGAGAAGTGGATCTGGATCCTGATCTACGGCGGCCTGTTCGTCGTGATCCTGGGCATTGCCACCGGCCGCACCGACGCCGCGCTGGGCTGGTCCCTCGCAGTGCCTGGCGGTGTCGTGGCGCTGGTCGGCTTCGTGCTGATCTACGTGCGCTCGCGGCTGCCCAACACCCCGACCAAGTAAAAAAGAGGCCCGCCATGCTCAAGCACATCGTGATGTGGAAGTTCAAGGAACATGCCGAGGGCACCGACAAGGCGACCAACCTGCTGAAGGCCAAGGCGCTGCTCGACGCCTGCGCCAAGCTGTCGCCCGGCACGCTGCGCTTCGAGGTGGCCATTGCCCAGCCCGGGCTGGAAGCGACCTACGACCTGGTCCTGTACTCGGAATTCACCGACTCCGCCGCGCTCGCGGCCTATTCGGACCACCCGCAGCACGTGGCCCTGAAGCCTTTCATCGGCGCCGTGCGTGAAGCCCGCCAGTGCATGGACTACGAGATCTGAGCCTGACATTCAAAACCGGAGACACCTCATGACGCCCCGCAACATCAAGCAGCTGTTCGACCTCACCGGCAAGACTGCCCTCATCACCGGCGGCTCGCGCGGCCTGGGCCTGCAGATGGCCCACGCGCTGGGCGAAGCCGGCGCGAAGATCATGCTGAGCTCGCGCAAGGCCGACGACCTGGAGCAGGCCGCCGCCGAACTTCAAGCCGCCGGCATCGACGCGCGCTGGATTGCCGCCGACTGTTCGAAGGAAGAAGACACCCGCCGCCTGGCCGACGAGACGCTGCAGCGCATGGGCGCAGTCGACATCCTCATCAACAATGCGGGCGCCAGCTGGGGTTCGCCGGCCGAGAGCCACCCGGTCGAGGCCTGGGACAAGGTGATGAACCTCAACGTGCGCGGCTATTTCATCTTGTCGCAGCAGATCGCCAACGGCTACATGATTCCGAAGAAGACCGGCCGCATCATCAACATCGCCTCGATCGCCGGGCTGAACGGCAACCCGCCTGAAATGCAGACGCTGGCCTACAACACCTCCAAGACCGCGGTCATCGGCTTCACCCGCACGCTGGCCGCCGAATGGGGCCGCTACGGCATCAATGTGAACGCGATCTGCCCCGGCTTCTTCATGACGAAGATGGCCGCCGGTCTCATCAAGTCGCTGGGCGAGGAAAAGATGGCCGCGCAGGCCCCGCTCGGCCGCCTGGGCGACGAGGAAGACCTGAAGGGCCTGACGCTGCTCTTCGCGAGCGATGCAGGCAAGCACATCACCGGCCAGTGGCTGGCTGTGGACGGTGGCGTGAGCGTGGTGCTGGGTGCGGCCTGACATGTCTTCTTCAGATTCCAGCGACATCAACATCCGCTCGTACACGAGCCAGATCCCGTTCGCGCGCCACCTGGGCTTCGAGCTGACGAAGTTCGAGGGCGGCGAGTCGGAGATCATCTACACGGCGAAGCCCGAGCACCTGAACACCTTCGACGTGACGCACGGCGGCGCCTGCATGACGCTGCTCGACATCACGATGGCAGCAGCCGCGCGCAGCGTGGCGCCCGAGACGGGCGTGGTCACCATCGAGATGAAGACCAGCTTCATGCAGCCTTCGGTTGGCCCGCTGCACGCACGCGGCACGCTCATTCACAGGACGGCGACGCTGGCTTTCACCGAGGCCAAAATCTACGACGAACAGGAGCGCGTGTGCGCCCACGCCACCGGCACCTTCAAGTACGTGAAGCGCCGGCTGCCGACCGGCCCCGCCAGCGCCAACGAGATGCGCCCGCCGTCGACCGACTGACTGACTGACTGACTGACTGACACTTTCCCGGAGACATTCATGCCGATCAACAAGCAGATCCACCTCGACAACCGCCCCGACGGCGAGGCCGTGGCCAGCAACTTCAAGCTCGTGTCCGCCGAGACCCCCGCGCTCAAGGACAACCAGGTGCTCGTGCGCCACCACTACATGAGCCTCGACCCGTACATGCGCGGCCGCATGAACGACGCCAAGAGCTACGCGCAGCCCCAGCCGCTGGGCCAGACGATGCAGGGCGGCACGGTCGGCGAAGTGGTCGAGAGCAAGCACCCCAAGTACGCCGTGGGCGACAAGGTGGTCGGCTTCGGCGGCTGGCAGGAATACAGCGTGGTCGATGCCTCGCAGCCCGGAGCGCTGAAGAAGGTCGACACCACGCACGTGCCGCTGTCGCACTACCTCGGCGCGGTCGGCATGCCCGGCGTCACGGCCTGGTACGGGCTGGTGAAGATCATTGCGCCCAAGGCCGGTGAAACGGTGGTCATCACCGCCGCCAGCGGCGCCGTGGGCAGCGCCTTCGGTGCGCTGGCCAAGGCGCGCGGCTGCCGTGTGGTCGGCATTGCCGGTGGCCCCGACAAGTGCAAGTACGTGGCCGACGAGCTGGGCTTCGACGCCTGCATCGACTATCGCGTGCACGCCGACGTCAAGTCGATGAGCGCGGCGCTCAAGGAAGCCTGCCCGAACGGCATCGACGGCTACTTCGAGAACGTCGGCGGCTACATCTTCGACGCGGTGCTGCTGCGCGCCAACGCCTTCGCGCGCGTGGCGCTGTGCGGAATGATCGCGGGCTATGACGGCCAGCCGCTGCCGCTGGCCAACCCGGCGCTGATCCTCATCAACCGCATGAAGATCGAAGGCTTCATCGTCAGCGAGCACATGGAAGTGTGGCCCGAGGCGCTGACCGAGCTGGGCACGCTGGTGGCCACGGGCAAGCTGAAGCCGCGCGAGTCGATTGCGCAAGGCATCGAAGCGGCGCCTGAAGCCTTCCTGGGCCTGCTCAAGGGCAGGAACTTCGGCAAGCAACTCGTCAAGCTGATCTGATGCACTGGATGAACTGAACGCACGGCAAGGAGGCCGGTCATGGAAACCACGCACGAGGTGTTCAACCAGCCCACGCCGCTGGTGGACTACAACCTCTTCGACACCAACCGGCCCTTGCGCGATGCGCTGAAGTTCAACGCGCCCGCGTTGCAGACGACGCAGCTGCACGAGCTTGGCGCCACCCTCGGCACGGCCGGCATGCAGGCGCATGCGCGGCTCGCCAACATCCACACGCCCGAGCTGCATACGCACGACCGCTTCGGGCGGCGCATCGACGAGGTGGAGTTCCATCCGAGCTACCACGCGCTGATGACCGCCGCCGTGGGCGCCGGGCTGCACGGCACGCCCTGGACGGGCACTTCGGCCTCGCCGCATGTGCTGCGCGCAGCGGGCTTCATGCTCTTCACCGAGCTGGAGCCATCCATTCTTTGCCCCATCTCCATGACCTACGCGGTCACGCCCGCGCTGCGCGGCAATGCGGCCGTGTACGCCGACTGGGGCCCGAAGCTCGGCAGCCTCTGGTACGACCCGGCCCTGAAGCTTTTCAGCGACAAGCCCGGCGTGACCATGGGCATGGGCATGACCGAGAAGCAGGGCGGCTCCGACGTGCGGGCCAACACCACGCAAGCCGTGCGCGACGGCAGCGATGCCTGGGGCGAGCGCTATGCCATCACCGGCCACAAGTGGTTTTTCTCGGCGCCGATGTGCGATGCCTTCCTGGTGCTGGCGCAGGCGCCCGCGGGGCTTTCGTGCTTCTTCCTGCCGCGTGTGCTGCCCGACGGCTCGCGCAACGCCATCCAGATCCAGCGGCTGAAGGACAAGCTCGGCAACAAGGCCAACGCAAGTTCCGAGGTCGAGTTCCAGGGTGCGAGCGCGTGGCTCGTGGGCGAGGAGGGCCGCGGCATCCCGCAGATTCTCGAGATGGGCACGATGACGCGGCTCGACTGCGCGCTGGGCACCAGCGGGCTGATGCGCCAGTCGCTGGGCATCGCGCTCAACCATGCGATGCAGCGCAAGGCCTTCGGCAAGCCGCTGATCGAACAGCCCTTGATGAAGAACGTGCTGGCCGATCTCGCGCTAGAAAGCGAAGCCGCCACTGCGCTCGCCATTCGCCTGGCCCGTGCCTTCGACAACCAGGCCGACGAGCACGAACGCCTGATGGCCCGCCTGCTCACGCCGGTCGCCAAGTTCTGGATCTGCAAGCGCGGCAGCGCCTTCGCGCAGGAGGCCATGGAATGCCTCGGCGGCAACGGCTACGTGGAAGAGGGTGGCGAGGGCGTCATGGCGCGCATCTACCGCGAGATGCCGCTCAACTCCATCTGGGAAGGCGCGGGCAACATCATGGCGCTCGACTTGCTGCGCGGCCTGCGCAAGGGCGACGCGGTGGCCGCGCTGACGAAGGAGCTGGCGCCCGCGCGTGGTCAGCACGCAGCGCTCGACCGGCTGGCCGACGCGCTGCCGGCTCGCATCGAGGCGATGGCCTCCGAAGCCGAGGCCCGTCGCCTCGCGCAAGACGTTGCGCTCTCCGTGCAGGCCGCGCTGCTCGTACAGACCGCGCCACCCGCCATTGCTGGCGCGTTCTGCGCCTCGCGCCTGGGTGGCGACTGGGGCAATGCCTTTGGCACGCTGGCCGCGGGCACCGATTTCGATTCGATCATCCAGCGCGCGCAACCCCGTTGAAGCGCGCCGAACCCACCACAGAAGAAAGACCCCACCCATGGCCGACCTGATCCTTCACCACTACATGACCTCCCCGTTCTCGGAGAAGGTGCGCCTGATCCTCGGTGCCAAGAAGCTGCCGTGGAAGTCGGTCTTCATCCCGCCGATCATGCCCAAGCCCGACGTGGAGGTGCTCACCGGCGGCTACCGCAAGACGCCGTTCCTGCAGATCGGCGCCGACATGTATTGCGACAGCGCACTCATCGCCGACGTGCTCGAACACCTGCAGCCCGAACCCACGCTCTACCCCGAGCCTGAAAAGGGCATGTCGCGCATCCTCGCGCAGTGGGCCGACACCACGCTCTTCTGGGCAGCCATGGCCTGGAACCTGCAGCCCAGGGGCGCGGCCGAGGTGTTCGCCAAGGCCCCGCCAGAAGCCGCAAAAGCCTTCGGCGAAGACCGCGGCAAGATGAGCGCCGGCAACATGACCCGCCTGCGCCCCGCCGACGCCACCAGCGCCTACAAGTCGTACCTGCGCCGGCTGTCGGACATGCTCGACGAGAAACCCTTCCTGCTCGGCGAGGTGCCCAGCATTGCCGACTTCTCGGCCTACCACCCGCTCTGGTACACGCGGCGCATAGAGTCGGTTCGCACCATCCTCGACCTGACGCCCGCGGTGATCGACTGGCTCGACCGCATGGCCGCCATCGGCCACGGCGTTCCCGAGAAGTTCACGAGCGACGAGGCCATTGCAGTGGCCAAGGCCGCGACGCCGCACACACTGCTGACCGACAGCACCTTCCAGGACGACCACGGCATTCCGCTCGGTAGCGCCGTCACCGTGCGCGCCGAGAGCTTCGGCCTCGAGGAGACGCCCGGCACGCTGGTCGCGGCTACGCGCACGCACTACACGCTGGAGCGCAGCAGCGAGCGGACGGGCACGGTGCATGTGCACTTTCCGCGGATCGGGTATGTACTGAAGAAAGCTGAGGCCTGAAACCTGCCGAGACAAGCAGACGGGCACCTTCGTGACTGCGCCGGCGCGCTTTCCGTATTTCAATAGCGTCTCCACCCCAGAGACATTCAACAAAGCAGAAGGACACCGGCAAATGATTCAGGACTTCAAGGGCAAGACCGCCGTACTCACCGGCGCGGGCTCGGGCTTCGGCCTGGAGTGCGCGCGCATCGGCGCCGCCCGCGGCATGAACCTCGTGCTGGTCGACGTGCAGCAGGACGCGCTCGACAAGGCCCAGGCAGAAATGGAAGCAGCCGGTGCTCAGGTGCTGGCGCGCAAGGTCGACGTGTCGAACGCGGCGCAGATGGAAGCCCTGGCCGCTGCCGTGAAGGAACGCTTCGGCGCGCCGCACTTCGTGTTCAACAACGCGGGCGTGGGCGCTGGTGGACTGGTGTGGGAGAACACCGTGGCCGACTGGGAGTGGGTGCTGGGCGTAGACCTGTGGGGCGTGATTCACGGCGTGCGCCTGTTCACACCGATGATGCTGGAGGCCGCCGCGAAAGACCCGGCCTACAGGGGCCACATCACCAACACCGCCAGCATGGCGGGCCTGCTCACGCCGCCCAACATGGGCATCTACAACGCCGCGAAGGCAGCGGTCGTGAGCCTCACCGAGACGATGTACCAGGACCTGAACCTCGTCACCGACCAGATCGGTGCGAGCCTGCTGTGCCCGTACTTCGTGCCCACCGGCATCACCAGCAGCGAGCGCAACCGACCGAATGCGCCGAAGGAAACCGAGCTCACCAAGAGCCAGCTCATCGGCCAGGCCATGAGCAACAAGGCTGTGAGCAGCGGCAAGATCACGGCCGCCGAAGTCGCGGCCAAGGTGTTCGACGCCATCACGGCAAACCAGTTCTACGTGTTCAGCCACCCGAAGGCGCTGGGCAACGTGCGCAGCCGCATGGAGAACATCGTCTCCATCACCAACCCGGCCGACCCCTTCCTGGAGCGGCCAGAGATCGGGCAGAAGCTGCGCGAGCAGCTGCGCTCGGCCTGAGCAGTTTTTTTCCCAGTCATCAGGAGGCCTGCAGCTCGCCCACCAGCGCCTCGACGCGGGCGAGCGCGCTGGCGATGGAGCGGTCCAGCAGGTCCCCATGGTCTTCGGCGTGCTCGATGGCCACGCTGTGCACTTCGTTGAGACCGAGCAGGGCCAGCGGGCTCGTGATGCCGGGCGTGAGCAGGTCCAGATGCGCCTGGAATCCGCCCGGCCCGTAGCCGCTGCTGCCGCACGAGGTCAGCAGCACCGTGCGGCGGTTGCGCTCGGCCAGCAGCGGCACATACGGGTTCTCGCGGCTGCGGTCGAAGTCGAAGGTGGCTCCGACGCGCACGATGTTGTCGATCCATGACTTGAGCGGTGCCGGCATGCTGAAGTTGTACATCGGCACGCCGATCACCAGCACGTCGGCGCGGCGGATCTCGGCAATCAGCGCATCGCTCTCGGCGAGCACGGCGTGCATCCACGGTTCGCGTTCTGCGGCGGGCGTGTAGCCCGAGGCGATCCATTCGCCGGTGACGTTGCTCGGCGGCGCGGCGCCGATGTCGCGATAGATCACCTCGGTGCCCGGCTGCGTCGCGAGCCAGCTCGACACGAAGTGATGGCTCAGCCGGCGCGAATGCGAGCCGTGAACGTGGGTGCCGGAACGGCCGGGGCGGGCGCTGGCGTCGATGTGGAGCAGTGTGGTCATGGCGTGGTCCTCGTTGACGTGAAGAGTGGGATGAAGAGAATTCAGCTGTCTGCTTGACATGGTTCTCAATTTATCCAGGCATCTCGAGCGCGACAAACGACGATTTCTTTGCGTTGCTGAAAAATTAATTCATCCATGGCCAACCTTCGCCAACTCCCTCCGCTGGCGGCGCTGCGCGCCTTCGAGGCGGCCGCGCGGCACTGCAGCGCCAAGCTCGCGGCCAATGAGCTTTCGGTCACGCCTACCGCCATCAGCCACCAGGTGCGGCAGCTCGAAGACTCACTCGGCGTGCCGCTGTTCATCCGCCAGCCGCGGCAACTGGTGCTCACGCCGCAGGGCAGGGAGCTGCAGGCGGTGCTGAGCGAATCGTTCAATGCCATGGCGAATGCGGTGGCGCGGCTGCGTGCGCCGCCCGAGCGCAGCGCCATCACCTTGTCGGCCACGCCGGCCGTCGCGGCGCGCTGGCTGCTGCCGCGCGTGAGCACTTTGCGCGCGCTGCACCCGAGGCTCGACCTGCGCATTCATGCATCGCACGAAGCGGTTGCACTCGACGGTGTCACGGCCGACATCGCCATCCGCTACGGCAAGGGACAGTGGCCGGGCATGGTGGCCGAGAAGCTGTTCGACAACGTCTTCGCGCCGGCCTGCAGCCCCGCGCTCAAGCTGCGTCGGCGCAGTGACCTGACGCGGCACACGCTGCTGCACTTCGCGGTCCCCGGCAACAAGAGCCAGCCCGGCACCTGGGCCGAGTGGCAGCAGCAGGCGCAGGTGCCCGGCCTCGACGTATCGGCCGGGCCGGTGTTCTCGGACGAAACGCACACCGTGTCTGCCGCGCTGCAGGGGCAAGGCGTGGCGTTGATGGGCCTTGCGCTGATTGCCGACGAATTGCGCGCGGGCAATCTGGTGCAGCCCTTCGGTCCGGAGTTGCCTGGGCTGCCGTTCTATCTGGTGTGCCTCGAGTCGCGGCGTTCGGAGCCGGCCGTCGCTGCGGTGTTCGAGTGGGTGAGGGGGCTTCAGCCGCTGGGTGCCTGAGCGCGTGACTTTCGACACTGGTGGTCGCTCGTTCGCAGTCCTAGAGTCCGGCGGTGAGTCGCTTGCGCGGCTCATCTCGGGTTGCAGGAGCGAGATGTCCTGCGTTCAGAAGTACCAATGGAGGGAAGAAATCATGAAACGTGCAACCGCAATCAAGGCTGGCGCCGTGGCCGCGATCTTGTCGTCGCTGGCTCTGGCTGCCCCGGCTGTCGCAGGGCCGTTCACCCAGTGCAGCGACCACTGGCTGTTCTGGAGTGGCTATCAGCTGATCATGGAAGCGATCTTCGACCTCTGCGGCTGAGAGGTGCCTGCGCTGCGCAATGTTTGACATTTGTCAAATATTGCGCAGGTTCACTGGCTTTCTGCACCGAACCCGCTCTCATGTGCGGTGCGCGCGAATTAATCCCTTAGCCCGATCGGCTGTTCTTCTTAACCTTCCTGTACTTTTTTGACGAAGGTCAGGAAAGGTTGCGCGCAGTCCATGCTGCCTCGCACCTGCCTGCACCGGCTACCGAATTACACGCGACATCTTGCGAAGAGGGAGGCTATTCATGCGCACACCGTTCCAACCCGAAACCAGCCCGGACGAGCCTTTGGCGGCCGGGCGCGGGCCAGCGTACATGGCATGGTTGTCCGTGCTCTTGTGCATCGTGGCAGCCGTGGCCTTTGTGGTCGTGGCCATCCTTGTTCCGAACATCATTGCGGCATCGATGTTCACGACGGCAGCCATCATGTTCCTGGGTGCTGGCCTGATCCTCGGCTTGAGCATGTGGGTCTTTCCGGACCTTCCCCGCTAGATGGCTTCGCAGGAACCCATGGCGGGCAAATCCGCGGCATCCATCTTTCGCGTTCAGGGCTGGCGGGTGACCCTGGTCGCAGCCTTGGTCGGCTTGCTGATCGTGCTGGCTGGGCTCATGAAGTGGATCGTCGAATTCCAGGTCGAGGCCGCGCGGGAGCGGCGCTTGAGCGAAGCCGTTGCGCGCGAGGCGGTAGCGCGTTGCCACGAGAAGGCACCACTCCAGGCGGTCAACGCCTGTCTGGGCGAACTGGCTGCTGCCAGGGCTCTTCCATCCAATCGCTGACGATCAGTCAGTCGGCGCTGCGCCATCGTCCGGACTCCGGGCACACGATGGCCCGTGCGCCGTTCAGCCAGACTTGCTCTTCATCCAGCTGCGGTGGGGTCGAAAGATCGATGTCGAATGCGACTCCCAGTGCGTGCCCGACATGGACATCCTCGATGGGCAGTTCCCAGGTCAGGAACACTTGGCTGCAATCCCGCGCGGGTGCGAAGTCGGCCGCATCGAAGCCGCTGCTGCCGCGTTGAATGACGGCGTGAGGCTGGCCGGTATCGAAGATCACCACCGTGCCCCGGGTCAGCGGGATCCTGTGATCTGCAAAGGGAAAGTGCAGGTCCAGCCCCTTGTCCTCGCTCACGAAGAGATTGCAGAAGGCCGCGCCGCCGTACTGCGCACCGTCGTGGTGGTACTTCGCGCCGCGGCAGGCCATGAGGGCCACGTCGCTGGAGGCAAGCACCTCTGACAGCCCAAGCGTGCGCATCCAGTCGGACACCGCCTGCACGCAGTGTTTGTAGTCAGGCCAGCGCGTACGCGCTCGGGCCAGGGGCAATGGTTCGACGTCTCCGGGTTCCAGGAACAGGCGCGAAGAAATCTCACTCTCCCAATCTGCAAGCAGGCGCGCAGGGGGCACAGGCACGTCGACCGTGGCAGACAACACGACATTGCTCACGCTTCGGCTGCGGATGACGTCGCCGCTCCAGAAGTAGGAAGTCAGCATGTCTCGCGCGCGCTGCGGTCGAGGAGGGGTGTTCATCGGAGGGCAGTGTAGTGAGCGTCACGGCGGCGTCGGCCTGCGCGCCATCCGCGCACCCACACTGTTGTTGATCGGCGACGCAGAGAAGCTTTATGAACCCGAGGCGATGCTGAAGCTGGCGCAGCGCCGGATGCCGGGCTTGGAGGCTGCGATCGTGCCGGGCGCAGACCACATCGCGGCCATGTCGCAGCCTGAGGATGTCAATGGCCAGATCATCCGATTCCTGCAAAAGGGAGGGGCGGACAAGAATGGCGACCGTTGACGCTCAGAAAATACCCTGAGGCATATTTGAGTACCAAAGAGTTAACATTTGGGCTGTCAGGCAGACAAGGAGGATCCCATGGAAACGTACCCAACCCTAAGACAGGCCACCGGCGTGGCCCGCACCCTCAGCAAGCACTCGTCGTGCGCCATGGTGGTCTATCGCGTGACAGAGGAAAAATTCGTGGCTGCGCATGCCGCCGACCGCGTGCAGGGAAGCATCGAGGCCGTGTACCGCGACGGTTATCTCGTGCCGACTCTCCTGAGCAAGCGCGTCGAATGAAGAAAAAGCCCGGGCCCCGCCTGGAACCCGGTCAGCGCAGGCCTCCTTCGGGAGGCCTTTTCACTCCTGGGGCGAATTGGGCACGGCCTGCATCAGCAGCGTCAGCGCCTTTCGCAGGCTCGTGGCCTTAGCCTGTAGCGGCCTGCGACGCAATCCACTCCCACACGGCACGGATGGCCGGCTCGTTCTCCCTCCCGTTCGCAACCGCAAGAAAGTAGCTGCCGGTTTCGAGCGCGGGCCCGAAGGGCTGCACCAGTGCACCACTGCGAAGCTCTTCGGCTGACAGCGTGAGGCTCAGCAATGCAATGCCGTGCCCCGCGAGCGCGGCCAGCATCGCATGCGTCTCGTCGGAAAACGACAGGCCCGAGGCCTTCATCGCACGCCCCCTCGGCGGTACGATGCCGGCTTCACGAAACCAGCGCGGCCACACAGCGGGTGCGAGCGCCTGCGGCTGCCAGTCGCAATGGATCAGCTGATGCTTCGGCAGGTCTGCCGCGCGCTTGAGACCCAGCATCGGGCTGCACAACGGCGCATAGCGCTCGGGCATCAGTTCGCGTGACACCAGCCCCGGCCAGCTGCCACGGCCTGAGCGCACAGCGATGTCGGCATCGCCGCGCGCCAGATCGACCACGGTATCGCTCGCATGCAGCCGCAGCTCCACCCCGGGGCTGGCCTTGCGGAACGCCTCCATGCGCGGCAGCACCCAGCGCGCGGCGAAGGCGGTGTTGGTGGTGAGGGTGACGGCCTGCGATGCGGCCGGCCGGCGCAGCTTGTCCACACCGGCTTCGAGCACGTCGAAGCCCATGCGCAGGTCGTCGAACAGTCGCTGGCCCGCAGGCGTCAACGCGAGCTGTCGCGTGAGCCTGCGGAACAGTGGCAGGCCGAGCGTGTCTTCGAGCGCACGCACCTGGTGGCTGATGGCCGAGGGCGTCACCGAGAGTTCGAGCGCCGCGCGCTGAAAGCTCAGGTGTGCGGCCGCGGCCTCGAAGGCGCGCAGCGACAGCAGCGGAGGCAGCCGGCGGGGATATCTGATAGATGAGCCAATCTCGTTCATAGGCAGAGAAATCGTCGTTTGTGATGGCAGGCCTGCATCCATAGATTCAAGGCCTGCGCGCCATTCTGGCAGCGCGGAATGAAAGACATCAATTCATCCATAAAGGCCATGACCATGAACCTCCTTCACATCGACGCCAGCGCCCGTCCGGGCCGTTCCGACACCGATCTCCACGGCTCGCACACGCGCCGTCTCTCCGCGCGTTTTGTCGAGCGCTGGCGCAAGGCGCGGCCCGACGACCGCATCGACTACCTCGACGTGGGACAGCGGCCGCCCGCGCACGTCGACGGCCGCTGGATCCATGCGGCCTTCACACCGCCGGCCGCGCGCGAGCCGTGGATGGCCGAAGCGCTTGCCGAGAGCGACCGGCTGGTCGATCAGCTCATTGCGGCCGACGTGGTCGTGATCGGCTTGCCCATGTACAACTTCAGCGTGCCCGCGCAGTTCAAGGCCTGGATCGACAACATCGTGCGCGTGGGCCGCACCTTCGGCTTCGACCGTTCGCGCGGCGCGGTGCCGTACTGGCCGCTGCTGGCGGACGCGGGCAAGCGCGTGGTGCTGCTCGGCGCGCGCGGCGACCACGGCTACGACGCGGGCGGGCGCATCGCGCATCTCAACCACACCGAGGGCAGCGTACGTTCGGTGCTCGGCTACATCGGCATCACCGATGTGTTCGAGGCCGCAGTGGAGTCCGACGAGTTCGGCGGGGAGCAGCTCGCGCAGTCGATGCGGCGTGCGGAGCAGCGCGTGGACGAGCTTGTCGATGTGTTGGCAGCTACTGACACCACGTTGTCAGCAGCGGCGGCATAGGATTTTTCGCTCTACTTCTGGAGCAAAAAATGACGACCGACCCTTTGCCAGAGCGCCTTCCCCGCCCGCCCACCGCCGAGCTCTTCGGCCAGCGCGTGCTCGGATTCGACAAGGAAAAGGGAACGATCCGCATGAGCTTCGTGGCCACCGATGCATTCCTCAACCCCGCGGGCGCGGTGCAGGGCGGCATCCTCGTCGCGATGCTCGACGACACGATGGGGCCGGCGTTGTGGGTCATGAATGGCGAAGAGACTTACTCCGTCACCATCGACCTCAGCGTGTCTTTTCTGGCGGCCGCGAAGCCCGGTCTGTTGTATGGCGAAGGCAGGGTCGTGCAGCGCGGCAAGACCATCGCTTTTCTCGAGGCGCAACTGAGCGACCCGGACGGCCGCGTCGTGGCGCGCTCCACGGCCAGCGCGCGGGTCGTGAAGGCCTGACGACTCAATCCTTCTTCTGCATGGCAAGCAGGTAGCCCACGCGCAGCGAACGGTGCAGCCTGAAGTTGCGGGTCAGCAGGTTGTAGCCCAGGCCGCGCTGGTCCCGCAGCACGAGGCCGGCGCTGGCGGCCGCGCTCTTGAGTTCGTCAGGGCGGATGAGCTTGCGGTAGTCGTGCGTGCCGCGCGGCAGGATGCGCAGCACCTGCTCCGCGCCGAAGATCGCGATCAGCCATGCCCACGGCGTGCGGTTGATGGTGGAGAAAAAGACCCAGCCTCCGGGCTTCGCCATGCGGGCGCAGGCCTCGATCACGGCCGTTGGCGACGGCACGTGCTCGAGCATCTCCATGCATGTGACGACATCGAACTTCGCCTCGTTGTCAGCGGCCAGGTCTTCGGCGGAAATGGCCTGGTAGGTCACGCTTGCCGCGCTGCTGCGTGCATGAAGCGTTGCGACCTTCAGCGGCTTGTCGGCGAGGTCGATGCCGAGCACGTCCGCGCCGCGGTGCGCCATCGATTCGGCCAGGATGCCGCCGCCGCAACCGACGTCGAGCACCTTGCGGCCGTTCAGCGGGCTGAGCTTGTCGATCCAGTCCAGCCGCAGCGGATTGATCTCGTGCAGGGGGCGGAATTCGGACTGCGGGTCCCACCAGCGGTCGGCCAGGGCCTGGAATCTGGCCAGTTCGGCGGGGTCGAAGTTGGATGCTGCGCTCATGGTTCTTCTCCTTGGTTTACCAATGACCCCGCGACCGGTTCCAGCGGTAGAGCTGATGCGCGAAGAGGTTGTAGAGCCAGGCGCCGAGCGTTCGCAGCCCGGGCCACTGAAGCGGTCTTGCCAGCCAGCGCCATCGCGGAGCAAGGGCCAGCACGCCGGCGATGGCGTCGGCGCCGATGTGCGTGGCGCCCGAGGTGTCGACGAGGTGCAGGCGTTCGCGCACGTCCTCCAGTTGCAGGCCCAGCGGTTCGAGCACTTCCGGGCGGGTGTGCACGTCGATCCACTCGACGCTTGCGTCCGGTGTTTTCTCGCGCATGGCGCAAACGCCGGCATCACAGACGGGACAGGCGCTGTTGTAGTAGACAACCGTGCGCGGGGAAGGGGCGGTGGGTGCTTGCATGTCGTCGGCTCCTGTTCGGGCCATTGTGCCATTCATTTAGCTAAATGGCTAAATAACTAATTAGAGAATTGCCTACTCGCGAGCTAAACTGAACCAATGGAAAAAGTTTTCGAAGCGCTTGCCTCCACGCCGCGGCGCAAGATCCTGGCGTACCTGTCGGAGACCGAACTGTCGGCCGGCGACATCGCCTCGCGCTTCGACATGACCAAGCCTTCGCTCTCCAAGCACCTGAAGATCCTCGAAGCCGCGGGGCTGGTAAAGGCCGAGAAGCGCGGCCAGTTCGTGTTCTACAGCCTGCAGCGCGAGAGCCTGGCCAACACGCTGACCGGCTTCGTACAGGCGGTCTGCCCGGTGTCGAAGGCGCTGAAGAAAGAAAGCCGCGCCCTGGCCAGCAAGCGCTCGGCGGATTCCTCGGGCGCCTGACGCAGCGCCCCGCGCTTTTTCCTTCCCGGAAGGCGAAAAGTACGGCAAAGGAATTCATTTTTCCGCCGTGCCACGCGGTTCACCGGAGCCTGTGTCCCTGAGTCTTTCTCCGCACGCGGAACGCACCGATACTCTGCCCGGAAACTCCCCGCCGGCAACGTACCGGCTCCGAACAAGTTCAATGACTCCAACAGGC
This sequence comes from Variovorax sp. GW821-FHT09D05, assembly GCF_059416325.1. Classification (NCBI taxonomy): domain Bacteria; kingdom Pseudomonadati; phylum Pseudomonadota; class Betaproteobacteria; order Burkholderiales; family Comamonadaceae; genus Variovorax; species Variovorax sp. GW821-FHT09D05. Next base: position 117,532 of record NZ_JBWKOZ010000003.1, on the reverse strand, counting down.
TTCTCGAAAATCCGCTTCGGTTTGCACACGCGCCTGAGCCTCGGTGTGGCAGCAGTGGTTCTGCTGACCACTTTCGCAATCGCCACCTTCGCCCTGCATCTGGTCAAGAGCAACATGCGCGCCTCGATCGCGACCGAGGAGGTCGCCCGCGTGGGCGCCATCGCGGATGCGATCGACCAGAAATTCGGCAGCCGCCGGATCCTGCTGCAGACCTTTGGCGGCAGCGTGGAAGCGCAGGACCTCCAGGGCGCCGCGCTGCAGGCCTTTCTAGAGAAGCATGGCTCGCTGCGCAAGGCTTTCGACAACGTTGCGTTCGTCGACATGGACGGCAACCTGGTCGCCAACCTGAACGGCGTGCAGGCGATCGGCAAGGTGAACGTGAAGGATCGCCCCTACTTCCAGCAGACGGTCGCTTCCAAGGCCGGCCTCGTGTCCGAGCCTTACCGCAACCGCCTCAACGGACTGGCGCAGGTGGCCATCACCGAACCGGTGCTCGACAACGCGGGGCAGGTGAGGTTCGTGATCTCCGGCGCCATCAACCTGAAGGACCGGAACATCCTGGGCACGCTCGGCGACGTCAGGTTCGGCAAGACCGGCTACCTGTTCGTGACGACCGTGGACGGCATCGTGGTCGACCATCCGCAGACTTCGCGCATCCTGAACCAGGTCCAGGCGGATGGCCGCGGAAATGCCGAAATCCTGCGCGCGATGGCCGGTTTCCAGGGCTCGAGCGAGGGCATCAACGATGCCGGCGTGCCTGCCCTCTATGCCTTCGACCGCACCGAGCAGACCAACTGGATCGTCGGCGCCATGTATCCGCGCAGCGAGGCCTTCGCGAGCATCGACGCCATCGAGCGCGGTGCATTGTTCGGGGCGATGGCGCTCGCGCTGTTCGCGGGCGCACTGGCTCTGGGCGTGGCGCGCCGGCAGCTGAAGCCGCTGTCGGAGCTGCATCGGCACATGCAGTCCACGAAGGAGGCGCCCGCAGCCGCCGCCGAGCCGCGCAGCAGTTACGCGCCCGACGAAATCGGCGACCTTTCGCGCACCTTCGACGAGCTGATGGCGCAGCGGCGTGCCATCGAGCTCAGCCTTGCGCGCAGCGAGGCGCAGGTGCGCACCATTGCCGACAACATCCCGGCGATGGTTTCGCATGTAGACGCATCGCTGCGCTACACCTTCGTCAATGCACACGTGCGGGCCCTGCACAACAACTCGGCGCTGGTGGGGCGCCTGATGCCCGAGGTGCGCGGCGCCGCAGACTTTGCGCTCGTGGAGCCGCACTTCATGCGCGCGCTGGCCGGCGAGACGGTGATCCTCGAGAAGTCGGGCGACCCGGCCCTGGGCATCGGCAACCGCACCTTCAAGGCCCACTACATTCCCGACGTCGATGCCGACGGCGTGGTGTGCGGCGTGTTCTCGATGACCTTCGACATCACCGAAGAAGTGAACATCCGCCGGGCCCTGACCGAGCAGGAAAAGCTGCTGCGCGACGTGACCGACAGCATTCCGGCGCTGGTCGGCTATTTCGACCGCGAGCAGAACTGCCTGTTCGCCAACATCCGGGCGCGGCAGATGGCGGGCCTGAGCGAAGGTGCACCGCTGCAGGGCACGACCATGCGCTCTGCCCTCGGCAGGGCGGTGTACGCGCAGCACAAGCCCTACCTTCCCGTGCTGTTCTCCGGCAAGAAAGTGCGCTTTCCGGTGCGTGCACCCATCCACGGCAGGGAGGGGTACTTCCAGGTCAACCTGATACCGGACAAGAACCTGCGCGGCGAGGTCGTGGGCTTCTACCTGATGTCCTTCAACATCACGGCGCTGAAAGAGGCGGAGCTGCGCCAGGCCGAGAGCGAACTGCGCCTGCGCGCCATCACCGACAACATGCCGGCGCTGATCACCTACATCGACCGCGAGGAGAAGATCACCTTCGCCAACGCCACCAGCCGCGAGTGGCTCGGGCTCGATCCGGTCCAGGTGCTGGGGCGCCACGTGCAGGAGGTGTCGGGCCGCGATGTGTACCTGTCGCGCCAGCCGATGCTCGCCCGGGCGCTGTCCGGCGAGCGTGTGGAGTTCGAGACCAGCACGCAGCGCGCGGGGTTCGACCGCGTCACGCAGGTGATCTACGTGCCCGACGTGCGCGCTGACGGGGCGACGCACGGCATCTTCTCGCTGGCGCTCGACATCACGGCGCTGAAGGTGGTGGAGCACAAGCTCATCGAGCTGGCGCGGCTCGACACGCTCACCGGCCTGCCCAACCGGCTGGCTTTCAACGAGTACCTGCCCGAAGCCGTGTTGCGCGGGCAGCTCACCAGCCACGCAATGGCGCTGATGTTCCTCGACATCGACCACTTCAAGGCCATCAACGACACCATGGGCCACGCAGTGGGCGATGCGGTGCTGGCCGAATACGCGCGGCGGCTGCTGGGTTGCGTGCGCGGCACCGACATGGTGGCCCGGCTGGCAGGCGACGAGTTCGTGCTGGTGCTCGAAGGCCTGAACGCGCCGGGCACCGCGGCCACGGTGGCGGCCAAGGTTGTGGAAAGCATCCGCACGCCGCCCTTCGTGGTGGACGGCCAGCGCATCGAGGTGACGACCAGCATCGGCATCGCGTATCACCGCGCAGCCGATTCCTCCGTGACCGCCGAAGAACTGCTGGCGCGGGCCGACGTCGCGCTCTACAACGCCAAGGCGGCGGGGCGCAACCGGTTCGAGTTCTTCATGCCGATGGAAGAGGCGCGCAGCGATTCGCCCACGCGGCAGCACTGATCATTCCGGCGGCCACTCATGGCCGGCCCAGCACGTGGTTCTCGTGGCGGCCTTCGCCCACTGCGAACCAGGTCGTGCCTTTTCGGGCGAACCCGTGCTTCTCGTAGAAGCGGCACGCCCGCTGGTTCTGGACGTTGACTGTCAGCCACAGCGCATCGTTGCCTGTCCGGTCGCGGACCGTGGCAGGGGCCTTGTCGAGCAATGCGGAGCCCACGCCCGATCGGGTGAACGGCTCCTGCACGTAGAGCGTGCAGAGCTCGGTGCTGGCTGAGGGAACGAGGGCCTGCCGCGCACCGAAGCGCAGGCGCGCGTAGTCGACGAGATGGGCATCGGCCTCGGCGACGATCAAGGCGGTGTCTACGTCGTTCGTCCACGCGATGAACGCGGCCGGTGTGAACTCGTCGAGCACGTAGCGCGCAAGCAGGTCGTTCACGCCCTCGGTCGCGTAGGTGGCGAGCCAGACCTGGATCGACAACGCCGCCAGCGCAGGAGCGTCGGCGGCGATGGCGGGGCGGGTGATGAGGGGAGTGTTGCGCATGCGGGATTCTGCAATCCCCAATCCCTTCACTCCCTGGAAGAGGATCAGACCCGCGCCGAAGCGCAATCCCCCAGCGCGTTGCGTGGTTCGCGCCGGTCGAGCGAGCGGCTCCACAGCGCGATGGCCAGCCCCACCAGCGTGAGCAGCGCCGCCACCCAACCCAGTGCGCGCAGCCCCGGGCCGTGGTCGATCACCACACCGCCAACCCAGGCGCCGAGCGCGTTGCCAAGGTTGAAGGCTGCGATGTTCAGGCTCGACGCAAGGTTCTGGCCCGCGCCCGAGGCCTTCTCCAGCACCCGCAACTGCATGGGCGCCACCGTGGCGAACGAGGCCACGCCGAGCAGGCCGACGAAGACCACCGCGGTGAACGGCGTGCCGATGGTGAACTGCATCGCGCCGAGCACCACCGCCAGAGCCACCAGCGTGCCGAGCACGGCTGCCATCGGCGCACGGTCGGCCAGCTTGCCGCCGAGGATGTTGCCGACCGCAAGGCCGCCGCCGAACACCAGCAGGATCGGCGACACAGCCGACTCCGAAAGACCGGTGACCTGCGTGAGCAGCGGCTGGATGTAGGTGAACACCACGAACACGCCGGCAAAGCCGAGCACCGTCATCGCCAGGCCGAGCAGCACCTGCGGGCGCGCCAGCACAGCCAGTTCTTCGCGCAGCGGCGCAGGCTTTGCCTCGCCCTTGACGCGCGGCACGAACACCGCGAGCACCGTGAAGGCCAGCACGCCGATCAGCGTTACGGCCCAGAAGGCCGAGCGCCAGCCGAACTGCAGGCCCAGCCACGCGCCGGCCGGCACGCCGAGCAGCGTTGCGGCGGTCAGGCCGGTGAACATGATCGCGATGGCCGAGGCGCGGCGTTCGGGCGCCACCAGACCGGTGGCCACCACCGAGCCGACGCCGAAGAAAGTGCCGTGCGCCAGCGAGGTGATGACGCGCGCGGCCATCAGCATTTCGTAGTTGGGCGCCACGGCACAGGCGAGGTTGCCGAGCGTGAAGATCGCCATGAGCGCCAGCAGCACGGTCTTGCGCGGCAGCTTGCGGGTGGCAATGGTGAGCACCGGCGCGCCGACCGCGACCCCGAGCGCGTAGCCCGAGATCAGCAGGCCGGCGGCCGTGATGGAGACATGAAGATCCGTCGATACCTGCAGCAGCAGGCCCATGATGACGAACTCGGTGGTGCCTATACCGAAGGCACCGGCGGTGAGGGCGAGTAGAGCGATTGGCATGATGCCCTGTACTGTGCGGACGAAAGCCTTCGATGACTAGAATGCCGCTGGTACACATACTTGTGATTTGAATTCACAAATTGGAGAAGCAGCCATGCCGCGCATCGACGTCAACCGCTCCGGCGAGATGGAGGCCTTCGTGCAGGTGGTCGAGTCAGGCGGTTTCTCGGCGGCGGCGCGTCTGCTGGGCATGACGCCCTCGGCCGTGAGCAAGCTGGTGGCGCGGCTCGAATTGCGCCTGGGCATCCAGCTGGTGCACCGCTCCACGCGCAAGCTGCAGCTCACGCCCGAAGGCACGGAGTTCTACGAACGCAGCCTGCGCGTGCTGGCCGACATGGACGAGGCCGAGCGCTGCGCGGCGGCCGGCGCGGCGCCACGTGGGCGGGTGAGCATCAACGCCAGCGTCTCGTTCGGCCATCACAAGCTGGTGCCTCTGGTGCCGCGCCTGCTCGAACTGCATCCGCAGATCACGCTCGACATTGCGCTGACCGACCGCATCGTCGACCTGATGGACGAACGCGCCGACATCGCGATCCGCTGGGGCCAGCTGCCATCGTCCGACCTCGTGGCGCGGCGGCTGGGCGAAACCCGCCAGGCCATCGTCGCCGCGCCGGACTACCTTGCGAAGTACGGTACGCCGCGCACGCCGCAGGAGCTGGAGGCGCACAACCGCCTTGGCTGGAGTTACCGGCGCAATTCGCCCGACTGGCCGCTGCGTGTGGACGGCCGCATGGTGTGGCTGCCCGTGGCCGGCCCGGTGCGCGCAGGCGATGGCGAAACGCTGCGGCAGTTGGCCATCGCGGGGGCGGGGGTGGCACGGCTGTCGCTGTATCACATACAGCACGACATCGACGCTGGCCGGCTGGTACCTCTGCTCGATGAATTCAACGCCGGTGAGATCGAGCCGATTCACGCGGTGTACATCGGCAAGGCGGGCACGCTGCCCGCGCGGGTGCGGGCGGTGCTCGACTTTCTGGTGGCTTGCTCAGGCGTGGGCGGCGGGCGCTACACGCTCAAGCGGACAGCGCCGATGCCGGGGAATTCCGCCGTCACCTGATCTCCGCGCCGGCAGGGCAGGATGCCGACCCACGAACCGGTGGTGACCACCGTGCCGGCGGGCACGGTCTGCCCGTGGCGCGTGAGGTGGCGCAGCCAGATCGGCAGCAGCCAGGTGGGGTCGGCCAACGGATGCGTGCCTTCGCGCACCACCGTCTCAGCGTCGCCGATCTTCGCTTCGCAGTGCTGCGAGGCCCAGTCGATGGCGGCGTAGGGCTTCCACTCGCCGAGCACCAGCGCGCCGTGCACTTGCGAATCGGCCAGGCGGAGCAGGGCGGGTGTCGAGGCGAGGTCTTGCCAGCGCGTGTCGACTACCTCGACGGAGACGGTCATGGCATCGACGAGTGAGACGACGCTTGCGTGATCGAGCTTCGCTGCCTGCGCGGGCGTGACGTCCTGGCCGAGACGCAAGGCGATTTCGGCCTCGATGCCGGGCGTGTTGAACACGAGGTCGCTGAAGTTCGCGGGGCTCTGGCGCACGCCGGAAGGCGGCAGCGGCGCATGTGTGAGCGTCGCGCTGCGGGAGCCGCCACCGGACTTCCACACGCCCGGTACTGGGCGACCGTCGAACCAGCCGAGTGCAGCCGCGACGGCGTCTTGCACCTCATAGGCTTGCGTGTCGGTTTCGAGCGTGCCGAGCCAGGGCGTGGCGTCGAGGGTGCGATTGCCGCGGCGTGCGGCTACGAGTGCATCGGTGAGGGCGGTTTGGGATGGGGTCATTTTTCGGATCTTCTCAGCAAAACCTGGCTGGTGTCGGCGTCCTTTCGTGGAACACCGAGGAACCGGCTTTGCCGGGCCTCCGGTGTTGCCCCCGGAAGGGGGTTGGCGCAGCGACACGAAGTGCGCGAAGCCTGGGGGTGAGACTGGTTCTTCAGCTTTCGACGTGAACGTTGCCGTCCTTGACAACCTTCGCCCACTTCGCGATCTCGGTGCTGATGAACTGCCTGAACTTGTCCTGCGAACCACCGCCGTCTTCCGCGCCATAGGTGTCCATCCGCTCCTGCACATCGGGCATTGCCAGCACCGTATTCACGTCGCGATTCACCTTCTGCGCAATCGACGCCGGCAGCTTGCCCGGCCCGGCGAGCCCGTACCACGTGGTCGCCTCGAAGCCGGCAAAGCCTTGCTCCTGCATCGTCGGCACGTTGGGATGGCCTTTGGCGCGCTTGGTGCGTGTCTGCGCCACGGCGATGACGCGGCCGTTCTTCACGTGCGGCGTGGCGGCCGTCATGGTCTCGAAGCTGTACTGGATCTGCCCGCCCATGAGGTCGGCCAGCAGCGGGCCGCTGCCCTTGTAGGGCACGTGCAGCGCATCGACGCCGCCCTGCAACTTGAACATCTCCAGCGCCAGGTGCTGCGCCGAGCCCGCGCCGGCCGAGCCGAAGCTGATGGTGCCAGGAGCGGCCTTGCAGGCGGACACGATGTCTTTCACCGTGAGCGCCTTCTGGCCCGGGTTGGCGATCAGCAGGTTGGGCGTGACGCCCACCAGCACGATCGGCACGAAGTCGCGCTCCACGTTGTAGCGCAGCTTGGGCTGCAGGCTGGGTGCGAGCGCATGGCTGTTGATGTGGGCCATCAGCAGCGTGCTGCCGTCGCTCGGCTGCTGCGCCACGTAGTCGGCCGCGAGCACGCCGGCCACGCCGCCCTTGTTCTCGACGATGACCTGCTGCCCCCACATGATGGTGAGCTTCTGCGCGACCACGCGGGCCAGCGCATCGGTGCCGCCACCCGGCGGAAAGCCGACCACGATGCGCACCGGCCCCGAGGGCCATTCCTGCGCGAAGAGCCGGGGCACGCCCAGTGTGGCGGCCGCGGCGCCCGCGGCCTGGATCAACGAACGTCTCTGCATCTTCTTGGTCTCCGTCGTGGGTGGGAATGGTCCGATGCGCGCCGGGGCGGCCCCGCGTGCCTATGCGGCTTTTTGCAGTGCGGCCGGTGCCGTGTGGTTCGCGAAATGGTCCATCGCCGCATGCACGCCGCTGCCGGCCAGCTTGATGCCCGAGAGCTTCATGCCCATCTCGACGCCCGCGACCATCGCTACCAGCGTCAGGTCATTGCTGTCGCCCAGATGGCCCATGCGGAACATGCGGCCCTTGAGCTTGCCCAGGCCGGTGCCCAGCGAAAGATCGAAGCGCTGGTGGATCAGGCGGCGCAGCGCGTCGGCATCGATGCCTTCGGGCGTGATCACGCCGGTGAGCACGGGCGAATACACGGCCGGGTCGGCGCACTGGATCGGCAGACCCCACGCATTGACCGCTGCACGCACGCCGGCGGCCCAGCGCTGGTGGCGCGCGAACACGTTGTCGAGCCCTTCACCGAGCAGCATGTCCAGCGATTCGGAAAGGCCGTAGAGCAGGTTGGTGTTGGGCGTATAGGGCCAATAGCCGTCCTTGTTCATCTCGACGATCTCGTCCCAGGCCCAGAAGGCGCGCGGCAGCTTCGCGCTCTTTGCAGCCTCGAGCGCGCGCGGCGAGAGCGCGTTGAAGCTGATGCCCGGCGGCAGCATCAGGCCCTTCTGCGAGCCGCTGATGGTCACGTCCACGCCCCATTCGTCATGACGGAAATCGGCGCTGGCCAGGCCCGAGATGCTGTCGACCATCAGCAGGGCGGGGTGGCCCGCAGCGTCGATGGCCTTGCGTACCGAGGCGATGTCGGAGGTGACGCCGGTGGAGGTTTCGTTGTGCACCACGCACACGGCCTTGATCTTCTTTTCGGTGTCCTTGCGCAGGCGGGCTTCGATGAGTTCGGCCTGCACGCCGCGGCGCCAGCTGGGGGCGTTGGGCAATTGCGCATCGGTGCCCGACCACGAGAGGAACTCCGTCGATAGGCCGAGGCGCGTGGCCATCTTCTGCCACAGCGAGGCGAAGTGGCCGGTCTCGTACATGAGCACGTGGTCGCCGGGGCTGAGCGTGTTGGCGAGCGCGGCCTCCCAGGCGCCGGTGCCCGAGGCGGGGTAGATAGCGACCGGGTGCTTCGTCTTGAAGATCTGCTTGATGCCGCCGAGCACCTTCAGGCCCAGCGTGCCGAATTCGGGCCCGCGGTGGTCGATGGTGGGCAGGCTCATGGCCCGCAGGATGCGGTCGGGCACCGGGCTGGGGCCGGGAATCTGGAGGAAGTGGCGGCCGGTGGGATGGATGTCGAGTTGCAGCATGGACTGTCCTTTCACATTCAGTTTTGCATTCAAAATGCTTTTTTGTTTGATGGTTTACCCTTATTCACTTGGGTTGTGAGCCTTCTTTTTTGCATTCAAAATGCAATCAAGAGGCAAAGCCATGACAACCGACATCATCGAAATCTCCAGACTCTCCCTGCACGACCAGGTGGCCGCGCGCCTGCGCACCATGCTGGTCGAAGGGCTCATCGCACCTGGCGCCAAGCTCAACGAGCGCGAGCTGTGCCTGCAATTGCGCGTGTCGCGCACGCCGCTGCGCGAGGCCATCAAGCTGCTCGCGGCCGAAGGGCTGGTCGACCTGCTGCCCAACCGAGGCGCGGTGGCGGTGAAGCTCACCGAGGCCGACGTGCTCGACACCTTCGAGGTGCTGGCGATGCTCGAAGGCATGTCGGGCGAGCTGGCCGCCAAGCGCATCACCGACGAAGAGCTGGCCGAAGTGCGCGCGCTGCACTACGAAATGCTGGCCTGCTTCTCGCGGCGCGATCTCTCGGGCTACTACCGCCTGAATGCACGCATCCACACCGCCATCAACGAGGCGGCCGCGAACCCGGTGCTGTCGAACACCTACCGCTCCATCAACGCCCGCGTGCAGTCGCTGCGCTTTCGCACCAACCAGAACGAGACGAAGTGGAAGCACGCCGTCGAAGAGCACGAACAGATGATCGATGCGCTGGCCAAACGCGACTCAGCGGCCATGCGCAAGGTGCTCGTGGCGCACGTGCTGCGCAAGCGCGACACCGTGCTGGAGCTGCTGCGCGCCGGCGAAATCTATCCCTCGGCCAAGTCGAGCTGAGCTTCTGACCTGCCAAAAGAAAAACGACCCACCATGCGCATCGATCCCGCCAGCCACATGCAGCCAGCCGGAACCGTTCTTCCGCCCAACGACACCTGCGAACTGCTCGCGCGCCGCCTGCGCTCCGACACGCAGGGCGAAGTGCTGTTCGACGACGGTTCGCGCGGGCGCTACGCCACCGACGCGTCGATCTACCAGATCACGCCCGTCGGCGCCTTCGTGCCGACGAACGAGGGCGACATTGCCGCCGCCATCGACATCGCCCGCGACCTGAAGGTGCCGGTGCTCGCGCGCGGAGGCGGCACCAGCCAGTGCGGGCAGACGACCGGCGCGGCGCTGGTGATCGACAACAGCAAGCACTTTCGCCGCGTGCTCGAAGTGAACGTGGAAGAGGGCACGGCCACGGTCGAGCCCGGCCTCGTGCTCGACCACCTGAACGCACAGCTCAAGCCGCACGGCCTGTGGTATCCAGTGGATGTGTCGACCAGTGCGCAGGCCACGCTGGGCGGCATGGCGGGCAACAACTCCTGCGGCTCGCGCTCCATCGCCTACGGCAACATGGTGCACAACGTGCTGGGTGCGAGTGCATGGTTGTCGAGTGGCGAACTGGTGGAGTTCGGAACGGTCGGCACGATGGGCGTGCGCGCGGCCGGCATCGCGCAGTTCTTGCGCGGGCTGGCACGCCAGCACCGCGAGCAGATCGCCGAGCACTGGCCCAAGGTGATGCGTCGCGTGGCGGGCTACAACCTCGACATCTTCGACAACCAGAGCGAGCGGCCCTACACGGCAGACGGCAGCGTGAACCTCGCGCACCTGCTGATCGGCTCCGAAGGCACGCTGGCCTACACGAAGAGCCTGAAGCTCAAGCTCGCGCCGCTGCCGCGCGCCAAGGTGCTGGGCATCGTCAACTTCCCGACCTTCCACGCGGCGATGGACGCGGCGCAGCACATCGTGAAGCTGGGGCCGACGGCGGTGGAGCTGGTCGACCGCACGATGATCGAGCTGAGCCTTGCCAACCCGGCCTTCAAGCCGACGGTCGAGACTGCGTTGATCGGCAAGCCGGCGGCCATCCTGCTGGTGGAGTTTTCCGGTTCGGACAAGGCCGCGTTGCTGCCGCAGCTCAAGCAGCTCGTCGAGCTGATGGGCGACCTCGGCCTGCCCGGCAGCGTGGTCGAGATGCCCGATGACGCGCGGCAGAAGAACCTGTGGGAAGTGCGCAAGGCCGGCCTCAACATCATGATGAGCCTCAAGGGCGACGGCAAACCCGTGAGCTTCATCGAAGACTGCGCCGTGCCGCTCGAACACCTGGCCGAATACACCGACGCGCTGACCGAGGTGTTCGCCCGGCATGGCAGCCGAGGCACCTGGTACGCGCACGCATCGGTCGGCACGCTGCACGTGCGGCCGATTCTCGACATGCGCGCGGACGGCGCCGCCAAGATGCGCTCCATTGCCGAAGAGGCGAGCGCGCTGGTGCGCAAGTACAAGGGTGCGTTCAGCGGCGAGCACGGCGACGGCCTGTGCCGCGGCGAGTGGATCGAATGGCAGTTCGGCCCGGCCATCAACGAGGCGTTTCGCGCCATCAAGCGCAAGCTCGACCCGATCAGCCTGTTCAACCCCGGCAAGATCATCGACCCACCGCGCATGGACGATGGCGCGCTGTTCCGTTTCGCGCCGCCGACCGCGCCCAAGCCCTACCGCCGCATCGAACTGAAGCCCGTGCTCGATTGGTCGGGCTGGAACGTCAACGCCGACCCGGTGACCGAGGTGACGACCGCGCCCGGCACCGGCGGCGACAGCACCGGCGGCCTCGCCAAGGCCGTGGAGATGTGCAACAACAACGGCCACTGCAGAAAGTTCGACGCCGGCACCATGTGCCCCAGCTACCGCGTGACGCGTGACGAGCAGCACCTGACACGCGGCCGCGCCAATACGCTGCGACTGGCGCTGTCAGGGCAGCTCGGCCCCGATGCCTTCACCAGCGAGGCCATGCACGACACCATGGACCTGTGCGTCGGCTGCAAGGGCTGCAAGCGCGATTGCCCCACGGGCGTGGACATGGCGAAGATGAAGGTCGAGTTTCTCGATCACTACAAGAAGCGCCACGGCCACACGCTGAAAGACAGGCTGGTAGCAAACCTGCCCGACTACGCGCACAAGGCCAGTCGCATGCCGTGGCTGCTGAACCTGCGCAACAGCGTGCCCGGCGCCGCATGGCTGGGAGAAAAGCTGCTGGGCTTCTCGGCCAAGCGCTCGCTGCCCGAATGGCGCAGCGACACCTTCTGGCGCGGCAAGGCCAACGAACCCGGCCTGTTCGTCGAGCGCGACGTGGCGCTGTGGATTGCGCGGCGCGGCGGCAAGGCGGCGGTGCTGTTCGTCGATACCTTCAACGGCACCTTCGAGAGCGAGAACGCCTTTGCGGCAGCGCGCGTGCTGCAGGCTGCGGGCTATGTGCTGCACACGGTCGAGAAGCGCGGAGGGCACCATTGCTGCGGACGCACCTTCCTGGCGAGCGGCATGGTCGCGCAGGCCAAGGAAAAGGCCGAGGCGCTGATCGATGCGCTCGTGCCGCTGGCGCGCGCCGGCGTGCCCATCGTCGGGCTGGAGCCATCGTGCCTGCTCACGCTGCGCGACGAAACGCTGGTGATGGGTTTCGGCGAAAAGGCCGAGATGGTGGCGAAGCACGCGTTGCTGTTCGAGGAGTTCATTGCGCGCGAAATCAAGCTGGGCCGCTTCGAGCTGGCGCTGAAGCCGGCCGAGGCGCCTATCCTGCTGCACGGACACTGCCACCAGAAAGCCTTCGGCGCGGTGAGCCCGGTGATGGAGGTGCTGAAGCTCATTCCAGGCGCGCAGCCCGAACTCATCGAAAGCTCGTGCTGCGGCATGGCCGGCAGCTTCGGCTACGAGGCCAGCCATTTCGAGGTGTCGATGAAGATGGCCGAGGCCAGCCTGCTGCCGGCCATCCGCGCGAAGCCCGGCGCCATCGTGGTGGCCGACGGCACCAGCTGCCGCCATCAGATCGAGGACGGCGCGCAGCGCGAAGCGGTGCATGTGGCGGTGCTGCTGGAGCGGCATCTGCTGCACGCCGACCCGATGCCTGACGCGGGTTGACCGGGCTGGTGCGGGCAGGGCGGCGGCGCCTGCCGCAAAATGGCCAGTCGCCCGCTCCCATGTCGACAACGCTCACTTCCTCTGCCGCCCCTGCGCAGCCCACGCTGCGTCTTGCATTTGCGCTGTCGATGGGCGCGGCGGTTTCGCTCGGTATCACCCGCTTCGCGTACGCATTGCTGCTACCGCCCATGCGCGCGGACCTTGGCTGGAGCTATGCGCTGGCCGGCGGCATGAACACGGCGAATGCGGTCGGCTACCTGGTCGGTGCGCTGATCACGCCGATGCTGATGCGGCGCTTCGGCACGACGCGGCTGCTGGTGGTCGGCGCGGTGTTGGCGAGCGTGTTCATGGCGGGCAGCGGTTTCGTGACCGACGCGCCGGCCTTGCTGCTTCAGCGCCTGCTGGCCGGGGTGGCCAGCGCATGGGTGTTCGTGGCGGGCGGGTTGCTTGCAGCGCGGCTTGGCGAGGCGGGGTCTTCGCGCGGTGGGTTGTTGCTCGGCATCTACTACGGCGGCACTGGTTTCGGCATCCTGCTGTCGGCGCTGCTCGTGCCGCAGGTGCTGCGGGCGGCATCGGGCGTGCCGCACGGATGGGCCTGGGCGTGGTGGGCGCTGGCGTTGGCGAGTGCAGCGGCCACCTGCCTGCTGGCCTGGGCTTGCCGCGCGATGCCTGACGGGCCAGCGCCAACGGCAGCCGCCGCTTCGACGGACACGGCGCCACCGGTCGCGCTGCATCGCTTCGGCTGGGCGCTCGCGGGCTATGCCTTGTTCGGCATGGGCTACATCGGCTACATGACTTTCGTGATCGCGCTGCTGCGCGAGCAGGGGGCGAGCGCTTCTTTCGTCACGCTGTTCTATTCCTTGCTGGGCATTGCCTGCGTGGCGTCGTCGCGGCTGTGGGCCGGGCTGCTCGACCGCTACCGCGGCGGGCAGCCGCAGGCACTGCTGAACGGGCTGCTCGGCGTGGCGACGCTGCTGCCGGTGCTGAGTGCGTCGGCGTCGGTGGCGCTGGTTTCGGGTGTGCTGTTCGGTGGGGTGTTCCTGTCGGTGGTGGCTTCGACCACTGCGCTGGTGCGCCACAACCTGCCGCCGTCGCGCTGGGCGCAGGGCATCAGCATGTTCACCATCATTTTTGCGCTGGGGCAGATCGTCGGGCCGACTGTCACTGGATGGATTTCCGACGGCCCTGGTGGGCTGGCGCGGGGCCTGGTGGCTTCGGCAATGGCCCTTTGGCTCGGCGCTGTGCTTGCGTCGCGCCAGCATTCGCTGTCACAGGAGACGCCATGACGGGCTTTGCCTTGTTCGAAACTTCCATTGGCATGTGCGCCCTGGCATGGGGACCGCGCGGATTGGTCGGCGTGCAACTGCCCGCCGACAACGGCGAGGCAGCCACGCGTGCGCGCATGAAGCAACGCTTTCCAGACCTGAGCGAAAGCCCGCCGAGCGATGCAGCGCAACGCGCCATCACCGCCATCCAGGGCCTGCTGCAAGGCGTGCACGACGACCTGAGCCACATCGAGCTCGACATGCGTGGCGTGTCGGAATTTCACCAGCGCATCTACGCGATCGCGCGCCGCATTCCGCCGGGGCAGACGCGCACCTACGGCGAGATCGCCGAAGAGCTGGGCGACAAGGGCCTGTCGCGCGCCGTGGGTCAGGCCATGGGCCACAACCCGTTCGCGCCCGTAGTGCCTTGCCACCGCGTGCTGGCCGCGGGCAACAAGCCCGGCGGCTTCTCGGCCGGCGGCGGGGCGTTGACCAAGCTGCGCATGCTCGACATCGAGGACGCGCGGCCCAACGGAATGGCGTCGCTTTTCTAGTACGTACGGCATCCCTCGAATGGGGGATGTAGAAGCGTCGGCAAACACGCACAGTTGCAACCCTCACGGGACGAGGGAGGCGCGGCGTGCAACTCTGGCTTGAGCAAATCGAGAAGGCGCGGGAGCGAAGCGAAGGCATCGACCTGCGATCTCTTGCCGACTATGCGAGAGACAAGACCCCGCGCGAACTGAGCACGCCGAAGCAGCTCGATGACCGCAGGAGCTTCTTGCGTGAAAGCCTTGGCGACGATGAGAAGTCTGCCGTCGCGTATGAGCGAATCATCTCCGGCAGCGAGATACAGGACGTCAACTACCTGGCTCGTGGCGCGCGAGCCGCAAAGGCGGTCAGTCGCATCCTGATCAGGGACACGGCAGGGCGGCTTGTCGCCTATGGCACCGGATTCCTGATAGCGCCGAACGTGCTCATCACGAACAACCACGTTCTGCCATCCATCGAGTCCTGTCGCCGCTCGGAAGCCCAGTTCGAATTCGAACTCGACATCGACGGCGCCGTACTCAACCCCACTACCTACAGCCTTCAGGCGCAGGAACTCTTCTTCACTTCGAAAGACCTCGACTTCACCGTCGTGGCCGTCGCCTCCAGTTCGACAGTGGGAGATGGCCAGCTCGAACACTATGGGTTTCTTCCGCTCGTAGGTGCCACCGGCAAGGCATCGGACGGTGAGTGGCTCACCATCATCCAGCACCCCAACGGCGACCGCAAACAGGTGTGCGTGCGGGAGAACAAGCTTCTCAAGCGCACGGACGACGTGCTCTGGTATTCGACCGACACGCTCGGGGGATCTTCAGGCTCCCCGGTTTTCAGCAACGACTGGTATGTCGTGGCGCTCCACCACAGCGGCGTACCGGATGAAAGAGATGGCCGTACGCAAACCATCTCAGGCCGCGACTACGACCCCGCAAAAGACGGCGAGCAGGACATCAAGTGGATTGCCAACGAGGGCATCCGCGTTTCCCGCATCGTCGAGACGCTTCATGCAGCCCTTCCCGCGCATCCGTTGCTCCAGCCGGTCTTCGGCGCCACGCCGGAAAACTCGCGGCTGATGCTTCCTTCCGTCGACCTGCTGCAGTCAACGGCGACCCATGCTGCCGGGAGCTTGCCGCTTCCCGGTCCGCTCATTCAACAAACCCCAACCCGGAAGACGACCATGAACGACATGCAATCTGGTGGAAGAAGGACCCTCACGGTGACGCTCGGCATCGAATCGGATGGAAGCGTCTCCGTCCTCCGATCCGGTCCCGCTGCCCGCGAGTCGCAAAGCGTTTTCGAAGAAGCCGCACGTGCCAAGGCGAAGAAACCAGCCCCCGCCATCGACGTGCCCTTCAATGCGAAGTACGACGATCGCAAAGGCTTCGAAGCCGGGTTCCTCGCGCCGGGCAAGCCCGAGATGTCGGTGCATCTGCCGCTGCTTGGCAAGGCTCTTGCGAAGGAGACGGTAGAACTGGTGGACGGCCCCCCGGGCGAGAACGTGCTGAACTATCACGGCTACAGCCTCGTGATGCACAAGGCAAGGCGGCTGGCTCTCTACTCGGCAGCCAACGTCGACTTCAGCGGCCGGTTCGAACTGGCCCGGCCGGCGGATGTGTGGAGGCAGGACCCGCGGATTCCCGCAAGCGCACAGCTGACCAACTTCTACTACGAGAACAACCAGTTCGACCGTGGCCATCTGACGCGCCGCGAGGACATGGAATACGGAGCCACCCGCCTGGCTGCGCTCACCACTGCGGCAGATACCTGCCACTGGAGCAACTGCACGCCCCAGCATTCCAAGTTCAATCAGAACAAGGAGCTCTGGCAGGGCATCGAACGCCACATCTTCGAGGACGCGATCAAGCTCGACAAGTTCAGGGCCCAGGTCATCACAGGCCCCATCCTCGAAGAAAGCGACCCGGTCTGGGACAAGTACCCG
Organism: Variovorax sp. GW821-FHT09D05; assembly: GCF_059416325.1. NCBI lineage: Bacteria > Pseudomonadati > Pseudomonadota > Betaproteobacteria > Burkholderiales > Comamonadaceae > Variovorax > Variovorax sp. GW821-FHT09D05. Next base: position 101,114 of record NZ_JBWKOZ010000003.1, on the reverse strand, counting down.
AAGATCCAGTATCCGGTTCGCTTCTGGAAAGTCGTCGCGGCGATCACGGCAAGCGGCAAGCTGTTTGCCACGGCCTACATCCTCGATCAGTCCGGTGTGATCGAGGAATTTGGCATCGAGGCTGCACGCGAGATTCCTTTCGATGCCTACAAGACCTTCCAGGTCCAGATCAATGAAGTCGAGCGACTCACCGGGCTCAGTTTCACGGGCGGTCCGGTCAGGAGGGTGTTCTCGCTTTCCACTGTCGATCCGCTGGCCAAGAAGCCTGTAAGGAGGCCTACCAGAGTTCGTGCGCAGGAGTCCGCTCTGGTTGACGTACCGGATGGCTGGCTGCCGCTCGATTCTCTGGAGTCGATGGTGCTTCCCGACCTGGAGTAAACGAAGCTCAGGTGGCCGGCACAGGCAACCGGTGCAGCCCCGCGATGCGCGACGCGAAGATGATCGCCGCCTGCAGAACGAACCCGGCAAGCGCCAGCAGCAGGCACGCCGGCTCGCCCCAGGCCGCACCAACCAGGCCGCCGAGCGCCGCGCCGATGGGCCGCGCTCCCGCATTGATCGTGAGGAACACGGCCGACACCCGGCCCAGCATGGTCGAAGCCGTCACGCTCTGGCGTAGCGTGGTCGAGGTGATGACCCAGACCATCGGCCCCGCGCCGAACAGGAAGAACGAGAGCGCGGCCAGCGCGGCGGTCGGCACCAGGAGCGTGGCTGCCATCGTCGCTGCTGCAACAACCGCGACCGCGGGGCCGACCTGGATCGCGCGGCCGAAGGGCAGGCGCGCCACAACGCGCGGCGTGAGCAGCGCGCCAACGACCATGCCCGCGCCGTACATCGCCAGCGTGAAGCCGACCGCCTGCGCGCCGAGGCCGAGCACCCGCACTGCATAGGGCACATACCCGGCCTGCAGCACGAACCATGAGATGTTGAACACCGCGCCGGTCATCAGCATCGGGCGCAGCATGTCGTGCTGCCAGACAAAGCGCGCGCCGTCGCGCACTTCGAGCAGCGGATGCCGTCCGGAGGCGGGTGCGCGCGGTGCTTCGGTCAATCGCAGCAGCAGGCCCACGGCCGCCACCGACAGCACTGCTGCCAGCACGAACGCAGCAGGAGCACCGGCCCACGCCACCAGTGCACCCGCAAGCGCGGGGCCGGCGGTGAACGCGGCACTGCGCGCCAGTTCGAGCCGCCCGTTGGCCAATGCCAGTGCCTCGCGCGGCACGAGCGCCGGCACCAGCGCGGGCGCCGCGACGCTGAAGCCCACGGTGCCGACGGCACCCAGGAAACCGAGTACCGCCAGCCAGCCGATGCTGAGCTTCGACGCGAACACCATCGCCAGCAGCACCAGCAGCGAGACCGCTCGCAGCCCCTCGGCCCAAACCATCAACTGTCGCCGCGACATGCGGTCCGCGAGCAGGCCCATGGGCATCGAGACCAGCAGGAAGGGCAGCGTCTGCACCGCCGCGAGAAAACCGATTTCGCCCGGCCCTGCGCCGAGTGCCAGCACGGCGACCAGCGGCACGGCCGCAAGGCTCAGTTGCTCGGCGGACTGCGCGGCGAGGTTGGACCACGCGAGGTTCAGGAAGGAGCGGGGGAGCGGTGTTGTGAGTGTTGTATCGGTCATGCCCTCATCGTGCGGTCGGAGGGCTCATGTCGCTGGCCGTTTCCGGACGCGCGAGCATCAGCGCCGCGGCTTCGGCTTCGATGCAGGCGAAGGCGCGACGACCTCCATCACGAAATCGATGAACGCACGTACCTTCGCGGCCGGCAGGTGGCGCGACGGATAGAGCGCATAGAGCGGAAGCCGCTCATCGGGCCAATCAGGAAACAGATCGACCAACTCGCCGCCGTCGAGCTGCGGCTGAATGCCCACGGCCTTGATCTGCGCCACACAGATGCCGGCGAGCACCGTCTCCAGCACGGTGCCCGGGTCGGTGAGCAGCAGTCGTCCGGTGGCCGGCACCTTCACGAGCTTGCGTCCGCGCTGGAACTCCCACGTATAGGGCTGCCCCGTGGCCGGGTTGCGTACCTGCAGGCAGGCATGGCCGACGAGGTCTGCTGGCTTGGCAGGGTGGCCGTGCCGCGCCAGGTAGGCCGGCGTGGCCACGGTGACCACGCGCGAGTCCATCAGCTTGCGGGCCACCAGCGACGACGACGGCGGCTCGCCGAAGCGCACGGCGATGTCGAAGCCCTCGGCCACCAGGTCGCCGAGCTGGTCGCGGGCGATCAGCTCCAGCGTGAGCTCGGGGTACAGCGCAAGAAAGCGCGGCAGGTGCCGCGCCAGCAGCAGGCGAGAGGTGAATGCGTCGGTGTTGACGCGCAGGCGCCCGCGCACCGCGCCGGATGCGCCCGAAGCGATCGTCACTGCGTCCTCGATGCCGAGCACCAGCGGATTGATGTTGGCGTAGAGCAGCCGGCCCTCGTCGGTGAGGTTCAGCGAGCGGGTCGTGCGGTCGAACAGCCGCACGCCGATGCGGCCCTCGAGCCGGGCAATGGCGCGGCTCACACCGGAGGGCGTGAGGCCGAGTGCGTTGGCGGCGCTGGCGAAGCTGCCGCCTTCGACCACGGCGGCCAGCACACTGACGTTGGAGAGAAGGCGTCCGTCGAGAGTCATTTTCTTATTCGTGATCTGTTGTCACGAATGATATGCCTTGAGGTCGCTTTACTCAAAGATGAAGCGTTTCTACGATTCGCTCCATCGCAATCAAGTGAAGAAAGAAAGTCTCATGTACGCAATTACCGGAATCACGGGCCAGGTCGGCGGCGCCGTCGCGCGCGCTTTGCTGGCCCAGGGCAAGCCCGTTCGCGCGGTCGTCCGCGACGAAGCCAAGGGCCGTGTCTGGGCGGAGCTCGGCTGCGAGGTCGCCATCGCAGCGATGGACGATGCCGCGGCATTGGCGCGGGCCTTCGCGGGTACGGCCGGCGTCTTCGTGCTGCCGCCGCCGAACTTCGACCCCGAGCCGGGTTTTCCAGAGGCCAGGGCCGAGAACGCCGCGGTGCGCCAGGCACTCGACACCGCCCGGCCGCCGCGCGTGGTGTGCCTGTCGACCGTCGGCGCACAGGCCGCGCAGCCCAATCTGCTGAGTCAGCGCACGTTGATGGAAGAAGCGCTTCGCACGCTGCCGTTTCCGGTCACGTTCCTGCGGCCGGCGTGGTTCCTTGAGAACCTGCGCTGGGACATTGCTCAGGCCCGCGAGCAGGGTGTGCTGTCGAGCTACCTGCAGCCGCTGGAGCGGGCCGTGCCGATGGTGGCCACGGCCGATGTGGGCAGCGCTGCCGCTGAACTCCTTGTACAAGAAGGCGAGGCGCCGCGCATCGTCGAACTCGAAGGCCCCGAGCGGCTGACGCAGCACGCGATTGCAGCTGCGCTCTCGCAGGTATTGGGCCGCCCGGTGCACGCGGAGGTGGTGCCGCGTGAGACCTGGGGCGCGATCTTCCGCGCGCAGGGCATGCGCGACCCGGTGCCGCGCATCCAGATGCTCGACGGCTTCAACGAAGGATGGATTCGCTTCGAGGGAAGCGATGCGAGCGTGCGCAGAGGCAAGGTGGGCGTGTCGGAGGTGATCCGCTCGCTCGTCGGCTGATTAGGCGCCTTCGGCCTGCATTTCCTCGAACCACTCGGCCACGTACGCCGCCTCCGGTGCGGCGTCGGGCGCCAGGCCGTAGTAATAACGCTCCAGCGTCATGCGCAGCGCAGGCAGCGGCGATTGCAGGCGGCCCGAGGCCAGGTCGTGCGACACCAGCGAGGTCGGCGCCAGCGCAACGCCCAGTCCGTCGACCGCGGCCTGGAGTACGAAGTGCAGGTGGTCGAACTGCAGCCGGCCCGCCGGACGGGTGCGCGGGGCGCCGACCTGCTTCTTCCAGGCGTCCCAGTCGTCCTTGCGCGTCTTGGCCGACAGCAGCACGTGCGAGGCGAGGGCGCGCAGGTCGGGCAACGGATGCGTCTCGAACAACGCGGGCGCGCCGACCACCAGCACCTCGTCTTCGAGAAAGGGCTGCACTTCGATCGAAGGCGGCCAGCCGTCTAGCCCGCGGCGCACCGCGATGTCGAAGCTGTCGATGGCCTGCTCAGGCATGACGGTACTGGTGACAACCTGCGGCTCGATGTCGGGATAGCGCTCGACGAAGGAAGGCAGGCGCGGAATGAGCCAGCGCACCGCGAAAGAAGGGCGCACGTTGATCCGCACCGCCCGGGCGGGCCCCTGCAATTGCAGCGAGCGCGCCGCCGCGCCGATCTGCGCAAGCGCCGGCTCCACCTCCGCGAAGAACTGCTGCCCCTCGGCAGTCAGCGCGACCTGGCGGATGCGCCGTTCGAACAGCTCGACGCCAAGGAACTCTTCCAGGCTCTTGATCTGCCGGCTGACCGCGCTGTGCGTGACATGCAGTTCGAGCGCTGCGCGAGTGAAGCTGAGGTGGCGCGCCGCAGCGGCAAAGGCTCGCACGGCGTTGAGGGGAGGCTCTCGAAGCGGCATGCGTGCGATTTTCTCACGCATGGCGGGCGTTAATGTCGTTTGTCGGGGTGGCATGTGGCGGCGCACCATCAGGGCTCGATGTCACGCATACCCCTCGCTTCCAACCCCACCCCCACTGACCTGAATTCCCGCCACGCGGCGATGGCGCTCGGTCTTTCGCTGCCGGCCGACGTCGTGCTCTACCTGCTGCTGCCGATGTATGCCAGCGAGTTCGGCGTGACGCTGGCCGAGGCCGGCATGCTGCTCGCGGCCAACCGGCTGGTGCGCATTGCCGGCTATGGATTCGTTGCACGCTTCTACGCCCGCAACGGCGACCGGCTGACCTGCACCATCGCCGTCCTGGCAGCGGCAGTGTGCGGACTCGGCTACGCCACGCTCTCGGGCTTCTGGGCGCTGCTGCCGCTGCGGCTGATGTGGGGCCTGTGCTTCGCGGCGCTGAACCTGTCGACACAGGCGCTGGCCACGGTCGACCCGGTGGGTGCGGCTCGGCGCAACGGGCGCTCGCGGGCCTTCATCGCGGTGGGGCCGGTGCTGGCGCTGCCGCTGGGTGCGCTGCTGGCGCACTGGAGCGGACCGCGCACGATCTTCGGCATCCTCGCGGTGTTTTCGCTGCTTGCGTGGTTCGTTACTCGGCGGCTGCCGGCGGCGCCGCACCCCGTGGCCAAGCCGAAGCGGCGCTTCAGCCGGCCCAACAGCCTGGACAGCTGGTCGTTCATGGAAGGGCTGACGCTCGACGGGCTCTTCATCGTCGGCCTCTCGTACCTCGGCAAGGACCTGCTGCCGGGTGGCGCGGTGATCGTGGCCGGCGTGCTGATGGCGCTGCGCTACCTGGCGGAGATTTTGCTGAGCCCGGTCGGCGGCCACATGGCCGAGCGCTTCGGCGCTGAGCGTTTGCTGGTGGGCCTGTCGCTCGTCACGGCCATTGCGCTCGTGGGCTTCGGCCTTGGCTGGCTGTGGAGCTGCGCGGCGCTGATCGTGGTGCTGCGCGCCTTGCAACTGCCCTTGCTGCCGCCCATCGTGGCCCGGCGCACGCCCGGTCCGGAGCGCGTGCAGGCGCTGGCCGCGCGCTCGGTGTGGCGCGACATCGGCGCCGGCACCGGGCCGCTGATCGCGGGCCTGCTGCTGCCGGTTGCGTCGCCGCCTTGGATCTACGGCGTGGCTGCAGCGCTTCTTGCGCTGGCGGCGCTGGCCTGCGGCTGGAGCGCGTCATCGCCCGCAGCCGATGCTGCGCGCACGGCCGGCTGAACCGTCACACTCTTTACTCAGGAATCATCGCCATGACCACGACACCGCACGCCATCGACACCGTGACGAAGCTCGAAGCCCTGTTCGGCGAAGCCGGCGAGGCCTCGCTCAAGAAAGAGGTTCCGTATCTGCACCCGGCCTACCAGGCGCTGATTGCCGCGTCGCCCTTTGCCGTGCTCGCCACCACCGGCCCCGGCGGCCTCGACGCCTCGCCGCGCGGCGATCCGCCGGGCTTTGTCGTTGTGCAGGACGAGAAGACGCTGCTCATGCCCGAGCGCCGCGGCAACAACCGCATCGACAGCCTGCGCAACATCGTGGCCGACCCGCGCGTGGCGCTGCTGTTCCTCATTCCCGGGGTGGGCGAGACGCTGAGGGTGAACGGCAGGGCGCACATCACGGTCGAGCCAGCGCTGCTCGAACGCCTCGCAATGGACGGCAAGCCGCCGCAATGCGTGATCCGGATCACCGTCGACACGGTGTTCTTCCAGTGCGCCCGGGCGATCCAGCGCTCGAAGCTGTGGGCGCCGGTGCCGGCGGATGCGAAGCGCGAGGTGCCGACGCCGGGGGCGATTCTTTCGGCGCTGACCGCGTCGGAGTTCGATGGGGAGACGTATGACCGGGAGCTGCCGGCGCGGCAGCGGGCGACGCTGTATTGACTTGAAAGCCCGTTTCAGTCGCCCATGAAAAAAGCCCGCATCAGCGGGCTTTTTCGAGCGGGTTGCACCGGGGGAATCAACGCACCCAGTGGCAAACACGGTGGTGATGACGCGCGTCCCACTTGCACACCTTGTGCTTCTTGGGGTGGTACGGCGCGGCCGAGGCGATGCTCGGTGCCAGCATGGCAAGGCCGGCGAACGCGAGGATGCTGGAGAGGATGAGCTGCTTGGTCTTCATGGGGTTCTTTCTAAGCAAAGACATCGATCAAAGGAATGCGTCGTTCAACGGGCGCCCTTGCAGAACGCCCTGGCGCCACATTTAGATGACATTTGGTAGCGGTTGTGGCGTGAAAAATTGCACGGGGAGCAGGGCCGGGGGCGTTGGGGCTAACCCGAATCAGGCCCGCTCAGGCGCCGCCTGCTCGGTGCGCGAGTCGTGCCCGATGATCAGCACAAGCCCGAACGCCACCGCCGACAGCAGCGCCAGGAAGATCACGGCGTAGATGTCGTTGCCCATCCGGTCCTTCAGCGCGCCGAAGATCGTCGGGCCGATGTAGCCGCCCAGGTTGCCGATGGAGTTGATCCACGCAATGCCCGCCGCGGCCGCGGTGCCGCTCAGGATGGCGGTGGGCAGCGTCCAGAAGGTGGGCAGCGCGCTGAAGATGCCGAAGGCGGCCAGCGTCACGGCGGCCATCTTCGGGATGGGCGCGCTGGTCTGGGCGGCCAGCACCAGGCCAACGAAGATGCAGGCCAGCGGAATCAGCAGGAACCACTTGCGCTCCTTGCGCGCGTCCGACGCTCGCGTCCAGAACAGCATCGCGATGGCGCCCACCAGGTAAGGAAAGGCGTTGATGAAGCCGATCTCCACGTTGCTCAGCCCGCCGAAGCCCTTGATGATCTGCGGCAGGAAGAAGCTCAGGCCGTACAGCGGCACGGTGATGCCCATATAGACAAAGCCCAGCCCGATCACGCGCGGGTTCAGCAGCGATTGCTTCCACGAGATCTTGTTGATCGACTCGCGGTTGCGGCGCTCCGAGTCGAGCGTCTGCTCCAGCCAACTGCGCTCTTCGGTGGTGAGCCACTTGGCATCCTTCGGGCCGTCGGGCAGGTACATCAGCACGAAGAAGGTAAGGATCAGCGAGGGAATCGCCTCGAGGATGAACAGCCACTGCCAGCCGTGCATGCCGCCAACGCCGTCCATGTTGAGGATGTAGCCCGAGATCGGCGAGCCGATGACGGTCGAGATCGGAATGGCGAACATGAACCAGCCCACGATGCGCGCGCGGTACGCCGCCGGAAACCACAGCGTGATGTAGAAGATCACGCCCGGGAAGAATCCGGCCTCGGCAATGCCCAAGAGGAACCGCACTATGTTGAAGCTGGTCGAGCCGCCCACCCAGGCCTGGGCCGCCGAGAGGATGCCCCAGCTGAACATGATGCGGGCGATCCAGCGGCGCGCACCGAAGCGCTCCAGCGCCATGTTGCTCGGCACCTCGAACAGGAAGTAGGCAAGAAAGAAGATGCCGGCGGCGCTGCCGAACACGGCGGCGGTGAAGCCCAGGTCCTTGGACATGGCCGCGCCGGCAAAGCCGAGGTTCACGCGGTCGAGGTAGGCGATGAAGTAGCTGACCATGAGCAGCGGCAGGAGCCGCCAGCTGATCTTGGAGATGGTTCTTTGTTCGACGGGGTTCACGGTTGGTTGTCTCCGGTGTTGGATGGTTTTATGGAGCTTGTCGGGAAGGGGGAGGGGCGGCGGTGCCGCCGGGTGTCATGACTGCTGTTGTTGCCGTTGTTGTGCCCTCATGATCTGGTGCCGTTGCCAGTAGTGCCCGACAGCGGCCTTGAAGTTTTCTTTCTGCTTGCCAAGGCCCGCGAGCTTCACCTTGGTGGTGCGCGCGCCCAGCATGCCCTTGTCGTGGTGGGTGACGATGAGGGTGTCGCCGAAGCTGCTGTCCTTGTAGGTCAGGCCCTTGACTTCGTCCCACCCGATCGTCGAGCCTCCATCGGCACCGGGGTGCAAGCCGGCGTAAGTGATGTCGATGCGCTCGCCGTTCTTCAGCGCGAAGCTCACCGGCGGAAAGTGCCGCAGCACCACTGCGCGCTCTTCCTCGGTGGCAGGCTCGTAGCGGTAGGCCAGGCTCAGCTCGTGGTTCTGCACGAAGCGCTGCTCGTACTCGCTCCACAGGCGCTGTTCGATGGCGGGGGCGGTTTCGATGTCGTCGGCCCATGAGGCCTCAGGTGCGGTCGCGACGATGGCGCCGTAGGCGCTCTCGGGCACGTGATGGCCGACGTTGCGCATGCGCTCCAGCAGCGGCGGATGACTGTCATAGGGATGCGGCACGTCGGCCGTTTTCATCGCCTCGATGAACACGTCTGAGCTTGCATAGGGCGGCAGGCCATCCGCGACGAAGCGGGCGATGCCCAGCGCGCCGTCATGCTCGCGGTTCTGCGCGAACAGCTTGCGCTCGACGTCGTTGCGGTAGCTCGCGTAGGCCGAGATCTTGATGAGCGATTGCACGATGGCGTGCGGCGCAGTCAGGCCGGCGGCCACGCGGTCGGCCTTGTATTCGCGCTCGCGGCTGTCGCGCGCCAGGGCGAACGAGAAGATCATGCGGTACAGCCGTAGCAGGTAGTGCGCAACGATGGTGAGGCCGCCACTGCGCATCTTCCATGTGTACTGGTCGAACTGCAGCAGCTTGGGGCCGAGCGCCGCGCTGCTGCGGGTGTCGCCGCCGCCCAGGTGGGCCAGTTCGTGCGCGAGCACTGCATCAGCTTCGGTCTGGTCGAGCACGCGCAGCAGCGGAAGGCTGACGAACAGCGTGCGGCCTTGAAAGGTGCGGCCCTTGACCTCGCACGGTGCTTCGGTCACGAAGAAGTTGGTGTCGATGCCGGCCACGATCTGGTCTGGCGGCGTGGTCTTGACGCGGCCAGCCAATTGCCGGATGCGCTCCCACAGGCGCGGCGCGTCGGCCTGCGAGATCAGCTCGCCCTCGATCTCGTTGCCCCAGGGCAGCTTCTTGAACAGCGTGTAGATCGCATAGAACACCGCGGCCCCGGCCGCGATGCCCGCCAGCGCGATCAGCTTGACGTAGTAGCTCTGCCAGAAGTACGCCGTGAGCCAGAACGACAGCCACACCAGCATCGCGCTTTGCAGCACGACCTCGACCGCGCTCGACACCGTCATGAGCCGCCAGCCGGCGACGAAGCTGGCATAGCGCAGGCCGCGGTTGGCAAAGGCCAGCGCGCCCAGCACCAGTGCCGCCGCGAGCAGAGCGGCGCCGAGCACGATGGTCCAGATGGCGGCGCGGTCGGCCCAGTGGAACTGCCACTGCATGGAGTAGGGGCTGCACACCTTGTCGTGGAAGTTCCTGTCTTCCGGCGCAGTGGCGTCGCAGGCCTTGGAGAGCGGATGGCTGCGGTAGAACTCGGTGGCCTCGGTCTTGTCCGCGGCCGACAGGCGGGCGTCGCCGGCGATGCGCTTTTCCATGGCCTGCAGGAATTCCGCATCCTGCGAACGCAGTGCGTATTCGGTGAAGACCAGTGTCGCCGCCGGAATGGCGAACAGCGACACGAGCGTGAGAAGAAACACGCGCAAGAGGTCGGCATGGATCGTGCGTGCGAGGGCCATGGGTGCTGCTCCTGGATAGCGATTGCTGTGAGTTGTTGTAGACGGTCCGGGAAGGCGATAGGGTAGCGGGCGCGGCGCGTGCAGTGAAGCCCGGTGCAACGTCAAGCAGCGCCGCGCACCGACCTGCTGCCGAATAAGGTTATCCCTTTTGCATCGTTCCGAGGCCCGGGGTGCAGGTATAGCCTTCGTGCTCATTCATGACTGTCACCTCCGTCACTCCATCTCCGTCGTCGTCTGGTTCAGGGCCATCGCCCGTTGCATGGATCGCCGGTGTCGGCGCCAGCGCGGGCCTGGGCGCGGCACTCGCACGGCGTTTCGCGGCCGAAGGTTTCATCGTTGCGCTGACCGGCCGCACGCAGGCCCAGCTCGACGCGGTGGCCGGCGAAATCGTTGCGGCCGGCGGTCGGGCTCATGCCTTTGCGGGCGACGTGGCGAGCGAGGCCGAGATGCACGGTATTGCGCAGAAGGCGAGGGCGCTGGGCCCGCTCACCGTGGCCATCTTCAATGCCGCGAGCGGGGTGCGCGCGCCAACGCTGGAGCTGTCGGTCGACCAGTTCACGCAGGCCTGGCGCACCAGCGCGCTGGGCGGCTTCATCTTCGGGCACGAGGCGCTGCGCGGCCTGCTGGCCAATTCCTTCGAGGCAGCTGGGGCGCACGCACGCGGCACCTTGCTGTTCACCGGCGCCACCGCGGCGCTGCGCGGCAAGCCGCCGTTCGCGGCCTTCGCTGCGGCCAAGGCTGCGTTGCGTTCTCTGAGCCAGAGCCTGGCGCGCGAATTCGGCCCGCAGGGCATTCATGTGGCGCATGTGGTGATCGATGGCGGCATCGACGGCGAGCGCCTGCGCAACAACGCGCCGCAGCGCGTGGAACAAGCCGGCGACGACGGCCTGTTGCAGCTCGAAGCCATCGCCGAAAGTTACTGGCAGCTGCATGTGCAGCACCGCAGCGCATGGACGCAGGAACTCGACCTGCGGCCGTTCAAGGAACCGTTTTGAGGAGTCACGCCACATGAGCGTCGGATCGAATGGACAGATGCTTGCCGCCACGCTGCCCTCGGTGGAGGCAGAACTCAACTACCTGAAGGCGGGCCAGGGCCGGCCCGTGAGCTACACCTTCGAGCCACCGCCCGGCACGCCGTGGGTAACCGGCGAACTGGAGCCGCGCCGCGTGACGATCCGCGATGGCCGCCCGCTGGTGGCGCTGAACGAACTGACGCTCGACCGCAGTGGCTTCACGCAGATTTCGCATCGCAGCGTGCTCGCCGATTTTTCGCAGGACGCCACGATCCGCGACATCTACTACCGTGAAGCCGAAGCCCTGCTGCGCGACGTCACGGGCGCCGAGAAGATCGTGGTGTTCGACCACACGCTGCGCGACAGCGCGCAGGGCTCGCGCCGCACGGCCGAGCTGCGCGAGCCGGTGCGCCGCGTGCACAACGACCAGACTTTCGTCTCCGCGCCGCGCCGGGTGCACGCCCACCTGCCGCCCGAAGAAGCCGAGGAACGCTTGAAGCACCGCTTCGCGATCATCAACCTGTGGCGCCCGCTGGCCACCGTGGAGCGCCTGCCGCTCGCACTGTGCGATGCGCGTTCCATCTCGCCCAAGGACCTCGTGCCCAGCGACCTGGTCTACCCCGACAAGGTGGGCGAGACCTATTCGTTCACCTGGAACCCGGAGCACCGCTGGTACTGGTTCCCGCGGATGCGGCCCGACGAGGCCCTGCTGCTGAAGATCTACGACTCGCGCGAAGACGGTGTGGCGCGCTACACCGCGCATACCGCGTTCGAAGACCCGACAGGTTCGCGCGAGGCGCCGCCACGGCGCAGCATCGAACTGCGCGCGCTGGTGTTCTGGCCCGCCGGCAAATAAGTTGAAACTGTTCTTCCGAACAAAGTTCTACAACTTCTCGCCCGCGCGATTCTTTGCCCTGAATTAGCACCAGCCGGGCGCTGACCCCACGCCTGCACCGATCACCGCCCTTGGCGACAATCGGTTCAATGCGTTCTTCCCCCTTCTTCAAGATGGCCCTGCTGCTGGGCCTGCTTTCGGCCATCGGGCCTTTCGCCATCGACATGTACCTGCCGGCGCTGCCGGCCATCGGACGGAGCCTGCACGCCGACATTGGCGCGGTGCAGATGAGCCTCACGGCGTTCTTCCTGTCGCTCGGTGCGGGTCAGCTGCTGTACGGGCCGATTTCCGACATGGTGGGCCGCAAGCCGCCGCTGTATGCGGGACTGCTGCTGTTCGCGCTCGCCAGCGTGGGCTGCGCGATGGCTACCGACATCCAGACGCTGATCGTGCTGCGCTTCGTCCAGGGCCTGGGCGCAGCGGCCGGCATGGCGATTCCGCGCGCCGTGGTGCGCGACCTGCACACCGGCACCGATGCCGCGCGGCTGATGTCGCTGCTGATGCTGGTGTTCAGCGTGTCGCCGATCCTTGCGCCGCTTGCGGGCAGTGCGGTAATCGCGGTTGCCGGATGGCGCGGCGTGTTCTGGGCCGTGACCATCGCGGCCGTGGCGGGCCTGGCGATGATGGTCAGGCTGCTCGATGAAACGCGTCCGGCCTCGGAGCGCGTCGAAAGCAGCCTCGGCAGCGCGCTGTCGGCCTACTGGCTGCTGCTGCGCGACAAGCATTACCTCGGGCTGGTGTTCATCGGCAGCTTCGCAATGGCGGGCTTTTTCACCTACCTGGCGAATTCGTCGTTCGTGATGATCGACCACTATGGCCTGTCGCCCGCGCTCTACAGCGTGGCCTTCGGCGTGAACGCGGCGGCCTTCATCGCGGCCTCGCAGTTCACCGGCTCGCTGGGCGAACGCTACGGGCTGGTCAACCTCGTCAAGTTCGGCGTGGTGTGCTGCGGCGTGGCAATGGTCGCGATGTTCGTCTACTTCGCGATGGGCGGCGACAACATCTGGGTGCTCATCGTCCTGTACTTCATCGCCTCGGGCTTCATGGGCCTGGTGATTCCGACCACCGGCGTGCTGGCGCTCGAAATGCACGGCGCCATCGCGGGTACGGCCTCGGCGCTGCTGGGCACGCTGCAGATGCTGACGGGCGCACTGGCAATGGCGGTGGTGGGTCTCTTCACCGACGGCCGGCCGCTGCCAATGGTGGCCGGCATGGCCGGCGGCGCACTCATTGCGCTGGTGCTGACCTGGTTCACGCTGGGCGGCGTGCGTTCCGAGCCCACTGAAAAGACAGGAAGGGCGCAGCAAGCCTGATGAATACGGTACACGCTGGCGCCGGGCTCCCGGTGACCGAAGACAACAACACAGTCCACAAGCCCATTGACGGGCTGGCCCAGCCGGAGCGCGGCTGGGCGATGCTGGTCATCATCCTCGGGCTGATCGTGGCGGTGCTCGACGGCACCATCGTCAACCTGGCGCTGCCGGGCATCGCCCGTGAGCTGCAGGCCAGCCCGTCGCAGGCGATCTGGGTGGTCAATGCGTACCAGATCGCCACGCTGGTGATGCTGCTGCCGCTGGCTTCGCTGGGCGATCTCGTGGGCTACCGGCGCGTGTACCTGGTCGGGATGGCGGTGTTCACGCTGTCGTCGCTGGCCGCCACCTTTGCGAATTCGCTCGGCACGCTGATCGCGGCGCGCGCCTTCCAGGGGCTGGGCGCGGCCGGCATCATGAGCGTGAACGCGGCGCTGGTGCGGCTGACGTATCCGTCGGCTCAGCTGGGCAAGGGCATGGCCATCAACTCGCTGGTGGTGGCCACATCGTCGGTGGCCGGGCCTTCGGTGGCGGCGGCCATTTTGTCGGTGGCATCGTGGCCCTGGCTCTTCGCCATCAACGTGCCGCTGGGCCTTGTCACCTTCGCGCTGGGCATGAAGGCGCTGCCGTTCAATCGCGTGGCACCGGCGGCCGGACTGCGCTTCTCGCCGATCGACGTGGCGCTCAACGTGCTGATGTTCTCGCTGGTGTTCCTGGGCGTCGACCGGCTCGGCGTGCGCGAAGGAGCGGTGCAGGGCGCCACTGGTTCACACGCTTCGGCGTGGGGCATCCTGCTGGCGGGCTTGGTCGTCGGCTTCATCTACCTGCAGCGCCAGCGCAAGCAGGCGGTGCCGTTGTTCCCCATCGACCTGCTGCGCATTCCGGTGTTCGCACTGTCGATGGGTACTTCGGTCGCCGCGTTCTGCGCGCAGATGCTGGCCTATATCGCGCTGCCTTTCCTGCTGCTGGACGTGTACGGCCGCAGCCACATCGAGGCCGGGTTGCTGATCACGGCGTGGCCGCTGGCCATCGTGGTGATGGCGCCCATCGCAGGAAAGCTGATCGGCCGCTACCCCGACGGCCTGCTGGGCGGCATCGGGCTGGGCCTGCTGGCTACGGGCCTGGCGCTGCTGGCGGCGCTGCCGGCAAATCCGGGCAATGCCGACATCGCGTGGCGCATGGCGCTGTGCGGGTTGGGTTTCGGGCTGTTCCAGTCACCCAACAACCACACTATCGTGACTTCGCCGCCGGCGCACCGCAGCGGTGCGGCCAGCGGCATGCTCGGCACGGCGCGGCTGACCGGCCAGACGCTGGGCGCAGTGGTGCTGGCCGGCGTTTTCAGTGTCTGGAGCCCGCACGGAGGCCACGGCCCCGTGGTGGCGCTGGTGCTGGCGGCCAGCTGTGCCGCGGTGGCAGCGGTTTTCAGCACGCTGCGCCTGAAGACGACAAGTCCTGGCGGCTGAATGAGTTAGGGTACTCACCTATGAAGGAAGTACCTGACACCGTGGTCTGCCCGGGTTGCGATGCGGTCTACAGCCGTGCGCCCCTGCATCCCCGCGACGTGGCGCACTGCCCGCGCTGCGGCACAGAGCTCGGCCGGCACCCCGGCCAGCAGGAGCGCCGCATCCTTCCGCTGACGGTGGCCTGCCTGATCATGTTCGCCATTGCGAACCTGTTTCCCATCGTCGAGATCGAGCTCCAGGGCCTGCGCAGCCAGACCACGCTGGCTGGCGCGGTGATAGCGCTCAGCGCCGAGGGCATGTCGGTGGTGGCGCTGCTGGTGCTGGCCACGACCATTCTTTTTCCCTTTCTGCAGCTGTGCATCCTCGCGTACCTGCTGATTCCGCTGAGCCGCGAGCACCGGCCCGTGGGCTTCGCGCTGCTGGTGCGGGCCATGCAGTCGCTGCGGCCATGGGGAATGATCGAAGTGTTCCTGCTCGGGGTGCTGGTGGCCATCGTCAAGCTGTCGAGCATGGCAAGCGTGGTGCCGGGGCCGGCGCTGTGGGCCTTCATGGCGCTGACGGTCATGCTGACGGCTGTGCTGTCGTTCAACCCGGGCGCGTTCTGGGAAATGACTTTCCGCCCGAAGGACGAACCCAAGACTGAAGAAGACGGGGCGTCGGCATGAAGCTGCCTGCCTTCCTCGAGCGGCACGAACATCACGATGAAGACGCGCCGGTTCCCACCGCCGCCTCGCTTGGCCTCATGGCCTGCCCGCATTGCGCCGCCGTCTGGAAAGACGCCGAGGAAGGCGACGCCTGCGGCCGCTGTGGCACGCACCTGCACACCCGCAAGCGGCAGAGCCTGAACCGCACATGGGCCTTCCTCATAGCGGCCTGCATGATGTATATACCGGCCAACCTGCTGCCGGTGATGATCACGCGCACGCTGTTCGGCGCGCAGTACGACACCATCCTGAGCGGGGTGATCTATTTCTGGGTGTCGGGCGCCTACGGGCTGGCGGCCATCGTCTTCATTGCGAGCTTTCTGGTGCCGCTGTTCAAGCTGGCGGTGCTTTTCTTGCTCGTGGTGCTGGCGCAGCGCGGCAGCACCTGGCGCCGGCGGGAGCGGGCCAAGCTGTATCACATCATCGAAGTGATCGGCCGCTGGTCGATGCTCGACGTGTTCGTGGTGTCGCTGCTGACCGGGCTGGTGCAGATCCAGGGCTTCGCGGTCATCACCGCGGGCGTGGGCATCGCGGCCTTCGGGTCGGTGGTGGTGCTGACCATGCTGGCTTCGCTGAGCTTCGACCCGAAGCTCACGTGGGACAGCAAGGAGGCGCAGGCCACCCTGCAGGAGAACGAAGTTGCGCAGGGACATGAAAACAGGGACGAGAAACCAGCATGAGTGAAGAAGACCAACCCCAGGACAAACCGGCGCCGTCCGCACAGCCCCCGCTGCCAAAGCCGCGCGTGGTGCGCCGGCGCGAATGGCTGCCCTCGCTGATCTGGCTGATTCCCATCGTGGCAGCGCTGGTCGGCATCACGCTCGTGGCCCGCATCCTGCTGGAGCGCGGCCCTGAAGTGGTGCTGACCTTCAAGACCGCCGAAGGCCTGGAGGCAGGCAAGACCGCCGTCAAGTACAAGGACGTGCAGATCGGCCTCGTCACCCATCTTCGGCTGGCGCGCGACCGCTCGCACGTGCGCGTGCTGGTGCAGTTCAACAAGGAGGCCGAGAGCTTCACCGCCTCGGACTCGCGCTTCTGGGTGGTTCGGCCACGGCTCGACACATCGGGCATCTCGGGCCTCAACACCTTGCTGTCGGGCGCCTACATCGGCGCCGACGCGGGCGTGTCGAAGGACACCGCGGGCGAGTTCACCGGGCTCGAAACCCCGCCCATCGTCACGCGCGACGACTCCGGCAAGCAGTTCCTGCTGCGCGCCAACGACGTGGGCTCGCTCGACGTTGGCTCGCCGGTGTACTTCCGGCGCGTCAAGGTCGGGCAGGTGGCCGCCTACGAACTCGACGGCGACGGGCGCGGCGTGACCATGCGCGTCTTCGTCAATTCGCCCTACGACAAGTTCGTGGGCATGAACACGCGCTTCTGGCAGGCCAGCGGCATCGACGCGCAGTTGAGCGCCAGCGGCTTCACGCTGCGCACGCAGTCGCTGGCAACCATCCTGCTCGGCGGCATCGCCTTCCAGGCGCCCGACGACGCGATGGGCCCGGTCGCCAAGGAGAACGCTGCCTTCACGCTGGCACAGGACGAAGCTGCCGCCATGAAGGAGCCCGACGGGCCTTCGCAAACCTTGCTGATGTACTTCAACCAGTCGCTGCGCGGCCTCACACCGGGCGCGCCGGTGGACTTCCGCGGCGTGGTGATCGGCGAGGTCAAGTCGATCGGCGTCGAGTTCGATCGCGCCGAGCGCGAGTTCCGCATGCCGGTGCTGGTGCAGGTCTACCCCGATCGCCTGCGCCGCCGAGCCGGCGAAAGCGGCGTTGAATCTCGTGCCACCCAGCAGGAGCGGCTGCGCTTCCTGGCCGAGAAGGGCCTGCGCGCCCAGTTGCGCAACGGCAACCTGCTGACCGGCCAGGTGTATGTGGCGCTCGACTTCTTCCCGAAGGCGCCGCCGGCAAAGATCGACCTGAACAGGAGCCCGATCGAGCTGCCCACCGTGGCCAACAGCCTCGACGAGATCCAGTCGCAGGTGCAGGAAATCGCGACCAAGCTCAACAAGGTGCCGTACGAGCAGATTGCGGGCGACCTGCGCACCACGCTCGCCACGCTCAACAAGACGCTGACGGCCACCGAGCAGACGGTGACCCGCATCAACAGCGACGTCACGCCCGAGCTGGCCGCGGCCATGAAGGACGTGCGCAAGACCGTGAACAGTGCCGAGCGAACGCTGGCCGACGATTCGCCGCTGCAGCAGGACATGCGCCAGACGCTGCGGGAGCTGACGCGCGCCGCGGGCTCGCTGCGCGTGCTGACCGACTACCTCGAACGCCATCCCGAGTCGCTGCTGCGCGGCAAACCGGACGACAAGAAATGAAGAAGAACCACCACCTCGCATTCGTGACGGCGGCAGCGCTGGCCGTGCTTGCAGCAGGCTGCGCGAGCAAGCCCGACAACTACTACACGCTGGCGAGCCCTGTGGCGGCCGCCGAAGCCGCGCCCTCGACGCTCGGCAGTGCCGCGCCGCTGTACATCGAGCTCGCGCCCGTGGCCGTGCCCGAGCGCTTCGCGCGGCCGCAGATGGTGGTGCGCCAGCCCAACGGCAGCGTGCAGGTCGAGGTGCTGGAGCAGCACCGCTGGGCCGCGTCGTTCGAGAACGAGCTGCGCGATGCGCTGGCCAGCGGCATTGCCGGGCGGCTGGGTGCGCTCGACGTGACCAAGGGCGGCCGGCAGAGCTCGCAGCCGGTGTGGCGCATCGCGGTGCAGCTGCAGCAGTTCGACGCGGTCGACGGCGGGCGTGTCGATGCGAGCTTCAACTGGACGCTGCGGCGCTCGGACGAGGCGCGCACGGTGGTGTGCCAGCTGAACCTTGGCGAGGCTGTGGGCAGCGGGATGGACGCGGTGGCGCAAGGGGCGCAGCGCGTGACCTCGGCGGCTGCCGCGGCGATGGCGCGCAGCGTGAGTGCGGCGCGTGCGAATCCTGCCGCGACCGCCTGCACGACGACCTGATCAATCTTCCCCCGGTGGGGAAGGAGCAAGACGGAATCCCATAAGAAGGAGACCCCCATGGCACAGATCGGCAAGGCGCCCAGCGACCACACGCTGATCCTGCATGGCGCCCGTGCGGAAGAGGGGGCCTGTCCCGAGGCCTCCAAGCCATGGGTGCTGGCCGCGGCCGTCGTGGGTTCGAGCATGGCCTTCATCGACGGCACGGTGGTCAACGTGGCACTGCCGGCCATCCAGGCCGACCTGCTCGCCACGGCCTTCCAGGCGCAATGGGTGGTCGAGTCTTATGCCTTGCTGCTGGCGGCGCTGTTGCTCGTGGGCGGCGCGCTGGGCGATCACTATGGCCGGCGGCGCATCTTCGCGATCGGCGTCGGCATCTTCGCCTTGTCTTCGGTGGCCTGCGGGCTTGCGGCCAACGTGCAGCAGCTCATTGCCGCGCGCGCGGTGCAGGGCATCGGCGGTGCGCTGCTGGTGCCGGGCAGCCTCGCGCTCATCAGCGCGGCCTTTCCCGAGAAAGAGCGCGGCAAGGCCATCGGCACGTGGTCGGGCTTCAGCGGCATCACCGCGGCCGTGGGGCCGGTGCTGGGCGGCTTCCTGGTCGATCACTTCTCGTGGACCTGGGCTTTTCTCATCAACGTGCCGATGGCACTGCTGGTGCTGTGGATCGTCTGGCGCCACGTGCCCGAGAGCCGAGGCGCATCGGCCAGCGGCGGGCTCGACGTGTGGGGCGCGCTGCTGGCGACGGCCGGTCTCGGCGGCATCGTCTATGCCTTCATCGAGGCGCCCACGCAAGGTTGGGGTTCGCCGGCCGTGCTCGCGGCGCTGGTCATCGGCGTGCTGGGTAGCGTGGGTTTCATCGCAGTCGAGCGCAAGGTGCGAACGCCGATGCTGCCGCTGGGGCTGCTGCGCATCGGCAACTTCAGCGGAGCCAATCTGCTGACGCTGCTGCTCTATGCGGCACTGGGCGGCGGGCTCTATTTCTTTCCGCTCAACCTGATCCAGGTGCAGGGCTACTCGGCCACCGTGGCAGGCGCGGCGCTGCTGCCGTTCATCTTCATCATGTTCGCGCTTTCCGGCTGGGCCGGGCAACTGGTCGACCGCTTCGGGCCGCGCATGCCGCTGGTCATCGGGCCCTCGATTGCCGCGGTGGGCTTTGCGTTGTTCGCGCTACCGGGCGTGGGGGCGAGTTACTGGAGCGGCTTTCTGCCGGCCGTGGTGGTGCTGGGCTTCGGCATGACGGTGACGGTGGCGCCGCTGACGACCACGGTCATGAATGCGGTCGGACCCGACCTGGCGGGCGTGGCCTCTGGCGTGAACAACGCCGTGTCGCGCGCGGCGGCGGTGTTGGCGATTGCCGTGTTCGGCGCGATCATGGCCTGGGCCTTCGACGCGGCGCTGGCGAACAACCTGCGCGAGATGGGCGCCTCGGCGCAGGTGTCGGCTTTTCTGGAAGGCGAGCGCAGCAAGCTGGCCGGCGCGGCGCTGCCGCCGGGCGTGGATGCAGCCACGGCGGCAGCCGTCAAGCGGGCCGTGGCCGAATCTTTCGTCGCGGGCTTTCGCTGGGTGATGCTGCTGAGCGCCGGGCTGGCCGTGCTGAGTGCGGTGAGCGCGTGGCTGATGATCCGGGGCACTCCCGCCGCAGGAGGTTCGGACAGCAAGAGCTAAGGAGACAAGTCGATGCAGGAAGAAGAGCGACAGCAGGTGCAGCACGTCGATGTCCTGATCGTCGGCGCCGGCCTCTCGGGCATTGGCGCCGGCTACCACCTGCAGGCGAACTGCCCGAGTCGAAGCTACGCCATCCTCGAAGGGCGGGAGCGCAGCGGCGGCACGTGGGACCTGTTTCGCTATCCGGGCGTGCGTTCGGATTCCGACATGTACACGCTGGGCTATTCGTTCCGGCCGTGGACGAACGCGAAGTCCATTGCCGATGGGCCCACGATCCTGAACTACCTGCGCGAGACGGCGGCGCAGCACGGCATCGACCGAAAGGTCCGCTTCAACCATCGCGTGGTGCGCGCCTCCTGGTCGACGGCCGATGCGTGCTGGAGCGTCGATGTCGAGCATGGCCCCGAGCGCCTTCCGCTACGGGTGCGCTGCAGCTTCTTGTTCCTGTGCAGCGGCTACTACAGGTACGAGGCGGGCTACACGCCCGAATTCGCGGGCATCGGCGACTACACGGGCCGCGTCGTCCATCCGCAGCACTGGCCCGAAGACCTCGACTGCAGCGGCAAGCGGGTGGTCGTGATCGGCAGCGGCGCAACCGCGATGACGCTGGTGCCGGCCTTGGCAAAGACGGCTGCGCATGTCGTGCTGCTGCAGCGCTCGCCTACCTATGTTGTCGCGCGACCGGCACAGGACCCCATCGCGCACGGGCTGCGGCGCTTTCTGCCGGACAGGCTGGCCTATGGCCTCACGCGCTGGAAGAACGTGCTGCTGGCCATGTACTTCTTCAGCCTCGCGCGGCGCAAGCCGGAGCGCGCGAAGCGGATGATCCTCGGCGGCGCGCGGCAGGCTCTTGGCCCCGACTACGACATCGCCACGCACTTCACGCCGCGCTACAACCCGTGGGACCAGCGCATCTGCCTCGTGCCCGACGGCGACCTGTTCGCGGCCCTCAACGCAGGGTGCGCCTCGATGGTCACGGACCAGATCGACACCTTCACGCCGCACGGCATCCGGCTGAAGTCGGGCGCGGAGCTGGAGGCCGATGTGATCGTCACTGCCACCGGCCTCGAACTGCAGGTGCTCGGCGGCGTGCAGCTCGACGTGGACGGCCGCCGCGTGGACCCGGCCGCGACCTTCAACTACAAGGGAATGATGTTCAGCGACGTGCCCAACCTGGCCTCGTCGTTCGGCTACACGAATGCGTCGTGGACGCTCAAGAGCGACCTGACCTGCGCGTATGTCTGCCGGCTGCTCAATCACATGGAGAAGCACGGCTGCACCCAATGCACGCCGCGCAACGCCGACCCCACGCTGACACCCGAGCCCTGGCTCGATTTCTCGTCGGGCTACGTGCAGCGCGCGGTGGGCAGGTTTCCGAAGCAGGGTTCGCGCGCGCCGTGGCGGGTGTATCAGAACTACGCGCGCGACCTTGTCAGCCTGCGCTTTGGGGCGGTGGACGATGGGGTGATGGAGTTCTCGAACCCTCGCCGCGCCTAGAGGATTGCGTGCGCAAGCAATCCTCTTTCCAGGGAATGCGGCGAAAAAACCTGCTTTCTAGAATGAAACACACCGAGGAGAGGGAACCTTGATGAAGCAACGAACCGGATGGGTTATGGTGCTGGCGTGCGGCATCGGTGTCTTTACATCGGGCGCGGCAGCAGCGCAGGCGGAGTATGCAATTCGCTGGGATCCGTCTCAGGGCGGTCCCAAAACCGCGGCAGAGGCACTCGCTCGGTTGGCGCCGGGCGACAACGACATCGAAACGGACCTCTTCAGGGTGCGCTACGCCAGCGAGGTGAAGGCGCCCACGGACGTTGTCGGCGCAAGGGCCATCCTTCGCGAGCGGGAGCGCACGAGCAAGGCGCGCCACGAGCTGACCTACAAGCTGCGCAGCAACTCGCCGCTGCCTTCGGCGCCCAGCTTTGCAGGCGCCCAGTGCCCGGCGGGTCCGCTGGTTGGGCCGAAGGACGAGACAAAAGACGAAATCGATGTGTCGTTCACCGGCGCGGCAGATCCGGTGCGCGCGTTTTCGCGCAGTTGCACCGTGCAATCGACGAGCACGCCGCCGCCGATTCCCGATGCACTGCAAGCCCGCTTCGCGGCTTGCGAAAGCACAACGACACGACTCGGGCTCAAGCAGCGGGGGAATCTCAGGGTCGAGGAATGGCGCCTGCCGGGAGGGCGCATCGCCATCGAGGCCTCGCGCACGGGCCCCGACACGCCGAAGGCGCTGAAAGCGTTCCGCCGAGAGGTGGTCGAGCCCTTGACCACTGGGAGCAATGCCATCCGGCCGCTGTCGCGCAGCAAGACGGACCTGGGCAGCGATTGCGGCACCTGATGAGCATGCCGCGCGAGTCTGGTGCAAGCCCGGCTAGGGCGCGTGCGCAGGAGAGAGCAGGCTGTCGAGCTCCGTCCACAGCGGATCGCATTGCCCCGCCCTGAACGCGGCGGCCCTGAAGGTCGGATGCTCGCCGTGGTACGTGTCCCAGAGCGTGCGATGTCCGTCCGCCACGCATGCCCGCACATTGGCCAGCCTGTCGGCTGCCTTCACCACCAGCGCCAGTTCTTCGTCGCCCGTTACCTTCGCCAGTGCCGCATAGGTCTTGGCCTTGCGCTCCTTGCGGTTGGCGCCGGGTGCGTCGGTCAGCAGCGCGACGCAGGCGGCCACCAGTTCGCCGAAGCGTGAGCGCACGTCGGCCACCGTGGCCTCGGTGTCCTCGACCACGTCGTGCAGGTAGCCGATGACGCGCGCCTTGTCGCCGTAAGGCCTGAGCAGCGTGGCTACGGCGTCGAGGTGGTGGACGTACGGATGGGGTCCATATTTCTGGTCGCCATGCATCTCGACGGCATAGGCGCGGGCGGCGGCGGGTGTCGATGAAGTGATGGTGGTCATGCGGCGTCCTGTGGTTTTTCCATTCTGCCTTTTGCTTTGCGGCGCGCGGTCTTTACCTCGTTTACGGAGGAAAACACCTATCGGAAGCGCATTGTCGGCATTCTTGTGTATCGATACAGTAAATCGTTCCACCAAAACGGGCGCACGACCCGACAACCCTCCAGGAGACAAGAAAATGACCTCGCTTTCACGCCGCCGGTTCGTCCAGTCATCGTCCGCCTTGTCGCTTGCCGCGGCGACGGCGGGTTTCTCGCAGCACGCCTTCGCACAGGAAAAAACCGTGGCGCTGCGGCTGTCGTCGTCCCACGTGGCTGACCTCAATTCGTCGCACTTCGCGTGGGTGCAGCTGATGCAGGCCAACCTGAAGAAGGCGGTGGGCGAGCAGATCCGCATCGACTACTTTCCGAACAACCAGCTGGGCAAGGAAAGCGACGTGGTGCAGCAGGTGAAGGTGGGCTCCATCGACATGATGCTCACGGGCTCTTCGATATGGGCCACGGTAACGCCGCAGCTGGGCATGCTCGACCTGGGCTACCTGTTCGACAGCTACGAGCACGTGGCGCGCGCCGTGGAGGCGGGCGTGGGGCCGAAGCTCAACGACATGCTGGTCAAGAGCACGGGCTGCCAGATCATCACCTGGGGTGCGCACTACGGCGCGCGCAACGTCTACACCAAGCAGCCGGTGAAGGGGCTGGCCGACATCAAGAACGTGAAGCTGCGGGTGCTGCCCACGCCGGCCTTCATCGAGACCTTCAAGATCATGGGCGCGATCCCCACGCCCATTTCCTTCGGCGAGCTCTACATGGCGGCGCAGACCGGCGTGGTCGACGGCTTCGAGCACGACGCGGGCACGGTGCTGGCAAACAAGCTCAACGAGGTGGTCAAGCACTGCTGGATGACCGAGCACCTGTTCAGCCCGATGGTCTGCGTGGCCGGCAAGCGCGCGATGGACCGCGTACCCGCGACGCTGCGCCCGGCCTTCCTGAAGGCCGCGGCCGACTCCACGCTGCAGCAGCGCCAGATCGGCAACGAGCGCACGCAGCAGGTGATGGAAGAGCTGAAGAAGCTCGGCATCACCTTCACGCCTATGGCAAAGAACGAGCGCGACCAGGTCCGCAAGGAAATGGAAACGAAGCTCTGGGCCGGCTTCGCCAAGCAGTACCCGGAGACGGGGCCGCTGTTTGCCGCCATCAACGGCGCCCGGGCCTGAAGCGTCATGTCGAGCATGTCGCTTCCGTTGCAACCCGCGCTTGGCTTCGATGCCAGCCACGCCGCAGGCCGCTGGCTCGCCTGGCTGATGCGCATGACCGAGTACGTGGCCGGCGCGGTGCTGGCCATCGACGTGGTGGTCGTCTTCGTCTCGGTCGTCTTCCGCTACTTCCTGCACGACCCCTTCGACTGGGCGGAGGAGGTGGCGCGCGCGCTGATGGTGATCCAGGTGTTCTTCGGCGCGGCCACGGTGCTGGCGCGCAGCCAGCACGTGGGCGTGGACCTGTTTCGCGGCATGCTGCCGGCGCGCTGGCAGCCGGCACTGATCCAGTTCGGCAGCTGGATCATCGTGGGCGTGTCGGCGAGCCTCTTCGCCTCGTCGTGCGAGCTGCTGCTCGATTCGTACAACATGACGACCTCCATCGGCCTGCCGCAGTGGATCTACGTGTACCCGGTGGCCGTCGGCAGCCTTTTCATGACGCTGTTCGGGCTGGCCAATGCGGTGAACGGGCCTTCGCGGATGGTGTGGTCCACGCTGGGCGTGGGGCTGGCGCTGACGGCGGCGGTGGTGGGCTGGAACACGTTGATGAGCGAGCACGCCATTCCGCCCTGGGCGCTGCTCGTGGCGGGCTTTCTCGGCGGCATGGCGCTGGGCATGCCGATTGCCTTCGTGCTCGCGCTGTCGTCGCTGGTGTTCTTCATGGCCGATCCGTCGCTGCCCATGCTGGTGTATTCGCAGCAGGTGATGGCGGGCACCGACCACTATGTGCTGCTGGCCATTCCGTTCTTCGTGTTGGCGGGCCTGCTGATGGAGGCCAACGGCATGTCGTCGCGGCTCATCGAGCTGCTGCTGCGCATGTTCGGGAGGCTGCGCGGCGGGCTGGGGCTCATCACCATCACGGCCACTGCGTTCTTCTCGGGCGTATCGGGCTCCAAGCTGGCCGACATCGCGGCGGTGGGCGGCATCATCATGCCGGCCGTACGCAGGACGAAGCAGGACCCGAACGAAACCGCCGGCCTGCTGGCGTGCACAGCGGTGATGGCCGAGACCATTCCGCCGTGCATCAACATGATCATCATGGGCTTCGTGGCCAACATCTCGATTGCCGGGCTGTTCATGGCGGGGCTGATTCCGGCCGTGGTGCTGGCGGTGTCGCTGGCGGCGGTGACCATCTACGTGGGCACGAAGATCAACCCCGACGAGGCCTTCGACGTGCGCACGCCCATGTTCCGCCTGCTGGGCGGCGCGCTGGTGGCGCTGGTCATGGTGGCGATGATCGGCAAGGGCGTGACCTCGGGCATTGCCACCTCGACCGAGGTGTCCTCGTTCGCTGTGGTCTATGCGCTGGTGGTGGGGTGGCTGGCTTTTCGCGAGCTCACGGTGAAGTCGGTGGCGCGGCTGTTCGTGCGCTCGGCGTCGATGGCGGGCGGCATCCTGTTCATTGTGGCGGCGGCGTCGAGCCTGTCGTTCGCGCTCACGATCCAGCAGATTCCGCAGTACCTGTCGGAATTCATGATCGGCTTTGCGCACTCGTACGGCAGCACGATGTTCGTGATGCTGTCGGTGCTCATCATGATCGTGTTCGGCGCCATCCTCGAAGGCGCGCCGGCACTCATCATCTTCGGGCCGCTGCTCACGCCCATTGCCTCGCAGCTGGGCGTGAACCCGCTGCACTTCGGCACGGTGATGGTCATTGCCATGGGCTTCGGGCTGTTCGCGCCGCCGGTCGGGCTGGGCCTGTTCGCCACCTGCGCGATCACCGGCACGCAGGTGAAGGACGTGGCGCGGCCGATGATGAAATACCTGGCCGTCTTGTTCGTTACCCTCGTGGTGCTGGTGTTGGTGCCGGCCTTCTCCACGTGGCTGCCGCTGCGCATGGGGATGTGAGCGGACCGCAACAAGACAAAGACCAGAGACAACAGGAAGGATGCCGTGAGCAGAATCAGCGATGTCGCCCAGCGGGCGGGGGTGTCGACCAGCACCGTGTCGAACGTGTTGAACGGGCGCAGCGACCGCATGGCCAAGGAGACGCTGGCGCGCGTCGAAACCGCCATCCGCGAGCTCAAGTACCGGCCCAACACCTCGGCGCGGCAGCTCAAGACGGGGTACACGCCGCTGATCGGCCTGCTGGTGCCGTCGATGGCCAACCCGATGTACGGCTTCATTGCCCGCGAGGTGGAAACGCTGGCGCAGGAGCGCTACGGCTTTCGCATCATGATCGGCAACACCTACCGCGACGTCGCCAAGGAAGCGCATTTCTTCGAGGACCTGATGGCGCATGGCGTGCGCGGCGTGATCATCATCTCGTCGCTGGTCGACGAGCAGCACGTGGAGGCCGCCGCCGAGCGTGGGCTGGTGGTGGTGAGCTACGACCGGCGCGCCACGCCCGCCGCATCGGGTGGGGCCTCGGTGATCGACCACGTGACGGTCGACAGCTTCGAGTCGTCGCGCATCGCCACGCAGCACCTGATCGATCAGGGGCATCGCCGGCTGGCTTTCGTCACCCCGTCGGGCCGCACCATGAGCCGCAGCGAGAAGATCAACGGCTTCCTGGCGGCCGCGAAGAGCGCGGGCCTCGATGGCAGCGCGCAGGTCATCGAAGGCATGCCGGTCGACGAATACGGCGATTCGATGATGAGCGAGCTCGGCCGCATGCAGGCCGGACTCATCGCGAAGTCGAAGAATCGCCCGACCGGCGTGATCGGCGTGAACGATCTGCTGGCCTTCGGCCTGATGGCGGGCTTTCGCGATGCGGGCTTGGAGGTGCCGCAGGACGTATCGGTCATCGGCATCGACAACGTGTTTCTCTCGACGCTGATGCACCCCGCGATGACCTCGGTGCGCGTGCCGGTGCCCGAGATGGCGCAGGTGATGGTCGAGCGGGTGATGAGCCGGCTGTCGGATCCGTCGATCTCGACGCAGGAGTTCGTTTTTGCGCCCACGCTGGTGGCGCGCGAATCGGTAGCGCCGCCGCGCGGCTAGTCTTTTTCTTCCCCTGAGCAGAAGTCTTTTTTCATGACCACGGTTTTCGTCAGCCATCCGCAAAGCAAGCTCGCCCACTACTTCGGCGACCGCGCCACGGCCGCCTTGCGGGCCATTGCGCAGGTGCGCTTCAACCCTACGGACACCGATCTCTCGTCGCGCGAACTGGCCGAACTGGCACGGGACTGCGACGCCATCATTTCCTACCGCCAGACGGTGGGCGACGAGGCGCTGTTCGCCGCGTTGCCGCAGCTCACGGCCTTCGTGCGCTGCGCCATCGACATTCGCAACATCGACGTGGCGTCCGCCAGCCGGCATGGCGTGCTGGTGACGCAGGCGAGCGCGGGGTTCATTCCCTCGGTGTCGGAGTGGATTGTGGGCGTGATGATCGACCTGGGTCGGCACATCAGCGCCTCGGCCGAGGGCTACCACGCGGGCCGGCCCGTGGTGCCGGCGATGGGGCGCGAGTTGCGCGGGAGCACGCTGGGCGTCATCGGCTATGGGCAGATCAGCCGTTACCTGTGCGACGTGGCGCTGGCGCTCGGCATGCGCATCGTTGTGCACGATCCGTACACCGCGACAGGCCGGCTCGAGTTCGCGCAGGTGGAGCTCGACGCGCTGCTGGCCCAGTCGGACTTCGTTGTCTGCCTCGCGGCGGCCACCGAGGCGACCGAAGACATGATGAATGCCACCACCTTCGCCGCGATGCAGCCGCATGCCTACTTCATCAATGCCTCGCGCGGCAATCTGGTGGATGAAGACGCGCTGCTCGCCGCGCTCGATGCCGGCACGATCGCAGGGTGCGCTGTGGACGTGGGCCGCGCGCCTGACCAGATGCCGTCGCCGCGCGTGGCAGCGCATCCGCGCGTGATCGCCACGCCGCACATCGGCGGACTCACGCCGGCGGCTGTCGAGCATCAGGCGATGGAGACCGTGTCGCAGCTGGCCGAAATCTTCCAGGGCAGGGCACCGAAGGGCGCGGTGAACGCGGCCGAGGCCTATCGCTGGGAGCAGGCCTTTGGCGCGCGCGCCTGAACGTCCGACTCACACATCCCGCAAAGAGAGCCCCATGGAACCGACCCGGAATGCGCGCTATGCCGGCGCCTGCGACTGCCACGTCCACATTTACGAAGACCGCTTCCCGTTGATTCCGAACGTCGCATGGGTGCCGCCGCATTCGCCGGTGTCGGCTTACCGCGAGCAGGTGCAGCAGCCGCTGGGCATCGACCGCGCCGTGGTCGTGCAGCCCACGGGCTATGGCTTCGACAACAGCTGCACGCTCGATGCGCTGGCCCAGTTCGGCAATGCAGCGCGCGGCATTGCGCTGGTAGTGCCCGACGTGGCCGATGCCGAGATCGCGCGCCTGCACGCCGGCGGCATGCGCGGCGTGCGCTACATGATGATCGGCGGCGTGCTGAGCTGGGCATCGCTCGAACCGATGGCCGCGCGGCTGGCCAATGCCGACTGGATGGTCAACCTGCAGCTCGACGGCCGCACGATGCCCGAGCACGAGGCGGTGCTCAAGCGCCTGCCGTGCCGGCTGGTGCTGGACCACAACGGCAAGTTCCTGGAGCCGGTGGCGCCGGACCACCCGTCGTTCCAGTCGCTGCTGCGCGTGCTCGATTCGGGGCGCGTGTGGATCAAGCTTTCGGCGCCCTACGAAACCTCGAAGACCGGCGCACCCGGCTATGACGACGTGAGCCTGCTGGCCCGCACGCTGGCCGAAAAGTTTCCCGAGCGCTGCCTCTGGGCCAGCAACTGGCCGCACCCGGGGCGCAACCCCAGGCCCGAAAGCGCGCCGCTGTACGACCTGCTGTTTTCCTGGGCGACCAGCGATGACACGCGGCGGCGCATCCTCGTGGACAACCCGGCGGCGCTCTACGGCTTCTAGGCGCCGCGCCTCACCAGCAGGCGTTGCGGCCCCTGGCCCTCGGCGCCCAGCCGGTCCAGCGGATTGCGCAGCTTGCACCGGTCGATCGACAGGCAGCCGCAGCCGATGCAGTCGTCGAGCGTGTCGCGCAGCTTCTGCAGCTGCGCCATGCGCTCGTCCAGCTCGGTGCGCCACGAGGCCGACAGACGGGCCCAGTCTTCGCGGCTGGGCGCAGCGGACGCGGGGAGGGTAGCCAGCGCCGTGCCGATGTCGGCAAGCGAAATGCCTACCCTTTGCGCTACCCGCACGAAGGCCACGCGCCGCAGCACCGTGCGCGGATAGCGCCGCTGGTTGCCTGCAGTGCGGGTGCTGTCGATCAGGCCCTGTGCTTCGTAGAAATGCAGGGTGGACACCGTGACGCCGCTGCGGCGCGCGACTTCGCCGACGGTGAGCGTGGGTGAGATGCCGGCCTTTTGCAGTGCGTCGTTCATGTGGAGAAAAACCTCTTGACCTCAACTTTGCTTGAGGTTTGAGAATAACTTTCAGCGCGCAGGTCCTGTGCGCATTTTTCTCATCAAGGAACCCGCTTCATGTCGAACGATGCCATCGCCCTCCAATCCGGTCCCGTCTTCCGCATCGACAAGTTTGTCGTGCCCGCCGAAGCTCGCCCCGAGTTCATCGCCCAGATGCACCGCATCCAGCAGACGCTGCGCACCTGGCCGGGCTGCCAGCGCACCTACGTGCTGGACCAGACCGGCGGCAGCGGCGAATTCAACGTGGTGACGCTCGTCGAGTGGGCGAGCGAGCAGGCTGTGGCCTCGGCCGCCGAGTTCGTGAAGAAGAAGTTCGCCGAGGAAGGCTTCGATCCGGTCGCGTTCACGAAGAATGCGGGCGTGCGCAGCGACCAGGGCTTCTACCGCATCGCCTGATGGCCGGGAAGGACGAGCCTGTCAACTTCTCACTGACAGGCGTTGCACGGGTTGACAAGAGCCTCCCGTCGCTTTGATACTGAACCTCAAGGTTCATCATTCAAGCAAAGGAGATCCCATGCAGAAGATCGTTCCCTGCCTCTGGTTCGACGGCAACGGCGAAGACGCGCTGAAGTTCTACACCTCCATCTTTCCGAACTCGCGCGTGACCGACAAGCTACTCTGGGGCGACGTCAACCCAGCCAAGAAGGGCTCGCTGCTCACCGCGACCTTCGAGCTCGAAGGGCAGGAGTTCATGGTGCTCAACGGCGGGCCTCAGTACAAGTTCAACCCGGCCATCTCGATGTTCGTGAAGTGCGAGACGCAGGCCGAGGTCGACAACTACTGGGACAAACTGCTCGAAGGCGGCGGCGAGCCGGTGCAGTGCGGCTGGCTCACCGACCGTTACGGCGTGTCGTGGCAAATTGCGCCCACGGCCATGATCCGCATGTTCCAGGACAAGGACCCGGCCAAGGCCGCCCGCGCGATGGAGGCGATGATGAAGATGGTCAAGCTCGATCTCGCCGCGGCGCAGAAAGCCTTCGACGGGGAGTGATCCGTCGTCGCCCCGGCCAAGGTGTAGCGGCTACACCAGCCGGTGGATTGCCTTCTTGCGCCACACCAACTGGTAGTACGCGGTCTGCAGCAGCAGCATCGCGCCGAAGGTCACGGGGTAGGCGATCCAGATCCCGTCGAGCCCGATGCGGTGGCTCATGACCCAGGCCACCGGCACTTCCACGCCGAGGATGCAGACGATGGAAATCAGCGTGGGCACCAGCACCGAGCCGCTGGCGCGCATGATCCCCGACAGCGCAGCGGCCATGCCGAAGATCACGAGGCTCCACAGCATGATGTGCAGCAGCGTCTGGGCGATTTCGATCACCGGCGCGCTGGTAATGAAAAAGCCCATCAGCGGCCGCGAGAACAGGTAGCCCAGCAGCACGAGCCCGCCGGTCAGCACCAGGTTCATCAGCAGCGCCGTCTTCGCGATCGCGCCGAGCCGGTTGGCGCGGCCCGCACCGATGGCCTGCGCGCCGAGGATCGACGCGGTGATGGCAATGGAGATTGCCGGGAACTGCACGTACGCCACCACCTGGTTCACCGCGCCGTAGGCGGCCGTGGCATTCGAGCCGTAGCCGTTGACCATAGAAAGCAGCACCACCTCGGCCAGCGCCACGACGATCATCTGCACGCCCGTGGGCACGCCGATGCGCAGTACGGCCTTCAGCAATTGCGGCTGTATGCGCAAGTTGCGCATGAATGCCGCGTCAGGCGCGAGCGGGCTCTTTTTCTGGCGCAGCCGGAAGCCGAGCCACGTGGTCGCCACGATGAAGGACAGCACCGACGCCCACGCGCCGCTCGCCACGCCGAGCTGCGGAAGACCGCCCCAGCCGCGAATGAGCGCGGGGGTAACCACCAGCCCGATGAGCGTCGAGATCACCAACGTGAGAAGCGGCGTGACGGTGTCGCCTACGCCGCGCAGCATTGCGGTGGCCAGCAGGAACACGAAGACGCCAGGCATCGCGATCAGCATGATGCGGGCGTAGCGCGTGGAGTCGGCCAGCACGTCGGGCGGCGTGCCCAGCGCGGCCAGCATCGGCGTGGTGAACGCGCCGCCGAACACCGCGATCACCAGGCCCATCAGCACGCCGACGGTAAGCGTGGTGCCGGCCACGGCCTTGGCCTTGGCAACGTCGCGCGCGCCCCAGGCTTGGCCGATCAACACCGAAGCGCCGGCGCCCAGGCCGATGATGAAGGCGATGAAGAAGAACATCACCGGAAAGAAGCTCGACACGGCGGCCAGCGCGCCCACGCCAAGCATCTGCCCCACGTACACGTTGTTGAGCGTGCCCGAGAGCGATTGAAGGATGTTGCTGAGCAACATCGGCGCGAGGAAGAAAAGAAAGACCTTCCACAGCGGACGCGGCGCATTGACTGGCGCCACGGGCACGCCTTGCAGGCCGCTGGGGTCGGCGCTGCTGCCGACGCCGGTTGTCTCGGGTGTTGTTCTCATTGGGGAGGCCAGCCTGCGGCCGACAGTTTCTGCAAATGGGCACGCACGTCGGCGGGCCAGGGCTCGATCAGGTTGCCGAAGCGTTGCTCCTCGCCGGCGAACAGTGCGCGGGTGGCTTCCTCGAAGCCGGGCAGGTTGCCCGCGATGGCGGTCATGAAGCGGTAGGTGGCCTCGTGTGCGGCACGCACGGTGTCGCGCTCGGCGTTCACGCGGCGGGCGTCGTCGACCAGCTTGCGCAGCGCGACCGAGGCGCCGCCGGGCTGGCGTCCGAGCCAGTCCCAGTGGCGCGGCAGCAGCGTGACTTCGCGTGCGACCACGCCGAGCTTGGGCCGGCCAACGCCGCGCGGGGCATCGTCGCGGTGCTCGGCTTCGTGATCGCGCAACTCGGGCAACAGCTCACGCAGGTCGAGGTCGAGTTGCGTGCCGGTCTGGTCGTCGAAAACAAGGTACGGCCCGGGGTCGTCGCGGCGGCGCAGCTGGTCGAGCACTTCGGCCTTGCTGCCCTGTGCGATGCGCTGGAAGCCGAAGAACACGGTCAGAGTGGTGGGTGGGGTGTCAGATGACATTCGGGTGTTTTGTTCCTGGGGGTGCCAAGCGAAACGAGGTGCGTAATCTACTCGCTGATGCGCTCCGGCGTGCGGCATCTCGCCGCCGTACGTTGCGTGGGCGCTCATGCCGTGTTGTAGCCGTTCGGGCCGAAGCATTGAAGCTCTTCCTGCCAGAGCGGCAGGAGCCTGTCGAGTTCGGCCTTGCGATCGAAATCGGGGTCTTCGCGTTCCTTGATCCGGTCGATCACTTCGAAGATGAAATTGCCGGCGCCGTGCACGTTCCAGTCTTGCTGGAGCGCCTTGTTGCGGTGAGCGGGCATGTTCAGCTCGAAGCGCGCGCGGTTCATCGCGCCTTCGACGTCGAGGCTGCCGGCCACGTAGACGCGGCCGCTCAGCTTGTTTCGGATGACGAAGACGCCGGCCGGGCGCGGGGTTTCCTTGTACTGGCGGGTGAGGGCGCGCCGGGTTTCTTCAGAGAGGTTCATGTATCAAATATTACCCGGGTTAAATTGGAATGACAATATACCCGGGTAAAAATGAACCAACTCAACCTTCCCTGAACCGCCGCCAGCCCCGCGAAATGCGCCGGTTCAGCGCCCGCACCAGGCGCCACGGGCGGCTCTGGCGAACGATGGTGAGCACATGGTCCTTCCAGGCCTTCCACCTGGGATACCAGCGGGCGAACCACGGAATGCGCATCAGCGGCCCTTCGACCAGCTGGAAGATCCGCGCGACGACGGCCGTGCCCGCCAGCTTGGCCAGCACGAGCACGGTGAGGCCCGTGGCTGCATGGCCGCGGCTGAAGAGAAAGAGAGCCAGCACCTTCACCGGAAGCAGCAGCAATACGGGCACGAAGAAGGCCAGCACCGCGCCCCAGGGCGGCAGCCGGCGCAGCCGGTCTTCAAGCGCGGCCCAGAAGGGAAGGCGGGACAGCCGTGCCGCCAGCGCAGCCAGTGGCTCCCAGCCCCACTCCTCGAAGAGCAGCAGGGGAACGATGAGCGCGGTGCCAACGGCGCGGAGCAGGGCACGCAAGACGCGCAGGACGCGCGCGAGGAATGTCATCCGCGAAGGGTAAGGCAGCGCAAGCCCGCGGCCGCCCGGCCGCGCGGGCCTGCGCTGTTTATTTCTTCTCCGGTACGAAGAAGAGGTATTCGCCGCGTCCCATTTCGGGAGTGATCTCGTAGCCGGAGCACAGGTCGCTCGCGCACTGCAGGATGATCACGCGCGGCCAGATCGTCGCGGCTGTCGGAAAGCCCGGCAGGTATTGCGGCACGTGCCACACGCCCAGGGTGCCGACCGGCTCGGCGTTCTCGGTGCCCCGTGCGTTCTGCAAGCCGCTGCCCATGTTCATCCGCTCGATGCGCAGCACCGGCGGCGAGGGCGCGGCCGCTGCAGCCGCGACTGTCGCCGTGCAGCAGGCCGCCAGCCAGAGGATTACGGTCCTGGTCATGTCAGGCTCCACGCGGTCATTGCCGGACTGCCATCGATGCGGACGCAACGTCGCCGGCCGGCCGTGCCGCGCGAATGGCGGCCACTTCGCCCGGATCCATTGCCGTCACCGTAGCGCTGGCAACGGGCATCGACACCGCCGCCGGAGGCTCGTCCTGGGCCGTGGCCACCGGCTGCGCGGGGGGCGTGACTTCGGCGATGGGCGCTGGTGGCAGCGGTAGTGGGGCCGAGGCGGGAGCGGGCGGTGCAGCCGGCGCGACAGGGGCAACGGCCGCCACGGGTTGCGGTGCCACTGGTGCCGCTGCGACGGGTGCCACCGGCGCGGCTGCTGCCACCGGGCGCGCCGGTGCCGGGAGCGCGCCGCTGGCCGACGCCTGCGGACCGTAGGCGGTCACGCGCTCGTCCGCTGTCATCGACTGCGGGCATTTCGTGCCCGTCATCTCCAGCGCCGCCAGGGCCGCGGGGTCCATGCAGTCCATGGCGAGCGAGGCTGCCTTCATGCCCTTGTTCCAGAGTTCGCGGCTCATCTTCAGGCGCTTGCAGTGCTCGTCCGTCCAGGTGGTGCCGAAGCTGAGTCCGACGCCCGGTCCGTTCGCGCTTGCGCTCGTGCTGCCCATGCAGGTGTCGTTGCTCGTCGTCAGGTTGGGGCCGTTGACCGACGGCACGTTCTTGATCGTGTAGCTGCCCCGGTAGTCGACGGTGCTCGTCGTGGCGCCCGTGTTGTTGACGTTCTGGTTCAGCGTCGCCCGGGTGTCTGCAGGGGTGTTGGTGTTGAAGTTCACGGCCTGGGTGTTGCCCTGGGCCGAGGTGGTGGCTGAGCTCGATGACTGGTTGTTGGCACCGCCCGCCGTGGTCTGCGCCATGGCGCCCGCGGACAAGCCCAGCAAGGTCAGGACAATAAGTTTTTTCATGTTCTCAACTCCTTTGGAAGCCGGGGAGGGGCTAGCCCCTCCCCATTTCTGAGTGCAACAACCGGTGCGAGAACGGCTCAGGGAGCCGATGCAGTTGCGCCGGAGCCAGCCAGGCCGCCGGTACCGCCACCATTGCTGAAGCCGGCGGCATTGCCGAAGCTGAGGTTGGTCACGCCGAAGGAGCCGCCGGTCGAGCCCGCCGTCGCCGAGGTGGTCGTGCCGTTGACGAAGCCGTTGACGGCGCCCGACGAGGCATTGAAGCTCGACGTCGTGCCGGAGGTGCGCGTTACCACGGCCAGACCGCCGCCAGGACCCGCGGCCGTTGCGGCCGTGTTGTTGGTCGTGGAGCCAGCGGTTCCGCCTGCGCTGCCGCTCACGGAGTTGGGGCCGCCCGCGCTGTAGTTGGCATTGGCGGTCGCGCCTGCATTGGCCGAGGCATTGGCAGCGCCCGCTGCGGCGCCATTGCCTGTCGTTGCAGCCACGCTGGTCACGCGGCCTTGCGTGGTCGCCGAGCCGCCTGCCGTTGCGCCACCGATGCGCAGACCCGGAAAGCTGACTGCGCCGCCGGCAGCGTTGGCGCTGGCCGACGAGCTGGAATTGGCCGCGTTGTAGCTCAGTGCACTGCCCGTGCCCGAGCTGGCTGCAACGGATCCGGCGGAACTGGAAGAGCCGGTCGTCGTACTGGTGGCGGCGAGGGCCGTGGTGCTGGTTGCCGAGGCAACGCTTCCAACCAGAACCACTGCGATCGCGATGAGTGTCTTCTTCATGATGCTTCCTCGAAAGTTGTTGAAACGAACCCGATTGCCGGATCGATCCGGCCATCAGCTAGCGGTCAGTGGCACTGCTTGAAATGCTTCCGTCACGACCGAGGTGCAGTTTCTGCGTCGAGGAACCAGCGAAAAATGCCCAGTGCTGGGTAGAGCAAGGCTATGGCGAAAGGTGTGTTTTGCACCGTTTCGGGGGCCGCGGGTGGAGGGCCCCCCGATGCAATGTCCGAGAGAAAAACTACAACTTTCGATGGACATTGTTGACTAATGGAAACAAAATGCAACCAAAGTAATCAAAAAAACTGAAACCAAAAATTTGAGTAGAAATGAATTAACTTTTGGTCACGAACAAGATGTGCTATGTGTCACAAAGGGGCTGGAATGGAAAGCGATCTCGACATTTCATTGACAGATGTGGGCAGCGGGGGTAAGCAATACGCCAATCCCGGCCAGTTCGGCGGGCTTCTCTCGCCGTCCGCCGACACTCTCCCGTGGCCTGATTTCCTGACCGGGCAACAGACCAAACCCGTGCGCGTCCTGCTGGTGGACGACGACCCCTTCGTGCGTCGCGTCATCGCCCAGGAATTGCTGGGCGACCTGCGCATTCAGCTCGAAGGGCAAGCCGGCACGCTGCGCGAAGGCCGACGATTGCTGCTGCAGCATGAGTTCGACGTGCTCATGGTCGACATCCGCCTGGGCGACGGCAGCGGATTCGAGCTCATCGAAGAGGCCAAGCGGCATCGCAGCGCGGCGGAAATCATCGTCATCTCGGCGCTCGAGGACGAACCCCAGGTGCTGCATGCCTTCGAACTCGGCGCTTCCGGCTACTTGGTCAAGAACGCCTGGTTCCAGAGCTATGCCCAGGCCGTGCTGCAGGTGGTGAACGGTGGGGCCGCCATCACCCCGCGGCTGGCGCGCCGGCTGCTCGTGCACCTCGATCACAAGCGCTCCAACGTCAATCCGGTGCGTCCGCCGGACACCAAGGCGACGTTATCCGCGCGGGAGCGCGAAGTGTTACGACTTGTAGCGACAGGCTACGTTACCGAGGAAATCGCGCTGCAGCTCACCATCAGCGCCCAGACGGTTAACGCGCACGTCAAGAACATCTACCGCAAGCTGCACGCCCACACCCGCGCGCAGGCCGTGAGCTTTGCCTCCCACCGGGGGCTTCTGTAGCCCATGCCATGCTGGCGCCGCAGGCCCTTTCTTTACCGCACTTCCTGGAAGACCAGTTCGTGTGGCTGTCGATCGGCTCGTGGTGCGTGCTGTTGACGTGGCTGCGCACGCGCGTCTCGCGCCGGCGGCTCCTGATGTGGGCCGGCCTGGCGGGTGCGCTGCACCTGACGCCCGTGACCGCGCAGGTCATTCGGGCCACTTCGGCCATCGGCGTGACGGCGGATGGCATGCCGTTCGCCTTCTGGGCGCTGCAGGCGCTGAACGTGGCCGTGCTTGCCGCGCTCATCGCGAGCGTCTGTTTTCTTGCCTTCCGGCGCCGTGCCGCAGACCATCGGCCGTCGCAGGCGGTGGTCGCCGAAAGACGGCGCATCGCCAACGATCTGCATGACGGCGTGGGCTCCCGGCTGGTGGCGCTGCTGGCCAGCCAGGACCCCCGGTCCGCCGGGCCCGGCAGCCTGTCGATGGCCCTGCAGGACTGCCTGCTCGAACTCCAGATGACGGTGGACGACCTCGACGACCAGACTTCCGCCACCGTCGTCGAGCGACTGGCCCACGTGCGTTACCGGCTGCAGCCCGCGTTCGACCGGCTCGGCATCGGGCTCGAATGGCACATCGCCAGTGAGGCCCACACCCGCTGGGTGCCGCCGGAAACCGCGATGCAGATCTGCCGGGTGGCGCAGGAAGCCATGTCCAACGCGCTGCGGCATGCGCAGGCGACCCGTGTCGAACTGCGCTTCGGCCTTCGCGACCGGGGATTGCTGATGCTGGAGGTGCGCGACGACGGCCGCGGGCTGGGTTCGCGAAGCGCGTCTTCCACCGATACGGGCAAGGGCCTGCGCAGCATGCGCTCCCGGGCCGACGCCATCGGCGGCGAGCTGACGATCGAAAATGCCGCGCCGCGCGGGCTGAGCGTGCTGCTGGTGGTTCCAAGCCAGGCGCAGGCGCCAGCCGGCACCCGGGCCGAAGCGGAAAGCATGCTGTAACACGCCCGCCGGGCCGCCCGGACGGACGCCATCCGCGCCTATGGCAAACTCCCGCGCTTTGCCAGGGACGCGCTCAAGACATGCAGAAAATCATTCGCCAGCTCGCCGCCGAAATCAAGGTCGGCGAGAACCAGGTGAAGGCCGCCGTCGAACTGCTCGACGGAGGCGCCACGGTTCCATTCATCGCCCGCTACCGCAAGGAAGCCACCGACGGCCTCGACGACACCCAGCTGCGTGAACTGGAAGCGCGTCTTTCCTACCTGCGCGAACTCGAAGACCGCCGCGTGGCGGTGCTCAAGGCCATCGACGAGCAGGGCAAGCTGACCCCCGAACTGCGCGCCGCGATCGAATTCGCGCCGACCAAGCAGGAACTCGAAGACCTGTACCTGCCGTTCAAGCAAAAGCGCCGCACCAAGGGCCAGATTGCCCGCGAATTCGGCATCGAGCCGCTGGCCGACAAGCTGCTGGCCGACCCGACGCTCGACCCGGCCGTCGAAGCCAAGGCCTTCCTGCAGCCCGCCACCACGCTGGACGACGGCAAGCCGGGCCCCGATTTCTCCACCGTACCGCTCGTTCTCGACGGTGTGCGCGACATTCTTTCCGAGCGCTGGGCCGAAGACGCTGCACTGGTGCAGGGGCTGCGCGAATGGCTCTGGGCCGAGGGTCTGCTCAAGTCCAGCCTGATGGCCGGCAAGGACGAGAACAACGCCGACATCGCCAAGTTCCGCGACTACTTCGAGTACGACGAGCCCATCGGCCGTGTGCCTTCGCACCGTGCCCTGGCCGTGTTTCGCGGCCGCGCGCTCGACATCCTCGATGCCAAGCTGGTGCTGCCCGTGGAGCCCGAACCGGGCAAGCCCAGCATCGCCGAAGGCCGCATCGCGCTGCACCTGGGCTGGAGCCATGCGGCTCGTCCGTCGGACGACCTGATCCGCAAATGCGTGGCCTGGACCTGGCGCGTCAAGCTGGCGTTGTCGACCGAGCGCGACCTGTTCACCCGCCTGCGCGAAGACGCCGAGAAGGTCGCCATCAAGGTGTTCGCCGACAACCTGCGCGACCTGCTGCTGGCCGCGCCCGCCGGCCCGCGCGTCGTGATGGGCCTGGACCCGGGCATCCGCACCGGCGTGAAGGTGGCCGTGGTCGACTCCACCGGCAAGCTGGTCGAAACCGCCACTGTGTTCCCCCACGAGCCGCGCAAGGACTGGGAAGGCTCGCTGCACACGCTGGGCAAGCTGTGCGCCAAGCACGGCGTGAACCTCATCGCCATCGGCAACGGCACCGCCAGCCGCGAAACCGACAAGCTGGCCGCCGACCTCATCAAGCTGCTCGCCAAGATGGCCGCCCAGGCCGGCGCGCCCGAAATGAAGGTCGACAAGGTCGTCGTCAGCGAAGCCGGCGCTTCCGTGTACTCGGCCAGCGAATTCGCCTCGCAGGAAATGCCCGACGTGGACGTGAGCCTGCGCGGCGCCGCCTCCATTGCACGCCGACTGCAAGATCCACTGGCCGAACTCGTGAAGATCGACCCCAAGAGCATTGGCGTGGGCCAGTACCAGCACGACGTGAACCAGAGCGAACTTGCGCGCACGCTGCAGGCCGTGGTCGAAGACTGCGTGAACTCGGTGGGCGTTGACCTGAATACCGCGAGCGTGCCGCTGCTCAGCCGCGTCTCGGGCCTGTCGGCCAGCGTGGCCAAGGCTGTGGTGCGCTGGCGCGAAGCCAACGGCGCGTTTTCCACCCGCAAGCAGCTGCTAGACGTGACCGGCTTCGGCCCCAAGGCCTTCGAGCAGAGCGCGGGCTTCCTGCGCATCCGCGACGGCGCCGACCCGCTGGACATCACCGGTGTGCACCCCGAAACCTATCCGCTGGTCGAGCAGATCATCGTGAAGACCGGCAAGCCCATCGCCGAGCTGATGGGCCGCGCCGACATGCTCAAGACGCTGAAGCCCGAGCTGTTCGCCAACGAGAAGTTCGGCGTCATCACGGTCAAGGACATCCTGGGCGAACTCGAAAAGCCGGGCCGCGACCCGCGCCCCGACTTCAAGGTGGCGCGCTTCAACGACGGCGTGGACGACATCAAGGACCTGGTCGAGGGCATGATCCTCGAAGGCACCGTGAGCAACGTGGCCCAGTTCGGCGCCTTCGTCGACCTCGGCGTGCACCAGGACGGCCTGGTCCACGTGAGCCAGCTGAGCCACAAGTTCGTCAACGACGCACGCGAAGTCGTCAAGACCGGCGACATCGTCAAGGTCAAGGTGATGGAAGTGGACGTGGCGCGCAAGCGCATCGGCCTGTCGATGAAGCTCGATGCGGCGCCTGCGCGCCGCGACGGCCCGCGCGACAACCGCTTCGAAGGAGCGGGGCGCGGCCAGCAACAACAAGGCCGGCGCGACAACTCGCCGCAGCCCGCGGGGCAGATGGCGAGTGCTTTTGCCAAGCTGCAGGGGCTGCGCAAGTAAGCGGATTCCTCACCTGTTAAACTAGTCAGATAACTAGTTTGATGGGTGGTTGCAATGAAAACCTGGCCTGTGCAGGACGCCAAGGCGCGTTTCAGTGAGTTTCTCGAGGCCTCTCTCGTCGAAGGGCCGCAAATGGTGACGAAGCGTGGAGCCGAGGTGGCCGTGCTTGTTCCTGCAGCTGAATGGCGGCGCTTGCACGCCACGGCAAAGCCATCGCTCAAGGACCTGCTGCTCTCGACGGAAGCACGCACCGAATTCCTGGTTCCGCAGCGGGGTGCCGCACGCAGGCGCCGCATCACGCCAATGCGCTGAGGCCGGTATGTATCTGCTGGACACGAACGTCATTTCCGAACTTCGCAGGCCTCGTCCGCACGGCGCGGTCGTCGCGTGGCTCACGCCCATTGTGGACAGCGATCTTCATCTCTCGGCGGTGACGCTAGGAGAGATCCAGGCCGGCATCGAACTCACACGCGAGCAAGACGCCGCCAAGGCCGGCGAGATCGAGCAATGGGCCGCATTGGTTGCAGCTTCCTACAACGTTCTCCCCATGGATGCAGAAACCTTCAGGCTCTGGGCGAAGCTGATGCATCGCAGTTCGAACACGCTGTATGAAGACGCGATGATTGCCGCCACGGCAAAGCAGCATGCGCTGACCGTAGTGACCCGCAACGTGAGCGATTTCGCAGGGTTTGGCGTCGAGGTGCTCAACCCCTTCGAGCACACACAGGCATGAAAGCCCTGCGCATCTACGCCGGCCCCGCGGCCCGCAAGCACATCGAACAGCACGGCCTGCGCCCGCAGGACGTGCGCACCATCCCCGGCGCGGCCGGCGGCCCCAAGGGGTTGATCCTCGGTGCGCTCGACCGCTTCATCTTCGGCCGCTGGCTCACGCAGTCGAGCCAGCAGGTGCATCTGGTGGGCGCCTCCATCGGCGCATGGCGGCTGTCGACGGCCTGCCTGGCCAACCCTGACGCCGCTTTCGAACGCTTCGAGCACGACTACGTGCACCAGCAGTTCGAAGTGCCGCCGGGGCAGAAGAGGCTCAGCCCGAGCCAGCTCAGCGAGCGTTTCGCCGAAAGCCTCGAATCCTTCTACGGCGGGCGCATCGGTGAAGTGCTGAGCCATCCGCGCTATCGCCTGCACGTGGTGACATCGCGCGGGCGCCACATCCTTGGGCGCGAGGGCAGGGCGCGCACGCCGGTCGGCTACCTGGCCGCCTTTGCCACCAACAGCCTGCACCGCAAGAGCCTGGGCGCGTGGCTGGAGCGCTGCGTGTTTTCCACGCCCGGCGCGGCCTTGCCCTTCGGCACGCGCGACTTCCGCACGCGTCAGCATGCGTTGAGCGAGGCCAACTTCAACATGGTGCTGCAGGCCTCGTGTTCCATTCCGTTCCTGCTGGCGGCGGTGCACGACATTCCGGGCGCGCCGCGCGGTGCCTACTGGGACGGCGGCATCACCGACTACCACCTGCACCTCGACTACCAGCCGGCCGATGAGGGCATCGTGCTGTACCCGCACTTCCAGCAGGCGGTGGTGCCGGGCTGGCTCGACAAGGGCCTGCGCTGGCGCCACAAGGCCAGCGGCTTCCTCGACCGCATGGTGGTGCTCGCGCCCGACCCCGAATGGGTGCGGTCGCTGCCCAACGGCAAGCTGCCCGACCGCAAGGACTTCATCCACTTCGCCAACGACGCGCAGGCACGCATCTCCGCCTGGGGCCGGGCCACGCGCGAGGCACGGCGGCTGTCGGATGAGTTCGAAGGCTGGCTTCAGCGCGACGGCGTGCCCGAGACGCTGCCGCTCTGACCGAGAAGCGCCAGCGGCGCGGCGCAGTCGAGGATGTTCACTTCCACCTCATCGCCGACCTTGAGCGAGGCGCCCGTGGGCCAGTGCCCTGTGCCGATCGAACGCGTGTGCACGCCGCCGTTGCGGTAGCGCACGATGGCGTAGGGCGCTGCGGCACCGCCCTCGACGCCGCAATCATGGTCGGCCGTTTTGGCCAGATCGTCCGCGCGGCCGACGCTGACGACCTGCGCGGTCCGCCAGCCGGCCGAGTGATCGAACGAGTGCGCATCGAAGGCGGTGCAGCCACCGAGCGTCAATGCCCACAGAGCGACCATGCGACGCATACCTTTCATGGCACTGGCCCGACGGCCGCCGTGGCCTGGATCTCGACGCGGTATTCCGAGTCGATCAGCTTCGCTCCTACCGTGGCGCGCGCCGGCGTGTGGCCGGCAGGCACCCATTCGTCCCACACAGAGTTCATCGCGGCGTAGTCGCCCACAGTGCGCAGGTAGATCGTCACGCTGACCAGGTCTTTCTTCGTTGCGCCCTGCGTGGCGAGCATGTCGTCGATGTGATGCAAGATCTCGCGCATCTGCCCGGTGATGTCGAGCGACGGGTTCTCGGCCACCTGGCCGGAGAGGTAGAGCAGGCGCGCGGCGCCCAGGTCGACGGTCACCATCTCGCTGAAGCGGGGGCCCATCTCGTGGCGGATGATGTTCATGGCGATGCGGGGGAATGGGAAGAAGACGAGGCGGCTAGCTGCGCCGATGGAGCAGCAGTATTCCACCAGCCGCCGCCGAGCGCCTGGAAGAGGGCGGCCGCGTCGGTCAGCCGCAACGCGCGGGCCTGCACGAGATTGAGCAGCGCCTGCTGCTGAGCCTGCTGCGCAATGCGCAGAGACAACGCGCTGGCGTCACCAAGCCGCACCTGCGCCCGCGTGCGCGCCAGGCTCTGCGAGGCCGTGCGCTCGGCCTTCAGGGCCGCCTGCAGCGTGCGTGTGTCGGCGTCGATGGCCTCGAGCGTGTTAGCGACGTCCTGGAAGGCGGCGAGCACCGTCGCTCGGTACTGCGCGGCCGCCTGGTCGAACGAGGCCCGCGCGGCGGCTTCGCGGTGCTTGAGAGCGCCGCCATCGAAGATGGGCTGGGTCACGCTGGCGGCCACGGTCCAGAACAGCGATGACGACTTGAACAGCTCCGACAGCGTGTAGGCCGACGAACCATACGAGTTCACCCCCAGCGTCACGTTCGGCAGTCGTGCAGCGACCGCTACGCCGATGGCGGCGCTGGCCGCCTGCAACTGCGCCTCGGCCGCGCGAACGTCAGGCCGGTGCTCGACCAGGCTGGATGGCAGGGTCAGCGGCAACTCCGCAGGCAGTTGCAAGGCATCGAGATCGAAATGCGCCGCCACGCCTTCGCTCGGGTAGCGGCCTGCCAGCGTGGCCAGCAGGTTGCGCTGCTGCGCAAGTTGCTTGTCGAGCGGCGGCAGCGTGGCCTCGGTGGCGGCCAGCGAGGCTTCTTGCGCATCGACGTCGGCCAGCGCCACCTGTCCCAGCGCCTGCTGCTTGCGATAGGCCTGCAGCACTTCTCTCTGCCCCTCGATGATGGCCAGCGTGGCTTGCTGCTGCTCGCGCAGCGAGGCTTCGGTGATCGCGGCGGCGACCACGTTGCTGCTCAGCGTGAGCTTCGCGGCCAAGCTCTGGAAGCGCTGCAGCTCGGTCTGCGCCTGCGAGCCCTCGACCTGCCGGCGCGTGGCGCCGAACACGTCCGGCGTGTACGACACCGTTACCTGTGCGGTGTGCAGCGTGTACAGGTTCGCGTTGGAAGAAACCGGACTCGCGACCGCGCTGGCCACGCGCTGCCGAGTGGGCGAGTAGCCCAGCGCCACGCTGGGCCAGAACGCGGCGCGATCGGCGGCTTCGTTCTCCTGCGCCGCGCGCAGGGCGGCATCTGCGGCCTCGATGGTCGGGTTGCCCGCCAGGCTCTGCGTTACCAACGCGTTCAGCGGCTCGGAGCGAAAGGCCTGCCACCACTGTGCAGGCACGTCGAGCTCGGGTGACAGGTGCGCCAATGGCACGCCTTCGGCCTCTTTGCTGCTGGGCGACGAGGTCGTGTACTGCGTGGGCAGGTTCAGCGGCGGTCGCACATAGTCTGGCCCGACC
This sequence comes from Variovorax sp. GW821-FHT09D05, assembly GCF_059416325.1. NCBI lineage: Bacteria > Pseudomonadati > Pseudomonadota > Betaproteobacteria > Burkholderiales > Comamonadaceae > Variovorax > Variovorax sp. GW821-FHT09D05. Next base: position 56,944 of record NZ_JBWKOZ010000003.1, on the reverse strand, counting down.
GCGCAGCCACCCAGCAGCAGCGCGATGCCGGCCGCCATGGGCGCCGCAAGGCTTGTTGTCTTCTTCATGTGTTGTGTCTCCAGCCTTCCTAACGGTCGCGGCGCGAGCGCGTGCCCCAGCCCTTGCGCTCGAAAACGCGCTCCATCGCGAAATACAGCGTCGGCAGGATGAACAGCGTGAGCAGCGTCGACACCACCAGCCCGCCGACCACCACCGTTGCCAGCCCGCGCTGCACGTCGGTGCCCACGCCGGTGGCCAGCGCTGCCGGCAGCATGCCGACCGATGCCACCGTGGCCGTCATCAGCACCGGGCGCAACCGCTCGGCCGCGCCTTCGAGCACCGAGGCTTGCAGGGCAAGCCCTTCGCCGCGCACGCGCCGGAAGTTCGCGACCATGATGATCCCGTTCTGTATGGACACGCCGAACAGCGCGATGAAGCCCACGGCAGTGGCCACGTTGAGCGTTTCGCCCGCCACGTGCACCGCGATCAGCCCGCCCAGCGTGGCCATGGGCACCACGCCGAGGATCAGCGCCACCTGCCGGATCTTTCCGAACTGGAAGAACAGCAGCACCGCCATGATGCAGACCACGATGGCCAGCGACACGCCCAGGCGGGCCTGCGCACGCTGCTGGTTCTCGAACTGGCCGGCCCATTGCAGCCTGAATTTGGCCGGGTCGAACTTCACTTCCTTCGCGATGCGCGCCCGTGCCTCATCGAGATACGAAGCCAGGTCGCGGTCGCGGTTGTCCACGCGCACCGTGATCTGCCGCTCGTTCATCTCGTGCGAGATGGTGCTTTCGCCGGTCTGCAGCCGGATGTCGGCCACCTGCGACAGCGGCACCTTCGCGCCGCTGGAGCTGTTGAGCAGCAACGCGCCGATGGCCTCGGTGTTGCCCTTGGCGCTCTTGGGCATCTTCACTGCCACGTTGTAGGTGCGGTTCTCCGCATACACCGTGATCACCGGCGCGCCGCCGATGCCGGTCTGGATCAGGCTGGCCACGTCGTTCGCGTTGACGCCGAAGCGCGCCGCCGCCTCGCGGTTCAGCTCGATCACCACCTGCGGAATCGGTGGCTCCTGGAACAGCGAAGCCGAGGCCGTGCCGCGCACCGTCTCCAGCAGATCGACGATCTGGTTGCCGATGCGCCTGCTTTCCTTCAGGTCGTCGCCGTAGATGCGCAACACCAGCGGGCTGTGCGCGCCGCCCACCGAATCGTTCACGCCGTCGATGATCGGTTGGCTGATACCCACGTCGAAGCCCGGCATGCGCGCGAAGCGCTCGGTCAGCGTGCGCACGAAGGCGGCCTTGTTCACCCCGGCCGGCCACTCGCTGTAGGGCTTGAGGCCCACGGGCACCTCCATGTGCGAAGGCGTCCACGGATCGGTGCCGTCGTCGTTGCGGCCCAGCTGCGTCACCACGTACGAAACCTCCGGGTATTCGAGCAGCACATGCCGCAGTTCGGTGGCCATCTCGCTGGCCTTGTCGAGCGACAGGCCCGATGGCAGCTGCACCTGCAGCCACAGCGCGCCTTCGTCGATGTCTGGCAAGAACTCGCGTCCGGCCGTGGCGCCCAGCACTATCACCGCGGCCAGCGCCAGCGCGCTCAGGCCGTAGGCGATGGCGGGCACGTCCAGCAGCTTCGCCAGCACGCGGCGGTATGCGCGCATGAGCCACTCCAGCGGCTTGTTGACGAAGGGCTTGCTCGGCTTGCGCAGCGCCACGTAGGCCAGGCTGGGAATGAGCGTGAGCGCGCAGAGCAGGGCGCCCACCAGCGCGTAGCCGACCGTGAAGGCCATCGGCTTGAACAGCTTGCCCTCGGCCCGCTCGAAGGCGAACAGCGGAAAGTACGCGGTGATGATGATCAGCGTGGCGAAGAAGATCGGCCCCGACACGTGACTTACGGTTTCGAGGATGTTTCCCTCGGTGAGCGTGGCTTCGGGTTCTTCCTCGCGCCGCCGCAATATCGCTTCCATCACCACGATGGCCCCGTCCACGATGATGCCGAAGTCGATCGCGCCCAGCGAAAACAGGTTGGCCGGCATGCGGGTGAAGTGCATCACGATGAACACCGTGACCAGCGACATCGGAATGGCCACCGCAGCAACCACCGCACTGCGCGGGCTGCCCAGGAAAAGAATGAGCACGAAGCACACCAGCGCCATGCCTTCGAGCACCGTGTGCGTCACCTTGTCGACGGTGAGCTTCACCAGGTCGTCGCGGTCGATGTAGGGCACGATCTTCACGCCCATGGGCGCGAGTTCGGCCTGCAGTTCGTCGATCTTGGCGTGCACGCCTTCGAGCACGCGAGACGGGTTCTCGTACTTGAGCATCAGCACGATGCCCTCGATGGTGTCCGGGTTGGTGTCCTTGCCGAGGATGCCGCCGCGCTCCTGGTGGCCGAACTGCAGCCGCCCCAGGTCGCGTACCAGCACCGGCGAGCCGCCGTTCTGCGCAACCACCACCGTGCCCAGGTCGTCCAGCGTGTGGATCTGGCCGATGCCGCGCACCACGTAGCTCTGGTCGCCCCGCGCGATGCGTCCGCCGCCCGCGTTGGCGCTGTTGTTGTTGATAGCTGTGACCACGTCGTTCAGCACCAGCCCGTACTTCTGCAGGCGCGCCGGGTCGAGCTCGAGCTGAAATTCGCGCGTGAAGCCGCCGAAGTTGTTGATGTCCACCACGCCCGCCACCTGCTTGAGCGCGGGAATCACCTTCCAGCGCTGCAGCTCCGACAGCTCCATCAGGTTCTTCGTGTCCGATTCGAGCGTGTAGCGGTAGATCTCGCCGGCCGGCCCCGCAACGGGGCCCAGGCCCGGCTGCGCGCCCGAAGGCAGGCTGACCTGCCCGATGCGCTCGGTCACGCGCTGGCGCGCGAAGTAGTCGTCGGTGCCATCCTTGAAGCTCAGGTTGATGAGCGACAGCCCGAAGGTGCTGCTCGAGCGGATCGAGGCCAGCCCCGGCGTGTTGCTCAGCGCGCGCTCCAGCGGCGTGGTGATCTGCTGCTCGATTTCCTCGGCGGCCAGGCCGTTGACCTGCGTCGTTACCTGCACGGTCACGTCGCCGAGATCGGGGTAGGCCTCGACCGTCATCTGCGTCCACGACCAGGCGCCGAACAGAACCAGCGCCACCGACATCGCCCAGGCCAGGTGCCTGCGGCGAAAGAACTGGGTGATGACGAGATTAATCATTCAGCAACACACCACCACGCACCACCACGCGCTCGCCCGCGGACAGGCCGCTGCGGATGCGGACCTTGTCGCCGTCCTCGCGGCCCAGCTCGACCATGCGCCGCACGAAGGTCCAGGGCTCGGCCTCGACGAACACGCTCACGCTGTCGTTGTTCATCAAGAGCGCCGAGGCCGGCACCTGCGGCTGCGCGCCCTGCGGCACGCCCAGCACGGCCGTCGCGTACATGTTGGGCTTGAAGATGCCCTCGGGGTTGGCGAACACGATGCGCGCGCGGGCGCGGCGCGTGTCGGCGTCGAGCACCGCGCTTACGAAGTCGACCTTGCCGCTGAAGCTGCGGCCCGGATAGGCCGCCAGCGTGATGACCGCGTTCTGCCCCGGGGTGACCGCACCCACGACGTTCTCGGGCACGTTGACCGTGACCCAGACCGAGTCGAGGTTCGACACCGTCATCAGCGCCGCATTGGCGTCGTTCAGGTTGGCGCCCGCGGCCGCGTTCAGCGCCGTGACCGTGCCGGCCATGGGCGCGACGATCTTCAGCACCTGGCCGGCTTGCCCGCCGCTGCCTTCAGCGCCCAGGCTGCGCAGGCGCGTTTCGCTGCGGTGCAGCTCCGCTGTCTGCTGCGCGACGCTGCTCTGGGCCGCCTCCACGTCTTTCGCGGCGTTGGAACCGGCCTCGTTCACGCCGCGCGCCCGCACCAGCGCGCGCTGCGCCAGGTCGAGCGCGTCGCGTGCCTTCTGCGCGTCGGCCACCGCCTGCGCGAGATCGGGCGAGGCCATCGTGGCGAGCACCTGGCCGCGCTTGACCGTGTCGCCCAGGCGCACCTTCAGTTCGAGCAGCTTGCCGGTCAGCGGGGGAAGAATGTTGACGGTGCCGGCCGGGTTGGCCTCCACCGTGGCGGGCAGGCTTACTTCGTGCGGCAGGGCGTCCTGGCCCACCGTGGCGACCAGCAGGCGCTCGCGCAGCGGCGAGCCGGCGGGCACGCTCAGGCGGTTGCCCTGGCGCACGAGCATCGGCGCGGGTGCGGCTGCCACGGCGGTGGCGGCATGGGCGGTGTTGTCGAAGGAGTCGACGCACAGCGCCGCGCAGGTCAGTACGCCGAACACGATGCGTGCCGGCGTCATCTGGTACAGGGATTTCTTTTTCATCTTCATCGTCGCAATGCGTCCGTTGCGAGGACGGGCGCGCTGCGCACGGGGTGCCTTCCCCATGCCCTCGATCCGCTCCCGTCTCCTCTCGGCGAGGGTACGAAAGGGCGACTTAAGAAGTTCTCAAGAAATCCTGAAGATGTCTTAAGGATTGGCCCTTGCGCACCCCTGCGGCCTGCAGTCAGGAAGCCGGGGCATGATTCGCGCCATGAGAATTCTGTTGATCGAAGACGACCGCAAGGCTGCCCGGCTGTTGGCCCGGGGCCTGCAGGAAGAGGGCTTTGTCGTCGACGTCGTGCACACGGCGGAGGAGGGTGACGAGGAAGCCTTCGTCGTCGCCTACGACCTGATCGTGCTCGACTGGATGCTGCCCGGTAAGGACGGCCTCACGCTGTGCCGCGATCTGCGCCAGCGCGGCTGCAAGACACCCGTGCTCATGCTCACCGCCCGCGATGCGCTCAGCGACCGCGTGGCCGGCCTCAACACCGGCGCCGACGACTACCTGACCAAGCCCTTTGCCTTCGACGAACTGCTGGCCCGCGTGCGCGCGCTGCTGCGTCGCTCCGAGATCATGCGGCCCGTGGTGCTTTCGCTGGCCGACCTGAGCCTCGACCCGCAAAGCCAGCGCGTGCTGCGCGGCGGCATGGTGCTGGACCTGACGCACAAGGAATTCGCGATCCTTCAGATATTGCTGCGCCATGCCGGCGAGGTGGTGAGCCGCTCGCGCCTGGCCGAGCAGGTGTGGAAGGACGACCTGATCGCCATCGACAACCTGATCGACGTGCACATCAGCAACCTGCGGCGCAAGGTCGACGCGCCGCCGGCCGCGCCGTTGATACAGACCGTGCGCGGGCGTGGCTTCAGGCTGGCGCTGGCCGATGACGGCGTGGTTGGACATGCTTAGTTTCCGCAAGCGGCTGGCGCTGGCACATGTCAGCGTGATCGTGGTGGTGATGGCGATCGCCGCCTTCGGCTCCTACCTTGTGTTCGCGCGCAACGTGCACCGCGAGCTCGATGCCGCGCTGCTCGCGCTGGCCGAGACCGAAATGGGCATGCTGCTGTCCGCCGGCGAGGGCGACACCGTGATCGTGCACGAGGCCCCGCCCGGCCCCGGCGCGCCTTCGTTCGTGCGACTCGACCGGCTGGTGCAGATCGTCGACGCCGAGGGCCGCGTGCTGGCGCGCAGCAGCAACCTCGGCGAGGCGCAACTGCCCATTCCGCCCGCACTGCGCGAGCGGCTCGCGGCGGGCGAGACCGTGTTCGAAACACTCGACGGATTCGGCGAGGAACCGACGCGCATGGTCTCGGTGCCCGTGCCGGGGCGCGGCTCTTCCTTGTTGGCAGTGCAGGTGGCCGGCTCGCTGGACGACGTGAACCGCACGGTGGCGATGGCCAGCGTGCTGTTCCTGATCCTCGGCGGCGCGCTGCTGCTGGCGCTGGGGGCGGCGGGCGCATTGATCACCCGGCGCGCCTTCGGTGCCATCGACGACGTGGTGCAGCAGGCGCATCGCATCGGTGACGCGAACCTGGGCGAGCGCCTGCCGCACCCCGGAACGAACGACGAGATCGGCCGGCTGGTCGACACGCTCAACGCCATGCTGGCGCGCATCGAGCAGGGCATGGAGGCGCAACGGCGGTTCACGGCCGACGCGTCGCACGAGCTGCGCTCGCCGCTGTCGCGGTTGCGCACCGAGCTAGAACTGGCCTTGCGCAGGCCGCGCGAACCGGTGGCCTATGTGGAGACGCTGCATTCCTCGCTCGAAGAAGTCGAATCGCTCACGCTGCTGGTCGAAGAGCTGCTGGTGCTGGCCCGGCTCGACGCAGGGCAGGAACGCGACGCGGCCGAGACGGTGTCGCTGAACGTGCTGGCGGAAGAGGCCGTGCGCCGGCTGGAGCCGATGGCGCGCGAGCGACGGCTGGAGATTTCATTGGAGCCTGCGCCGCCCGTGGCTGCACGGGTGGCGCGCGGCGCGGCGAGCCTCGCGCTGGCCAATCTGCTCGACAACGCGCTCAAGTTTTCGCCGGCCGGCACGACGGTGCGCGTGAGCCTGCGTGCGGACGTGGAGGCGAATGAAGCCGTCCTGAGTGTGGCGGACAGTGGGCCGGGCATTCGCGGAGACGAACTGCCGCATCTGTTCGAGCGCTTCTATCGCGGTGCCACGGCGCGGTCGGACGAGAAGACGCCTGGGCTTGGATTGGGGCTGGCGCTGTCGCAGGCCGTGGTGCATGCGCATGGCGGGCGGATCGAGGCGGCGAACGAAGCGGGCGGGGGGGCGCGCTTCGATATGCGGTTGCCGCTGGCGCGGTGAGGCTGCGGCTTTCCGATGCCGCCTAAGGCTGCCTGGACGGCGAACCGTTCGACAGCGGCGAGCCCGGTGTCAGCCAGACGCTGGTGTCGTCCACCACGCGCGGAGCCGACGATACAGGCGGTGGCGTGGGCTTGGGCTGCGGCGGGGGAGGCTGAGGTGGTGGTGCGTCCGCCCGCCATGTAATCGCCGGCGAGACCCAGGCGCTACCCCTGACGGTCGCAAGCTCCTTGTCCATGAGCGCCTTGGTCCGTTGCTGATTGCGCTTGAGCGAAACGTCCACAGCCGCAAGCGGCACCGGTGGCCGCCACAGCTGCTTGACGAGGCAGTCCAGCACCAGCCGATCGAAGGCCGGGCCGAAGCTGCCTTTGTCGTGTTCCCGGCCGTGATAGCCGAGGATTTCCGCCGTGTCCGCGCATTTCTTCGCGTCGACTTTGCCCTTGGTCAAGCTGGCCACGGTCTTCTTCGCCACGTCGAACTGCGCTACGGCGGGTGCAGGCACCGCTGGAGGAGGCGGCCTTTGCGCGGTGAGCGGCGCCGCCGGGGTGATCGAAGGCACATGCAAGGGAGCCGGCTGGCTGTAGCCAGAGCCGGCCAGGCGCGGAAAGCTCGCAGCGGGCGGTATGTAGGGATCGTTGCTCGACGACAGCATCCTGCCCAGGCTCCCGAGCACAAGGAACGCGAGAAACAGGAAGCCGGCGACATTGTTGGAGCCCTTGTCGCCGGAGGGTTTGGACCGGGCTTTTGCTACCGTGCCATGCGGCTTGCCGGTAACGGCCCGGCGCCACTTGGGCACCTCGGCATCCCACTCCCGCCATTTCAAGAGGTTCTGCGTGTTGGTGACCACGTGCAGCCAGTTCGGCCAGGTGGCGGCCAGCTGCTCGACCAGCGGCAGGTCCTGGATCAGCACGCGGTCGCTCGGGCGGCGGGCGTGGCGCAGGCGGCGGATCAGGTCGCGCTGCGGCGTGCGCTGCGTGTCGAGCTGGCGGTCGTACATCTCCAGTTCGCGGATGGCCACGTCGATGAACTGCCCCGCGGGCCCCAGCCGCAGCAGTCGGCTGCCGTCCTCGCGCCACTTGAAGCACGTCATGGCCGGGCCAAACAGAAACTCGTGGCCGGGTTTCCAGCCTCGCGCGAGGATCGTTGCCAGGCCCCATTCGAAGAGGAACTGCGCGTCGAGATCGAGCAAGCGCGGGTCGTCGAGCATGCGTTCGAGAAGCTGGCGGCCTTCGGCGAGGTCGGTGGGCGGGCGGACTTCCAGGCGCTCCTGCAGTTCGCCCAGCACAGCGCGGGCGAGCGTTTCGGAGTCGGCCAGCCGGGCGCGGGAGGCTGCTTCGTCGTCCTTGCGGTCGGGTGACGCCTCTGGCGCGGGGCCTTGCTGCGGCTGCGGCGCCTCCGCCTCCGGTGCCTCCTGCGCGGCGGCCTGCGCACGCTGCTGCATGTAGTTCGCCCAGCCCATCGCGGTCTCGTAGGCTTCGCGCAGTGCCTGGAAGGCCTCGGGGTCGGCCTCCTGGTCGATCTGCTTCAGGCGCTGGGCGTAGGCCCGGCGTATGGCGCGCTCGTCCGCCTCGTCATCGAGCCCGAGGTGCTGCAGGAAGGGAAACGATTGAGTGCTCATGAGCCAAGCCGGAAATTGACTGGTGCCTTGAACCAGGCATCCACGTTCTGGCCCTCGATCCGGGCCGGCTGGAAGCTGGCCGTGCGCATGCCGCGCACTGCGGCCTCGTCGAGCAGCGCATGCCCAGACCCCTGTACGACGCGCACTTCGCCGATATCGCCGTTCTTGCGAACGAGCACGCCGACGATCACTTGTCCCTGCTGCCCTTCGCGCTTGGCCTGGGCGGGGTAGAGGATCCGGGGGGGCGTGAGGTAGATGGCTGGTGAGCCGACCGTGCCTTCATCGGCGAACTTTGGTGGCGGCTCTCTTGGTATTTCGGACGCCCCTCGGGCATGCGCCTGTGCAACTGTGGCGGCAGGTTTGTCGTCCGGTGCGGTCCACCACAACAGAACGCATAGCCCGACGATGAACAACATGGCCAAGGCGATCTTGCGGCCCAGCGGTTCGGGCTTCGAAGGTGCAGCCGGCCGTCGTCGTGCCGGACTGGCAGCCTCCCGCGCCCATTCGCGCCAGCGCTCGAGGTTGCGTGTGTTGGTCACGATGTGCAGCCAGTGCGGATACAACGACACCATGTGCTCGACTGCGGGCAGGCACACGGCCAGCACCTGGTCGTCCGGCCGCTCGCTCTCGCGCAGCCGCTGGATCAGTTGCTCGCGCGACGCACCGTTGTAGATCGGCGCCTGGCGGCTGCCAAAGGCTTCGAGTTCGACGATCGCGCTGTCCACGACCTGCCCCTCGCGGCCCAGCGACAGCAGCCGCGCCCTGTCGTGGCGCCAGTCGAAGGTTTCGACGGCCACTTCGAACAGCAGTTCGTGCCCCGGCTGCCAGCCCGACGCGAGGATGGCCGTGACGCCCCACTCGAAGAAAAAGCGCGCGTCCATGTCGATGAGGCGCGGATCGTCGAGCGCCTGCTGCAGGCACTCGCGCACTTGTGCGGGCTTGGTGAAGTGCCGCTCGTGCAGGGCCTGCGCCAGTTCTGCGCGCAAGACCTCGGCCATCGCGCGCGGGTCGTGTGGCGTCGCGATGGGCGCGGTTGTCGCGACCTCCGGTGCGGGCAAGGGTGCGGGGGCGGGTTCAGGCTGCTCGTGGTCTTCCGCCTGCTGTTGCAAGCGCCATTGCAGCCACCGCATCGAGGTCTCGTAGGCCTCGCGCAGGGCCTGGAAATCCGCGGGGTCGGCTTCCTGGTCGACGGTCTTCAGGCGCTGCGCATAGGCGCGGCGAACGGCGCGCTCGTCCGCGTCTTCGTCGAGATCCAGGTACCGGAGAAACGGCACGGAACTGGTCATGGGGCCTCGGCCAGCAGGCGTGCGTCAGTCGTCGCCGAGGATGAAGCCCTCGCGCTCGATGTGATTGAGCTGTGTCTCCAACTGGCGCTGGGCCGGTGCGATGACGCGCTTGTCCTGCGAAGCCAGCACGCGTTCGAACTCGCGGATCTGCGCGCCAAGCCAGGCACGCACGTCGCCGCGCAACTGCTGGTAGAGCCGTTCGGCACGCGCCAGCAGCGTGCGGTTTTCGAGCGTGTCGCGCGGGTGGATCTTCAGCTCGTCGAGCGCTAACAGGCGTTCGGCAATTTCGCTTTCCGACAGCAGGCCCGGGTTGCCCTCGATGAGCACGCTCGACTTGTGCTGCGTCTTCTGCACCGTCGCCTCGACCTGCAGCAGGCCGTTGACGTCGTAGGTGAAGCGCACGTCCACGCCCGACTCTTCGGCGGCGATGCCCGGCAGCTCGACGCGCAGCTGCCCCAGGTGGATGTTGTCGCGCACCATGCGCGCCTCGCCCTGGAAGATGTTCAGGTCGACCAGCATCTGGCCCTTGCTGGTCGGAAAGTAGGTCTTGACGCGGCTGATGGGCACCGGGCTGTTGCGCTCGATGATCGGATCGAAGTGCCCCGGCGAAGAGGTGGTCTCGGAGATTCGCATGCTGACCTCGACGCCGAGCGAGTAGGGCGACACGTCGGTCATCACCACTTCCTTCAGCGCCGCGTCCTTGGCCTTCAGCCCGGCCTGCACGGCGGCGCCGAGCGCCACCACTTCGTCGGGGTTGAAGTCGATCGAAGGAAAGCGGCCGAACATCGTGGTGACAAGCCGGCGCACGATCGGCATGCGCGTGGCGCCGCCCGCGAGCACGATGTTGTCGAGTTGCCCGCTGCGCAGGTTGGCATCGCGCAGCGCGCGTTCGACCGGAGTGCGCAACCGCTTGAGCAGCGTGGCGCAGGCTTGTTCGAGCGTGCTTTCGTCGAGTTCGAGCGTGTGCTGCGTACCGCCTTGCCAGACCGACAGGGTGGCCTTGGGCTGCGTGCTCAGCGCACGCTTGGCGGCTTCGGCCGCGCTTGTCAGCTGTTGCATGAAATGCGCGTCCTTGCGCAGCGAGGACGAGAGCTTGCGCCGTTCGAAGAACAGGTCGATCAGCACCAGGACGAAGTCTTCACCACCCAGGAAGTTGTCGCCGGCTGATGCGCGCACCTCCATCACGCCCTCGAACATTTCAAGGATCGACACGTCGAAGGTGCCACCCCCGAGGTCGAACACCAGGAAGCGGGTTTCCGCGCCCATGTGATGCATGCCGTAGGCAAGCGCAGCAGCGGTGGGCTCGTTCAGCAGGCGATCGACGCGCAGGCCGGCCATCTGGCCCGCAGTGCGCGTGGCCTTGCGCTGGGCGTCGGAGAAATAGGCCGGCACGGTGACGACGGCTTCGGTGACTGTCTCGCCCAATGCCGCTTCGGCGTCGGCCTTCAGCGCCTTGAGCACCAGCGCCGACAGTTCCTCGGGGCGGAAATCGCGGTTGCCGAGCCGCAGGGTCTTGTCGCTGCCCATGTAGCGCTTGAATACTGCGGCCGTGCGGTCGGGGTGGGTCTGCAACCGGTCGCGTGCGGCGCGCCCGACCAGCACGGTGCCGTCTTCGTCGAGGCTCACGCACGAAGGCGTCAGCGTGTCGCCCAACCCGTTGGGGATCAGCACCGATTGCCCGTCCCGCCATGCCGCGACCAGGCTGTTGGTGGTGCCCAGATCAATGCCAACGATCATGTCCTCGCTCCCGTGAACTGTTTTGCTGCTTTTTGATGAGCCGCCCCGGGCTGTACCTGCATTTCGGATGCAGACACGGGCTCCCGGGCAACGGCTCGAAATAGTTTAACAATCGGATACGAATTGATTCCTCACGCTGTCGGATCGCGACGGCAGGCACCTGGAAAAAATGCTCATCTTCCTGAAGTTCATCGCCGCCATTGCGCTGCTGGTCTGCATTCATCTCTTCGCGATGGCGGCGTTGGGGCGCTGGTGGGGCATCGCCGTGCGCAAGGTGTCGCTGGGCTTCGGCCCGCGGCTGTTGTCGCTCGGCATCTTTCATCTGCACGCGGTGCCGCTGGGCGGCAGCGTCCAGTTCAAGGACACGCGAGAGGAGGGTGTGCCGCTCGACAAACCGCCCGGCTACTTCGATGACGCCTTCAATCACAAGCCGCGCGCGGTGCAGGTGCTGATTCCGCTGGCGGGTGTGGCTGCGCTCGTCGTTGTCGCGCTGCTGCTGCGCCAGGGAGCCGCAGTACCCAGTCTGGTCCATGGCTTCGCGCAGTTCCTGGAGGGTGCGCTTGATCCGCTGTCCACGGGGCGGCAACTGGTGGAAGGCGCCGATGCCTTTGCCGAGCGACACGCGTTCCTGCCTCTGCTCGGAATGCTCGCCGCGAAGATGGCGGCGGTGAACCTGCTGCCGTTACCGGCGCTGAACGGCGGCCAGGCGCTGCTCACGCTGGTGACGCGCGACCTGCGCGAGACGCCTGCGTGGCAGCGCAAGCTCACGGCGGTTTTCGTGTGGGTCTGGCTGGTGCTGATTGCGTCGTGGCTGTCCGCGATCCTCGCGTACGTCGAAGGGCGCTGACCCGCTCGCCGGGCAAACCCTGACCGTGGCAGCGTGCGGCGCTTCGAGAATGGCCCGGTCCATTCATTCCAAAGCAACGCCGCCACCATGCCCCACGCTACGCTGTCTCGCCGCCAGTTCACGCTCGCTACCGCCGCCGCAAGCCTCGCCTTGCCATCGTTCGCACAGAGCGCATGGCCGACCAAGCCGATCCGCATCGTCGTGCCCTACACGCCCGGTGGGTTCACCGACCAGATGGCGCGGCTGGTGCAGATCGGGCTGCAGACGAAGCTCGGTCAGCCGGTGCTGATCGACAACAAGCCCGGCGCCAACAGCCTGATCGGCGTCGATGCCATCGCCAAGGCGGCGCCCGACGGCACGACCTTCGGCGTCGTCATCGCCGCCTACGCAGCCAACACCACGCTGTACCCCAAGCTGCCCTACGACCCGCGAAAGGATTTGACGGGCGTGTCGCTGATGGGGGTGTCGCCGCTGCTGGCCGCGGTGAATGTCGACGCGCCTTTCAAGACCGCGCGCGAGCTCATCGACTATGCGCGCGCCAACCCGGGCAAGGTGAGCTTCGGCTCATCGGGCAACGGCTCGGCCGCGCACCTCACCACCGAGCTGTGGAAGTCGCTGACGCAGACTTTCATGATCCACATCCCGTACCGGGGCGCGGTGCCGGCGCTGACCGACCTGATGGGCGGGCAGATCCAGCTTTTCTTCGACGCGCCCACGGGGCTCATCAACCAGGCCAAGGCAGGCAAGGTGCGGCTGATTGGTGTGGCGGGCGACAGGCGACTGGCGGCGGCGCCCGAGGTACCGACCTTCATCGAGCAGGGCTTCGCGGGCTTCACCGGCAGCACCTGGGCCGGCATGTTGGCGCCAGCGGCTACGCCCCGCGATGTCGTCAAACGCATGTCGGAGGAGGTGGCGCGCATCATCAGGAGCGACGAGACGCGCGCGAAGCTCGACGCGATGGGCACCATTCCGGCGGGCAGCACGCCCGAGGAATTCGATGCCTTCATCACCGCGGAAACCGCCAAGTGGGGCAAGGTCATCCGCACTGCGGGGGTGAAGGCGGAGTAACGAACGGCCTCAGGCCGCGAGCATCAGCACCTTGCACTGGCTCGGCACGATGCGCATGCCCAGCGCGTTGCTGCGGTTCTGTACCGAGAGGCTCGTCATGCGCGTGGCCGGACTGCCCTTCAGCAGCACGGTGAACGAGCCGGTGATGTGGCGCGAAGGCCCCATCACCGAAGGCGAGATCACACCCAGCGTCACGCCGGGGTTGTCGCCGTTGGTGAGCGGCGTGACGGTCGCCAGGTTGTGCGCCGGCGCGAACATGAAGAGGATGTTCCACGCATTGGGAATCGCGGTCGGGCCGAGCGCGAAATTGGGGTAGGGGATGGGAATGGCCGGCGGCGTCTTGCACACGTCGGGAAAGGCCAGGTCCATGCCCATCATCTGGCAGTTGGCAAACATGCTGTCGGCTCCTTGTGTTTCCGGGCTCAGCCCATGTGGATTTGCTTGGCGTCGACCTTCACGACCGCCTGCGCCGTGACCACCGTCTGCGTTGCGTGAATGCGGGCGAGGTCGGTGGCTTCGTAGTCGAGCTGGCCGCAACGCACCTGCTCCGTCTGCTCGGTCATGCGGAAGGCCGTGCGGCTGATGTGCACCAGGCGGTCCATCACGGTCTCGCACAGTCGGCCGACGACATGAATACTTGCGGCCATGGCCTTGACGGCGTTGCCGACGTAGTTCAGCCGGTCTACCTTGCAGTCGGCTTCGGTCGCGGTCAGGGCGAAACGCTCGCTGCTGACTTCCACCGCCTTGGCGGATTGCAGCCTTATGGCTTCGCTGCTCTCGATGTGCACGCCGCCCGCGGGCGTGGCCAGCGTGAGGCGGCCCTTCGTCTCGATGTGCGCGGTGGTGTCGTCGGCCTGGTCGATCACGGCGATCAGGTACACGTGGTAGCGGTCGGGCCCGGCAATCAGCACCGTGTCGCCGAGTTCGGGGCGCAGGAGGCAGCTGGCGGCGCGGCGGCATTGCCAGGCACCGTCGTCGCATTCCACGCGGTACAGCGATCCTTCTGGCAGGTGCTCGACCACCTTGCCCAGGCGCTGCACGGGCGCGTCGTCCGTGCCGGCCTGGGGACTGCGCAATGCTGCGATGTTCATGGGGTTTCGCCTTTCGTGAATGGGATGGAAGATGCATTCCGCTGCGCGGACCAGCGTTCCGCCTCGAACAGGTCGGGGTCGTTGGGCAGCACGCCGGCATGACCGCGCAGGGTTGCGGGAACATCGCGTGCGCCATGCAACTGGGTGCGGAAGAGCCGGGCATCGAAGTTCGCGCCTTCCAGTGCAGCTCCGGAAAAATCCGCGTAGGTGAGGTCCGCGCCGGCAAAGCTGGTGGCGGTGCAATCGGCACGATGGAAGATGCACTGCTGCATGCTGGCCTCTCCGAAATCGGCGGCCGCGAGCTTCGCGTCGATCCACAGGCTCTGGTCGAAATGCGCGCCGCGTGCAACGACCCGGCTCAGGTCGGCTTCGGGAAACAGCGCCTGCGGTGCATGAACGTTGCGCAGCACCGCATCGCGCAGCACTGCGCCCTTGAAGTTGCACTGCGCCATGTGCGCGCCCTCGAAGTTGCAGCCTTCGAGATCAGCGTCGGTGAACTGGCACAGCTGGAAGTGGTGGTTCGAAAAGTCGTGCCCGGCAAGGCGCGACTCGACGAAGACGACGCGCTCGAAGCTTGCCCCCGCCAGCGCGGTCTCGCGCAGGTCGACCTGATAGAACACGGCCCGGTCGAGCTGTGCCTGCGACAGGTCGGCGCCATCCAGCGGCGACTTGAAGAACAAGGTCCGGTCCAGCAGGCCGGCCGCAAAGCGGCTGCGTGAAAGGGCACTTTCCATGAACTTGGTGTCTGCCACGCTGGCCTGCGAAAAGTCGCTGCCCGGCAACTGGCAACGATGGAACACCGCATCGTCCAGCACGGCGCCCGTCAGGTTCGCCGACGGAAGCGTGCATTGCGAGAAGGCGGCTTTCTTGAGCTGTGCATCATTCAGCTGCACGCCGTTGAGCGTGCAACGATCGAACTGGGCTTCTTCGAAGTGCGTGCCGATGCAGCTCACGCCGTCGAAGTCGACTTCCAGGAACACACCGCCGGAGAAATCCATTCCGTCAAGGCGCCAGCCTCTGCAGCTTCGCTCCCTGATCGGTTCGCCGCGCTGCACCATGGATTGCATTCGGTGCGGCGTCATGCGGCCGCGGCTTCCTGGCGCACAGGGTAGACCTTGGCCAGGTGCGTGTAGGCGCCATCGAGCAGCGTGGTGTTGTCCATGAGGCTCTGGGACACGTCGGCGCGAAAGAGGTTGGCGCCGCGCAGGTCGCTGCCGCGCAGGTCGGCCTTCTGGAAGCTCGCGTCGATCAGGTCGGCGTTCAGCAGGCTGGCATGCCGCAGGTCGGTGCGCACGAAGCGTGAGTCGCGTGCATTGGCGCGAGAGAGATCGGTCCGAGACAAGTCGCATGCGGAGAAGTCGCTGTTCTCGAGCCGCGCGTCGCTGAAATCGGCTTGCGACAAGGCGACCTCGCGCAGGCTGCATTCGCGCAGGTGCGCGCCCTGGAACTTCGCCTCGCGAAAACTGCTGGTGCCGACGACGCAGGTGGTGCGCAGGCTCGCACGCGTGAAATCCATCTGCCCATCGGCCTGCACGTCGACGAACACGCTGCTCTCGAGTCGGGCGGCCACGAAGCCGATTGCGCCGGGCTTGCAGCTCACGAGATGCAGCTTGAACAACACGGCCTCTTCGAAGTCGAGCTGCTCCAGCCGCACCTTCTCGAGAAACATGACCACCTTGAGGCTGGCTCCGTGAAAGCGGCAGCGCACGAACGCGGCCTCGATGACCGTGTTGTCTTCCCATTGCGAAGCGCTGAAGTCGCAGTCTTCGCAGAGGATGTTTTCCAGCACCGTGTTACGTAGATGGGCGCCCGTGAACACGGTCTGCCTGCATTGAGCGAAACCCAGGTTGGCGTTGTCCAGCCGCGTGCCGCGCAGCGAAGCACCGTCGAGGCAGGCACGGGCGAGCACGGCACGGGAAAAGTCGGCGTTGTCGAGTTGTGCGCCGCGCAGGTTGGCGCTCTCAAGCTGTGCCCCGCAGAAGCGGGCGCCACGCAGGTCCATGCCCGAGAGGTCGGCGCCGGTCAGGTCCATGTCCGAAAAATCCTGGCTGCCGGCGAGCAGCGTCGTTACCTGCTCGCGCACCTCGGCGGCGCGTGCCGGTGTCATCGGGTCGGCGGCGTCCTGGTGGTGGGCGCTGCTCAGGTACATCTTGCGTTGCGCCGCGGCAATCAATTCGCCGCGGCCCAGGAGGTCGGCGACGGGGGCCATGTCCGCTGCACGCGAGCCCGGCATTTCCGACATGGCCGCGGCCATGCTCTGGAGATGCGGCGCCATCGCTGCGGCGGGAGGCCCCTTGAGCCCGGAGCGCTCGCGGCCTTCGGTCAGCGCCAGCAATGGGCTCAGGTCCGGCTCCGTCGGGCCGGCTTCGGCGGCGCGCGTGCGAAGTGTCTCGCTCAGCTCCTGCTGCTGCGTATGCAGCTTCTGCTTGGCTTCTTCCTGCATGCGCTTGGTGCGCGCGACGAACTCGGGCAGGGCGTCCAGCGTGGGCAGGTCGTCGGCCGGGTCCTGGGGCGGAAAGTAGCGCGCGGGGTCCTGGCCGTCGCCGATCATCTGCTGGCGCATTTGCTCGCGCATCCACTCGCCGTGCTTGTGCGCATTACGGGCCAATGGGCCGAGTGGCCGGTCTTTCAGCGACACGGTGTCGAGCCAGGGGGCAATGGCCGCGGCGGGAACCAGTTCCCGATCGCGAAAGCTGTAGAGCGCGCCGCTTTCCGGATCCAGCCGCCGATGCAGGATGCCCTGGTAATAGCTGGCCGGAAGGGCCTCGGCGCCGGCCTCTTCAAGCGCTGGCATCAGGTGGACGACGTCAGCTACGTCGTCTTCGCGGACGTCCGCCACACCGTGGTAGATCAGCACGATGCGCTCGCGGTGCGGGAAGAACCAGGCGGTCGTCATCCGCATCGGCACGTCGGTGAAGGTGGTCTCGCCGGCCTCGGAAGCCAGCGTCAGGAAGCAGCGCGCGCGCCAGTCCGGCAGGCGGCCTGCCTGATAGGGCTTGTGCGGGTGCATGTTCCAGATTTCGTAGGGCGCGGCATCGGGAATGCGATCGGCATCGCGCCACCACTGGTCTTCGGGCGCCGCATTGAAGAGGTGCCAGTCCATGTCGCCGGAGAAGGCCGGAAAGTCTTCCTTGGCCCATTGGGCGTCGTATTCCTTGCCGATGCGGGCAAAGCGCCGGGGCCACATCACGTCGATGGCGCCGAAGCCAGCGGGGGAGGGCTGCTGGTCGACGCGCTGGATAGGTGCATCTGCAGACTCGACGTTCGGCAGCCGGCGCGTGCGCACGCCGTTGATCATCTCTTCCTCGGCGCCGATGCCGAGTGGGTTGTCTGCAAACGAGGCGCCGCCGTAGGCGTGCTGCCAGTCGAGCGGCATGCGCTCGAAGTCTTGCGGCGGCGTGGCGCGCTTGTCGAGCCAGTAGCGGTCGCCCGAGATGCGCAGGGTTTTTTCGAGCGTGCCGACGCGCATCTTCACCAGGCACTGGTTGCGGATCTGCTGGTGCGCGGTGTAGGCGTGGCCGGTGGCCAAAAACTCTGCGCTGCGCTTGGGCATGCCGAGATCGAGCACACCCTGCTCGCCGATTTCCTCGGCCACCAGGGGCCAGAGCTCGGCGTCCGGATAGAGCATGGGCACGCCATCCATGCCTGTCATGGCGACCACTGTCAGCCCCAGGCGCTGGCGTCGCTGCCATGGAAACGGGCGGCTCAATACGCTGAGCCGGAGAGGCTTGATGACTTTCATGAATCAGGGAATGCGCTCGGGATCAGCGGGGAATGGTCGTGGTCGACTGGCGGCGGTCGATGGCCACGGCCGTCGAATCGGCCGGATCGATCAGCACATGAATCGTCTGGCCGGGCATGAAATTGACCACCAGCTCGCGCGCGATGCGGGTCTTGAACATCTGCTCGAGCGGTGGGCGGCCAGCCAGCTCGGCGGTGCGCACGCGCAGTTCGACGTCGTTGTCGTAGGTGCCCTGTGCAAGCTCCCGCAGGGCAAGCACCTGGGCGCTGGCGGGCTGGCCTTGCTTCACCAGGCGCTCATAGCGCTGCGCTTCCTCGCGGTACGGCCTGTTGTTGCGCACGGTGTGCACGACCACGAACACCAGGAAGACAACGATCAGAACACCAGAAATCAGGGGCAACCAGAATTGCATGGGCGCTAGCTGAAGATGCTCATGACCTTGGCCTGGATCGCCAGCCCGCCGCTGCGGATCTTGGCGCCCGCGGCCTTCACGTTGGCGCCCGAGGCTTCGAGGCTGAGCCCGTTGTCCTTGTTCTTGAAGGCCGAGATGTCGATCTTCACGGTTGCCAGCTGCAGGTTGAGGGCGGCGTAGATCTGCGCTCTTGCGCCCCAGACGTCGAAGGAGGTCGCCACCGCGCCGAAGCGGAAGACGCAGCCGCTGGCGCGCGCGATCCGCCAGTTGTTCTCCTGGGAGGAGCTGATGGTGTGTTGGGGCACGTTGAAGGTGACCTTCGGCGCGTTCACGATGATCTCGACGCTGACGTTCTCGGTCACCGTGCCGGTGATGTTGCGGGTCTCGCCTGCTGTGATGTTCTCCGTGCGTGGCCCCTTGGTGGTGAGCATCTCCGCGCCGTCCACCGTGGCCGTGAGGCCGCCGGTGATGGTCCACGTTGCGCCACCGGTGGTGGTGCGGGTCTCGCCGCCCGCAATGGTTTCGCTCTGGCCGCCGGTGATGCTGCGGGTTTCTCCGCCGGAAATCGTCTCGGTGCGGCCACCCGTCACGGTGCGCGTCTCGCCGCTGTGAATGGTCTCGTTTTCGCCGCCGTTGACCGTGCGGGTCTGCCCGCCGTTGATGGTCTCGACGCCGCCGCTGTTCACGAGCCGTTCTTCGCCGCCGTTGTAGGTGGCGGTTTCCTTGTCGGTGATGGTGGTGGTGCGCGTGCCGATGACGTCGAGCTTTTCGTTGACGTGGATGACGGAGGTGCGGTTGCCGCCCACGTCGCGCGTCTCGTCGGCTTCCACTTCCACATCGAGATTGCGCTCGGCGTGCAGCAGGATCTGCTCGGCGCCCGTGCGGTCTTCGAAGCGCAGCATGTTGGCCTGGTTGGCCGCGCCGCCGGTGCTGGAGCGCGTGAGGATGCCGCTGGCCGTGGCGTTGGCGGGCAACTCCCATGGCGGCATCTGGTCGCTGTTGTAGACGCGGCCAGTGATGATGGGGCGGTCGGGCTCGCCACCGATGAAATCGACGATCACTTCCTGGCCCACGCGCGGCATGTGCATGGTGCCGTAGTTGGCGCCGGCCCAGTTGCTCGACACCCGCACCCAGCAGGAGCTGTTTTCGTCGGACTGGCCATAGCGGTCCCAGCGGAACTGCAACTTCACGCGGCCGAAGCGGTCGGTCCAGATTTCTTCGGGGCCGACCACGGTGGCGGTCTGCGGGCCGTTGGTGCGCGGGCGCGGCGTGTTGCGCGCGGGGCGATAGGCCACGGTCGAGGGCAGCACGGTGAAGTCGAATTCGCACACCGATTCGGTGCTGCCGCCCGTGGAGTATTCGGGCTCCTGCAGGTCGTAGCGGGTTTCGGTGACGAGGTATTCGCGATTGTCCGATTCGCGCGGGCAGTGCGTCATCTCGAACAGGTAGCCCGGCGCCATGCCGACCACGTTGGTGTGACCCGATGCCAGCTCGTGCGCGCACTGCAGCTCCTGCAGGCGAATCTTTGCGTAGGCATCGCCCTGCTGGTGCTCGCTGTAGCCGCCGAGCCATTCGTAGACCTCGTAGGTCGAATGCTCGTGGGCCTTCGGGTCTTGTTGCACGCTTTGCAGCGAGGCGCGCGACTTCTTGAAGTCGAAGTCGTCGAGCATTACGCGGCCGGAGGTGATCTGCTCGGACACGCGCCACTGGTCGATGCAGGGCTCCATCGCATTGAGCACGCGGTCGCGCGGGCGGTAGGTAATGCTGGCGTGGCCGGGCAGCGGCTTGTAGCTGCCTGCATCGTCGGCCAGCACCAGCAGGTGCGATCCGTTGCTGTGCTCGAAGTGGTAGGCGATGCCTTCGTGCTCCATGAGGCGGCTCACGAAGGCGAAGTCGCTTTCCTGGTACTGCACGCAGTACTCCTGGGCGGAGTAGCTGCCTGTGAGGCGCTTCTCGAACTGGAAGCCGTACTTGCCCAGCACCTCGTCGAGCACCTCGGGCACGCTCTTGTTCTGGAAGATGCGGCAGTCGGTGGTGCGCGTGAGGTACCACAGCCAGGGCTGCACGAGCGCGCGGTAGATGTAGTGGCGGCCGGTTTCGTTGGCGCGGCCCACCAGCTCGAAGCGCACCACGGTGCCGTTGAGAAAACGCGGCGCGCCTTCGTCGGCGAGTTCCAGCGTGAGCGAAGTGCCGAGCAGTTGCTTCAGGTCGAGGCTGAAGCTGGTGCTGACCATGTCCACTTCGAACTCGAAGAGTTGCGAGAGGCCTTCCTGTCCCCGCATGGAGCGGAACTTGAGCTGCTCGGCGCTCAGGACGGTGTGGACTTGGACGGTACGCGGCATTCGGAACTTCCCTGACCCTTGGGCTTCTGCGGCTGAGAAACCTTCGGTGACAGTCTAGAAATTCCTTATGTCACATAAATGACGCGAGGGGCGCAGAAGGGCGCCTTTCTCCTCTGAAACAACGCGTAGAAGAAGCCCTTACATCGAGGCTTCGAGCATGGCCTTGTAGTCGTCGCGCGTGGCCAGGCGCGGGTTGGTCTTGTGGCAGTGGTCGGCCATTGCGCCGTCGATGATCTTCTCGAACAGCGCGGGCGTTACGCCCACTTCAGCCAGGCCCTTGGGCAGGCCGAGGCGTGCGTTCATGTCGCGGATCGCGTCGCCGAGATCACCGGCCGAATCGAGGTGCATGGCCTGCGCCATGCGCTGCAGGCGCTGTTCCTTCTGCACCGATTCCGCGCCCGAATTGAAGTGGATCACGGCAGGCAGGAAGAGGGCGTTGAGCGTGCCATGGTGCAGGCGTGGATCGACGCCGCCCAGGCTATGGCTCAGCGAATGCACGCAGCCCAGGCCCTTCTGGAAGGCCATGGCGCCTTGCATCGAGGCGCTCATGAGATTCAGGCGAGCCTCGCGGTCGCTGCCGTCTTTTGTTGCGCGCTCGATGTGGCCCCAGGCGCGCTCGAGCCCGTCGAGGCCGATGCCGTCGGCCGGCGGATTGAACGCGGCCGACATGAAGGTCTCCATGCAGTGCGCAATGGCATCCATGCCGGTGGCGGCCGTGAGCCTGGGCGGCAGGCCCAGCGTGAGCTCGGGGTCGCAGATCGCGGCCTTGGGCATCAGGAACCAGCTGTGAAAGCCGAGCTTGCGATGGTCGTCGACGATGACGATGGCACCGCGAGCCACCTCGCTGCCGGTGCCGCTGGTGGTGGGCACCGCAATCAGCGGCACCGCGCGATCGGTGATCTTCGGTGAGCCGCCCTCGATGGTCGCGTAGGTCTTGAGCGGGCCCTCATGCGTGGCCGCAATGGCGACGCCCTTGGCACAGTCGATGGCGGAGCCGCCGCCCACGGCGATCAGGCCGTCGCAGCGGCCGCTGCGATACAACTCGACGGCCGCACGCACCGCGGCTTCGGTGGGGTTGGAAGGCGTCTGGTCGAAAACCGAAACCTCGAGATCAGCGATGGCGTCGAGCGCCTTCTGCAGCACGCCGGCTGCGCGTACGCCTGCATCGGTCACGATCAGCGGGCGGTTGATGCCGATGCGCGCGCATTCGCTGGACAACAGCTTGATCGCGCCGAACTCGAACTGGATCTGGGTGAGGTATTGGATGAGTGCCATGGGGATGAAGGCCTCCGGGAGTCCGGGGCAGTACGATTGCCGACCAGCCAAATCTAACAAGAGCGATCAGTCTTGCACACGAAAGAAACCCTTGCCGCTGTCGCGCCGGGAACACCTCCCGCCATACGACTTACCCCGAAGATGGCCAGCGTTGTCGAGCGCATGGCGCGCGCCGGCCACCCCACGCTCGACCAGCTCACGCCCGAGGAGGCCAAGGCCTCCTACGAAAAGGGCGCGGGCGTGCTCGAAGTGCCCAAGCCCGAACTGGCGCGGGTGGAAGACTTCACCATTCCCGCGCGCGACGACTTCGCGATCCCGGCACGGTTGTATGCGCCGTCCACCGATGTGCTGCCCGCGCTGATGTACTTTCATGGCGGCGGCTTCACCGTCGGCAATATCCGCACGCACGACACGCTGTGCCGCGTGCTGAGCGCCAAGAGCGGATGCGCGGTGGTGTCGGTGGACTACCGCCTCGCGCCCGTGCACAAGTTTCCGACGGCGTCGAATGATGCATGGGACGCCTTCGCCTTCCTGGCCCACGAGGGTAGACGCGTCGGTGTCGACACGCGGCGCCTGGCGGTAGGCGGCGACAGCGCCGGCGGCACGCTCGCGGCCGTCTGCGCGATCCTTGCGCGAGATGCCGGCCTGCCGCTCGCGCTGCAGATGCTGATCTACCCCGGCATGACAGCCCATCAGGACACGGCCTCGCACCTTCGCCACGTCAACGGCCCGCTGTTGACCAAGGCGATGATCGATTTCTTCTTCGCGGAATACGTGCGCACGCCGGCCGACCGCGACGACTGGCGCTTTGCACCGCTGCTGGCCGACGACGTCGACGGCGTGGCGCCGGCCTGGATCGGTCTGGCCGAATGCGACCCGGTGGTTGATGACGGCATTGCCTATGCCGACAAGCTGCGCGCTGCCGGCGTGGCGGTCGACCTGGAAATCTACCGGGGCGTGATCCACGAATTCATCAAGATGGGCCGGGCGATACCCGAGGCGCTGCAGGCGCAGGACGATGCGGCCCGGGCACTCAAAGAAGCACTGACACCATGAGCGACACAACAGCTACCCAACGCAAGGATTTCCGTTTCTTCCACCGCCTGCGCGTGCGCTGGGCCGAAGTCGACATGCAGAAGATCGTCTTCAACGCGCACTACCTGATGTACTTCGACACCGCCATCGCGGACTACTGGCGCGCGCTGGCGCTGCCGTACGAAGAGGCGATGCACGCGCTCGGGGGCGATCTCTACGTACGCAAAGCCACGATCGACTTTCGGGCCTCGGCCCGCATGGACGACGTGCTCGACGTGGGCATGCGCTGCACGCGCATCGGCAATTCGTCGATGGTGTTCGAGGGCGGGCTGTTCCGGCAGGACCAGTTCCTGGTGGGCTGCGAGCTGGTCTATGTGTTCGCCGACCCGGCCACGCAGACCTCTAAGCCGGTGCCGGCGCCGCTGCGCGAGGTGCTGACCGGTTATGAGGCCGGCGAGCGCATGAGCACCGTCGAGACGGGCGACTGGGCCACGCTGGGCGAAGGCGCGAGCGCTTTGCGGCGCGCGGTGTTCATCGAGGAGCAGAACATTCCCGAAGCGATGGAGTGGGACGAGCACGATGCCGTGGTGCTGCACGCGGTGGCGCGCAACCGCATCGGGCAGGTCATTGCCACGGGCCGGTTGCTGCCGGCCGAGAACGGCGTCTCGCACATCGGGCGCATGGCGGTACATCGCAACCTGCGCAGCGGCGGGCACGGCGCTGCCGTGATGCAGGTGCTCGAAGAGGCCGCCAGGGCCCGCGGCGACAGCGTGGTGGCGCTGAACGCGCAGCGCAGCGCCGAGCGCTTCTATGCGCGGCTGGGCTATGTGCCGCATGGCGATGGCTTCGAAGAGGCCGGCATCCCGCATATCGAGATGCGTCGGTCTCTTCTTTCTTCTTCTCAATAGCTTCAATAGCGGCTGGGTGGGTCCGGCACGTAGCCCGGGTCCGAACCCGGGAACGGCGATGGGCCCGCGGGACGCGGCCAGCGCGGCGGAGGCGGCACCGGAATCACGCCCGCGACGACGAGGTTCTCGCGGCTGTCGTAGCGGATGCGCACCACCTCGTCGGGCGAGGACTGCGCGCGCTCGAAGGTGGTCTTGCCAACGTACGAGGTCTCGCGGCGGCCGTGGGCGGTGCCCAGGCTCGGGCTTGGGGCTGCCTGGCGAGCCATGCTGCCCGAGGCGGACGCCTCCGCAGCGGGTGCGCTGTCTGCCGAGCCGGCCTTCGCACGCGCATCACCTTGGTACGACGACGATGACTCGCTGCGGCGCTCGCGTTTGCCGTATTCGTCGCGGCGCGGGTATGGCGTGATGGGGGGCGGAAGCGGCTCGGGCATGCGCTCGCGGAACATTGCGACGCCGATCACGCCGACGTCGTCGGGCCGGCCGGTGCGGCTTGCGTAGGAGTTGCCGGCCGCTGCGAATTCGAAGGCCGCGATCTGCGAGTCGCTCTTGCGCCAGCCTGTGATGTCGCTGCGCTCGCTTGCGCTGAACACATAGCCGTTCTGCCCGACGCCCGCGGTTTCGCCGGTGACGACGTTGACGCCGTCCACCGACATCACGGCCATGATGCGTTCGCCCATCGCGTTGCGCGCCCGGATGGCATAGCGCGCGCCGGGACGGCCGGCCACCCAGTATTCGCCGCGGTGGCGGTAGATCGGCAGTTCCGCGCCGGTACCGCGGTCGACCACGCTGATCTGCATCAGCGAGCCGATGCGGCTGGACGGCGTGGGCGGAGCGTAAGACCGCTCTGGGCTCTGCGCGCAGGCCGAGAACGAAGCCACGGCGCTCAGGGCCAGGGCGGTGGAGAAGAATCTGCGCTTCATGGTGTGTCTTCCTTGCCAGGAGTTGATCGGTGCAGGCTTCTACGGCGCAGCATCGGCGGCAGGGTTAAACGACGCGCAAAAAAATGGCGCTATCTGTTCGATAGCGCCGAGCGCCCCTTTTCTTCAAGGGCGTTGGGGGTAAGGGGCTCAGATGTCTTCGAGCAAGGGGTAGGGCAGCGGCTCGACGGTGAGGGCTGCGCCGTCGGCCGATCCGACGCGCAAGCCACCGGCTTCGAGCGCGGCGATCTGCATGGAGATCAGCGCGGACCAGCCGCCATCGGGAGCCGGCGCAGCTTGCGCTACGGTTCCCACGGGCTGATCGGCGTCGCCGGCGGCGAACACTTCCTGCCCGGCGGACACGGGGGCATCGGCCTGCACGAGGTAGGTGCGGCGCTTCAGCGTGCCGCGGAACTGGCTGCGCGCGACCACTTCCTGGCCGGGGTAGCAGCCCTTCTTGAAGTTCACGCCGCCGACCGATTCGTAGTTGATCATCTGCGGCACGAAGGCTTCGATGACCGGCGTGGTCAGCGTCACGATGCCGCTGCGGACTTCGCTCCATTGCCACAGGCTGGCGTCGACTGCCGGACCCACGGGGGCAGCATGGCCGGCCGGCGCGATCCAGAGCGCGCGCGGAACGCCGTCGGCGGGGTACAGCGACACGGCGCTGACCTCGTCGCCGACTGCCGTGCGCTTGCCGGGCAGCGCGGCGGCGTCGAGGCCGTTGCCGGTCAATGCCGTGCCGGCCAGGCCGTACAGCGCGAACTGTTCCGTGGCGTCCGTCAGCTTGACCTTGGCGCGCAGTACGAACATCGACAGGCGCTTGAGCGTGGCGGCCAGGATGTCGCGGCTGCACACCAGCAAGATCAGTTCGGGTTGCGGCTTGATGCCGATGAAACTTGCGATCACACGGCCCTTGGCAGTGCACAGCGCGGCCAGGCGGGCGTCGGAGGCGCCTTGCAGCGAGAAGTCTTGTGTCAGCTGGCCGTGCAGGAAGCTGGCGGCATCGGGGCCCTCTGCACGGATCACACCAAGGTGGGAGAGGGCGGTCACGCCATTGAGAACGACAGTGGTCATCGCTGAATTATCATGGCCGTGCCTGTTCCTTCGGGTCGGCAGGGGCTCCCACCCTGCAACCTGCAAGGCCACCGGTTTTTTCATCTCCTCCTCCGGCTTTTCCCCGTCATCCCCACATCGGATCCGTGCGCAGCTTCTTCCTCACGCTTTTCCTGCTCGCCGCCCTGATTGCGCTTGCGCTCGGCGGCGCTGGCCTCTGGTGGGTGCACCAGCCGCTCAAACTGCCCGCGCCCACCGTCGATCTGTCGGTCGAGCCCGGCACCACGCCGCGCGGCATTGCGCAGGCCGTTGCCGACACGGGCGTCGACGTGCAGCCGCAACTGCTCTACCTGTGGTTCCGCGTTTCGGGGCAAGACCGCCAGATGCGCGCCGGCAGCTACGAGCTGGAGCGCGGCATTACGCCCAAGCTGCTGCTCAATATCCTGGTGCGCGGCGAGGAGGCCACGCGCAGCCTGGTGCTGGTCGAGGGCTGGAACATCCGGCAGGTGCGCGCTGCGCTCGCCAAGGCCGACCAGCTCAAGCCCGACAGCGTGGGCCTGACCGACGAAGCGCTGATGGCCAAGCTCGGTAAGCCGGGCATGCACCCGGAAGGGCGCTTCTTCCCGGACACGTACACCTACTCGAAGGGCTCGACCGACGTCGCCCTGCTGCAGCGCGCGATGCGGGCCATGGACAAGAAGCTCGAAGCCGCCTGGGCCGCCCGCGCCTCCGATCTGCCGCTGAAATCGGCCGATGAGGCGCTTATTTTGGCCAGTATTGTCGAAAAGGAGACAGGCAAGGCCAATGACCGCGCGGAAATCGCGGCCGTCTTCACCAACCGTTTGCGCATCGGCATGCCGCTGCAGACCGACCCGACGGTGATCTACGGCATGGGCACGGCCTTTGAAGGCAACCTGCGCAAGAAAGACCTGCAGACCGATACGCCCTGGAACACCTACACCCGCGGCGGGCTGCCGCCCACGCCGATTGCCATGCCTGGCAAGGCCGCGCTGCTGGCGGCGGTGCAGCCGGCGCAGAGCAAGTCGCTGTACTTCGTGTCGCGCGGCGACGGCACCAGCCAGTTCAGCAGTTCGCTCGACGACCACAACCGCGCGGTCAACCAATATCAGCGCGGCGGCGGCAGTCCCAACAAACCGAAGGCGACCCAATGAGTGACAACGGTCTGTTTCTGACGCTGGAAGGCATCGATGGCGCCGGCAAGTCGAGCCATCTCGATGCGCTGGAAGCGCTGTTCAGGGCGCAGGGCCGTGAAGTCGTGCGTACGCGCGAGCCCGGCGGCACGCCTCTGGCCGAGACGCTGCGTGGGCTGATCCTCGAAAAGCCGATGGACCCGCTGACCGAATCGCTGCTGGTGTTCGCGGCGCGGCGCGATCACATCGTGCAGGTCATCGAGCCGGCACTGGCGCGTGGCGATGTGGTGCTGTGCGACCGGTTCACCGATGCGACCTTTGCCTATCAGGGCGCAGGACGTGGCTTCGATGAAGCCGTGCTGTCGACGCTCGAGCGGTGGGTGCAGGCGGAGGCGGGCAGGGCGACGCTGCTGCAGCCGCACATCACGCTGTGGTTCGACCTTGCGCCCGAGATTGCTGCACAACGATTGGCCGGGGCCCGCGTGCCCGACAAGTTCGAAGCTCAGCCTGTCGAGTTTTTCAGCCGCGTCGCCCAGGGCTACGCGGCCCGTGCGGCTGCCGATGCGAAGCGCTTCGTGCGCATCGACGCCAGCCAGTCTCGCGACCAGGTCTGGCAGCAGGTTGAAACGGCGTTGGTGGCGCGTGGCGTGCTGAATGGTGGTGTCATCCGATGAGCGCTCCGGCACTGACTCCCTGGCTGCGCCGGCCGCTCGCGGAACTGCTGCGCCAGCGCGGCCATGCCTGGCTGCTGCAAGGCCCCTCCGGCATCGGCCAGTACGAACTGGCGCTGGCGCTCGCGTCCGCGTGGCTGTGCGAGCAGCCGACCGAGGAGGGCACCGCCTGCGGCCACTGTGCCAGCTGCCATGCCATCGAGGTCCGCACCCACGCCGACCTGTGCGTGCTGATGCCCGAAGTCGCCATGCAGGAGCTGAACTGGCCGCTCGACGAGAAGGCGCAGGCCGACATCGACGACAAGAAGCGCAAGGCCAGCCGCGAAATCCGCGTCGAGGCGATGCGTGATGCGGTCGGCTTCGCTCAGCGCACCAGCGCGCGCGGCCGCGGCAAGGTGGTGCTGGTGTATCCGGCCGAGCGCATGAACACGATCACCGCGAATGCGCTGCTGAAGACGCTCGAGGAGCCGGTCGGCGACGTGCGCTTCGTGCTCGCCAGCGAGGCTGCGTGGCAACTGCTGCCGACCATTCGCAGCCGCTGCCTGGGTTTCACGCTGCCGTGGCCCGAAACAGCCGAGGCCGAAGCCTGGCTGGCCGCGCAAGACGTGCCCGCCGCCGATGCGGCCGCCCTGCTGCGCGCTGCCGGCGGCCGGCCAAGCGACGCCTTGCGGCTTGCGCGCTCGGGCCAGTCACCCAAGGCATGGGCCTTGCTTCCCAAGGCGATGACGCGCGGCGACGTGGGTGCTCTGGCCGATCACGCGCCGGCGCAGGCCGTCGGTGCGCTGCAGAAGCTTTGCCACGACCTGATGGCTGTCGGCAACGGTGCCGAACCCCGGTTTTTCGATGCTGCCGATTTGCCTGCGGCCCCGTCCCGGCTGGC
Source organism: Variovorax sp. GW821-FHT09D05 (assembly GCF_059416325.1). NCBI lineage: Bacteria > Pseudomonadati > Pseudomonadota > Betaproteobacteria > Burkholderiales > Comamonadaceae > Variovorax > Variovorax sp. GW821-FHT09D05. Next base: position 28,271 of record NZ_JBWKOZ010000003.1, on the reverse strand, counting down.
GCTGGCGCGCTGGTCGAAGTCGCTTGCAAGCGCCGCAAGAACCGCGGAACACCCGTTCAATGCGGGCCTCATGCTGGAAGCGCTTGTGAGCGAAGCGCGAACCACCCTAAACTCTGCCGCTCGTCGCCCATGAATCAACCCACAGCCCCCGCCGCCAACGCCACGCCCGCCCGGCCGAGCGTCATCCAGCTCGCCATCAAGGAAAAGGGTGCGCTGTACGCGGCCTACATTCCGCTGTTCGCGGAGGGCGGCATCTTCATTCCGACCACCCGCGAATACCGGCTCGGCGACGACGTCTACGTGCTTTTGACACTGCCGGAAGACCCGCAGCGCTATCCGGTGGCCGGCAAGGTCGCCTGGATCACGCCATCGCGCGCGGCTGGCAACCGGGCGCCTGGCGTGGGCATCCGTTTTCCGTCCGACGAAAAGTCGCGCCAGTTGAAGGCGCGCATCGAGGCAGCATTGGGTGGCTCGATGGCGTCCGACCGCCCCACGCAAACTATCTGATCGGCTTCTCCTCGCTGCGACCCGGCAAAGCCGGTGTTCGCGGTATTTCTGGCATGGGCCCGACAATCAGCGCCATGTTTACAGACTCTCACTGCCACCTCACGTTTCCCGAATTCGCGGACCAGATGCCGCAGATCCGCGCCGCCATGGCCGCCGCGCAGGTCGACCGGGCGCTTTGCATCTGCACCAAGCTCGAAGAGTTCGATGAAGTGCAGGCCCTTGCTGCCAGCTACGACAACTTCTGGGCCAGCGTGGGCGTGCACCCCGACAACGAGGACATCGCCGAACCCAGCGTCGAAGACCTGGTGCGGCTTTCAGCCCGGCCGCGCGTGGTTGCCATCGGCGAGACCGGCCTCGACTACTACCAGATGGAAGAACGCAAGGGAGGCCGCAGCATTGCCGACATGGAATGGCAGCGCGACCGTTTTCGCGTGCACATCCGCGCCGCGCAGCAGACCCGCAAGCCCTTGGTGATCCACACCCGCGAGGCCTCGGCCGACACGGTGGCGATCCTGAAGGAGGAGGGCGAGGACGGCGGCGGCAACGCGGCCGGCGGCGTGTTCCATTGCTTCACCGAAACCGCTGAGGTGGCGCGCGCGGCGCTCGACCTCGGTTTCTACATCTCGTTCTCCGGCATCCTGACCTTCAAGAAGGCCCAGGACTTGCGCGACGTGGCCGCTTTCGTACCGCTGGATCGCATGCTGATCGAGACGGACAGCCCTTATCTCGCGCCCGTGCCGTACCGCGGCAAGACCAACAATCCGTCGTATGTGCCATTCGTGGCGCAACAGATCGCCGAGCTGCGAAAAGTGCCCGTAGAGGCCATCGCCAAGGCGACGAGCGACAACTTCGAAACATTGTTCAGGGACGTCAAATCATGAAAAACTACATTAAGAAGTCGATTTATCTCGTTGTCATTACTGCATCTTTTGCAGCACACGCAGGCTCGTTCGAGGATTTCTTCCGGGCCGTGCGTGGCGACAACGCCAGCAGCGTGCGCAGCCTGCTGCAGCGCGGGTTCGACCCGAACACGCGTGACGAACACGGCCAGACCGGCTTGCTGATCGCACTGCGCGAGCCGTCGCCGAAGGTCATCCAGGTGCTGATCGAGTCGCCGCAGACCAACGTGGATCTGGCCAACGCCAAGGATGAAACCCCGTTGATGCTGGCCGCGATCAAGGGCCAGCAGGACCTGGTCACGCAACTGCTGAAGCGCGACGCGGCAGTCAACAAGACGGGCTGGACGCCGCTGCATTACGCAGCCACCAGCGGCCAGTTGACCATCATGAAGGTGCTGCTCGACAACTACGCTTTCATAGACGCGCAATCGCCCAATGGCACCACGCCGCTGATGATGGCGGCGATGTACGGTTCGAGCGAAGCGGTGAAGCTGCTGCTGGCCGAGGGCGCCGATACGACGATGAAGAACCAGCTGGGCATGACAGCCGTCGACTTCGCGAACAAGGTGAACCGATCGGACACCGCGGCGATGATCACCGCGGCTGCGGCGGCACGGGCCAATGCGCCCAAGGCAATACCCAAGGACGGCAAATGGTGAGACAGGCAGGCGCCAAGTTGGCGGTCGGCTTGACGATGATGGGCCTTGCATCCGGCGCGATGGCACAGCACGCGATCTACAAGTGCGTTCAGGGTGGCAAGGTCGTTTACTCGAATGAGCCTTGTCCGGATGCAAAGAAGATCGAGATCAAACAGACGAAGGGTGTGAATTACGAAGGCAGAGGCTCTGGGGGGGCGCCGAAGCGCTAAGACAGCGGTTGGTGGTCGCTTGTTGAGTTCTTTATTCTGTACACAATGTGCATTATGTTAAATGCCACACGCGTCGAGTCCTTCGTGGCTAGGGTGAGATGCGTTTGCCATTGGTCATGCCCGTTCCACCGTCGGGCCAGTCCACTCTGGGCCGTACGCTTACGCAGCAAGGGCCTCTCTGCGGACCAACTGCGTTTTTGGGTTGAGGGCCAGGGAATGAAATGGCGACGTGACCCAGCCACTGGCCCGGCAAATCCTTTCCCCGGAGATCATCTAAAGAGCGCAAACGCTGGGGCGTCCTAAGATCGGACGGTTGCCAGACAGGCTGGAAGTTGCTACAGCGTTGGAACAAACCGTGGGCACAGAAGATGGCGTCATCGTGCCCGAAGGCAAAGTTCCTTGCCACCGGCATGAGCTTTGTGCAGCGTGCGCGACTGCGCCCTACTCCTGCTCGTCATCACCAGAAAGTCGAGCGCCACCCGCCGTGCTCAACCCAAGCCGTCCGTGCGCTGGTGGAGGCGATCCACAGGAACAGGAAAAGATTCAGTTCCTCCATTCGCTGTCCCCGCCCTCTTCAATGGCGTCGCCGCTCGACTTCATGGCAAGGCGCGGCTCAGTGCACGGCGTGCGCAGAAAAAGGCGGTAGCTCCCGGCGTCGCCTGCGACTTGCAGGCATGGCAAGACGGCCTGGGGCAGTTGCCCCAGTACCGAATGCGGTACTGCGACGAACAGGGACTCCTGTGATCGCTTATCCGCAAGCCGCAGCGGGTCGGCAATGTGCAGTGCTCGCCCGCCTGAATAGAACGCAGCGGAGAACATGCGCTCCTGCACGAACGCCAGTGGCGTTTCCGATCGCAGTTGGGCGCGGTACAACTGCACCACTGCCTTGGCCGATTTGGCTTCAGCACGGCCGCCTGCGGTGAGATTGAGCAACCATCCCGCAAACAAGACGGTAGCGACGAGCGTTCCGGCAAACAGCAGCCGGCGCGCAACGCCGTCGTCGCGATCATTCAACCAGAGCGCGGCCAACAACGCCAGCGGCGGCAGGCCTGGAAGCACATAGGTCCAGAGGATATTGCCGGCAGCCGTGAAGATCACGCACGGCGCGAGACCGCAGGCCAGCAGATAGAGAACGAACGACCGCCGCGCGTCCGCGCCATCTGCCGGCGAACCTGTGCTCCTGCGCCGCGTGCGCCAGGCGGCAAGCGGCACCACGATGCTCCACGGAAGAAATGCACCTGCCAGGAAGAGCCAGATGGTGCCGCGGGGAAAGGCATGCGCCGAACCGTAGCGGTCACCCTGCCAACCCGAAACGACGAATCGGTTCCAGTGCTCCCCGATGAAAAAGTAGTCGAGGAAACCGGGCGTGCGTGTTTCGGCGAGCACATACCAGGGGGCAGCAAGGGCCAGGAGCAGTACACCGTTTCGCATCCACGGCGCGGCCTGCCACACCCTTCGCGCCTGACGCGTCCACAAGGACCAGGCTCCGGCAGGCAACAGGATCAGCGCGCATCCCACAGGGCCCTTCGCCAGGAGAGCGATCCAGAGCCCGGCGATGAACAGCCACGCCTCGCGCTCGCGGTGCTCGGCCGGCCCTTGCAGCGCCAACCAGAAGCTGCGCATCGACAGCACCGTGCCCAGGCACAGCGCCATGTCGGTCGTCACGGCGCCGGAGACCGTCCAGAACAGGACCGTGGTGGCGAGCAAGGGCAGCACATAGGCGGGCCGCCGCATCCCGGCGCACCGCGCCCAGTCGTACGTGAGCACGGCAATCGCAACGGCCATCAGAAAGTGAGGCAAACGCGCGGCGAACTCGTTGGCTCCGAAGATCTGCATGCTCCCTGCGGAGAGCCAGAAGGCCAGCGGCGGCTTGCCCCAGAACGGCGTGCCATCGGTGAACCAAGGCGTGATCCAGTCCCCGCGCTCCGCCATTTTTCGCGCGATCTCGCCATAGCGTCCCTCGGTGGTGTCCATCAGCGGATAGCCCGCCAGAGAAACCAGGCGCAGTGCAACGAGAAAAACGAGGATGCAGGTGGTCGCCGTGCCCAGCGCCTGCCGGGTGTCGGTAAGAAGGCGCGACATCAGCGAGCAGCGTTCGATTTCGACTTGGACGGCACCGTCGCCGGCTCGTAGACGTCGATCAGGTAGATCGGGCGACCTTTGGTCTCGGTGAAGATGCGCGCCACGTATTCGCCGAGCATTCCCATGCACAGCAATTGCAGCCCGCCAAGGAACAGCATGCTCACAATCAAGGTCGGGAAGCCCTGCACCGCATCGCCAAGAATCAGCGCCTTGAGGAAAAAGAAGATTGCATATGCGAAGGCGCTGCCGGCGCTCGCGAGGCCGAGAAGCGTGGCCACCTTCAGCGGCGCGGCCGAGAACGCGGTGATGCCGTCGAAGGCGAGACCGATGAGCTTGAGGAAAGGCCATTTGGTCTCGCCGGCCGCGCGAGCGTAACGCTCGTAGTCGATGGTTGCCTGCGGAAAGCCAACCCAGGCGAACAGCCCCTTCATGAAGCGCCCGCGTTCGGGCAACTGGTTGAGGGCGTCGACCGCCCGGCGGCTGAACAAGCGGAAGTCACCCACGTCTCGCGCGATCGGCACATCGCTCACGCGCTCGATGAGGTGATAGAACGCGCTGGCGGTGGTCCGCTTCCACCAGGATTCGCCCAGGCGCACTCGCCGCCTCATGTTCACCACGTCGGCACCGCCGCGCCAGGCCGCGACCATCGCGGGAAGGAGCTCGGGAGGATCCTGCAAGTCGGCGTCGATGACCACCACCGCCTCACCGGTTGCGAGTTTCAGCCCTGCGCTCATCGCCGCTTCCTTGCCGAAGTTCCGGGTCAGACGTGCATAGGAGGTTCCGGGGTGGCTGCGCTGCAGGCGCTTCAGCAGATGAATGGTCTGGTCGGTACTTCCGTCGTCGATGTAGATGATTTCGTACGCCACGCCAAGGTCTGCCAGCACAGCGGTCAGGCGACGCTGGAATTTGACCAGCACCGCCTCTTCGTTGAAAACCGGAACCACAACACTGAGCGTTACGGCGGCAGCCGGACGCGGAGTCGCCCTCCCCGGCCGGCCCCACACGGCGTTTGTTGGCGGCCCACCGACAGTGCGGCCAGGCGAATAGAACCGATCGGAGCGCGCGCGATAAGGGGAACTTGAGCCGACAGAGTGAAGCATTGAAATCGCACCAGGACAACAGGATTTCCGCATCCTCTGCCTGGAAGACTTTCCGGCGACTTACCGGCCCTGCCCCGCCCCTCGCGCAGCTACGGCCGCCCTTGCGCACCTGAACGGGCCAGCAGAAATCTCATGCCCGGTTCGGCGTCTTCTGCGGACAGCTTCCATCCATGCGCCTGCGCGATTTCCTGGCAAATGGCCAAGCCAAGGCCGGCGCCATGGTCACGCCGATGTGGGCCACGCCAGAAACGCGTGAACATCATCGAAAGCTGCGCCGGATCTGCGCCCGGTCCCCAATCCCGAACCGCCATTGCCTCGGCGCCCACCTCGACGGCTACCTTGGTGCCTCGCGGTGCGTGCTGGATCGCGTTCTCCATGAGGTTCTTCAGCACCGTGAAAAGTGCGCCCCGATCGGCGGTCCAGTGAACCGCCTCGCCATGGAGTTGCACCAAAAGATGTACGCCTGCTGCCTTGGCCATGCGCTCCAGGTAGGCGACGCCCTCTTTCACGACCTCCTGCACATCAACTTCCTTGAAGCTGTAGTTCTGAACCTCGCTGGCCTCGGCCAAGTGCAGCAGCTGTTGCACCTGGCGCGCCATGTGTTCAACGTCTTTGAGCAATGACTCGCGGCCCACACCTGATTCGCTCAATTCGATTTGTGCGCGGATCAACGCGAGCGGCGTCTTCAGCTCATGCGCTGCCGTCGCAAGAAATTCCTGCTGGATGCGAAACCCGTGCTCCAGCCGTTCGAGCACGCGATTGAAGCTTTCCACGAGCGGCACGATCTCGGATGGAACGCCATCGACCTGTAGCCGGGCATGGATGGACCTCGGGGCAATCGCCGCTGCGGAAGCCGCCACATTTCGCAGTGGCTTGAGCGTGTAGCCCAGGACCAGGTACGCGCATGCACCGAACACGATGAGCAGGACGAGGCTGAACACGGCGATCCCGGCGGCCACGAACGGCAGCACGAAATGCCGATGCACGAGATCTCCAAACCGTGTGCTCGCGGCGAACTGCAGGAACCACTTCCGGCCGGCGTGCTCCACCGGCACGGTGGCGCCGTGTATCGGCATCCCGCTGTGTTCGAACTTGAAATATCCGCGTTCCCCCTGCGGGGCTGCCCCCGCCCAGAACGCTTCGCCCGACGCGGACGACATCACGGTCTTGCCGGAGGCATCGAGGACGCGGTAAGCCACCTCTTGCCTGAGGCTCTCGTACATCCAGTCCGCACCGCGTTCACGCGCATCGAACCCGACGGGCGTTCCCGAGTCGTCGAACTGCAATGCGCCCGCGAGTTCTTCGGCGCGTCCCACCAGATCGGCAACGAACAGGAGATCGCTGCGCACCGTCAGCACGGTGATGGCGATCGACGCGATCAACACGATGCTCAGCACTACGCCGACCACGAACGCCAGCAGGATTTTCAGGCTGAGGCTATGCAGCCACGCCGGCTTCGCGAAGCGCATAGCCCAGCCCTCTCACGTTGACGACTCGCTGCCGCGAGCCGATGGCGAGCAGTTTTCGGCGAAGCCGGTGCAGCGCCACATCCAACGCGTTCGGCGTGACGGCTTCCCCCAATCCCCACGCTGCCGCCTCCAGCGCGGCTCGGCGCACCGTCTCGCCGCCGTTGTGCATCAGGAGGAGCAGTATCTGCATCTCCGCAGGCGCCAATGCCGCGCGCTCATCGCCGCAACACACGCTTCCATCGGCGGGCTTCAACTGGAGATCGCCGTGCGCGGGATCGAGCGGCCGGCACGCCGTTGGGCGGCGCAGCAGTGCCCGCACGCGGGCCACCATCTCGTCCATCGCGAACGGCTTGGCAAGGTAATCGTCGGCGCCGGACTCGAGCCCTTCCACCCGATCGCGCAAGGCATCGCGCGCCGTCAAGACAAGGCACGGCACACCGAATCCGCGCGCACGCAGGCGTTGCAGCAAGGCCAGCCCGTCTCCATCGGGCAGTCCCCGGTCGAGCACCAGCGCGCCGTAGGGCACTTGCTGGAGGGCCGCCCATGCGGCGTCGCCGCGATGAACGACGTCGACCGCAATGCCTGCCGCTTCAAGCCCGCTGCATGTGAGCCGGGCCAGCCGTTCATGGTCCTCGACCAGGAGAATTCGATTCATCGGCAGCGATGCGGAAAGCTCGGGAGCGCTCGTCAACGTTCATGTCGCATCGACGAGCAAGGGATGGCGCGGCGTCAGAAAGCGGCCGGATAGGCTCAACTGCCATTCATGCGCTGGAACAGCGCCTCGCCGTGCTGGCGCGTACCGATCGCCTGCCCGATCAGTACTTCGTCGCGGCCCTCGTCGAGGAGCATCAACGCTTCGGATGCGAACGCTTCCGGGCTCATCATTCCGGCGCTCTTCGTGCCGTCGCTGCGGGTATCGCCACCCAGCGCGGTGTCGACGATGGGAGGCGCCAACTCCACCACCTTGACCGCGGTGTGGCGAAGTTGATGCCGCAGACTGAGAGTGAACGAGTGAAGCGCAGCCTTGGTGGCGCAGTACACGGGAACATCGGCCATCGGCGCAAAGGCCAGTCCGGACGTGACGTTGACGATGACAGCCCGCTCTTGCCCGCGCAGCAGCGGCAGGAGCTCGCCGATGAGTTGCACCGGCGCGGTGAAGTTGATCGCAACCTCCTGCTCCAGGTCGTCCAGCGCGTGATCTCCGGTGAAGCTGCGGCGCGATTGAACGCCGGCATTGTTGAAGACGACGCTGAGGTCCGGGTGCTCGGCAGCAATCCAATCGACCAGCGCCCTTCGGCTTTCGGCGTTCGTGATGTCACAGATTCGCGTGATCAACGCTGGCTCGATCGCTTGCGCGCGAGCCAGCGCCTCTGCGCCCCGGCCGCAGACGATGACTCGATTGCCACGCTGAAGAAGTTGTTGCGCAAGCGCCAATCCGATGCCGCTTGAGCCTCCGGTAACGAGGATCGTGCTGTCGCGCAATGTCATGCTCTGGTCCTTTGAAGCGAGAACGCGGGGTCCATCGCCCTCGATGGCTCCCTGACTGTCGTTCTGATACGATCAAATGATGCCAATATGACATCATATTGTCAATATGGATTTATAGAGACCTATGGCAAAAGCAAAGCGAACCCCCTCCGGCGAAGCGATGAGCAGCTTGATGCTCGAGCTGTTCAGGCTCAACAGCCGCCTGCTGACAGCTGGCGACCGGCTGGTCGCGCCGCTCGGACTGACAAGCGCCCGCTGGCAGATCCTCGGCACCATCTTCAAGGGCGAACACCCGCAGCCGGTGGCATGGCTCGCCCGCAACCTGGGTGCCAATCGGCAAAACGTGCAGCGGATCGTCAACGACCTCGAAAAGGAAGCGCTGGTCGCATTCGAGGCCAATCCTCACCACCGGCGGGCGCAGCTCGTGGTCCTGACCGACAAGGGAAGGCAGGTCTACGCTGACGCAATGGCATTGCAGGCTCCATGGATCAACAGCCTCTCGGACGGGATTGCCGTGGGCGACCTCAAGACGATGCAAACGATCATGGCGTCGCTGCGACAGAAGCTGGAGCAAGACACGGAGGAGGACGAGCCAAGCTGACTGTGGTCAGCGGATTGATCGGGACATCGCGGGGTTCGGCCATGTGTGGACTCCTTCCAATCACTTCAACCCGCGGGTTGCGTCGCCAGGTGCCGCGCCAGCGCCTCGCGCGCACGCCGGGCGCTGTCGGCATCCACGCGATCGGCCAGCAGCTGCCCGAGTTGCTGCAGTTGCTGCGCCGACAGGCCGACGTTCATGCTGATGCGGATGTGTGCCTGCAACTGCGACTCGACGCCCGCGAGCGCGGCCAGCATGCTGACCGTGGCGACCTCGCGGCTTTGCCAGTCGAGGTTGTCGCGCTCGAAGATGTCGCCGAACAGATGGGTGCGGAGGTATTCGTTCGCCACGGGCGCGAAGTCGAACAGCGGCCCCTGCACCGGCGCACCCGACAGCTTGGTCTGGTTCGCGGTTCCCGCGGCCAGCAGGGCATCGCCCTTCGGAATCGGGCGGCCAGGCGCGTGGCCCGGCGCATCCTTCACGCCGCGCTGCTTGCGCGCCTCCACGACCTTCATCAGTTCCGTGAGCGCATTGAGGCTGCGCGGAAAGCCGGCATAGGCATAGAGCTGCACCAGCACTTCCCTGGCATCGCTGACCGCGAGGCCGGCGTCCAGCCCCTCGTTCAGTGCTGCGTTCAATTTGGCAATGTCGCCGGAGGCTGCGAAAGCCGCGATCGGCACGATGGCCTGCTGTGCGGCCGACAAGGTTTCGGAGGGGGATGTATTTGTCATGCGGGTCGACTCCTGGTTTTGCGATGCATGGCCGACGGAAGCCGTCAGCCCCGAGGCCATAGCGGCGGCCATGGCTGCCGCGGTGCGGCGCTTAACGTGCGTTGTATCGCTCAGCGCGACAGCGTCAGCCCGAAACCTGGTTGCAGCTCTTTGATTGCCGCTCTTGCGCCAGCAAGGTGGCTCTGCGCTCCGATTCGTTCATGTGGCTCGATGCATCGATGTAGCGAGCGGCAATGGCAAAAGGTATGACGACCTTCCAGGAGTTGCTCTTGGCTTGCGCCGCACGCTCCTGCGTCACCTGCTCTTGCGCCAGCTGGTCTGCGATGGCCCGGCAATCGAGCGAGGAAAACTGCGATTCCGGCATGCCGCTTTTAGGGATGTTCGAGCAACCCGTCCCGAGCAGGACAAGCGGGAACGACAGCAACAACGCATATCTTTTATTGATCATTTATTTCTCTTTGAAGTGGAGGACGCCTCGGCTTGAACGGCATCGTTTTTCAGTTACGCGGTGCACAGGTTCGGCACAGCGACCTTCTGAAAGAGATGAGGCCGGGCGACCATCGACGCCGGATGTGCCTTGGCCTTCTCCCGGAAGCCGGGGTGCTTGAAGGCCGTGCGCCATGCCGCCGCAGATTCGAAGACGGCATAGTTGAGATAAGTTGGGCTGTCTCCCAACGCGCGGTGAAGCTGTGTCGAGATAAAGCCGGGCTGGCTCTTCATGAAGGCGGCATCGGCGGCCCATGCCTCAAGGAACGCCGCTTCGTCTTCAGGCGCCATGGTGCAGAGATTGACCAGCACGATGGGGGCCGCATCGATGTCCATCTGGCGACTTACCGGGAATGACGGGTCGAGCGGCTCGATATCGGGCATGTTTTCAGTTCCTTGGAAAAAATCAGAGTTCTGTCGGACAGCCGGGTCGGCGGGGCGACATGTTTCCCTTCGGCACCAACTCCTGGTGTCGATGAGGAAGCTTGATTTGGACATGCGCTCGTGCCAGTTTCTGGCACCAGTTCAGAACTCCTGCCGTGTCGGTCGGAACAGGATTTCGTTGATGTCGACGTCTTCAGGCTGGCTCATGGCGAAGAGCACGCAGCGCGCAAAGCTGCTCGCGGGAATCGCATTGCGCTCGTAGAACGCCTGCATGGCCTGCGTCATGCCTTCTTCCTTGGTGGAGGCGGGCAGTTCCGTGTCCACCGCGCCCGGCGAGAGGATGGTGGAGCGGATGTTGTAGGGCTTCACCTCCTTGCGCAACCCTTCGGAAATCGCGCGCACGGCGAACTTGCTCGCGCTGTAGACCACGCCCCCCGCACTCACGATGTGGCCAGCCACCGACGAGACGTTGATGATCTGCCCGCTCTTTTGCGCCTTCATGGGAGGCAGCGCTGCAGCGATGCCATGAAGCACGCCCTTGATGTTCACGTCGATGGTCTGGCTCCACTCGTCCACGCGCAGCATCTCCAGCGGCGAGAGCGGCATGACCCCGGCGTTGTTGAGCATCACGTCGATCCGGCCGTGGGATTCGATGGCACGGGCGACCAGCGCCTGGACCTGATCGAGGTGCGCGACGTCAGTCTGCACGACGCTCTCGGCACCGAGGCCGAGTTCTTCTGCCAGGGCCTGCAGGCGATCGAGCCGCCGTGCGCCCAAGACAACCTTGGCGCCGGCCCATACGAGATGGCGTGCCGTTTCCGCGCCCAGGCCGCTGCTGCCGCCGGTGATGACGACCACCTTGTTTTCGATTCCTTGGGTCATGTATTTCTCACTTGAAGTTGGGTCACAGGCCCAGGAGACGCTCGGCATTGCCGTGGGCAATGAGGGCCTTGTCCGCGTCGCTCACGGGCAGGCGCTCGATGAAGGCTCGCGCGCCGTCCAGGCTTTGATACGGGTAGTCAATGGAATAAAGAATGCGCTCGGCGCCCATCAGCGCATGGATGAACTGGAAGTGCGGCAGCGTGAGCATGCCGCTGGGCGAGACGTACACATGCTCGCGGTAGGTCTGCACGATGGGACGCCTGAGGCCCGAGGCTTCCTGCGGGATGGAGTCTTCCAGCCGTTGAAGGAAGAACGGGACCATCTCGCCCCAGTGGCCGCTGATGACCTGCAGCCCGGGGTGCCGGTCGAAGGCGCCCGCGAGCAGCATGCGCACGACCTGGATGCCCGATTCGTTGTGCCAGCCCCAGGCGAACATGGCCAGGCGCGCGCTGAGCTCGCGCTCGAGGCCGCCGTAGTACGGCGCCTGCACGGCGGGCAGAGGCAGGCCGGGGTGCACGTACAGCGGCACCCTCAATTCGCTGAAGGCCGCAAGGATCGGCTCGTAACGCACATCATCCAGGAACGTGTCTCCGGGGCGGCCGTTGATGAGCGCGCCCTTGAGTCCGAGCTCTTTCACCGCCCGCTCCAGTTCGCGCGCAGCCGCCTCGGGCGCTTGCCAGGGCAGCGTGGCAAAACCCGCGAAGCGCGCGGGATGCGCCTGCGCCGTTTCGGCCAGCTTGTCATTGGCCGCGCGGTTCAGCTCGATGGCCTCTGCGGCGGGCAGCAATTGCGGGAACCCGCCATAGGAGAGCACCTGCATGTCGATGCCGGCGGCATCCATGTCGGCCAGGCGCGCAGCGCCCATCTCCAGCGCTTTGCGAGCGGACTCGCTGGGCGCAATGACATGCGGGCGGCTCGGATCGGCCACGTTCTGGCCATCCACCACGCGGCTGCCCCAGTCGGCAAAGTAAGGCGCCTCGGCGCGCACCAGCGCCTGGGTGGCCCCGCCGATGGCACGGTCGAGCACGTGCTCTTCGACGCAGATCAGTTTCACGCTATCCCCTTGAAAGCTTCAGCGGGCTTATGCCAACAGGGCGTCGCGCAGCGCGATGCCCAGGCTCGCCGCGGACTGCGGGTTCTGGCCGGTGATGAGCCGTCCGTCGACGACCACGTTGTCGGCCCAGTTGGCTGCGTTCTGATGCTGCGCGCCGCGTTCGTTGAGCGTGGACGCGAGCAGGAAGGGCACGACGTGCGTGGACTCCACCTCCTCTTCCTCGCCGTTGGTAAAGGCCGCCACCCGCTTGCCCGCCACCAGCAGGCTGCCATCGGCACGGCGCGCGTTGATCAGGGCCGCCGGGCCGTGGCACACGGCCGACACGATGCCGCCGGCGGCATCGATCTCGCGGATGGCCTTCTGCGCGGCCGCGTTGTCGGGGAAGTCCCACATCGTGCCGTGGCCGCCCGCAAAGAAGATGGCCGAGTAACGCGAGGGGTCCACGTCGTCGATGCACAGCGTGTGGGAGATGGCATGGCGGAAATCAGCATCGGCCCAGTAGCGGGCAATGACCGGGTCTTTCATGTCCTCCAGTCCATCCAGCGGCGCGTCGCCACCCAGGATGGAGGCGAACTCCACCTGGATGCCGGCTGCCTGCAGCTTTTCCAGCGGATGGGTGACTTCGGCCAGGTTGTAACCGGTGGGAATGCCCGTTGCGCCCTTCACGGCGTTGCTGCTGACGACGAAGAGGATGGGTTTGAGTTCGGAAGCTTGCTTGGTCATGGTCGTAGGTTCCTGTGTTCGGCGCGCCTCAGGCGTTGCCGGGTGCAAAAAGCGATTCCCAGTTCAGGAAGGGGCCCAGCGGGATGACGTCCCAATCGAGAAGACCGGCCTTGGCGAGCGGAAATTCGCGCAGCGCTTTCAGCGCGGCATCGGCCGATTCGCACTCGGCAATGATGGCCACGCCGGGGCGGTCCTGGCGGAAGTAGATGTCGCGCACGACGCCGCCCTTGTAGAGCTGCCAGGCGTGGCGGGCTTCGTCCTGCATGTGCGGCTGGTACTTTTCCAGGGTGGCGCCGGGCGCGGGGATGTCGAGGCAAAGAAATTTCATGAAGAGGCTCCTTGGTGAAAACGCATCAAGCGGGTTGAAGTCGGCGAACGGTCTCGGCCACGCGCCTGCCCAGGTGGGCGGCGGTTTCCAGGTCGCTCGTGATGGGGGCGTCGTCCGGTCCCTGGTCGCCGTTGGACTGCGCCATGGCGCCGAGCCAACTGCCCAGGCGATTGAGGTCATGCACGCTGCCGCGGCTGCTGTCGTTGCCCGGCTTCAAGTCCAGGCCTACCCACAACATGCCGTGCTGCGCCGCAAACAGCGCCATCGAGATCAGCGAGTGCAGCTTGTCGCCGTTCTGCGCACCCGAATTCGTGAAGCCGGCGGCCACCTTGTTGCGCCACTTCATGTCGTTCCAGACGGGCTTGGTCGAGGCCTCGCAAAACTGCTTGAAGCGCGCGCTCGGCGAGCCGTTGTAGGTGGGCGAACCAAAGACGATGGCGTCGCTCGCCTCGAGCACGTCCCAGGGGATGGCGCCTTCGGAAACGGCGATCAGCTGCACCTGCGCGCCGGCCACCTCTCGCGCGCCTTCGGCGACGCTCTGGGCCTGCCTGGCTGTGTGGCCCCAGCCGCTGTCATGGACGATCGAAATCAGCATTGGGGTCTTTTCCATTTCAAGATTTCCTACGCTGTAGGGTGAGAGGAAGGTCCAGGGCGATCGAGTTGCAAAGCTCGCTTTGTCGCCCAGAATTCTCTGTTTTAGAGAAAATGTGATGCTAAGGTAGAAAAATACTATCCAATGTAGAAAAGCATTCCCCTGCGAGAAAGTTCGAATTCACCAATGGACCCGTCGAACGCGGCCGTGGACCGCGCTAGGCGCTGTCGGGCTGGTTGCAAGGAAGCCCGTCTCGCCATTCCTTGACAAGCTGCCGGCGCGCACGCGGGTAGCGTTCGTCCAGAAAATCGACCGTCACGATGCGGTCTGTGCGAATACGGCAGAAGTCGCCGCTCGACTCGCACCACGCGGCAATCAGCCGCTGCGATTCGACGAAGCCGAGCATGATCGGCCAGATGGTCCGCTGCGAAATAGCCCCGCTGTCGTCCGCGTACCCGATGTGCATCTTTCGCTGCTCGCGCATGGCCCGCCGTACCTGCGCCAGATCGAAGACCGATGCTTCCTTCCTTTTGCGAAAGATGTAGAGCGCGTTGTCGTCCAACTCCGCCCTCATCTCGGCCGGGAGCACACCATTGATTTTTGCGAGCGCGTTCTGCACGGCAAGCGCCAGCGCTTCGTCGGCGTGGCGGCTGACCCACTGCGCACCGACCACGAGCGCCTGGACCTCTTCTTCCGTGAAAGACAGCGGCGGCAGCAAGAAATCGGGCCGAAGGATGTAGCCGACGCCGGCCTCGCCCTCGATGTGCGCCCCGATCGATTGCAGCGTGGCGATGTCGCGGCGGATGGTCCGCAGCGACACGCCTGTCTCGCGCGCCAGCACCTCGCCGGACACGGTGCCGCGATGCCGGCGAAGCACCTGCATGAGGTCGAACAGGCGGTGGCTTCGCGACATGTCAGGCCATCGCCACGAGGCCCTTGCCGCCGAGCTTGCGGCCCGCTTCGAGCGCGGTGACGAGGCCGATCGCCTCGTTCAGGGGAACGATCTCGGCGATCGGCATCCGGAACCTGCCCTCCCCCGCGGCACGGGCGAGGCTGTCGAGAATGTCGGGCCGCGGCGTGCAGACGATCGGTTTCAGCCGCCGGTTGAAGACCGAACGGATGAACTTGCCCGGCGTGGGATCGAGGTCCAGGAACACGCCGTCCTCGCGCAGCAGGCCCAAGCCTTGGGCGGTCGTCATCGTGGCGGCCGTGTCGTAGACGACGTCGAAACGCTCGTGCAGCTTGGACAGGTCGGTGGTCCGATAGTCGAAGATGTTCTGCAGACCGAGGGCCCGCGCCCGTTCCATTGCTCCGGCGCTGCAGCTGCCCGAGACAATGGCCCCGTGCATTCGCGCAATCTGGACAGCCGCTTCGCCAACCGCCCCGGTGCAGCCGTTGATGAATACATGCTGGCCGGCTGTCAGCTTCGCCTTGTCGACCAGCCCGTTCCACGCCGTGACGCCGGGGGTTCCAAGGCAAGCTGCATCTTCGAAGGAGACGTTGCCGGGCTTTACGGCCAAGGCGGTCTCGTTCGCGATCACGGCTTCTCCCAACGCGCCGCTTTCCTTGAAGCGCGCAAGCCCGAAGACGGCATCGCCAGGCACAAAGCGCGTCACGCCAGGTCCGACGGAGATGACCGTGCCGGAGAAGTCGAACCCCATGGCACGGGGAAACGCCCTGCCCGTCACGATCTTCATCTGGCCGTTGCGCAGCTTCCAGTCGATGGGGTTGATGGCTGCAAACTTGACCTTCACGGCCACCTGTCCCTGGCCGGGCGTCGCCAACTCGAACTCGTCGAGCCGCATCAACTCCGGACCACCGTACATGCCGTACTGAATGCGTTTCATGGCCGGCTGCTCCTCGCGAACGATTCAGTGCAGTCCGGGATCACCGCGCGCGCAATTTCCGCTGCGGCGCCATTGGCTTGAGTCACGATATTTCCTTGTGTTGCCTGAGAAATTTCAGTCTAGGCAGCGCTGGTGCCAGGTTTTGGCACCAGTCTTTTCGTGGCGCGCGCTCTCAAACCGATCCTTGTTGCCCTGCATTCCCACAGGAGCTTTCGGCAGGCATACTAAGTAGAAAAATACTATCCAATGTAGAAACGAATTCCCATGCCCGATGATCTGAATTCACCAATGTATTTGGCAAAGGCACCGCCGGAACGCCAGGAGCGGCTCGACGGCGTGACCTTGTTCGTGGACGTCGTGCGCCTCGGCGGCTTCACCCGCGCAGCCGAGCATCTGAGCCTCACCCGCTCGGCCGTGGGCAAGGCGATCGCGCGCCTGGAGGCGCGCCTGGACGTGCGCTTGTTTCATCGCACGACGCGCGTGCAAAGCCTCACCGAGGACGGCCAGATCTATTACGAACACTGCCTGCGCGCGCTCGCGGAGCTGCAGGCTGCCGAGGCGCAGATGGAGTCCGGCCGGCACCAGGTGGCGGGCCGTTTGCGCGTCTCCATGCCGGTCTTGTTCGGCCGCCATTGCATCGCGCCGATCCTGCTCGAACTCGCACGCGAGCATCCATCGCTCGAATTGCTCCTGAGCTTCAGCGACCGGCCTGTCGATGTGCTGGCCGAAGGCTTCGATCTCGCCGTTCGCAGCGGCTTCCTCGGCCACGAAAGCGAAGGCCTGCGTGCACGCAAGCTGGTGGTGCAGCGCAAGCGCGTGTGCGCCTCACCCGACTACCTGGCTGCGCACGGACGACCGCAGAACACGGGCGAACTGGCCTCGCACAGCATCCTCATTTACCGGCGTGCCGATCGCATCAACACGTGGCAGTTGCCCGATGCGACGGGACGCATCACGGAGATGCCGCTCAGCTCACGCCTGCAGCTCGATGACCTGGAGGCCATCGCAGACGCAGCGACGGCCGGCCTCGGTCTCGCGTGGTTGCCCGAATGGCTGGTGAGGGAACGCCTGCGCACAGGGGCGCTGGTCAGCGTGCTGGACGACCAGCCCGGCGCCGCGATGGATTGCTATGCCCTCTGGCCCGCTGCGCCGCACATGCCGCTGCGCCTGCGGCTGGCGGTGGATGCGCTGGTGGAACAGCTGCCCAAGGCATTGGGTGTGCCGGCCGAAGGCGGTTAGCGAGGCGCGTCGGTTCGGGCCGACATGGAGGATCTCCTCGCACGATCGGCTCGCTACTTCCGCTCAACGAGGTCGTAAAGCGCATTGGCGAGCGGTGACCGAACAGAAGAGCGCAACCACACCATGCCTACTTCTCGTGACGGACACGGCGGGGGCAACGGGCATCGCTTGGTTCGGCCATCGGGCTTTCCAACGGCCGGCCAGTCCGGGAGGATCGAAACGCCGAAGCCCTCGGCCACCAACTGCGCGATGTGCTCGATGCCATCGAGTTCGAACCGCACCTTGGGTTTGATGCCGCGGCTTCGCAGGTATTCGTCGGCCATCTTGCCCGCAACCACCTTGCGGTCGTAGAGGATGAACGGCTCGCGCGCCGCGGTGAGCAATGGGTCCCGAACAATCATCTCTTGCGGCGCAAGAAGAATCAGTGCCTCGCTCCTCAGCATGCGCCACTCGCAGGTCTTGGGCATGGCGAAGATGGGGTGAACCAAGATGGCCACATCCAGATTGCCGTCCACGACACGCTCGAGCAATTTCGATGACGTCCCGGGCTCGATGTAGATCTGCACGGTCGGGTGCGCGCTCATCCAGCGCCGCAGCAGCGCAGGGACCATGCCCATCAACGCCGTTGGCGTCGCACCCAATCGCAATGGACCTGCCGGCAGCCCGGTGTCGGATGCGGCTGAACGCAGTTCTCGCACGCCCCTCAAGACTTCTCGTGCCTGGTCGACGAGGCGCGCGCCGACCACCGTGGGTTTGACCGTTCGCCCTACGCGGGTCAAGAGCTGGCAGCCGATATCCGCCTCTAGCGAGCGCATCTGCTGCGTCACCGTGGTTGCCGGCAAATCCAGTCGGCGAGAGGCATCGGCCACGGAGCCGCAGTCGACCACGGTCACGAAGCTCTGCAGAAAGCGTGTATCCATTCGACGGATTTTGCGTCATCTAAACCATTGGAAAGCAGCTTTTTTGAGCAGTCGTTGCTTGGCAAAGTTGTGCCGATCAAATCCTGATGCCCTCCCAAGGAGCCCAAATGCCCATCATCCAATCTATTGAAGTCTGTGTTGCGCGAGTACCGCTGGAGAAAGTCACTTACCTCTCGAACCGCACGGTGGTCGACCGCCACTACGGCTTGGTCAAGATCCGCAGCACCGACGGCGTCGAAGGCATCGGCTTCTGCTATGTGGGCAACGCTGCCGGCGAGATCTTTCGCGTTGCGGTCGAGCAATTGCTGGCGCCTGTGCTGATCGGGCGCGATTCGCTGGCCGTTGAAGGGCTGTGGAAAGACATGTACCAGGAGGCGCTCCTGCAGGGCCGCATGGGCACCGTCATGCGCGCGCTGAGCGCACTGGACATTGCGCTGTGGGACCTCAATGCGCGGACTGCCAAGCTGCCGCTTCACAAGTATCTCGGAGCCGTGGAGCTGGAGACCGTCGCGGCCTACGCGAGCGGCGGCTACTACGTGGACGGCAAGACGGCCGAGCACGTCGGTGAAGAAATGGCCGGCTACGTCGAGCTGGGCTTCAAGGCGGTCAAGATGAAGACCGGCCGCTGGAGCCCTCAAGGTGAAGAGTCACGCGTCAAGGCTGCCCGCGAAGCCATTGGACCGGATGTCGAGCTAATGCTCGACTGCAACAACGGCTGGATCGATACGGTGCAGGCAATGCAGTACCTGCGCCGCATCGAGCAATACGACCCGTACTTCATCGAGGAGCCGTTCGGTCCGGACGACGTCGAAAGCCACGCGCGTCTCGCCAAGCTGACCCGCATTCCCGTGGCGACCGCAGAAATCGGCTACGGCCGCTGGTACCACAAGCACCTCTTGGACATGGGTGCCGCCGCAATTCTGCAAACCGATGCCGCCGTGTGCGGGGGCATCACGGAGTGGAAGCGCATCGCTGCCATGGCTGCTGGCTACGGCATCCAGATGTGCCCCCATTGGTTCCACGACGTGCATGCACCCTTGGTGGCGTCCACACCCAACGCGCGCTACGTCGAGTTCTTCTGGGACGACCAGGTGCTCAATTTCCGCCGCCTGTTGGACCGCCAGCTGGAACAGACCAAGGGTCGCGTCGTTCTGCACCAGACGCCCGGCCTGGGCTTCAACTTCGACGAGGCACAAGTCTCGAAATTCGGCCATTGGACCAAGGTCGGCACCTGAGCCCTCGGAAGGGACGAACACAACAAGGAGACACCCAATGCACCGAAGACACTTCCTTTCAACGGTCGCCGCCGCGGGCGCGCTTTGCGCGAATCCGGCATTCGCACAAGGCAAGCTGCCTTCCGGGCCGGTGCGAATTCTCGTGGGCTTCTCCGCAGGAGGCGGCACGGACATCCTGGCGCGCATCATCGCGAACAAGCTCAACGTCTTGTGGGGCATCCCGGTCATCGTCGAGAACAAGGCGGGCGCCGCGGGTCTTATCGCAGCGGCCGAGGCGGCAAAGGCGGCTCCCGACGGGAACACGCTCATGATGGGCCACATCAACGCTCTGGGAATTGCGCCTGCGCTCTACCCCAAGCTCGGTTTCTCGCCGGACAAGGACTTCGCGGCGATCGCGCTGGTGGGGCAGACGCCGCAGGTGTTGGTCGCGAGTCCCAAGTCGGCCGCAACCCTTCCTGCCTTGCTCGAGCAGCTCAAGAAGAAGCCCGGGGAGGTGAGCTTCGGCTCGTCGGGCACGGGCTCGGCGCAGCACCTGGCATTGGCCTTGTTCGAGCAGTCGGCGAATGTCTCTGCGCTGCACGTTCCTTACAGAGGGGCCGCCAACGTGATGACGGACCTGGTCGGAAGCCAGATCGACTACGCGTTCGAAGGCATGACCACCGCATCACCGTTCATCAAAGGCGGAAAAATCAAGGCCATAGCGCAGACCGGCTTGAAGCGGGCGAAGGCCTTCGCCGATATCCCCACGGTCGCTGAGCAAGGCTATCCGGGGTTCAACGCCAGCATCTGGTTCGGCCTCGTCGGGCCCGCCAGGATGCCGGCGGATGTGGTGGCGCGCATCAACAACGACGTCAACCAGGTGCTGAGGATGCCGGATGTCGTGAGCAGGCTGGAAGAGTTCGGCGCCGAAGATGGCGGCGGGACGCCGCAACGCTTCGACGCCTTCATGCGTGACGAGCGCGCCAAGTGGGCCAGGCTCATCCAGGCGCGCGGTATCAAGGTCGACGCCTGAAGCGCGCCCTCGTCAGGTGACGTCACATCACGTCAGGTCAAAAGAAAAAGCGCAGGGCACCAGCGCTCCTGCATCGCTTGTTCCAGGGGACTGGCAAGCATCAACTCGGAGACACAACATGAATATCACCCGTCGTTCGGCCCTCGTGGCCGGCGCCTCGCTCGTGGCAGGCGCGTCCTGGGGCCAAGCGCTGCCCAACAAACCCATCACCCTGGTCGTTCCCTTCGCTCCCGGAGGCAACGCCGACATCGTGGCGCGCTGGATTGCGGTGCCGTATGCCAAGCTGTTGGGACAGAGCGTCATCGTCGACAACAGGGGCGGTGGCGGCGGCGCCATCGGGACCGCCCTCGTGTCGAAGGCGCCTGCCGATGGGGCAACGCTGCTGGCGGCCACGCCCGGCCAGCTCGGCACATTGCCTCACATGTTCAAGACTTCGTACAAGTCGGAAGACTTCGTTCCCATCGGCGTTCTGAGCAAGACCTCCATTGCCGTCGTGGTTCGAAACGGCGATCCGCGTTTCAAGACGCTCGAGGAGTTCATCGCCTACGCTCGCGCCAACCCCGGAAAGCTGAACGTGGGCCACGCCGGTCCCGGATCGCCCAACCACCTGGCCATGCTGCAGTTCGAGAACGCTGCGAACTGCCGCTTCACACCGGTCGCCTACAAGGGCTCCGGTCCCGCGTTGATCGATCTGCGCGGGGGCACCATCGATGTCATGTTCGATCAGATCAGCAGCTCCCTTCCTCATCTGAAAGCAGGCACCCTGACCACGCTGGTGGTGCTCGGCCTCACGCGCGACGTGGCAGTGCCCGACACACGCATCCTGAAGGAAGCAGGTCTCCCGGAATTCGACGCCAGCACGTACATTGGCCTTCTTGCGCCCAAGGGTGTCTCGGCCTCCGTTGTCGCGGCCCTCACCGCCGCGGCACAAAAGGTCGCCAGCGACCCGGCGTTCGACCTCGGATTGAAAGCGATCGGCAGCGGCGCCCACTATGAGGACCCGAAGCGCTTCGCCGAGATTCTCAAAGCGGACGAGGCCTTGGCGGTCTCGCTCGTCAAACAAGGAAGATTGGTCAATGAGTAACGACAGTCAGGCGGCAGCAGAGCCATGGTGGGACTGCCATTTCCATGTGTTCGACAACGCCCGCTACCCGCTTGCGCCTGGCGGGGCCTACGTTCCCGAGGACGCACCGCTCGAAGCGTTTCGACAGGTGTGCAAGTCAAGAGGCATCCAGCGCGCCGTCCTGGTTCACCCCAGCGTTTACGGCGCGGACCATTCAAGCTTCGAGGATGCGCTGGCCACGAACGGCGACTGGCTGCGGGGCGTTGCCGTCGTGTACCCCGACGCGGCCGTCACCTCCGATGCGCAGATTGCCCGCTGGCACAAGCTCGGCGCCTGCGGGACTCGCATCAACCGGCTCTTTCCCGGTGCACCGGACGACATCGAAAGCGTCATCGATCGGGTAAAGCCCTTCGGATGGCATATCCAGGTGCTGGTCGATCTGGAGGAGGACCTTGGCCTGGTCAAGCAGATTGCTGCCAGCGGCATGCCTGTCGTGGTCGACCATTTCGGCCACCACCCGGTCGATGAACTGCTGCGTAGCGCCGCCTTCGCGGACCTGCTGGCGCTCATGCGTGAGGGGCAGGCCTGGGTCAAGCTGTCGGGTCCGTACAGGGTGCAGCGGACCGAGGGACCGTGGCGCTCGCTGCGTCCGGTGGTCGATGCGATGGTCGCCGCCAACTCCCGGCGGTTGGTGTGGGGAAGTGACTGGCCTCATCCGCCGAGTTCAAAGCATCCGTTTCCGCCGCCTGACCCTTCTGAGATCGGTCTGACCATCCCGCACTGGCTGGACGGGCCTGAACTGCTGAGACGTGTCATGCACGAAAACCCTTGTGTGCTTTACGACCGCAATCGGCTTTGAGCATGGAAGGATGCTCCTGCAATCTCGCTGCGGCACCGTGAGGCAAGCAGGACCACTTCCCGCAGCCCTGCTTGCTTCGCAATCAACCCATCGTGACGATGAGCCGCCCGGTGACACGACCTTGCGCGCTCAGTTCATGCGCGGCGGCAATGCTGTCCAACGGAAAGGCCTTCTCTACTGGCAAGGTGAACGATCCAGCGGTGAACAGTGCTGCGGCGCCTGCCAGGGCCTTTGTCGATTCCGTCGGCTCGAACGATGACTTTGCGCCGTATTGAGGGGCAGACAGGTCTGCGATCGACAGAACCTGCGAGGGGTCGCCGGTGATCGCCACCAGTTCCGGAATGACGCCAGAACCGGCAATGTCGAGTGCCGCCTGCACACCCTCCGGCGCAAGGGCCGCCACCCGCTCGGACAGGCCGGGACCGTAGGTCGTCGGGAGCGCGCCCAAAGAACGCAGATACGTGTGCTTCGGCTCGCTGGCGGTGCCGATCGTGCGGATGCCCGCGGCCTTGGCAAGCTGGATCACCGCGGACCCCACCCCGCCGGCAGCACCGCTGACCAACAGCGTCTGCCCTGGCTTCACACCCACCTGGTCGATGATCCGTGCGGCCGTCTCGATCGCGACGGCAAAGCCCGCGGCTTCTTCATAGGAAAGCCCAACGGGCTTGGGTGCCCACTCGTGCAGGATCGCGTACTCGGCCATCGTGTTGTGCCCTTTGCCGAACACGGCATCGCCGACCAACGCGCTGGAGACGCCTTCACCGATCGCGTCGATGACGCCCGATGCATCGAAACCGCTGCCCGCCGGCAGCGCGAGGGGCATCATCTCGTGCATGTATCCGGCCCGCAGTTTCCAGTCGATCGGGTTGATCCCCGCCGCTTTGACCGCGATCCGCACCTGGCCTGGGCCTGGCTCGGGCATATCGACTTCTTCGATCTTCAAAACCTCCGGGCCGCCGTAGCTGTGAAACCGTACTGCTCTCATTGGGTGTTTCCTTGTTTGACGTTGGTGAATGGAGTGGGCATCGAAGGAGCCAATGGCCGCCGCACGCGTGCGGCCCAACCGCCAGTTCCTGTCCACGCCGCCATTGTTTGACGGCCCATGCATGGTGCATAGTCCAGAAAACTTGGACACGATGTCTCACGCATGGAACACTCTTTGGATATCACCACAGTCGCCGACTTCAACCTCGTCGCCACCCACGGCGGGTTTGGGCTCGCAAGCCGTGCCAGCGGCCAGCCGAAGGCCACGCTGTCTCGCCGCGTACGGGCGCTGGAGGAAAGCCTGGGCGTGCGCCTCGTCGAGCGCGGTGCGCGCAAGCTGAAGCTGACGCCCGAGGGCGCCATCCTGCATGCGCGAACCGCTGATCCCTTCGGCGAGATCGCGCAGGTGATCGACGAACTGAAGGCCGGCATCGGCCGGCCGCGCGGCGTGCTGCGCGTCAGTGCGCCACTCATGTTCGCGCATACCGCAATGGGACGGTTCGGCGCGGCGTTCCTCGACGCCTATCCCGAGGTGCGGCTGGAATTGACCGCGGACGACCGCCTCGTCGATCTCGTGGGCGACGGATACGACGTCGTGCTGCGCTTCAACCCGCGGCCAGATGATGCGCTGGTCGGCCGCCGCTTCCTAAGCGACCAGTTGGTGCTCGTGGCGTCGCCCGATGTGCACCGGCCGCAGCCCGGGCCATCGGGCGATACCGAAATCCGGGCAATCGTGCGCACCGGCCGCGCCGAGGTGGGCCCGTGGACGGTGGTCGACGCGGCGGGCCACGTGCATATCTTTCGCCCGCAACCCGTGCTGTGCTTCTCGACCCCCTTGCTGATACGAAGCGCCGTGCTTGCCGGCGCCGGCGCCGCCATGGTGCCGCGCTCGGTGATCGCCGAAGACATCGCCGCCGGACGCCTCGTCGAGTGGGGCGCGGCGCAGGCGCCTCCGATCGAAGGCTGGGTGCTGCACGCATCGCGGCGACTGGTGAGCCCCAAAGTGAGTGCCTTCGTCAATTTCCTCTGCGAGTACTTCCGCTGATGCGCTGATTCAAACCGCGTTTCTGGAGTGAATGCTTCGACGATGTGGTCGACGCAGTGGCAGAACGACTGCCCAAGATACGGGGCTAGCAGGCCGGGCGCAGCTAGCGAGCCGCGTCGGCACTGGTTTTCTGCCGCAGATCCTGGACATCGCGCCGCGGCGGCGCGCCGAACAGACGACCGTATTCGCGGCTGAACTGCGACGGGCTCTGATACCCCACCTGGAACGATGCGCTCGAAGCATCGATGCCTTCGGACAGCATCAGCCTGCGCGCTTCGTTCAGGCGCAGCCACTTCTGGAACTGCAGCGGGCTCATGGCCGTCAGGGCACGGAAATGCCGACGGAAACGCGATGGACTCATCTGCACGTCGGCCGCAAGCGTCTCTACGCGCAGCGGCTGCGCGAAATTCAGCTTCAACCATTCGATGGCACGCGCGATGCGCTGGTTGTGGCTTCCTGCCGACGCCATCTGCCACAACCGCGCGCCCTGCTCGCTCATCAACAAGCGATAGAAGATCTCCTTGCACACCATTGGCGCAAGCACCGGAAGGGCCGCCGGATCGTCCAGCAGGTCGACGAGCCGCAAGAAGAGTTCGAGGAATTTCTCCGTCGTTTCGCCCAGAACCAGGCCCGGCATCAAGCTCGCCTGTCCCTCCAGCGCCGGCGGTTCGGCCTGCAGGACGAGCTCCGCGATGCTGCGTGCATCCAGCGTCAGCACCAGGCTCAGGTATGGCCGGTCTGGGTGCGCCTCCACTGCCTGCAACACCACCGGCAAGTTGAGCGCGGCGAGGAGGAAGCGGCCACTGTGATAGCTGTAGGCATGCTCGCCCAGCAACGCGCGCTTGGCGCCCTGCACGGTCAGCGCAATGCTGGGGCCCACCATGCAGTTCATCGGCTCTGTCGGCTCGTCGTGACGATAGAGCGTCAATCCCGGAACGGCGGTGTCGAATTGCTCGGTGCCGTCCGTCCAGCGGGCGATGCGCTGTGCCAGCGCGGCTCGCAGGGCCTCGAACGTATCCGGCTGTACGCCGGAACTGGGCCGCTCTTGCTTCACTTCTCTTTCTCCAAGGCTGAAATGGCGCATGGTAGGGCGTACTTGCCGGTCGCTTGTCCATTACCTGCGGCGACGCTCGGATCAGGCAAGAACTCGCGCGGATCTGTCTATCGAGGCTGTCGTGTTTGCGCCAAGAATGAGGCATGCCATTTCCGACCATTCGCGCGCCCAGGCATTTCTGGAAGCTCGCACTCTTCGGCACGTCGCTGTTGCCGCTGGCGCTGAGCGAGACAGCGCTCGCCCAACCGGCCTCGACACCGCTCGTGCGATTTGCAGAACTCGATGTCGACAAGACCCGACTCGACGACTTTCGCAAGGCCGCGCGCGAAAACGCCGAGGCCAGCATGCTGGAGCCGGGAGTCCTCGCCTTCCACGCCGCGGCGGAGAAAGACAACCCCGGTCGCGTCCGTGTGTTTGAGATGTACGTCGACGCGCAGGCCTACAGGGCTCACGTGCAGACGCCCCACTTCCAGAAATTTCGCGCGGTGACCGACGCCATGATGCTGCGCCGTGAACTGCATGAAGTCGTACCCGTGCGTCTTGGAGCCAAGGCAAGCCTGAGCGGCCAGCCGCTCGTGCGCGTGGCGGAACTCACGATCGATCCAGCCCAGCTCCAGGCCTACAAGGATGCCGTGACGGAAGAAATCGACACGTCGATCCGCATCGAGCCGGGCGTGCTGGCACTCTATGCCGTTGCACTGAAGGCGCAGCCCGCTCAATTGCGCTTCTTCGAGATCTACGCGGATGACGCGGCGTATCGATTGCATATCGACTCGCCGCACTTCAAGAAGTACGTCGAGACCACCAAGTCCATGATCGTTTCGCGCAAGCTCATGGAGGCGCAGCCCATCGCCCTCGGCCTTCCCTCACGCTGAATTCACCACACCACGCTTGCATCCATGATCTCGTTCACCCATATCAAGAGCCTGCAGATTGCCGCTCTTGCCGCCGTCGTCCTGAGCGGCTGCGCAGCGGATGCCGTGCACACGCAGGCTTCTGCCACCAAGGCACCGGCCTACTACGTCTCGGAATTCGAGGTCACGGATCCGGAGGGCATCAAGCCCTACAGCGCGCAAGTGGACTCGACCTTCAAGCCCTTCGGCGGCTACTACTTCGTGCGGGGCGGGCAGGTCAACTCACTCGAAGGCGAGCCTGGCAAACGCATCGTCATGATTGCCTTCCCCAGCCTCGAGCAGGCACAGGCCTGGTACGACTCGCCAGCGTATCGGGCGATCCGGCCCATTCGCTTCAAATCGGCGAAGTCGCGCGTGTACATCGTCGAGGGTGCTCCGCCTGTGCCAGAACACGTCCTTCGGTAACGGGTCAAGCAAGAGAAGAAGACGAAAGCATCCTCCATGAAACCATCGAATCAGCCTGCGCAGCCTGCGGAACGCCGCATGTTCTTCAAGGCAGTGGGCAGAAGGTTCAGATAGCGCCCCGAGACTTCGCTTGCGCATCCTCCGCACGCGTATGTGCTGGCAGGCACGTGTGGTCAGGCGAAGGTCATGGAGCGCTGCCATAAACGCGGCATCGTGCGGGAACTGCAGGCCTGCAAAGGTTGGCGGCCGCACGACCATGTCTTCGATTTAATAAAAGCCACGCGCTTCTCATGAAACTACTTGAATTGCTGCACAGAACTGCGCGTCTGCTGACGATCGGCTGCGGGATCGCCCTCTTCGCTTCCCAATGCCTTGCTGAAACCGAAGTGCGTGAAGAGCGGCTCATGCTGCCTGTCCGTGTTGCGCCCGACAAGGTCGAGCTGCTCGAGGCGTTCGTGGTTCGACCTGTCGGCGACGGAAAATTTCCGGTTGCGCTCATCGTGAACGGCTCCAACGGAAAACTCGAACCTTCGGACATGCATGCCGATTGGCTGTCCCATCTTGCCCATGATTTTGCGCACCGCGGCTGGTTGGCAGCGTCGGTCGTCTGGCGCGGCTATGGCAACTCGACCGGCGCCGTTCAGGACGAGGCCGGCACTTGCAAGGCGCCTGACGTTGCGCATTACTTCGATGCGCATGCCGACGACCTGGGCCAGGTGCTGAATGCACTGCACAGCCGACCGGACGTCGACCCGGCGACGACGCTGGGTGTCGGCTTTTCGATCGGCGGCGCCTCCATGCTGGACCTGGCGGCCCGCGCGGATCATCCGTTGACGGCCGTGGTGAACATATCGGGCGGCGTCTACCACCACAACGCCACTCCCGGTGTGCGCGCCTCGGGCTGCGATCTCTTCGATGCGGACCTCGTCCGCACCATGAACGGGTTCGGGAAAACGTCGCGGGTACCAACGCTGTGGCTATACGCGGAAAACGATCCGTTCTTCGGCCCGAAGCTTATGGAACGCATGCTTGTCGCCTATCGCTCAGGCGGCGGCATTGCCGACTCTGTTCTGCTCCCGCCGTTTGAGAAGGACGGACACACGCTCTTTCGCTGGCAAGCCAGCGCGCTGACGCGGCCGGAAATAGACAGGTTTCTTCGAAGCAACCGTCTCCCCGCGGGAGATCGCGTGGACCTGACGGCGTTTCTCGATGGCTTGCCGCCGGAATCGCGCCAACAGGCGATGCTCTATTTCCACGGTGTCCCCAATGAAAAGGCCATGGCGATGTCGGCAGAAGGCGGGCGTGTCTACTGGGCTCAGGACGCCCACTCCCCGGACAAGGCACGAAACTCCGCCCTTTCCTACTGTCGCCAGAAGACGGGGCAGTCATGCCGGATATTCGCGGAGAACGATCGCCTGATGGGCAGCTAGGGAACGTCTGATCAAGTCGTAGATTGATTTGATGACGAGGACGCGTGTTGAGTTGCTGCGCTTGCGGGCTCAT
>NZ_JBWKOZ010000002.1:615368-706790 GCF_059416325.1 Variovorax sp. GW821-FHT09D05 | reverse complement strand
GCGGACGCCAACGGGCTGATGAGCAATGCGGATCTGCGCGCGGGCCAGGTGCTCACCATCCCCACGCGGGTGACGAGCGCGAACAACGTCAACACGTTCAAGCCTTACGACCCGAGCAAGATTGCGAACGACACGCCGACGATGCTGGCGCGGCCGCAGGATGAGAAGGGCTGCGGTGGGGTGGGGCAGGTGATCGTGGCGGTGGTGGCGATCGTCGTCGCAGTCTATACCGGAGGAGCGGCGCTTTCAGCGATGGGTGCTACTGTCGGGACTGCCAGCACAGGTACCCTCGTGGCAGCAGGCGCAATCGGCGGTGCCGTAGGTTCCATTGCGAGCCAAGCAGTCGGGGTCGCCATTGGTGCGCAAGACAGCTTTAGCTGGAAAAGCGTGGCGCTGGGCGCAATTGGCGGGGGAGTGAGTGCGGGGCTAGGCGGGGTAAATTTCACCGGTGCGGATGTTGCGGCCGGGGGGGCTGGCTCGCTCGGCAATCAGATCATCCAGAGAGCCATTGGCAATGCAGCGACGCAGGGCATTGGCATGACCATGGGGCTGCAGTCGAGCTTCAACTGGAGATCGGTTGCTGTCAGCGCGCTCAGTCCTGTCGTGGGGCAAGGCTTCAGTGCCGCATTGGACTACTACCCAGGTCAACCTGGTGTTCAGTTCGATCTTGGCAAGAGCTTGGTGTCTGGTATTGGCTCCAGTCTCGTGATGCAAGCTGTGCGCGGCGGCAAGATAGATAGTGCCCAGATCGCTTCCGATGCATTTGGCAATGCGTTGGGGGACAGCTTGGCCAGCGCGATGGGGCAGTCCAGCGAGATGACGCGTGGGGAGGCTGAGGAAAGGGCAGCGTCGCGAGAGGTCTACGCGATGGGCGACGGGATTCCGAGGGTCAACGGACTGGACTTTTCGCAGGATGCGGCCATGCGGAAAACGGCCCTCGATCCTTACAACCTGTCTGACTTCCGTGGTGTTGCGCCGACCTCGCCGGGCAGTACAACGCTCGACATCGAAAAGGCTCAGCAGCGTGTCTACGAGACCGGCCGGAAGCCGGTCTACGACTTCGGTGATCCGTTGGAAGGCGGAGATGTGGGTGACCAGTTCGCCGGAGGCTCCGTCCGAGTGATGCGTGGCAATGCGGTAGCGAGGCCGGGTGGTGGTGGGCCAGTCGAAGTGCTGGATCCGGTGCCTTCGACTGTCAACGGTGTCAGCGTGAATCGGCGTGCCGAAGCCTTGATTCAGGGCGCCGCCGATTTGGCAGGTGCCGGAGACTTGTACAGAGACATCAAGCTCATCGGCAATCTTTTGAGCGATAGCGCACAGCAGAAGACCATTGACGACCTCAAGGGCGCGCTGCAGAAGAAGCTGGGCTTTGCCGCAGCGGTGCCCTCGGAGACGGCCCTGGGTGCGACGACGGGTGTTGGCTCGGATGGGGTGCCGCGCTATGACAAGGCCGACCTGATCGACCGCTACAGCGATGCTATTCGCAAGGTCGAGCTGAGAAATGCTGGCGTGATCGAGCTGGACACCAAGACCATGTTGATCACGTCCATTGGGACGGCAAAACTGACACCTGATCAGTGGGAGGCGAAGAACACGCAGATCTATCAGGAGGCGCTTGCGACGGGTCTGGAGAAGGGGCAAAGTCTTTACAACACAGGGAAGTTGCGCTATCGACTGGACATGCCAGAGCAATTGCAGGTTGGACTATTCGCGGACGATGCTGCCCGTTCCGCAGTGATCCGGTACAACCGAGAGATTGGAGTCCCCGAAGGGGCCGGCCAGTTGCTGAGCATGAATCGCTGGAGCTACGACCCCAGCGGCAGCGGCCTGTATAACCGCATTGACTTGTTGATGGACTTGGGGCCGAACCGCAACAACAACAGCCTGATCTTGCGCACGGCCGTAGAGGGCAAGAGCTCGCAGGAGGCGGTGCAGTCCTCCGGCACACAACTCCAGCGTGTACAGAATTGGGTCACGCCACGTGTCTACACGGCCACGCCGCAAGGCACGCAGCTCTACGCGCCAAGACGGCTAAAGTGAGGTCATGATGAAAACCAGAACATCACTACCCCAATTCGAGCGCGACCTTCAAGGCATGGTCGGTGGGATTACTTTGTATCGACGTGGGATCGACGAGTTCTACTTGTCGCAATACTCGTGGATCTATGAGCAGCTTGAAGCCGTGCGCTCCAAGCTCGAATCCATTGGCATGTACGAGCGCTGCCGCGATGCGTTACGGCAAGTTGAGGCATGGGTACGAGAGGGCCCTGAGCACGATGAGGAGGCTGAGTTGTTGTTGCTTAACCTCGGGGGGGACTTGAGGGACGCCTCGGGTATTCACGCAGAAATGCGTAAGAAGCTCAAAGAAAATCCGCAGGCCACCACCGACGACTTCAAGCCAGACCCGGATGGTTGGGCGATGCAAGAGCAGCAAGAAAAAAAATGATGGCCCTCGTGCACGCGCCTGTCTCAATCCTTAGCTGCTAAAAACAAAAAGCCCTCACCGCCCCAGCCGTCCTGGCTGAGGTTCGTGAGGGCTTCTTCGTTGGCGCGTTCGTCGTTGGTGGTCAGCGCCCCTGCTGGGCCAGCATGGCCTCGATCACGTTCATCACGGTGCGCTGCTGCGTCTTGGGCAGCGCGCTGATGCGCTCCACATGCTGCATCAGCTTGGGCGCCGGCCCGCGCTTGCGCGCCGCCGTCTGCGGCTCGCCGATCAGCTCTTCCACACTCACCCCCAGCGTGCGCGCCAACAGCGGCAGCGCCGACACCGGCACGCGCCGCTGCCCCAGCTCGTAGGCGTTCACGGTGGGCTGAGAAACGCCCAGCGTCTGCGCCAGCTGCACCTGGGTGATCTGGCTGCCCTTGCGCAGCTGGGCGATGCGGGCGCCCAGCGCCACAAAGAAATCGCGCTCGTCCTGACTGATGGCCACGGTGGGGAGACCCAAAGTGTTGATTGCCACCGAAAATTGACCCACTAAACGCAGTAATTTCCGTCTAAGACTGACCCACGTAAAACCCTACCCTGCTCATTTTTAAAGCAGGGGATCCTAGGAGTGATAGACGTGGCGACATTGAGTGTCATCAGACGCTGGGCCCTGCGCGAGCAGATGTCCATCCGCGAGATAGCCAGGCGTACAGGCCTGTCTCGCAACACCGTAAAGAAGTACCTGCGAGCTGGCGACGAAGAGCCGCGCTACGCCAAGCGGACGAGCTCAAGCAAGCTCGATCCCTATGCCGACAAGCTTTCGACCTGGCTCGCGGTCGAGGCAACCAAATCGCGGAAACAGCGGCGCAATCTGCGGCAGATCCACACAAAGGAGAACATCAAGCACTTATCCACACCGTGAAGCCTTCAGGCTCACAAAGCGGGTGGGTCAGTATTCAATGGAAATCTCGGGTCAGAGATCGGCGGAATCCAACAGAGATAGGTCAGTGTGGATTTCGAACCCTCGAAGTTGAGCGTAACGCCCTTGCCTGATTCCACGAGCTGATTGCACAGAGCAAGCAACCTCGCCAGAAAATCAAGCATGGGTTTGCAGTTGTCTTTGAGCACGAAGACAACCTTCGAATGCTTCGAATCCAGGGGCGAAACACCAATCAGGGCCTGTTCAAACTCGCGAGCCGTCAGCCACACACCTTCAGAAAATTCGATGACGCAGACACTCGGAACCGCGAACCAGTTGAAGTCCACGTCCTGTTCGAAATCGTCCGTGCTTTCATGGAGAAGTCGATTGACGTCCTTCCGATCAAATCCCAGTCCGGCAGCGATCGACTTCGCCTTCGACCCGGGGCATTCCTCCAGAAATGCACGGATCCGACGCAGCATCACAGCTCTCACGCGCAGCGACTACCAGGGCGCCATGGCCCCCGCGCGGTAGCTCTTAAGGCCGAACACTCGGACCGCCAACAAGGATCAAGCGGGGCAGGAATTTTTCACTTTCTGCGGCAAAGCTTTTTCACTTTCTTGGCAAAGTTTTCACTTTCTTTGGCACCCGACAACAGGCTTACACGTCGATATTCGCCGCCCGCAGCGCGTTCTGCTCGATGAACTCGCGACGCGGCTCCACCTCGTCGCCCATCAGCATCGTGAACACACGATCGGCCTCGATCGCATCGTCGATCTGCACGCGTAGCAGGCGCCGCACGGTCGGGTCCATCGTGGTTTCCCACAGCTGCTCGGGGTTCATCTCGCCCAGGCCCTTGTAGCGCTGACGCGAGGTGGCGCGCTCGGCTTCGCCGATGAGCCACTTCATGGCCTGGCGGAAGTCGTCGACCTTTTCTTCCTTGGCGCGTTCGCCTTCGCCGCGCTTCACCAGCGCGCCTTCGGGGCTCAGCAGGCCGCGGAAGGTGTTGGCGGCTTCGGCGAGCGCGGCGTAGTCGGCGCCGTGCACGAAGTCTTGCGTGAGCACGCTGCTCTTGATGTTGCCGTGGTGGCGGCGGCTGATGCGCAGCAGCGGCTTGTCGGTGCGCGCGTCGAACTCGCTGCTCACCTCGGCCGGAATGCCAGTGGTGTTGAGCTCGCGCAGCTTGGCCTGCAGCGCCACGGCCGATGCCTCGGCGGCGGGCGTGGTGTCGAGGTCGAGCGCCACGCCGTCGGCGATGGCGCGCAGTGCCTCGGCGTCCATGAAGTTGCGCAGGCGCGCGATCACGGCCTCGGCCACCTGGTGCTTGCGCGCAAGCTCGCCCAGGGTGTCGCCGCTCAGCGTGGTGGAGTTGGCGCCGCCGGTCTGCAGGCTCGCGTCTTTCAGCGCCACCTTGAGCAGGAAGGCGTCGAGCGCGGGGCCGTCCTTCAGGTACTGCTCTTCCTTGCCGACCTTCACCTTGTACAGCGGAGGCTGCGCGATGTAGATGTGGCCGCGCTCGACCAGCTCGGGCATCTGGCGATAGAAGAACGTCAGCAGCAGCGTGCGGATGTGGGCGCCGTCGACGTCGGCGTCGGTCATGATGATGATGCGGTGGTAGCGCAGCTTGGCGACGTTGAAGTCGTCCGCGCCGCCGCCCGCCGTGGTCGCGCCGGCGCGGCCGATGCCGGTGCCCAGCGCGGTGATCATCGTGAGAATTTCGTTGCTGGTGAGCAGCTTCTCGTAGCGAGCCTTCTCGACGTTCAGGATCTTGCCGCGCAGCGGCAGGATGGCCTGGAACTTCCGGTCGCGGCCCTGCTTGGCGGAGCCGCCGGCGGAGTCACCCTCCACCAGGTAGACCTCGCACAGCGCGGGATCCTTTTCCTGGCAGTCGGCCAGCTTGCCGGGCAGGCCCATGCCGTCGAGCACGCCCTTGCGGCGCGTCATTTCGCGGGCCTTGCGGGCGGCTTCGCGGGCACGGGCGGCCTCGACGATCTTGCCGCAGATGATCTTGGCGTCGTTCGGGCGTTCCTGCAGGTAGTCGGTCAGCAGCTTGCCGACGATGTCTTCCACCGGCGCGCGCACTTCGCTGGACACCAGCTTGTCCTTGGTCTGGCTCGAGAACTTGGGCTCGGGCACCTTCACGCTCAGCACGCAGCACAGGCCTTCGCGCATGTCGTCGCCGGTGACTTCGACCTTCGCCTTCTTCGCGAACTCGTTTTCTTCGATGTACTTGTTGATGACGCGGGTCATCGCGGCGCGCAGGCCTGTCAGGTGGGTGCCGCCGTCACGCTGCGGGATGTTGTTGGTGAAGCAGAGAACCTGCTCGTTGTAGCCGCTGTTCCACTGCATCGCCACCTCGACGCCGATGTGCGTGCCGGGGATGCCGCCGTAGGTGTCGGCCGGGCGCTCGCCCTCGGCGTAGAACGAGTTCGGATGCAGGACGGTCTTGCCCTTGTTGATGAACTCCACGAAGCCGCGCACGCCGCCGGCGCCGGAGAAGTCGTCTTCCTTGCCGGTGCGCTCGTCCTTCAGGCGGATGCGCACGCCGTTGTTCAGGAAGCTCAGTTCGCGCAGGCGCTTGCTGAGGATCTCGTAGTGGAAGTCCGAGTTCTCCTTGAAGATCTGGGTGTCAGGCAGAAAGTGCACCTCGGTGCCGCGCTTGTCGGTGTCGCCGATGATCTTCATGGGCGAGACTTCGACGCCGTTCACCGTCTCGAGCAGGCGGTTCTGCACGAAGCCGCGGCTGAATTCGAGTTCGTGGATCTTGCCTTCGCGGCGCACCACGAGGCGCAGCATCACGCTCAGCGCGTTCACGCAGCTCACGCCCACGCCGTGCAGGCCGCCCGACACCTTGTAGCTGTTCTGGTTGAACTTGCCGCCGGCGTGCAGTTCGGTGAGCGCAATTTCCGCAGCCGAGCGCTTGGGCTCGTGCTTGTCGTCCATCTTCACGCCGGTCGGGATGCCGCGGCCGTTGTCGGTAACGGAGATCGAGTTGTCGCTGTGGATGGTCACGACGATGTCGTCGCAATGGCCAGCCAGCGCCTCGTCGATGGAGTTGTCGACGACTTCGAACACCAGGTGGTGCAGGCCGGTGCCGTCGGAGGTGTCGCCGATGTACATGCCGGGGCGCTTGCGCACGGCTTCAAGCCCTTCGAGGATCGTGATGGAGCCTTCGCCGTAGCTGGTGTCGGGGGCCACGGTGTCGATCTCGGGGATGTAGACGGGCTCGGTGTGGGGCACGTCGGGCTTGTTTTCTTCAGCACTCATTCGGATATTCCTCTAACTCTCACGGTATTCACGTGATATTTCGGGCTCTCAAAAGCTCAATTCGCAGCCTCTTGAAAGCGCAAACCCGCGGAGGGCCGCGGGCTGTATGCGCAAGGCGCTGCGTGGTGTGTCTGCTAGATACGCATCGGCATCACGACGTACTTGAAAGATGCGTTCTCGGGGATGGTTAACAAGGCCGAGCTGTTGGAATCGGCCAAGTCCAGCTTGACCATGTCCTGGTCCATGTTCGACAGCGCGTCGATCAGGTAGGTCACGTTGAAGCCGATTTCGATGGCGTCGCCGCCGTAGTCGATGTCGAGTTCGTCCTGGGCTTCTTCCTGCTCGGCGTTGTTCGACGCGATTCGCAGCGTGCCCGGCTCGATGTTCAGGCGCACGCCCTTGAACTTCTCGCTGGTCAGGATGGCGGTGCGCTGCAGGCTGGCCAGCAGTGGTGCACGGCCCAGCGTGACAGTGTTCTTGTGGTTCTTCGGGATGACGCGGTTGTAGTCGGGGAACTTGCCCTCGACCAACTTGGTGACGAACTCCATGCCGCCGAAGCTGAACTTGGCCTGGTTGTTCGCGAACTGCATCTCGATGGCGCCTTCGGCGTCGGACAGCAGGCGCTGCATTTCGAGCACGGTCTTTCGCGGCAGGATGACTTCCTGGCGCGGCACTTCGACGTCGAGCGTGGCCGACGAGAACGCCAGGCGGTGGCCGTCGGTGGCCACCAGGCTCAGCTGCTTGCCTTCAGCAACGAACAGGATGCCGTTCAGGTAGTAGCGGATGTCGTGCACGGCCATGGCGAACGACACCTGCGAGAGCAGGTCTTTCAGCGTCTTTTGCGGCACGCTGAACACGGGGCCGAAATTGGCTGCTTCCTGAACCAGCGGAAAGTCTTCGGCGGGCAGCGACTGCAGCGTGAAGCGGCTCTTGCCGCCCTTGAGCACCAGCTTGCTCGCGCTCGATTCGAGGCTCACGGTCTGGTCGGCCGGCATGGTGCGCAGGATGTCGATCAGCTTGCGCGCGCCGATGGTGGTGGTGAAGTTGCCTTCGTCGCCGCCGAGCTCGGCGGTGGTGCGGATCTGGATCTCGAGGTCGCTGGTGGTCAGCTGCAGCTGGCCTCCGGTCTTGCGGATCAGCACGTTCGCCAGGATCGGCAAGGTGTGACGCCGCTCGACGATGCCTGCCACCGACTGCAGCGCGGCGAGGACTTTGTCTTGGTTTGCCTTCAAAACGATCATGTCTTCTTCCTCTTCTCTATCTCTTTGAATCAGCCTGTAAGACGCCATTCTCCGCTGTCGCGAGGGGCACTCTTGATGACATTCGGCGGTCAGCCCTTGAGCGTCTGTTCGAGCACGTGGAGCTGCTGGTTGAGCTCGGTGAGCTGCTGGCGCTCGCCCGAGATCTTGCGCACCGCGTGCAGCACCGTCGTGTGGTCGCGCCCACCGAACAGCTCGCCGATTTCCGGCAGGCTTTTCTGCGTGAGCTCCTTGGCCAGGTACATCGCGATCTGCCGCGGCCGCGCAATGCTGGCCGGGCGTTTCTTGCTGTACATGTCGGCGACCTTGATCTTGTAGTAATCGGCCACCGTCTTCTGGATATTCTCGACGGAGATCTGCCGATTCTGGATCGACAGCAGGTCGCGCAGCGCCTCGCGCGCCAGGGCGATCGAGATCTCCTTCTGGTTGAAGCGCGAATACGCCAGGATCTTGCGCAGCGCCCCTTCGAGCTCGCGCACGTTGGAGCGCACGTTCTTGGCGACGAAGAAGGCCACTTCTTCCGGCATTTCGGCCGATTCGGCACGTGCCTTGTTGATCAGGATGGCCACGCGCATTTCAAGCTCGGGCGGCTCGATGGCCACTGTGAGGCCCGAATCGAAGCGCGAAACGAGGCGTTCGTGGATGTCGGCCAGCCCCTTCGGATAGGTGTCGCTGGTCATCACGATGTGCGACTTCTTGGCGAGCAGGGCCTCGAACGCGTTGAAGAACTCTTCCTGCGTCCGGTCCTTGTTGGCGAAGAACTGCACATCGTCGATCAGCAACAGATCGAGCGAGTGGTAGCGCTCCTTGAACTCATCGAAAGTCTTGCGCTGATAGGCTTTGACCACATCCGAGACGAATTGCTCGGCATGGATGTAGAGAACTTTGGAATCCGGCTTGTCGGCCAGCAGCCGGTTACCCACAGCGTGCATCAGGTGGGTCTTGCCCAGGCCGACGCCGCCGTAGATGAAAAGCGGGTTGTAAAGATGGCCAGGCATGCCAGCCACGTGCATCGCCGCGGCGCGCGCCATGCGGTTGGCCGTGCCCTCGACCAGGGTGTCGAAAGTGAGGCCGGAATTCAGGCGGTTCTTGAAGCCGGCCGCGGCAGGCTCCTCGCCCGGGCCGGCCACGTCGCGGGGCACGTCCGTTTCGGTCATGACGGCCACGGGTGCAGAGCGCACGGGCACTTCACGCGGAGCGAGCGCTAACTCGATGGCAACCGGCTGGCCGTACATCTTCTCGGCCATGGCGGCGATCTTGCCGGCGTACTGGGCCCGGATCCAGTCGAGCTTGAAGCGGTTGGCGACGAACACCGTCATGCGCGACAGGTCGTCGGCGACCTGCGCTGTCAGGGGCTTGATCCAGGTGTTGAACTGCTGCTCGGACAGTTCCTGCGCGAGCTGGTCGACGCAGGCCTGCCACAGGCTTTCGCCGATGCCGTCAGTCGACATGGGCGCTTGAAAAAGTGATGAGACCCTCGGGCATTTTTGGTATAGGTATTGTGGATATTCTCTGCTGGAAGGCGCTCGGCATTCTAACTTGTCAAAACCTTATCCACACGCTGGCCGGCATGTCGAAAGGCCCGCAAATCTGCTCGAAGATTGTTCCGGCGGCCAATGTTTGCGATAATTGCGGGTTTCCCTGAAAACCTCATTGCGTCTTTCGGGGGCCATCCGAAACACGCTCCCCAGCGCCCGCAGGTTTTTTCATGCGGAAATCAGGGAATCTGGAACCATCATGAAACGCACATACCAAGCATCCAAAGTCCGCCGCGCCCGTACCCACGGCTTCCTGGTCCGCATGAAGACCCGCGGCGGCCGTGCCGTCATCAACGCACGCCGCGCCAAGGGCCGCAAGCGCCTGGCCGTCTGACGGCAGACCACCTGCCGTTGCCAGCAGCCGACACGTCAGCGCAGGCTCCCGCAGCCAGCGCTTCCGGTCCAACCGGCAATGACGTGCACAGCCCGGCTTCCATGCAGCGGCTCAAGACCCGCGCGCAATTCCAGGCCGTCCTCGCAGGTGCCACCGTGGCGCGCACTGCTCATTTCGCATTGCATCGCTGTGCGCTCGATCTCGCATTGAGCGCACAGCCGTTGTTCGCGTCCGACGACGTCTGGCTGGGTGCCATGGTGCCCAAGCGCTGGGCGCGTCGTGCTGTCACGCGCAATGCCATCAAGCGTCAGATCTACGCCGTGAGTGCCGCTCCCGGCGTCGCCTTGCCGCGTGCTGCGCACGTGGTGCGCCTGCGCGCCGGTTTCGACCGCAAGGAATTCGTGAGCGCCACCTCGGACAAGCTCAAGGCCGCCGTGCGCGCCGAGCTCCAGCAACTGCTGGCGCGGGCTGCGCGCACTCCCGCGGCGCCTGCGGCACCTTCTTCTTCGCCATGAAACGCCTGCTGATCGGCCTCGTGAAGGCCTACCGTCTGCTGCTGAGCCCCTGGCTCGGCCAGTCGTGCCGCTTCACGCCGACCTGCTCCGTGTATTCGATCGAGGCGCTCGAGGTGCACGGCGCGCTCAAGGGCAGCTACCTGACTCTGCACCGTATCGCGCGCTGCCAGCCCTGGTGCCAGGGCGGCCACGATCCGGTTCCACCGAAATCTCAGCGTCGCACTGACAAGTCAGGATCGCTGTTTTCGTCTCTTCTCTCCTCCGACAAGAAGTCTTCGTCATGAACGATATCCGCCGCACGATACTGTGGGTGATTTTTGGGTTCTCGCTGGTGCTGCTGTGGGACCAATGGCAGGTCTTCAACGGCAACAAGCCGACCTTCCTGCCGTCGACCAAGCCGGCCGCCACGGCCGCCGCCCCAGCCAACGCACCTGCAGCCAGCAACGGCGTGCCGACCGCATCCGGCACCAGCGGCAACGCGGGCGCCGTGCCCACGCAAGCCGCCGCGGCCGCGCCGCGCGAGCAGGTCAACGTGACCACCGACCTGTTCAAGGCAACGATCGACAGCGAAGGCGCCACGGTCAACCACCTCGAGCTGCTGAAGTACGACGAAGCCGACCGCACCAAGCATGTGGTGCTGTTCGAAAACGGCTCGTCCGCCACGCGCTACGTCGCGCAGACCGGCCTGCTGAACCAGGTCGACACCGGTGAGCGCTTCCCCAACCACCTGACGCCGATGACGCCGAAGGCCGGTCCGCGCGAAATGGCCGATGGCCAGAACACGCTGGAAGTGGGCTTCGAAAGCGCCCCCGTCGGCGGCCTGAAGTACATCAAGACCTACGTGTTCCACCGCGGTGACTACACCATCGGCGTGCGCCACGAAGTCGTCAACGTGAGCGACCAGCCGCGCGACGCGCAGCTCTACATGCAGCTGCTGCGCCACGGCACGGTGGCCGCCAGCACGATGTTCGGCACCAACACCTTTACCGGTCCGGCCGCGTACACCAACGAGAAGAAGTTCCACAAGCTCGACTTCAAGGACATCGCCAAGGGCAAGATCGAGCCGCCTCCGCCGGCCAACGATGGCTGGATCGCGATGGTGCAGCATTACTTCGTGTCGGCTTGGCTGCTCAAGGGCGACCCGGCCAGCGAGCAGCTGCGCCGCGAGTTCCGCGTGAAGGACCTGGGCGACAACCTCTTCACCGTTGCCATGGTGGCCACGCTGCCGAAGATCGCCCCGGGCGCCACGCAGGTCGTGAACAGCGC
Source organism: Variovorax sp. GW821-FHT09D05 (assembly GCF_059416325.1). Lineage (NCBI taxonomy): Bacteria > Pseudomonadati > Pseudomonadota > Betaproteobacteria > Burkholderiales > Comamonadaceae > Variovorax > Variovorax sp. GW821-FHT09D05. The sequence goes on along the minus strand of NZ_JBWKOZ010000002.1, from coordinate 695,267 downwards.
GCTGTTCGCCGGCCCCGAGGAAGAAAAGAAGCTCGAGGCCATCGCCCCCGGCCTGGACCTGGTGAAGGACTACGGCATCTTCGCGATCATCTCCAAGCCGCTGTACTGGCTGCTGAACCAGCTGCACGGCATCCTGGGCAACTGGGGCTGGTCGATCGTCGCGCTGGTGGTGCTGCTGAAGGCGGCCTTCTACTGGCTCAACGCCAAGGCCTACGCCAGCATGGCCAAGATGAAGGCCATCAATCCGAAGATCATGGAAATGCGCGAGCGGCTGAAGGACAAGCCGCAGGAAATGCAGCAGGAAATGATGCGGATCTACAAGACCGAAAAGGTCAATCCGATGGGCGGCTGCTTCCCCATCGTGATCCAGATCCCGGTGTTCATCGCGCTCTACTGGGTGCTGCTGTCGTCGGTCGAAATGCGCCACGCACCGTGGATCGGCTGGATCACCGACCTGTCGGCACCGGACCCCTGGTACATCCTGCCGGTCGTGATGACGGCAACCTCGCTGTTCCAGACCTGGCTCAACCCGACGCCGCCCGATCCGATGCAGGCCAAGCTGATGTGGATCATGCCGCTCGCGTTCAGCGTGATGTTCATCTTCTTCCCGGCCGGCCTGGTGCTGTACTGGATCACGAACAACGTGCTCTCGATCGCGCAGCAGTGGTTCATCAACAAGCGACTGGGCGTGCTCGGCACCAAGTAGCCGCACACCACCCCAGCCATCCCACGAAGGGCCGCGTCAGCGGCCCTTTTTGCTGAAAGAATCCGCCCATGCTCGCCCGCACCACCGATCCCATCGTCGCCGTCGCCACAGCCTCGGGGCGCGGGGCGGTCGGCATCGTGCGGGTGTCGGGCGCGAAGCTGGCGCCGTTGATCGAAGCCCTCTGTGGCCGCGTGCTCAAGCCGCGCGAGGCCACCTACCTGCCGTTCCGCGATGCGGACGGCGAGCCGGTCGACCACGGCCTGGCCATTCACTTCCCTTCGCCGAACTCTTTCACTGGCGAGGACGTGCTCGAACTGCAGGCCCACGGCGGCGCGGTCGTGCTGCAGCTGCTGCTGGCGCGCTGCCTCGAAGCCGCGGCCGAGCCCGACCCCGTCACCGGCCGCCCTCGCCTGCCCGGCCTGCGGGTGGCCGAGCCCGGCGAGTTCAGCCAGCGGGCATTTCTCAACGGAAAGATCGACCTGGCGCAAGCCGAGGCCATTGCCGACCTGATCGACGCCAGCACCGAGGCCGCCGCGCGCAGTGCCGGGCGTTCGCTGTCGGGTGCGTTCTCGCGCGAGATCCACACGCTGCGCGACGCGCTGATCCACCTGCGCATGCTGGTGGAGGCCACGCTCGACTTTCCGGAAGAGGAAATCGACTTCCTGCAGAAGGCCGATGCCACCGGGCAGCTGGCAAGGCTGCAGTCGCAACTCGCCGCCGTGCAGCAGCGTGCGCGCCAGGGCGCGTTGCTGCGCGAGGGCATCAAGGTCGTGATTGCGGGGCAGCCCAACGCGGGCAAGAGTTCGCTGCTCAATGCGCTGGCCGGCGCCGAACTGGCCATCGTGAGCGCGGTGGCGGGCACCACGCGCGATGTGGTCTCGCAGACCATCCAGATCCACGGCGTGCCGCTGCACGTGGCCGACACCGCCGGCCTGCGCGAGAGCAGCGACGAGGTCGAGCAGATCGGCGTGGCGCGCGCCTGGGGCCAGATCGAAAGCGCCGATGCCGTGCTGTTCCTGCACGACCTCACCCGCGCGCACCTGGACGACTACGCCGCCGCCGATGCGGAGATCCTGGCCGGCCTGCGGCAGAAGCTGCCCGCGAGCGTGCCGGTGCTCGATGTCTGGAACAAGCAGGACGCAGCGCCCGCTACCCACCCCGAGCAAGGCATCGCCCTGTCCGCCAAGACCGGCCTGGGCATCGAGGCCCTGCGCGAACAGCTGCTGGCCATGGCCGGCTGGCAGGCCGTGCCCGAGGGCGTGTACCTCGCGCGGGCGCGCCACGTGCAGGCGCTGGCCCGGGTCGAAACGCACCTGGCGCTGGCCGCCAGCCACCTGGTGGCACAGGCCCAGCTGCTCGATCTGCTGGCCGAAGAGTTGCGGCTGGCCCAGAACGCCCTGAACGAGATCACCGGCGAATTCGGCGCGGATGACCTGCTGGGGGTCATCTTTTCGCGCTTCTGCATTGGTAAATAACTACAGGCGACCTGAAAAACGTAAACAGTTGTAGCCGAACCTCGCGGCCATCGCGGATACTTCGGCTCACATCGGGGGCCGAAGAAACATGTCAATCCAGAACCTGAGCCGCGCCATCGCGGAGAACATGAGCACCGACGCGTTTGCGTTGACGTTCAATGTCCAGCAGTGGGAAACGCTGGCGGGCTATCTGCAGCCCATCGATGCCGGCGTCGGTGACATATTGATCGAGCAGGGCACGCCCGACCGCTCGGTGTTCTTCATCGAGAGCGGCGCCATCAGCGTGCACCGTGTCAGCAGCAAGGAGCAGATGCGGCTGGCCGTGCTCACGCCCGGCTCGGTGGTCGGCGAAGGCTCGTTCTTCTCGCGGCAGCCGCATTCGGCCAACGTGGTGGTCACTGGCGCGGGCCGTGTGTGGCGGCTCACGGCGATCCGCTTTGCGGAAATGTCGAACCGCCAGCCCAACATGGCACTGGAGATCGCGATGGCGCTCGGCGCCGTGATCGCCAAGCGCATGGCGCACCGCTCCAAGCGCGTCGCCGTGACCTGACGAAACCCCGATCGCCCGCCGCCGGATAGTCGACCAGCAAGCCAGTTTCCGTTCTGGACCCCGAGAGTAGAGAGTAGTCAGCAAGTAAGCCATGGCCCTGATCTGTCCGGTCTGCAGCACGGAAAACCGTGACGGCGCGAATTTCTGCAGGAGTTGCGGCGTCAAGCTGTCCGCCGCGGGAGACCGGATTCCGCCGCCGCCGAGCCCTGAACGCGAATGGGCCACCACCGCCCCCGCCCAGTTGCGCGCGCCGACCATTCCGGCGCCGCTGTTCGACCCGGAGGAGCCGCCGCCGCCCGCGCGCTCGTCGTTCTTCAGCCGGACGCCCGCCGCGCGGCAGAACGACGAACACTCACAGACCGTGTTGATGGTGCACGACGACGGGTTGCCGCGCTCGCCCGCGCCGCCCGCTGCGTCGCCGGGGCTGGAGTCGACCTGGGCCTCGAAGCCCGAAATGAAGAAGAGACGCCGGGCCAAGGTCCGGCAGTCCGTACCGGTCGAACGGCCGCCGCGCAAGCGCGTGATCCTGCTGTGGCTCGGCCTGCTGGTTGTTGCGGTGGCGATGATCGTCGCGGGCTGGTACGGCTACGGGACGCGCAAGGCGCCTGCCGCCGCCGAAGGGGCTGCGCCAACCGTCGAGGCCCCCGCTCCCGTGGCCCCGCCGCTGCCGCCGCCGACCGAGTCGTCACCGCCTGCAGCGCCCGCGGCGCCAGCGGACTCCCAGCCCGTCGAGCCAGCCGAGACGCCGCCTGCCGCGGAAGCCGCACCTGCACCCAAGCCCGTTGCCAAGCCGCGTAAGCAGGCGACCGCCGCCGTGCAGCCGTCGAACGCGCCTGAACCCGCTGCTGCTCCGGTCGCCGCTCCCGCTCCGCCGCCGGCACCTGCCGCCCCTGCCGAGCCTCAGGCCATGTGCGGCGACCGCAACTTCATCGCCAAGGCACAGTGCATGGCGGCCCAGTGCCTGAAGCCCGAGTTCAAGGCCCATGCGCAGTGCGAAGCGGTACGCCGCCAGCAGCGCCTCGAAGAAGAAAAGCGCAACCCGAGCCTGATCAACTGATCGGCCGGGACCGAAGCGAAGGCTGCCGGATCGTCAGCCTTTTTGCAGCCGCTCCACGGCCATCGCCAGCGCGGCAGGCTTGCCGGACAGCACCAGCGTGTCGCCGTCCGACAGCACCGGGTTGTCGGCCAGCGCGCGGGGCTGGCCGTCTTGCCGGCGCAGGCTGGCGACGCGCACGCCCAGCGTGTGCAGCGCCACCTGTTCCAGCGTCTGGCCGACCGCACGTGCGCCAGCGTTGAGGGTGAAGCTGTTGAGGCGCTCGTGGTCGATCTCGTCGGCGTTGTCGTCGTCGGCACCGTGGAAGTAGCCGCGCAGCAGGTTGTAGCGGGCATCGCGCTGGTCCTGCACCACGCGGATCACGCGCCGCATCGGCACGCCGACCAGCGCCAGCGCATGGCTCGCGAGCATCAGCGAACCTTCGATGGCCTCGGGCACCACCTCTGTGGCGCCTGCGGCCTGCAGCTTTTCGAGATCGTGGTCGTCCTGCGTGCGCACGATCACCGGCACGTGCGGCGCATGGGCGCGCGTGTTGGCCAGCACCTTCATCGCGCCCGGCACGTCGAGATAAGTGACGACCACCGCGCTGGCACGCGCCAGGCCCGCGGCCATCAGGGCCTGCAGCCGCGCCGCGTCGCCGAACACCACCGAGTCGCCGGCGGCAGCGGCCTGGCGCACGCGGTCAGGGTCGAGGTCGAGTGCCATGTACGGAATGCCTTCGCGTTCGAGGATGCGCGCCAGGTTCTGGCCGCAGCGCCCGTAGCCGCAGATGATCACGTGCTGCGCGGTGTTGATGGTCTTGCGCGCGATGCTCGTCATCTGCAGCGACTGCTGCAGCCAATCGCTGGCCACGAGCTTTCGCACGATGGCGTTGCTGTACATGATGATGAAAGGCGTGGCCAGCATCGACAGCACCATCGAGGCCAGCACCGGGTTGGCCAGCCACGGTGGCAGCAGGCTGCGTTCCTGCGCCAGCGTCAACAGCACGAAACCGAATTCGCCCGCCTGCGCGAGGTAGAGGCCGGTGCGCAGCGACACGCCCGAGGTGGCCCCGAGCACCCGCGCCAGCACCGTCACCAGCCCCAGCTTGAACGCCAGCGGCACCAGCAGCAGCACGCCCACCAGCAGCCAGCGCTCGACCACGATGTGCCAGTCGAGCGACATGCCCACGGTGATGAAGAACAGCCCCAGCAGTACGTCGTGGAAGGGGCGGATGTCGGTCTCGACCTGGTGCTTGTATTCGGTCTCCGACACCAGCATGCCCGCGATGAACGCGCCCAGCGCCAGGCTCAGGCCGGCCAGTTCGGTGAGCCAGGCCAGGCCCAGCGTTATCAGCAACACGTTCAGGATGAAGAGCTCTTCGCTGCGCCGCCGCGCCACCAGCGTGAGCCACCAGCGCATGATGCGCGGGCCGCCGTAGAGCAGCACGCCGATCAAAAAGCTCGCCTTCAGCAGCGCCAGGCCCAGCGCCTTGGCCAGCGCCTCGGGCGGCGCGCCCAATGCGGGAATCAGCACCAGCAGCGGCACTACGGCCAGGTCTTGAAACAGCAGCACGCCCATCACGCGCTTGCCGTGCTCGCTCTCGAGCTCGAGCCGCTCGGCCATCAGCTTGACCACGATGGCCGTGCTGCTCATGGTGAGCGCGCCCGACAGCGCCAGCGCCGTCTGCCAGCCCAGCTGCCACGTTGGGGGCAGCAGCAGCCGGGCGATCAGCAGTGCGCCGACCGTGGCGATGGACATCGTCAGCAGCACCTGCAGCAGGCCCAGCCCGAACACGTGCTTTCGCATCGCGCGCAGCTTCGGCAGGCTGAACTCCAGCCCGATCACGAACATGAGGAACACCACGCCGAATTCGCCCAGGTGCTGGATGCCTTCGGTGTTCTGCGCCAGGGCGAAGGCGTGCGGCCCGATCAACACGCCAGCCGACAGATAGCCCAGCATCGGCGGCAGCTTGAGGGAGCGGCACGCCACCACGCCGATCACCGCGGCCAGGAGATACAACAGCGTGAGATCGAACGAAGACATAGGCGCCGATGCTAGAGCAATGTCCGTGCCCCGGGCTTCCCCGGGCCATGTGATCCCGGGTGCCGGCCGGCCCGTAAAATCCGCAGATGAGCTCCCGCCCCGTTCCGGCCCCAGTGGTCGACCCCGAAGCCATCCTCGCTCGGGCACGCCTCACCTTCGACATCGAAGCCGAAGCCGTCACCGGTCTGAAAGACCGCGTCGGCCCGAGCTTTGTCGATGCGGTGCGCAAGATCCTCGAAGTGCGTGGCCGGGTGGTCGTGATGGGCATGGGCAAGAGCGGCCACGTCGGCCGCAAGATCGCCGCCACCCTCGCCTCCACCGGCACGCCCGCGATGTTCGTGCACCCGGCCGAGGCCAGCCACGGCGACCTCGGCATGATCAAGGCGGTCGACCTGGTGCTGGCCATTTCCAACAGCGGCGAGGTCGACGAACTCACCGTCATCCTGCCGGTCGTCAAGCGCCAGGGCGTGCCCCTGATCGCCATGACCGGCCGCCCCGAATCCACCCTCGCCCGCCATGCCGACATCGTGATCGACGCGGGCGTGTCCAAGGAAGCCTGCCCGCTCAACCTCGCCCCCACCGCCAGCACCACCGCCCAGATGGCGATGGGCGACGCGCTGGCCGTGGCGCTGCTCGACGCGCGCGGCTTCGGCTCGGAAGACTTCGCGCGCTCGCACCCGGGCGGCGCGCTCGGGCGCAAGCTGCTCACCCACGTGAGCGACGTCATGCGCTCGGGCGACGAAGTGCCGCGCGTGCCGCCGTCGGCCAACATCAGCGAGCTGATGCGCGCGATGAGCATCAAGGGCTTCGGCGCCGCCGCGGTGATCGAGCCCGACGGCCGCGCCTCGGGCATCTTCACCGACGGCGACCTGCGCCGGCTGATCGAGGCGGGCGCCGATTTGCGCAGCCCCAAGGCGGTCGACGTCATGCACCGCGACCCGCGCACCATCCGCGTCGACGCACTGGCGGTGGAGGCCGCCGAGCTGATGGAGCAATGCGGCATCACCCGCCTGTTCGTGATCGACGGCGCGGGGGTGATCGTCGGCGCGATCAACACCAACGACCTGATGCGCGCGAAGGTCATCTGATGCCGCTCGAGTTCCAGGCCGAGACCTTGCTCGCCGCGCAGGACGTGCGCATCGTTTTCTTCGACATCGACGGCGTGCTGACCGATGGCGGCGTGTACTTCACCGAGCACGGCGAAACGCTCAAGCGCTTCAGCATCCTCGACGGCTACGGCCTGAAGCTGCTGCGCAAGGCCGGCATCGTGCCGGCCGTGATCACCGGGCGAGATTCCAAGCCGCTGCGCGTGCGGCTCGAAGCGCTGGGCATCGAGCACGTGCGCTACGGCACCGAAGACAAGCTGCCCGCAGCGCAGGCCATGCTCGACCAGCTCGGCTTTGCGTGGGCGCAGGCCGCGGCCATCGGCGACGACTGGCCCGACCTGCCGGTGCTCACGCGCGTCGGCTTCGCGGCGGCGCCGGCCAATGCCCATGCGGAAGTGCGCGGCATCGCGCGCTACGTCACCCAGGCGCGCGGCGGCGAAGGCGCGGCGCGCGAGTTCTGCGACCTGCTGCTCACGGCCTGCGGCCAATACCGCGCGATGCTCGACGCTGCCCGGGGCCCGACCACATGAACAACGTGAAACGCGCATGGGGCATGGTGCGCGAAGTCCTCGACCGCGCCACGATCTACCTGCCGATCATCCTCACGGCCGCCGTCGCGCTCGGCACCTACTGGCTGGTGCGCAACGCGCCCAAGCTGCTGGAGCCCACGGCCAAGGTCGCACCCACGCATGAGCCCGACTACTTCATGCGTGAGTTCGTCATCAAGAACTTCCTGCCCAATGGCGACCTGCGCAGCGAATTGCACGGGGTCGAAGGCCGGCACTATCCCGACACCGACACCATCGAGATCGACAAGGTGCGCATGCGCACCGTGTCGCCCGAGGGGCTGGTGACGCGCGGGTCGGCCGACCGCGGCCTGTCGAACTCCGATGGCAGCGAGGTCCAGCTGTTCGGCAATGCGATCGTCATTCGCGATCCTTCGGTGGGGCCGAACGGCAAGCCTGCGCCGCGCCTCGAGTTCCGCGGCGAGTTCCTGCACGCTTATGTCGACACAGAACGCGTCACGTCGAACAAGCCGGTCACGCTCATTCGCGGCACCGACCAGTTCACCGGCGACACGCTCGACTACGACAACCTGAGCGGCGTGGCCAACCTGAACGGCCGGGTGCGCGGCGTGCTGATTCCGTCGGCGGCTCCGGCCGCTCCTGCTCCTGCCAAGAAGCGCTGAAGAAGACATCTCCTGCATGACCACGTCCCCGCTTGTCTTCATCACCGGCGCATCGAGCGGCATCGGCCAGGCGCTGGCCGCGAGCTTCTACGACGCGGGCTACCGCCTGGCGCTGGTCGCCCGGCGCACGGGGGAAATCGAAGCGTGGGCGAATGCCCGGCAACTGAGCGCAGACCGCTACCGGATCTACAGCGCCGACGTGGCGCAGACCGACAGCATCGTCGCCGCCGGCAACGCCTGCATCGCGCAGCAGGGGCTGCCAGACGTGGTGATCGCCAATGCCGGCATCAGCGTCGGCATCGACACCGCCGAGCGCTCCGACCTCGATGTGCTGGCGCAGACCTTTGCCACCAACAACGTCGGTCTCGCCGCCACTTTTCATCCGTTCGTGCGGGCGATGGTGCAGCGCGGCAGCGGGCGACTGGTGGGCATCGGCAGCGTGGCGTCCATCCGCGGATTGCCAGGGCATGGCGCGTACTGCGCCAGCAAGGCCGGCGTGGTGGCGTACTGCGAGAGCCTGCGCGGCGAACTGTTCAACAGCGGCGTCAAGGTCGTCACCCTCTGCCCGGGCTACATCGACACGCCGCTCACGCAGGGCAACCGGTACGGCATGCCTTTTCTCATGAAGGCGGAAGATTTTGCGGGCCAGGCACTGCGGGCCATCGAGGCAGGTACGAGCTACCGCGTGATTCCCTGGCAGATGGGCGTGATCGCCAAGATCATGCGCATGCTGCCCAACGCCGTGCTCGACCGGGCGGTGCAAGGGCGCGAACGCAAGAAGCGAAGCGGCGAAGCCTGAGCAGCAAGCGCCGGGCGATCGCCCATTGAAAAAGGCTCCCGAGGGAGCCTTTTGTCTGTGTGCCTGGGAGCGCGGGGCTTAGTAGCCGCTGTTGCCGCCACCACCGTAGCCGCCGCCACCACCACCACCGGAGCGGCCACCGCCGCCACCGCCACGGGGACCGGCGCCGTAGGGGCTGCGGAAACCGCCGTCGCCACCACCGCCGCCACCGCTGCGGCCACCACCGCCACCGCCGTAGCCGCCGCCACCGCCGGAGCGGCCACCGCCGCCACCACCGTAGCCGCCACCGCCGCCGCCGTAGCCTCCGCCACCACCGCCGCCATAACCACCACCGCCGCCGCCGTAGCCGCCACCACCGCTGCGCGGGGGACGAGCTTCCATCGGACGTGCTTCGTTGACGACGACGCTGCGGCCACCAAGGGGCTGGCCGTTCATGCCGTTGATTGCTGCTTGTGCTTCCGCGTCACTGCCCATCTCGACGAAGCCGAAGCCCTTCGAGCGGCCGGTGTCACGTTCCATCATGACCTTGGCGCTGGTCACTGCGCCGAACTGCCCGAAGGCCTGTTCGAGATCTCCGTCGCGCACCGAGTAAGGCAGGTTGCCGACGTACAGTTTGTTGCCCATCAAGGGACTCCTATAAACACATCAAGAAAAGCGATGGAGTCCCGAAAGCATCACTCAAACGAGAGCCGTCGAGTCGCGCGAAACTGACCGATCACCGAACTGCCTCCCGACCAAAATGAAGAGGGAGGCTCGTGCATTATGGGTGAAATATCCGAATTGCAAGCGGGAATTTGCGTCTTGAGGTAGCACCTGTCAAAACTATTGGAAAGCTAGTGCCTACTTGCATTTTTGGGCGAAGTCCTTGGCGCTACATGTAGAATTCGCCCCGTCATTGGGGAGTAGCCGCCTTCCGATTTGCGAGAAGGGCCCGCGTCAACAGACTTGTCCTGCCCCACACAGGACATGGCGCGTGCAGTTAACACACCTGGCGAGACCTTTGACCGTGCAACTTCGGGAATATGGCCGAAGGTGTTGCACGGTCAATTGCGTCCTTCGGCCCAAGGAACCCCACATCCATCATGGAAGCTTTTCTCGTTGCAACCGGCGTAGTTGCGCTCGCCGAAATGGGCGACAAGACCCAACTCCTGGCTCTCTTGCTCGCTGCCCGTTTCAGGAAACCGTGGCCCATCGTCCTGGGCATCTTCGCCGCCACCATCATCAACCACGCGCTGGCGGGTGCCGTCGGCAACTACATCACGCGCTGGCTCGGACCGGAGGTGCTGCGCTGGATACTGGGCGGCTCGTTCATCGCGATGGCCGTCTGGATGCTGATTCCAGACAAGCTCGACGACGACGATGCCCCGGGCACGTCGAAGTTCGGCGTCTTCGGCACCACGGTGATCGCGTTCTTCCTCGCCGAGATGGGCGACAAGACCCAGATCGCCACCGTCATGCTCGCCGCCCGCTTCACGCACGACTACTTCTGGGTGGTCGCAGGCACCACGCTGGGCATGATGCTGGCCAACGCGCCGGTGGTGTGGCTCGGCGAGAAGATCGTGCGGCGCGTGCCGATCAAGCTAGTGCACGGCATCTCGGCCGCGATCTTCCTGGTGCTGGGCATCATCATGATCGTCGGCTGGTAAGAAAAAGGCAGGGGGCCCTTCCAGAAACACCGCGGAACCGGCTTCGCCGGGCCGCAGGTGTTGCCCCCGAAGGGGGTTGGCGGAGCGACACGCAGTGCGCGCAGCCTGGGGGATATACTTGTCCAGCGCCGATTTGCTTCAGCTTGCGGGCGCTTTATAAATTCAGCTAAAGACAGGCGCGGCAGACCCGGCTCGTTTTTGGCGAGGCCGGGTTTTTTCATTCATGTCGTCGTCACCACCTTTGGTCGTCACCTCGCAGTCGATGCAGTTCGCAGGCCCGCTGGCCCTGCGCAGCGGCGCGTCGATCAGCGACTACACGCTCGCCTACGAAACCTACGGCACCCTGAACGCCGAGCGCAGCAACGCCGTGCTGGTGTGCCATGCGCTCAATGCCTCGCACCACGTGGCGGGCGTCTACCAGGGCCAGGCCCGCTCCGAGGGCTGGTGGGACAACATGGTGGGCCCCGGCAAGCCGGTCGACACCGACCGCTTCTTCGTGATCGGCGTCAACAACCTCGGCTCCTGCTTCGGCTCGACGGGCCCGATGCACGTCAACTCCGCCACCGGCCGCGTCTACGGCGCCGACTTCCCGGTGGTCACGGTCGAAGACTGGGTCGACGCGCAGGCAGCGCTGCTCGATGCGCTCGGCATCCAGACGCTCGCGGCCGTCATGGGCGGCAGCCTCGGCGGCATGCAGGCACTGTCGTGGACGCTGCAGTACCCCAGCCGCGTGCGCCACGCCGTGGTCGTGGCCAGCGCGCCCAACCTCACGGCCGAGAACATCGCCTTCAACGAAGTCGCGCGCCGCGCCATCGTGACCGACCCCGACTTCCACGGCGGCCACTTCTACGAACACGGCGTGATCCCGAAGCGCGGCCTGCGCATCGCGCGAATGATCGGCCACATCACATACCTCAGCGACGACGTGATGAACGAGAAGTTCGGCCGCATCCTGCGCAGCGCCGTCGAGGGCGAGGTGGCGGGGCTCGACTACCGCTACTCCACGCAGGACGTCGAGTTCCAGATCGAAAGCTACCTGCGCTACCAGGGCGACAAGTTCAGCGAGTACTTCGACGCCAACACCTACCTGCTGATCACCCGCGCGCTCGACTACTTCGACCCCGCGCGCAGCCACGGCGGCAAGCTCAGCACCGCATTGGCCCAGGCCACGGCCAAGTTCCTGCTCGTGAGCTTCAAGACCGATTGGCGCTTCTCGCCCGCGCGCAGCCGCGAGCTTGTGAAGGCGCTGCTCGACAACCGCCGCAACGTGAGCTACGCCGAGATCGACGCGCCGCACGGCCACGATGCCTTCCTGCTCGACGACGTGCGCTACATGGGCGTGGTTCGCTCGTACTTCGAGCGCGTCGCCAAGGAATTCCAATGAGCGACCTCGAACACCAAAGATTGATCGCAGAGCTCGTGCCCCAAGGCTCGCGCGTACTCGACCTCGGCTGCGGCGACGGCGCCCTGCTCGACCTGCTGCAGCGCGAACGCGGCTGCACCGGCTACGGCGTGGAGATCGCCGACGGCAACGTGCTGCAGTGCATTCGCCGCGGCGTCGACGTGATCCAGCTCAACCTCGACGAAGGCCTGGCGATGTTCGACGACGCCTCCTTCGACGTGGTGCTGCAGATCGACACGCTGCAGCACCTGCGCAATGCCGAAGTGATGTTGCGCGAGACCGCGCGCGTCGGCCGCATCGGCGTCGTCGCCTTTCCCAATTTCGCGCACTGGCCCAACCGCCTGAGCGTGGCGCGCGGCCGCATGCCGGTGACGCGCCGCCTGCCCTACCAGTGGTACGACACGCCCAACATCCGCGTCGGCACCTTCAAGGACTTCGAGGTGCTGGCCGGCAAGAACAACCTGCGCGTGCTCGACGCCTTCGGCCTGCAGGACGGGCGCGACGTGCGCTGGCTGCCCAATGCGCGCGCCAGCACGGCGGTCTTCAAGTTCGAGCGCGGCGGCGGCTGAGCCCTTTGGAGCGCACCACCGGATGAGCTTCACGCTTGCACAGCCGGTCCACAGCGAGCTGCTCATCAAGAAGAGCCGCATCGGCTGCGTGCAGCCGGTGGCCGACCGTTCGGCCGCGCTGGCCGTGGTCGCCTCGCTGCGCGCCGAACACCCCGCGGCCGCGCATGTCTGCTGGGCCTTGATGGCCGGCGGCCAGTCGGCCGCGAACGACGACGGTGAACCCGGCGGCACGGCCGGCCGTCCGATGCTGGAGGTGCTGCGCCACCAGCAGGTCGAAGGCGCGCTCGCGACCGTGGTGCGCTACTTCGGTGGCGTGAAGCTGGGCGCGGGCGGCCTCGTGCGGGCCTACACCGATGCGGTCGCGCAGGCCCTGCTCGGCGCCACGCTCGTGCCGCTGGTGCGCCAGCGCAGCCTCGGTTGCTCGGTGCCCTATGCGCTCGAAGGACTCGTGCGGCGCGAACTCGTCGCTGCCGGCGCGGTGCTCGACGATGTGCAGCACGGCGACGATGTGGCCTTCGCCTTCTCGCTCCCCGAGCCCGACGCCGATGCCTTCATCGCCCGTCTCGACGATGCTGCGCAAGGGCGCGTCGTCTGGCCGAAGGCGTAACGCGCTTCGCAGGTGCTGAGGGCGCAGGCGCAGTCATCGCGAAAATGCCGCGCGGTGCCACCGGCACCGGCTCGTCGTCGGGCCCGCGCCGCGCCATCTCCGCGGTCACGATGCCGGTCGGCACCGCGAGCACGCCCCAGCCCAGCAGCATCATCACCGAGGCGATCGCACGGCCCAGGTCGGTCTTGGGCACGAGGTCGCCGAAGCCCACCGTGGCCATCGTCGAGATGGCCCAGTAAATTGCCACCGGAATGCTCGTGAAGCCATGCACCGGCCCCTCGACCACGTACATCAGCGTGCCCATCACCAGCACCACCAGCATCACGAAGCCGACGAACACCGTGATCTTGCGCCGGCTCGATGCCACGGCAGACACCAGCGCGCGGTACTCCACCGAGTAGCGCGATAGTTTGAAGATGCGGAACACGCGCAACAGGCGCAGCACCCGCACGTCGATCAGGTACGCCATCTCGGGCGCAAAGGCCACCAGAAAAGTCGGCAGCAGCGCAAGCAGGTCGATCACGCCGTAGAAGCTCAGCGCATAGCGCAGCGGCTTGTTCACGCAGCACAGCCGCGCGATGTACTCCAGCGTGAAGAGAATGGTGAACACCCATTCGAGCGCATTGAACAGCGGCCGCCACTGCTCGCGGATCGACTGCACGCTGTCGAGGATCACCACCAGCACGCTGGTCACGATCACCGCGATCAGCGCCAGGTCGAACATCAGGCCCGCGCGCGTATCCGCCTCGAAGATCACCGTGAACAGCGTACGCCGCCAGCCGTGCGCGGGCTTGTCGAAGCGCGAGTCGGTGGCCGACGAAATGGCGCGCGAGGGGTGCGCGGCCTGCGCGGTGGAAGGAGTTTCGGAGTTCGGAAGGCTCATGACGCCGCATTGTCATGTCCACAGTCGATTTATTCAGTTACGCTTCTTGCGCAATGAAGTGCCGCAGGCCATGAGTGCGTTCTTACGATAGTCCCTTTCTTGAGGAGCTCCCCTTTGGCTACACAGTCCCCCTTCTTCGGCAAGCGTGATCGTGACACCGACTCGTTGACATCCCGCCCCGCGCCGCTCGTCGGTTCGGGCACCAATCTCTCCGGAACCCCCGTCAATCCCTCGTCGCTGACCGCACAGCAAGGCGGACTGAACGCCGCTGCTGCTACAGCATCTGCCGCCGCCAAGGAAGGCGGCAGCAAGCTCACCGTCGGCCCGAACATCAAGCTCAAGGGCGTGGAGATCACCGACTGCGACACGCTCGTCGTCGAAGGCCTCGTCGAGGCCACCATGGACTCGCGCCTGATGCAGATCGCCGAACAGGGCGAGTTCAAGGGCTCGGCCGAAATCGACATCGCCGAAATCCGCGGCGTGTTCGACGGCAGCCTCACGGTGCGTGAAAAGCTCGTGATCCACTCGACCGGCAAGGTCACCGGCAAGATCCGCTACGGCAAGATCGTGATCGAGGAAGGCGGCCAGCTTTCCGGCGAAATCAGCTTCGGCGCCAAGCCGTCGCTGCACTCCGCAGCCTGAAGCCCGTCAAGCTTTCGGCGGGGTCCACCCAAAGCGCTCCAGCAAGGCACCGGCCGCGGCCGGTGCCTTTTCTTTGGCGCCATTGATGAAGTAGACAAACACGTCGCGCTTCTTCGGCGACACGGCCCAGCCCTGCGCGCGCTCGGCCCAGGTGTCCAGCGCCTTCGGCGCGTAGCCGGTCTTGAGCTTTGCGTCGGCCATCATGAGCCGCGCATAGGCGAAATCGCCTTCGGGCTCCTCGAAGGACGGAAACTTGTCGGCGTCGGTGAACACCGTCGACACCTTGTGCTTCTTCGCGAGTGCCTTGTAGGCGGGCACCATGAAGCTCTCATGCCGCACGTCCATCACGTGCCGCAGCGCGCGGCTGCCCTCCTTCTTCGGCAGCAGCGCCAGAAAAGCCTCGAAGTCTTCCGCATCGAACTGCTTGGTCGGCATGAACTGCCACACGATCGGCCCGAGCTTGTCGCCGAGCTCGGCCACGCCGCTGTCGATGAAGCGCTTGATCGAATCGCCCGCGCCCGACAGCAGCTTGCGATTGGTCGCGAAGCGCGAGGCCTTGAGCGAGAACATGAAGTCGGCCGGCGTGTCGTCGTGCCACTTCCTGAAGGTCTCGGGCTTGAAGGTGCTGTAGTAGGTGCCGTTGATCTCGATGGCGCTGACCTTGCGGCTCGCGTAGTTCAACTCCTTCGCGTGCGCGAGCCCCTTGGGATAGAAGTTGTCGCGCCAGGGTTCGTAGGTCCAGCCGCCTATGCCCACCTTGATGTTTGCCTTGCTCACATGGCCCTCCGGGTTGAGATCGCCCGCACTCTACGCGCGGTCGCCTCAAGGCGCAAAATGCGCCTTTTCGTCACCCGCGGAGAACCCACCGATGAACGCCCCCCTGCACCGCGAAATGCCTGCCGGCACGCTCGACGCCGAGCGCGCCCTGTCCGACGTCACCGCCCAATGGGACGGCGACATCCTCAAGCAACTCACCAACTACATCGGCATCCCGGCCAAGTCGCCCGGCTTCGACAAGGACTGGTCGGCCAACGGCTACCTCGAGACCGTGCTGCGCAACGCCGCCGCTTGGGTCGAGGCACAGAAGGTCGAGGGCTTGAAGCTGGAGATCGTGCGCCTCGAAGGCCGCACGCCGGTGCTGTTCTTCGAAGTGCCGGCCACCGGCACCGACATGGGCGAGACCGTGCTGATGTACGGCCACCTCGACAAGCAACCCGAATTCACTGGCTGGCGCAACGACCTCGGCCCATGGACGCCCAAGTACGAGAACGGCCTGCTCTACGGCCGCGGCGGTGCCGATGACGGCTACGCGGTGTACGCCAGCATCGCCGCGCTGCAGGCGCTCAAGAGCCAGGGCGCGGCGCACCCGCGCATCGTCGGCCTGATCGAGACCTGCGAGGAAAGCGGCTCCTACGACCTGCTGCCCTACGTCGACGCGCTGCGTCCGCGCCTGGGCAATGTCGAACTGGTGATCTGCCTCGACTCCGGCGCCGGCAACTACGACCAGCTGTGGCTCACCACCTCGCTGCGCGGCATGGCCAGCGGCACGCTCAAAGTGGAAGTGCTGACCGAAGGCATCCACTCCGGCGATGCATCGGGCCTCGTGCCCTCGAGCTTCCGCATCATGCGGCAGGTGCTCGACCGCCTCGAAGACAGCGCCACCGGCCGCCTGCTGCCCGCGAGCTTCCACTGCGAAGTGCCGGCCGACCGGCTGGCGCAGGCCAGGGCCACCGCCGCGATCCTCGGCGAAGAGGTCTACAAGCGCTTTCCGTGGGCGCACTACGACTGCGGCGGCTCGACCATGTTCGCGCTGCCGACCACCACCGATCCGGTCGAGGCCCTGCTCAACCGCACCTGGAAGCCCACGCTGTCGGTGACCGGCGCCGAAGGCTTTCCGGCACTGAAGGATGCGGGCAACGTGCTGCGCCCGTACACCGCCTTCAAGCTGTCGCTGCGCCTGCCCCCGCTGGTCGATGCGGCCGAGGCGGTGCAGAACCTCAAGACGCTGCTCGAAGACAACGCGCCCTACCAGGCCCGCGTGACCTTCGAGAGCAACGGCGGCGCCACCGGCTGGAACGCACCCACCATCACGCCGTGGTTCGAGGACGCGCTCAACAAGGCCTCGCAGGCGCACTTCGGCGCGTCGTGCGGCTACATCGGCCAAGGCGGCACCATTCCGCTGATGAACATGCTCAGCGCCGGTTTCCCGAAGGCGCAGATGATGGTCTGCGGCGTGCTCGGCCCGAAGAGCAACGCACACGGCCCCAACGAGTTCCTGCACGTGCCCTATGCCAAGAAGCTCACCGCGGCCGTGGCCGAAGTGATCGCAGCATTGCCGGCAGCGCATCGCGCGGCCACATCGGAGCCGGTGGCCGCTTGAGCGAGGCGCTGCCTTTGCCGCAGCGCGTTTCGCTGTCGACCCCGGACGGCGAGACGCTCGCCCTGCGCCGGCTGCCGGCGCCCGGCCCGGCGCGCGCCGTGATCGTGGTGGTCCATGGGCTCGGCGAGCATGCGGGCCGCTATCACGCACTCGCGGAATGCCTGCACGAATGGAACTTCGCCGTGTGGGCGCACGACCACTTCGGGCACGGCGAATCGACCGGTGCGCGCGGCGGCCTGCCGAGCGAACTGCGGCTGGTCGACGACCTCGCGCTGGTCATCGACGATGCACGCCGCGAGAACCCCGGCCTGCCGCTGGTGCTGCTGGGGCACAGCCTCGGCGGACTGGTCGCCGCGAGCCTGGTGGCGCGTGGCGTGCGGCAGGTCGATGGGCTGGTGCTTTCCTCGCCGGGGCTCGATCCGGGCCTGAGCGGTTTCCAGAAGGCGCTGCTCGCGGTGCTGCCGCGCATTGCGCCGAACCTGCGCGTGGGCAACGGCCTCGACGACAACTACCTCTCGCACGACCCGGCGGTGGTGCAGGCCTACCGCGACGATCCGCTCACGCACGACCGCATCGGCAGCCGGCTCGCGCGCTTTCTCGCGTACGAAGGCGAGACGGTGCAGCAGCGGGCTGCGAACTGGCCCGTGCCTACCTTGCTTCTCTATGCGGGCGACGACCGCCTTGTGATGCCTGCCGCCAGCCGCGCCTTCGCTGCGGCCGCGGCATCAGGCGGCAAGGTCGAGGCGCACTGCTTCGACACGCTGTACCACGAGATCTTCAACGAGCTCGAAGCCGACGCGGTCTTCGCGGCCCTGCAAAGCTGGCTCAACCGGCGCTTTCCGCCGCTGGCCTGACGGCGCGCACGCGCGCCAGCCAGATCAGCGCCGCGCCAGTCAGCACCACTGGCACCAGCGAACCGAAGTTCAGCAGCCGCCAGCCCTGCGTGGTCACCAGCACGCCCGAGGCGAACGAGGTCAGCGCCAGCGTGGCGAACACGCAGAAGTTGAGCGCACCCTGCGCGCGGTCGCGCTCCTCGGCGGTATAGGCCGTGAGCGAGAGTGTCGTGCTGCCGGTGAACAGGAAATTCCAGCCCACGCCCAGCAGGAACAACGCGACGATGAAGTGATGCAGCTCCACGCCCGAGAGCGCGATGGCGATGCAGCCGAGGTTGAGCACCAGCCCCACGCCCATCACTGGCAGCGCCCCGAAGCGGCGGATCAGGTGCCCGGTGAAGAAGCCCGGCGCGAACATGCCGATCACGTGCCATTCGAGCACCAGCGCGGCATCGGAAAACGGCAGGCTGCAGATCTGCATCGCGATGGGCGTCGCGGCCATCAGCAGGTTCATCACGCCGTAGCCAAGCGCGCCCGCGGCGGCGGCCACGATGAACACCGGCTGCCGCATGATCTCGGCCAGCGGGCGCCCGCCTGCGGCCTCCTTGCGCGTGGGCGCGGCCGGGAATTCGATGAAATGCATCACTGCCATCGACAGCAGCGCCACCAGGGCCAGCGCAACGTAGGCGCCGGCGAACGGCACCGCAAAGGCTTCGCGCGTGGCGGTGGCGAGGTTCGGCCCGGCGACAGCGCCGATCAGCCCGCCCGCCATCACCATCGACACCGCCTTCTCGCGCCAGGCCGGCGCCGCCAGCTCGGCAGCGGCGAAGCGGTAGAGCCCCGCGTTGGCGTTGTAGTAGCCCGCGATCACCGTGGCGAAGCACAGCAGCCAGAAGTTCTTCGTGACCGCCGCGAAGCAGCACAGCAGCGACGATGCCACCGCCACCGCCAGCCCGATCTGGAACGAGCCGCGCCGGCCGAAGCGCTGCTGCGTGCGCGCCACCAGCCCGGTGCTGAGCGCGCCGCCCACCACGTAGCTCATCACCGGCAGCGTCGCCATCCAGCCGTGCGGCGCGATGGCCAGCCCAACCAGCCCGTTGATGGCGATGAAGGTCACGTTGTTCGTCAGGAGCAGGCCCTGGCAGATGGCGAGCAGCCAGAGGTTGCGGTTCATGGCGCCGTCTCCCGGATCGCGCGCTGCAGGTCGCGCTCGATTTCGCTGAAGATGATCGGCGGTAGCTCGCCCAGCGTGCCTTCGGTGCCGTCGAGTGCCACCGCGCGCACGGTCTGCAGCTCCTTGCCGTCGGGGCTGTCCTGCACGAACCAGCCTTCCTCCAGCTGCAGGCAGATGCGGCGTCCGCCGGGCACGGCCTTGTTGAAGCTGTTGACCATGCCGCCGTCACCCACCTCGCGCTGCCAGCCGCGCGTCTCCAGGCCCATGAGGGCGGCGTTCGACACGGCGCGGCCGCTCCAGTGGGGGAGTTCGCGGCGGGTGCGCAGCGCCTCGTCGAGCACGAAGGCCGGGCGCATCAGCTGCTCGAAGGGCTGCACGATTTCGTAATCGGCCAGCACGGCGGCCCATGCGGTCGCCAGCGACGGGTCGAGTGCCGTGATTTCCAGCGGATGCGGCAGGCCGATGCGCGCGGACTCGGGCAGCTTCACCGCGTCGTCCTCCAGGTCGGCCAGCTCGCCTTCGGCGCTGACGCGGAAGGTGCCTTCGAGCTTGTCCGATGCGTCGAACAAGCCCCAGACCAGCGGCCGGCTGAAGACCCGCAGCACGGGGTGGTTGGCGAAGAAGGGCATGAACTCGTCGGGGCCCCATCGGCGCTGCATGCACATCGCGGCTTCCAGTCGCTTGATCTGCGTGGTGGCGACGGTCTTTGCCAGCTTGCGCAGCTCCTTCAGCTGCGTGGTCGAGGCGGCGGCCTTGCCGGCGTCGTCGTTCGCGCCCGGCTTGGGCAGCGTCTTGAGGGCCTTGCCCCTGGCGTCGTGCACCACGGGCTGGAAGTTGTCGTCCATGCGCACCTCGAAGCTGCGCGGGCCGAAGTCGAGCGTCAGGCGCGCGCGGGTGTCGAGGCCGAGGTCGGGCACGGTGCGGTCGGCCAGCTGGTCGAGGCTGAGGCCGCGCTGCTCGGCCACTTCGCCGAGCATGCGGTCGGCGCGGGTGCGCAGGTCGTCGTGGCGGGTCTGGCGCGCGAGTTCGGCCAGGTGCATCAATGCGGCGTCGCTGCCGATTTCGCCGAGCATCACCATCGCGTCGTAGGCCCGCACGCGGTCGAGCGCGGCGCGCCACTGGCGCAGCAGGCCGTAGAGCTGGCGTGCGGTTTCGCCGTCGCCGAGGCGGCCCTGCAAAGCGAACATCCAGCGCTCCTTGGCCGGGCGGCCGTTGCCGATCCACCAGGCCAGCAGCGCGCGGCCGAAGCGCGCGAGGGAATCGGGCGTGAGCGCGTCCAGCAGCGGAGCGAGCCCCGGATAGGGTGCGTCGGGCTTGCCGAGCATCATCGCCATCAGCACGTCGGGCACCACGTCCTGCGGCAGCGCGAGCCCGCCTTGCTTGAGGATCAGGCGGGGCAGTGACGCCAGCGGCAGGGTCTTCGGCACCACGGGCAGGCTGTCGGGCAGCAACTCTTCGGGGGCGATGGCCAGCAGCTGCGCCACCGCGTCGGCGGCTTCGGCGCCATAGGCGAGCGCCTGCCGGCGTACCGCGTCGGCGTGGCCGGCATCGTGCAGCCAGCGCAGCGCGGCTTGCGCCGCCTCGTGCGCCGGGCCGGGTTCGCCCAGTGCGATGGGAACGAGGCCGCGCGCGGCCGCATCCGGGTAGCGCGCAAGCCACTCGCCCGCTTCGCGCCGGACCCAGCGATTGGTGTGGAAGCCCTTGGCGATCCAGCCGGCGAGCGGGTCCCATTCGATGACCGACGCCAGCTCGAACATCGCGCGCGAGCCCTGCTTGAGGAAGCGCGGCAGTCCCGGCAGCGCGGCCGCGCCGAATGCATGGAGGATGGGGCGCATGCGCGAGACATCGCCCATGTAGAGCTCGGGCGCGGGCCCGAGCGTGAACACTGCGATGGCCAGCGATTCGGGCAGGTGCCAGATGTATTCGGCAACGCTCCAGTGGGTGGCCGGAGGTTCGCCGAAGTCTTCCGGCCCGATCTCACGGCCGTTTGCCGCGACAGCCTCGATGAGCTCGGGGCGCAGGCCCAGCATCCACAGGGCCTTGTGCACCTTGCCGCCCTCGCGGATCTCTGCGGGTGCGTTGGGCTGGTTGCGCGCGAATTCGTCCATCCACTGGTCGGCGCGTTCGCGCGAGACGCGGAGCTCGCGGGTCAGCCAGTCGGACGATTCGCCCGTGGCCTGCAGGTACTGCGGCGGCGGCAGATTGCTCCAGTGCAGCAGCGCCGTCGGTGGCAGTGGCTGCAGCGCCAGCGTCGGGATGACGGGCAGCGCCTGCCGGTTCTTCCAGGGCGGGCGCCGCAGCAGCGCGGGCCAGGCGTCGGGGGCGGCATCGGTCACGCCGGCGGAGCTGTCTTCCTGCAGGCGCGCGAGCGTCTTGCGCTGGCTGTCGTCGCAGGAGGCCTCCAGCGGTTGCTGCCACTCGGGGTTCGCGGCCAGCAACTCCAGGATCAACGCGGCGCCGGCCTGGTGTCGCGCCGGGTTCGCCGACAGCAGCTCGCGCAGCACGAACAGCGGCCAGCGGGCAGCCTGCTTGACGAGGGCGTTCTTGCAGTCGATCTGCTTGACCTGGGCCACGAAGAAACGCACCACGGCCGCGTCGTGGATGGCCAGCAGGTCGGTGACGGCTTCCTTGTGCGGGGACGGCTCGAAGAACAGCTCGGCTGCCGTGGCGCCGTGCATGTCGAGCATGCGCAGCCGTGCGGCGCGCGGCGGATAGAAGCTGGAACGGTGGCGGCGAAAGAAGTCGAGGCTGTCGGCCAGGCTGCGTTCGTCCAACAGCGAGCCGCCGCACTGGCCGCAGGGCCGGTCGTTGAACTGTGCGAGCGCTTCGCGCATGCCCTTGGACCACCGCACGGTGCCATCGGGCTGCGCGTCCAGACCTTCTTCTTTCGACTTGCGACTGCCCGCCATGCCATTGCTCTCCATTGATGCCAGCGGGATTGTCGGCCAACACGCACGGGCCAAAAAAAAGCGCCCTCGCGGGCGCCGGAATCCTGGAGAACGCAGTCCGTCAGTTCAGGACTGCTTGCCTTGCAGCAGACCGCTGAGCGAACCCAGCAGGTCGTCATGGTTGCCCAGGCCCTGGTCGGGGACCTTGCCGTGCGGCGTGAGCTGGTCGATGAGCGCCGGCAGCATGGTGGCGAGCATCGGCAGCAGCGTTTGCGCATTGATGCCGAGCTTGGACGCGATGCTGGCGATGGTGTCGCTGCCCAGCGCGTTCTGCAGCTGGTCGCCCGAGACCGGCTGGTTTTCTCCCTTGCCGATCCACGAACCGATGACGTCGCCCATGCCGGCCTGCTCGAACTTCGAGACCAGACCGCCCAGGCCGCCCTGCCCGCCGTTGTTGGCGAGCAGGCCGCCCAGCGCGCCGGCCAAGCCTCCCAGATCGCCCAATCCGCCGCCTTGCGGTTGCTGCTGTTGCGCAGCGCCTCCGAGCACTTGACCGAGTACCGAATCGAGCAATCCCATGGCTGTTTCCTTGGTGTGTGACAGAACCGTCTGCATTGTTAAATGCCGCGGACCGTAAGCAGAAAGTGGCACGTCCACTTTCGAACTGGCAACGTGACAAATTACTTGGTACGCGCTGTCCGTTTGGGGAGCAATGCGGGGCTGACCCCCTGCACGCCCACCAGGCCCAGCACGGTAACCAGCGAATTCTGCGCGCCTTTCCATGCATCTGTCACGTCAATGGACTCGCTCAACGAATGGAATCCGGAGGCCTTGCCGCCACCGCCGACGATGATCGCGGGAATGCCCAGCGCGATCGGCACGTTGGCGTCGGTGCTGCCGCCGCGCAGCAGCGTCTTGTTGCCGAAGGCGGCGTTCGAGCGGATCGCGGCCTCGACGATCACCGAATCGGGCGGCGTGCGGCCGCCGGGGCGGTCGCCGATGAGCTTGGTGCTCACGCTCAGCGTGCTCACGTTCCAGCGCTTGTTTTCCTCGACCACTGCTTCGTCGATGGCGGCCAGGATCTTCTTCTCCGTTTCGAGAAGCGAGGCCATGTCGTCGGAGCGGATGTCGATGGCCATGCGCGCATCTGGCGCGATGGTGTTGACCGAAGTGCCGCCGCCGACCGTGCCGACAGTGAACGTTGTCTTCGGGAAACTCGGCGTGCGGATATCGGCGATCTTCGCGATGGCGCGGCCCATGCCGTGGATGGCGCTGGGCACTTGGCCGAACGCGCCGAAGCTGTGGCCGCCCGGGCCCTGGAACGTGACTTCGTAGCGGTGGCTCGCGGTGCCGAGCACCAGCACCGCGCCCGGCGACGACGGCTCCAGTCCCACCATGCCGTCGATATCGAGGTTGTCGCGAAAGATGGCCTTCATGCCGCGCAGGTTGCCGAGTTCTTCCTCGCCGACGTTGGCGACGATCATCAGGTCGCCCACGGTCTGGATCTTGTTTTCGTTCAGCACCTTGAGCCACGACAGAAGCACCGACAGGCCGCGCGTGTCGTCCGCGATGCCGGGTGCGTGCAGCCGGCCGTCGTGCTCCTTCACCTTCACGTCGGTGCCGGCGGGGAACACGGTGTCGAGGTGGGCCGAGATCAGCAGCTTCGGGCCGCCGCCGATGCCCTTGCGCAGGCCGACCACGTTGCCTTCGGCGTCGATCTTCGCGTGCGTCAGTCCCAGCGCCTTCATGCGCGCGAGAAACGCCTCGGCGCGCTTGTGCTCCTTGAAGGGCGGCGCCTCGATCTCGGTCAGCATCTTCAGGTCATCGACCGAGTGTTCATGGTCGGCCTTGACCGCGTCGAGCAGCTTCTGGATGGCGGGCGAGGCCATCAACTGGGTGTAGGCCTTGTCGACCTCGGGGCTGACTTGCGCGGGCGTGGGGGCGACGGCCTGGCTCTGGGCGAGCGCGCCCTGTGTGGCGCACAGCAGCGCGGCAAGAACGAGAAGTGCAAGGCGCAGAACGCTTGGCAGGCGGGACATCGGCAAAAGTCCTTCTTTTGTCTTAATGAAGTAACGATTGTTTCCCAAGCTTTCCGCGCGCGCGTCGCGGAAAACACCCACCTCGCGGCCCTGCCTAGAGTCCGGCCAGGGACACCAGCGCGGCCAGCGCCGCCGTTTCAGCGCGCAACACGCGCGCGCCGAGGGTGATGGGAGCGAAGCCGCGGGCGATGGCCTGCTGTTCTTCGGTGCTGCTCAGGCCGCCTTCGGGGCCGCTCAATACAGTCACGCCTTGGTCGTTCGGGGCTTGAAGTGTGTCGGCGAGGCTGCGTGTGCCCTCGGCAAGGCTCAGCACAAGGCGCACGGCCGAGGCTTCATTGGTTTCGAGCCAGCCCGTGAAGGACTGCACCGGATGGATCACCGGCACGCGGTTGCGCCCGCACTGCTCGCAGGCCGCGACCGCGATCGCCTCCCAGTGCGCCCGCTTCTTCTCGGCGCGCTCGCCCGACAGGCGCAGCACGCCGTGTGCAGTGGCCAGCGGCTGGATGCTCGCCACGCCGAGCTCGGTGGCTTTCTCGACCAGCCAGTCCATGCGCTCGTTGGCCGGCATGCCGACCGCAAGGTGCACGGCGCGAGGCGCTTCGCGCTCCACCGGCAGGTGGGCGCCGACGGCCACGGCGACGTCGCTGCGGCCCATGCGCTCGACCGTGGCTGCATATTCGCCGCCCGCGCCGTCGAACAGCGTGATCGCATCGCCGGGCTGCATCCGCAGCACCTGCACGTGGCGCGCAGCGCCGGGCGGCAACGCCAGGCTGACGCCGGCGCTCAGCGGCACGGAACAGTGAAAACGCGGCATGCTATGAAATCGATAGCTGCGAGCGACCGTTGTACGGCCGTCACAGGGTGGTGCTTTTTCAGTTTTCCTTCAGACACGGCCGTAGGCGAAGCCCGTGATGGCTGAAGTGCCCTCGATTTCGTCGATCACGCGCAGCAGCGGCGTCAGCTCCATGTAGCGGCTGGCGGTGGCGCGGATGTAGGCAATGAAGCGCGGCGTGTCAGCCAGGTACTTGGGCTTGCCGTCGCGCAGCGTGAGGCGCGCGAAGATGCCGGCCACCTTCAGGTGGCGCTGCAGGCCCATCCACTCGACCGCGCGGTAGAAGGCGCCGAAGTCTTCGTCGACAGGCAGGCCGGCCTTGCGCGCAGCCGTCCAGTAGCGGATGGTGATGTCGAGCACGAACTCCTCGTCCCAGCTCAGGAAGGCGTCGCGCATCAGGCTGGCGATGTCGTAGGTGACGGGGCCGTACACGGCGTCCTGGAAGTCGAGCACGCCGAGCGCTGCTCCGTTGCCGATCATCAGGTTGCGCGGCATGAAGTCGCGGTGCACGTAGACGGCGGGCGACGCCAGGTTGCTGTCGACGATCAGCTTGAAGCTGCGCTCGAGCCGCTCCTTCAGCTTGCCTTCGACGGCGATGCCGCGGTGGCGGCCGATGTACCACTCGGGGAACAGCGACAGTTCGCGCTCGAGCAGCGCCCCGTCGTAGGGCGGCAGCACGCCGGGCTTGGAGGCCAGTTGCCAGCGGATCAGCGCGTCGATGGCCTGGTCGTAGAGCGGGCGGCTCGCGTCGGGCTTCGCCGGATCGATCACGTCCAGCATGGTCTGGCGGCCCAGGTCGTCGAGCAGGAGAAAGCCGTTCGGCTTGTCCCATTCGAGCACCGTGGGGGCGAGCACGCCGGCGCCGGCCATCAGCTGCGCCACCTGGACGAAGGGGGCGCTGTTTTCCTTGTCCGGCGGCGCGTCCATCACGATGCGCGTGGGGGCGGCGGTGTCGGCGGTGTCGAGGCGGAAGTAGCGGCGGAAGCTCGCGTCGACCGAGGCGAGCCGCACGGTGTCGGGCAACAACCGGTGGGCAGGCGCGATGGCGGCCAGCCAGCCCCGGAACACTTCGGCCCGCTGCGGATCAGTCCAGAGGATGGTCTCGGCGGGGCTTGGGGCTAATGAGGCCGGAGGCGGGGATGCTGTCATGGATAATCGATTCTACAAATCCGCCTGGCGCGGCAATCCCCCTTGGCCGGCTTCCGGCCGATGCGGGTTGCTGCCGGCCCCTGCAACCCGCCGGCCTGCCGCGCCGTCCCCCGACGATTTTTCGTTCCGAACCGATGCCTACGACCCAAAGCCCTCACGCTTGGCACCTTGTGCGCTCGCTGCCCTTCCCGGGCGAGTCGACCGCTTTCCTCGGAACGGCTGGGCGGGAGGCCTGATGAACCGACGTCGTGTCGCCCCGCGGCGCTCGCGCCCGCCGCTACCGCTGGCTGTTTTGTCGCTGGCCCTGATGCACGCACATGGCGCCTCCGCGCAGACGGCCGGCAACTTCGACGCTCCGCTCACCCTGAAGCGCACGCCGCTGCTGACCGAAACCCTGACGCCCGCGGACCGCGGCCAGATGCCCAGCATCGTCACCGGCGACCGCATCTCCGGCCGGCCCGACCTGGAAACCGTGGTCGAGGGCAACGCCACGCTGCGGCGCGGCGCCGTGTCCATCACCGCCGACCGGCTCGAGTACTACCAGCCCGACGACCGCGCCAAGGCCACCGGCAACGTGCGCGTCAACCAGGCCGGCAACGTGTACGAAGGCCCCGAGCTGCAGCTCAAGCTGGAGACCTTCGAGGGCTTCTTCAACAACGTGCGCTACCAGTTCCTCGTGAACGAAGCGCACGGCGAGGCCAAGCGCATCGACTTCGTCGACGCCAACGTGTCGATCGCCCGCGAAGCCACCTACACCACCTGCCGCCGCGAAGACTTCCCGGGCTGGATGCCGGCCTGGTTGCTGACCGCGACCACGATGACCACGGACACCGAGGAAAACGAGGGCGTGGCCAAGAATGCGCGGCTGAGCTTCATGGGCATCACCACGCCGCCCATTCCGAGCGTGAGCTTCCCGCTGTCGAACGAGCGCAAGAGCGGCCTGCTGCCGCCCACCATCGGCATCGACAACACCAATGGCATCGAGATCGCGCAGCCGTACTACTGGAACATCGCGCCCAACCGCGACGCCACGATCACGCCGACGATCATGAGCAAGCGCGGCATCAATTTCAGCAACGAGTTCCGCTACCTCGAGAAGGGGTACAACGGAACGATCCGCTTCGACCTGATGGGAAGCGACCGCCTGATGGGCCAGCGTTACCCCGATCTCGGCAGCACCAAGCGCTGGGGCGTGTGGGGCACGCATCACCAGGACTTCGATGCCAAGGCGCTGGGCCTCGACTCGCTGTCGGCCAACATCAGCATCAACCGGGTGAGCGACAACGACTACTGGCGCGACTTCACGCGCACGCCGTCGCTCGCGCAGCGCCAGCTGCCCAACGATGCATCGCTCAACTGGAGCAAGGGCGACTGGAGCGGCATCGTCCGCACGCTGAAGTACCAGAACCTGCAGTACGACTTGTCGCCGATCGTGCCGGCGTACGACAAGATGCCGCAGATCACGGCCAACTACAACAAGTACGACTGGCACGGCTTCGACGTTTCGCTGAACCTGGACTACACGCACTTCCGCGTGAACACGATCCTGCCGTCGCAGCTCGGCTACGACGCCACCCAGCAATCGCAGCCCGACGGCGACCGTGCCATGGCCGTCGCCTCGATCAGCCGCCCGTTCATCACGCCGAGCTCGTTCGTCATCCCCAAGCTGATGCTGAACGCGGCCTCGTACAACTACTACCTGCCGCAGTCGTCCATTCCGACGGTCACGGTCAACGGTACCCAGTACGTCAACGGCCAGGTCTACAACCCGAGTTCGCTGTATTTCTTCCCGACCTCCAGCAACCGGGCGGTGCCGACCTTCAGCCTCGACAGCGGCCTGACTTTCGAGCGCGACGCCAACTACTTCGGACGCGCCTTCCGCCAGACGCTGGAGCCGCGTGCCTACTACGTCTACACGCCGTATCGCAACCAGAGCATGCTGCCGAACTACGATTCGGCGGCCAACGACTTCAGCTTCGCGACCATCTACACCGAGAACGCGTTCTCGGGCGGCGACCGCGTCTCGGACACCAATGCCCTCACGCTCGGCGTGACCTCGCGCCTGATCGATCCGGCCACCGGCGTCGAGGCCGCGCGCTTCGGCATCGCGCAGCGGCTGCGCTTCAGCGACCAGAAGGTCACGCTGCCCGGCGGCACGCCGGTGACCGACCGCGCGAGCGACCTGCTCGTGGGCGCCCAGATCAACTGGACGCCCAAGTGGAGCCTGGACACCCTCGTGCAGTACAACCCCGACACGCGCAAGTCGGAGCGCTCGGCCATCAGCGCGCGCTACAACCCCGAGCCGTATCACAACCTGAGCGCGGCCTTCCGCTACCAGGCGCCCAGCACCCCGACCGCGACCGACGGCAGCAAGTCGATCGACGTGGGCTGGCAATGGCCCATCAACGACCTGTGGGGCGACAAGGGCAAGAACCTCGGCCCCGGCAAGGGCCAGGGCGGCGGACGCTGGTATGCGGTCGGCCGGCTCAACTACAGCTTGCAGGACAAGAAACTCACGGACGGCGTGCTCGGCTTCGAGTACGACGGCTGCTGCTGGATCGGGCGCGTGGTGCTGCAGCGCATCACCACGGGCCAGGTGACGGCGAACACCCGCATCATGTTCCAGCTCGAATTCGTCGGCTTCTCCAGCATCGGCTCCAGCCCCATGCAGGCCCTGCGGCAGAACATCCAGCGCTACGAACCCCTGCGCCAACCGGGCGAAGCGCCGAGCCGCTTCACCAATTACGACTGAGACGACTGACTGAGCGACGCCATGAAATACATCCGTTCCATCATCACCCTGGGCTGCCTCGCGGCAGTGGCTGCAACGTCGGGTGCGCAGGGCTTCCGCTCCGGCACCGGCATCACGGACATCATGCGCGCCGGACCGCGCCTGGGCCCACCGGCCGCGCGGCCGTCGACGGCGCCTGCCGCGGCGCCCGTGCAGCGCTCGGCTGAATTCATCGTCGCGCTGGTCAACTCGGAGCCCATCACCAACACCGACGTGCAGACGCGCGTGTCGCGGCTGATCAAGGAGAACCCGGACGCAGAGCGCGTTCCCCGCGGCGAGCTCACCCGGCTCGTGCTGGAGCGGCTGATCACGGAGCGTGCCCAGCTTCAGCTCGCGAAGGAAAACGGCATCAAGGTCGACGACGTAGCCATCGACCAGGCCGAGCAGACCGTGGCGCGTCAGAACGAGATCAGCCTGGTCGAGCTGCGCCGCCGCGTGGCCGCCGAAGGCATCGCGCAGCAGGACTTCCGCAACGACCTGCGCGACCAGCTGTTGCTCACGCGCCTGCGTGACCGCGAGGTCGAGTCGAAGGTCAAGATCAGCGACGCCGAGGCCGACGAATACCTGCGCGACCAGCGCAATCAATCCGTCAAGAACGCGGCGCTGGAAAACCTCAACCTCGCGCAGGTGCTGGTGGCCGTTCCCGAGAACGCCACCGACGCCCAGGTGGCCGCGGCACAGAAGAAGGCACAGGACCTCGCCCAGCGCGCCCGCGCCGGCGAAGACTTCGCCAAGCTGGTGCGCGAGAACTCCGATTCGCCGGACCGCGCCAACGGCGGCGCCATCGGCATGCGCAGCGCCGACCGTTATCCGTCGCTGTTCGTCGAGGCCACGCAATCGACCGCGGTGAACGGCATCGCCGGGCCCGTGCGTTCCAGCGCCGGCTTCCACGTGCTCAAGGTCATCGCCAAGGCCCAGATCGGGTCGGGCGACGCCACGGTCACGCAGACCCAAGTGCGCCACATCCTGCTGCTCAACGACCCCAAGCGCACCACGGCGCAGGCGGTTGCGCAACTGGCCGAATTCAAGCGCCGCGTGCAGGCCGGCACCGCCGACTTCGCCGGCCTTGCCCGCGACAACTCGCAGGACGGCAGCGCCAAGGACGGCGGCGACCTCGGCTGGTCGCGTCCGGGCCAGTTCGTGCCCGAATTCGAGGAAGCCATGGACCGGCTCGCACCGGGCCAGATCAGCGACCCCGTGGTGTCGCGCTTCGGCGTGCACCTGATCCAGGTGGTTGGCCGCCGCGATTCCAAGCTCAGCCAGTCGGAGCAGCGCGAAGCTGCGCGCACCGCGCTGCGCGAACAGCGCGTAGAGGAGGCCTTCACCACCTGGGTGCAGGAAGTGCGCGCACGCGCCTACGTCGAATACCGCGACCCACCGCAATCCTGATTCGATGGCACACATCGCCAGGAAGCGGTTCGGGCAGCACTTTCTGTCCGACGGGGGGATCATCGATGCGATCGTGCGCGAGATCGCGCCGCAGCCTAGCGACGCCATGGTCGAGATCGGGCCGGGGCTCGCGGCGCTGACGCAGCCGCTGGTCGAGCGGCTGGGCCGCCTCACCGTGATCGAGCTCGACCGCGACCTCGCCAAGCGCCTGCGCGAGCATGCGCAGCTCGACGTGATCGAGTCCGATGTGCTGAAGGTCGACTTCGCGGAACTGGCCGCCAGGTTCCCGGCCAAGCCGCTGCGCGTGGTGGGCAACCTGCCCTACAACATCTCCACGCCTATCCTGTTTCACCTGCTGGGTAGTGCCCATCTGGTCGCCGACCAGCACTTCATGCTGCAGAAAGAAGTGATCGACCGCATGGTGGCCAGGCCCGCCACCTCGGACTACAGCCGCCTGAGCGTGATGCTGCAGTGGCGCTACGAGATGCAGAACGTGCTGTTCGTGCCGCCCGAGAGCTTCGACCCGCCGCCGCGCGTGGACAGTGCCGTGGTGCGGATGGTGCCGCTGGCGACGCCGCCGGCGGTCGATGCGGCCCGTCTGGGGGAGATCGTGCAGGTCGCCTTCAGCCAGCGCCGCAAGCTGCTGCGGCACACGCTGGGCAAATGGCTGCAGGAGCACGGCTTTGCCGGTGAATTCGATGTCCAGCGACGGGCCGAGGAAGTGCCCGTCGACGAATACGTCGCTCTGGCCCAGGCCATCATCCCGTGAAACCCATGAAAAAAGCCCGTCTGCGACGGGCTTTTTAACGGAGGCTGCAAACGCCTAAGCCTGCTTGCTTATGCGGCGGCGAGCCAATAACCCGCATTGAAGGGGCTGCTCATGCGCAGCGCCAGGGGCGACACGTCGACCAGTTTGTCGGTCGGCATTTTTTCGCCGGCCGGTTCGGTGGAGGCGGCCGCTGCGGTTGCGGTGGTGTTCACTTCGATGCCATCGAGGGTTTCAGCGTTCGGCTGAGCCTCGTTCGCCCGTTCTGCTTGGCTGGTAGATGCAGAACGGGCTACAGAAAAGAATAGAAGCACCGGAACGGGACCTTGCGGTCGCCCCAGTAGTCCGAGGCGTCGCGGAAGATGTCGAGCAGCTGCTCGCGCGCTTCCTTGTCGAACTTGGCGTTGGCCGGGATCTGCTCCAGCACGATGACGAAACCTGGCTGCGGGCCCGATTTATGCAACGGGTCGGTCATGCAGTCGTACAGCGCGTCGAAGTTCTTCCCGAAGTGGGCCGGGAACGTGAACTGCTGCGCGATCAGGTCGAGCACGTCCTGCTTGGTCTGGGCGTTGCCCAGGTTGGCATACAGGAAGTGCTGGCCGGCCGCGTTGGCCGCGTCCTGCAGGTCGTTCACGCGGAACGCGCGGATCGATTGCACGATGTTCGGGCGTACGGCACGAAGGGATAAGGTCATCTCCGCTGGTCTTTCCATAGTCATCATCATTTCTTCGGGGCGCTTCGGGGCGCCGCTCAGGTCGTTTTCATCGCTCATGGCGCAATCCGTCTGAAACTCGCATAGTGGTCTGCGGTGTACCAACAGGCCTCGGGCGTCGTGCGTTGTTCACCGCCGCAGACGATTCGTTGTGCACCACGGTTGCGCGAACCGGGCGTCGTAACCGTGTACTCGCGGTAGTGGCCGCGGCGAGCGGGTGGCAAAAGACGCTCGCGATTGCCGAACACCGTGCCGTCCTTGTCATACCGGAAGGGACCGCCACTCAGGATGGCCTGGTAGGTTCGTTGGCCCTGTGCCGGCAATTCGGACAGAGCGATCGTTTCCTCGGTGGACGTTTTTCCGGCGCCGAACCATCCGCGGGCCTCGGCCCCCGTCGTCAACGCCACCAGCATCAGACTGGTGAGCGCAAACTTTGTGACAGAGGACGTGATCGAGGCGTAAGCCGCCATGGGGCACCACAAGAAAAGAGCGGGGGGTTCGAATCGGCGATCAACGTCGGGTTAACCCGCAAATTCAAGCCCGCGAGTGTGCACCACGCTGGCGAAAATAGCAAGCGACTGCTCAAAGTTTGAGCAGTCGCGAGGGGATCGAGTGGCGCTTTAAGTTGGCGGCCACTCTCGCCAAATGGCTTATCTCTCGGCGTTTGCGTCAGCCACTGTCAAGGCTGTCATGTTCACGATGCGCCGAACAGTCGCACTTGCCGTGAGAATGTGCACAGGTTTGGCTGCGCCAAGCAGAACCGGGCCGATCGCGATATTGCCGCCTGCCGCCGTCTTGAGCAGGTTGTAGGAAATATTGGCCGCGTCGATGTTCGGGAAAACCAACAGGTTGGCATCGCCCGCCAGCGCGCTGTGCGGCATGACCACCGCACGCTGCTTGCTGTCCAGCGCCACGTCGCCGTGCATTTCGCCATCCACTTCCAGCCAGGGCGCCTGCACGCGCAGCAGGTCGAGCGTCTTGCGCATCTTGATGGCGCTGGGCTCGTTGCTGGTACCGAAGTTGGAATGCGACAGCAGCGCCGCCTTCGGCTTCAGGCCGAAGCGCATCATTTCCTCGGCCGCCATGGTCGTGATTTCGGCCAGTTCCTCGGGCGAGGGGTCGTAGTTGACGTGCGTGTCGACCAGGAACACCTGGCGGTCGGGCAGCAGCAGGCCGTTCATGCAGGCGTACACCGGCACGTCCTGCGGCGTGCTCTCGCAGCCGCCGGGGCGCTTGCCGATCACCTGGTCGATGTAGTGCAGGTGGATCAGCGTGGTGCCCCAGGTGCCGCAGATCATGCCGTCCACCTCGTCCTTGTGCAGCAGCATCGCGCCGATCAGCGTGAGGCGGCGGCGCATCTCGATCTTGGCGACCTGGGCGGTGATGCCCTTGCGCTCGGTCATGCGGTGGTAGGTTTGCCAGAAGTCGCGGTAGCGGCGGTCCTGCTCGACGTTGACGATGTCGTAGTCGAGCTCTTCCTTCAGCCGCAGGCCGAACTTCTCGATGCGCTGGGCGATGATGGCCGGTCGGCCGATCAGCGTCGGGCGGGCCAGGCCTTCGTCGACCACGATCTGGGCGGCGCGCAGCACGCGTTCTTCCTCGCCTTCGCAGTACGCCACGCGCTTCTTCGCCGCGCGACGGGCGGTTTCGAAGATCGGCTTCATCGTGGTGCCCGAGGCATAGACGAAGCTTTGCAGCTTGTCGCGGTAGGCGTCCATGTCCTTGATCGGACGGGTCGCAACGCCGCTTTCCTCTGCCGCCTTGGCCACGGCCGGCGCGATCTTCATCATCAGGCGCGGGTCGAAGGGCTTCGGAATCAGGTATTCGGGGCCGAATGACAGCTTTTCACCGACGTAGGCAGCAGCAACGCGCTCGCTCTGCTCGGCCTGCGCCAGATCGGCAATTGCGTGCACCGCGGCGATTTCCATCTCGTCGGTGATCGTGGTCGCGCCCGAATCGAGCGCGCCGCGGAAGATGTACGGGAAACACAGGACGTTGTTGACCTGGTTCGGGTAGTCGGTGCGGCCGGTGGCCATGATCACGTCGTCGCGCACCGCATGGGCGTCTTCGGGCGAGATCTCGGGGTTCGGGTTGGCCAGCGCGAAGATCACCGGGCGCTTGGCCATCTTGGCCACCATTGCCGGCTTCAGCACGCCGCCGGCCGACAGGCCCAGGAACACGTCGGCGCCCTCGATGACCTCGGCGAGCGTGCGCGCGTCGGTCTTCTGCATGTATTGGCGCTTGTCGTCGTCCATCAGCTCGGTGCGGCCTTCGTAGACCACGCCGGCCAGGTCGGTCACGAACACGTTCTCGCGCTTCAGGCCGACCTTGAGCAGCAGGTTCAGGCAGGCCAGCGCCGCGGCACCGGCGCCCGAGGCCACCAGCTTGACTTCAGTGATGTCCTTGCCCGCCACCTTCAGGCCGTTGACCATGGCCGCCGCTACGGTGATGGCAGTGCCGTGCTGGTCGTCGTGGAACACCGGGATCTTCATGCGCTTGCGCAGCTCGCGCTCGACATAGAAGCAATCAGGGGCCTTGATGTCTTCCAGATTGATGGCGCCGAAGGTCGGCTCCAGCGACGCGATGATGTCGACCAGCTTGGCCGGGTCTTTCTCGTCGATTTCGATGTCGAACACGTCGACGCCGGCAAATTTCTTGAAGAGAACGCCCTTGCCTTCCATCACCGGCTTGGACGCCAGCGGGCCGATGTCGCCCAGTCCCAGCACCGCGGTGCCGTTGCTGATGACGGCCACGAGGTTGCCGCGCGAGGTGTACTTGAAGGCGTTGGCCGGGTCCTTGACGATTTCCTCGCAGGGCGCGGCCACGCCGGGCGAGTAGGCCAGCGACAGGTCGCGCTGGTTGACCATCTGCTTGGTCGCCGCGATGGCGATCTTGCCGGGAACGGGAAACTCGTGGTACTCGAGGGCGGCACGTCGCAACTCGGCGCGTTTGTCTTCGGGCGTGGGAGTCGATGAGGTCGAGGGGGTCGAATCTGACATGTGCCGTAGCTCCTGGTGGCGCTTCTTCTGGGGGCGCCGATTGTAGACCTCGGTTCGTAAAGCCATACACCGCATGGCCGGTGCCAACCATGACCAAAAGCACGGGTGCGCTGTCAAGTCGCTGTGGCAATATGCACAGTTCGGATAAAACCTGAAAAAACCTGAAGAGGAGCAACCATGGCCCTGATGGATTTCATCAAGAAACAGTTCATCGACATCATCCAGTGGACCGAGACCGGCGATGGCACGCTGGCCTGGCGCTTCCCGATGGCGGAGATGGAAATCCAGAACGGCGCCTCGCTCACCGTTCGCGAGTCGCAGGTTGCCGTCTTCGTCAACGAAGGCAAGGTGGCCGACGTGTTCGGCCCCGGCATGTACAAGCTCACGACGCAGACGCTGCCCGTGCTCACGTACCTGAAGAACTGGGACAAGCTCTTCGAGTCCCCCTTCAAGAGCGACGTCTATTTCTTCAGCACCCGCCAGCAGGTCGACCAGAAGTGGGGCACGCCCCAGCCGATCACCATCCGCGACAAGGACTTCGGTGCCGTGCGCCTGCGCGCCTTCGGCAACTACTCCTTCCGCATCGGTGACGCCAAGGCCTTCCACACCGAAATCTCCGGCACGCGCGACATCTATTCCGTGGCCGACCTCGACGGCCAGCTGCGCGGCTTGGTGCTGCAGAACATCAGCAACGCCATCGCCTCCAGCGGCGTGCCCTTCCTCGACCTTGCTGCCAACCAGATCCAGTTCGCGCAGGCGCTTGCCGCGCAGCTCGTGCCCGAGTTCGAGAAGATCGGCATCAAGCTCGAGAACATCACGGTCCAGAACGTCTCGCTGCCTGAAGAGCTGCAGAAGATCCTCGACCAGAAGATCGGCATGGGCATGGTCGGCAACGACATGGGCAAGTTCATGCAGTACCAGACGGCGCAGGCCATCCCCAAATTCGCCGAGGGCGCTGCCAACGGCGGCGGCATTGCCGGCGACGCGATGGGCCTGGGCGCTGGCGTGGCGCTCGGCCAGGTGCTCGCGCAGAACCTCGCGCAGGGCCTGAGCCCCAATGCGGCCGCGCAGGCCGCGGCAACGCAGCAGCAACCCGCCGTGGCCGTGGTGAGCCCCACCGACGTGATGACCACGCTCGAGAAGCTCGGCGAACTCAAGACCAAGGGCATCCTTACCCAGGAAGAGTTCGACGCCAAAAAAGTCGAACTGCTGAAAAAGCTCGTCTGACCCGGCGCTATGTTCCCGATAGCGCCTGACGCCCGTTCGACGGGCGTCGGAAGCCTCATTGGCTTGAAAAACTCGTGGCCGTCCACGCCATGGCTGATGCGCCATGGCTGAGGAAACCGGCAACCAACGCTACTACCGCGCGCCCTGCCCCGGCTGCGGCGCGCCGGTCGAATTCCGCTCGGCGCAATCGACGCACGCGGTCTGCCCCTACTGCCAGAGCACCGTCGTGCGCCAGGGCGACACGCTCGCGCGCACCGGCAAGATGGCCGAGCTGTTCGACGACTTCAGCCCGCTGCAGCTGTTCGCCGCCGGCCGCATCCAGGACAAGCCCTTCACGCTGATCGGCCGGCTGCAGTACACCTACCCCGGCGGCCGCTGGACCGAATGGATCGCCGCGCTCGACGGCGACCGCACCGCGATCCTCAGCGAGGACAACGGGGCCTACGTCTTCGCGTTGCCCTTCGACCTGCAGCGCGCCGCGCCGCCATGGAACGAACTGCGCGTGGGCGCGACCACCGCCTTCGCCGGCCAGAGCTACACCGTCACCTCGAACGAGCAGGTGGCGCTGACCTCTGCACAGGGCGAACTGCCGCACCTGCCCGAGCTCGGCCGGCCGTTCGCGATGGTCGAGCTGCGCAACGACAAGGGGCTGGTGCTCAGCATCGACTACGGCACCGCGACGCCCAGCGCCTACCTCGGCCGCTCGGTGCAGCTCGAAGACCTGCAACTCACCGGCCTGCGCGAGGAATCCGCCAAGGACGAAAAGGGCCGCAGCTTCAACTGCCCCAACTGCGGCTCGCCCGTCACCGTCAACCTGGCCGACAGCAAGAGCATCACCTGCCGTTCGTGCAGCAGCATCATCGACCTGTCGCAGGGCATCGGCGGAGAGCTCAGGCACGCCACGCAGGACGAGCCCGTGCGCCCGCTCATCGCGCTTGGCAGCATGGGCCAGCTGCAGGGCGCGCAATGGCAGGTGGTCGGCTTCCAGCACCGCATGGGCAGCGAGCCCGGCGACGACGAGCAGTTCGGCTGGGACGAATACTTGCTCTACAACAAGAAGCGTGGCTTCAGCTTCCTGGTCGATGCGGAAGACGGCTGGAGCATGGTCAAGCCGACCACCGGCGCGCCGGTGATGGCCGAGAACGGCAGCACCGCCACCTACCTCAGCAAGCGCTACCAGCAGCAGTACGCCTACAACGCCGAGACCACCTACGTGGCGGGCGAGTTCTACTGGCAGGTCGAGCGCGGGCAGAAAACCTTCAACCGCGACTTCGCCAACGGCGGCGCGCTGCTGTCGATGGAGCGCTCTGCCAACGAGCTGACGTGGTCGTCGGGCAGCAAGATCGACAGCGGCGCGGTGGCCACCGCCTTCAAGCTCGACACCAAGAAGGACATGTTCAAGCGCGCCGACGCGCTGCCCGTGAGCGCCGCCTCCGGGCTGGGCTGCGGCACCATCATCCTCATCATCGTCGTGATCATCATCCTGCTGATCATCCTGAGCACCTGCAGCAGCTCGTCGGGAGGCTATCGCAGCTCGGGCGGCTCGTATGGCGGTTATTCGAGTGGCGGCGGCCACAAATGACGGCGAAGATGCACGCGATGTCTGACTCTCACCTCACTACTACGACTGGAGGTCCCCATGGGATTTGAATGGCTGAAACCGGGCGTGGTCCTCGGATCGCTCGTGTACGCGCTGATCGGCGTCGTGATCTTCTGGCTCTGCTTTTTGATCATCGACAAGATCACGCCCTATGACCTGTGGGGCGAGATCGTCGAGAAGCAGAACGTGGCGCTGGGGCTGGTGGTTGCCGCGATGAGCCTGGGCATCTGCATCATCGTCGCCGCAGCAATCCATTGAACGACGCGGCCCTGCCCGCGCGCACCCCGGATGCGCGGGGGCCGCAACCCATAGAGATCGCGCTGCTCGCCAGCGTGTTCGTGGTCGCTGCCTGCGGCCTGGTCTACGAACTGAGCGCGGCCGCGCTCAGCTCTTATCTGCTCGGCGACTCGGTGCTGCAGTTCAGCACCATCATCGGA
Source organism: Variovorax sp. GW821-FHT09D05 (assembly GCF_059416325.1). Classification (NCBI taxonomy): domain Bacteria; kingdom Pseudomonadati; phylum Pseudomonadota; class Betaproteobacteria; order Burkholderiales; family Comamonadaceae; genus Variovorax; species Variovorax sp. GW821-FHT09D05. Next base: position 657,398 of record NZ_JBWKOZ010000002.1, on the reverse strand, counting down.
ACCTATCTGTTTGCCATGGGCGTGGGCTCCTGGCTCTCGCGCTATTTCGACCGGCAACTGCCGGCGCATTTCCTTCGCATCGAGTTGATGGTGGCGCTGATCGGCGGCGCGCTGCCGGCGATCCTGTTTCTTGCCAACGCCTACGTGCCGAGCGCCTTCCGGCTGCTGCTGTACGGCCTGGTGATGGTCGTCGGCACGCTGGTGGGGCTCGAGATTCCGCTGGTGATGCGCATCCTGAAGCGCAACATCGTGCTCAAGAACCTGGTGTCGCAGGTTCTCACCTTCGACTACCTTGGCGCGCTGGCCGTGTCGGTGGCGTTTCCGCTCATCCTCGTGCCGCAGCTCGGAATGATCCGCACCGGCCTGCTGTTCGGCTTCATGAACGCGGCCGTGGCGGTGTGGGCGCTGTGGCTGTTCCGTCATGAGTTGCGCCGCGTCGGCGCGCATGCGCTGGCCTGCTTTCTCGCACTGGCCGCGCTGGTGGCGGCCTTCGTCTGGGCCGACCACATCACCACGCTGGCAGAAGACAAGTTCTACCAGGACCGCATCGTCTTCAGCGCCACCTCGCCCTACCAGCGCATCGTGGTCACGCGCGGGTTGCTGGGGCACCGCCTGTTCCTCAACGGCAACCTGCAGTTTGCAGAGCGCGACGAGTACCGCTATCACGAAGCGCTGGTGCACCCGGTGATGGCCGCGCAAGGCGCGCCGAAGAAAGTCGCGGTGCTCGGCGGCGGCGACGGCATGGCGGTGCGCGAGATCCTGAAGTACCCCTCGGTCGAGTCGGTCACGCTCGTGGAGCTCGATCCGAACATGACCAAACTCTTCACCGATCACGAGACGCTGGCTGCGCTCAACGGCCATTCGCTTTCGTCGCCCAAGGTGAAGATCGTCAACACCGACGCCTTCCAGTGGCTGCAGCAGCCCGGCGACATGTTCGACGTGATCGTGGTCGACTTTCCGGATCCGACCAACTTCGCCATCGGCAAGCTCTACACCAACAGCTTCTATGCGCTGCTCGAAAAGCGCCTGTCGGCCAGTGGTTATGCGGTGATCCAGACGACTTCGCCGCTGGTCGCGCGCAAGAGCTACTGGACAGTGGCGACCACCATCGAATCGGTAGGCCTTCGTGCCACGCCGTACCACGCGCACGTGCCGAGCTTCGGCGAATGGGGCTACATCATCGCGAGCCGCCGACCGTACCGCATGCCCGATGCGCTGCCTTCGGGCCTGCGCTTCCTGTCGCCTTCCACGCTGCCGCTGATGTTCGACTTTCCGCTCGACATGGCGCGCGTGCCGGCCGAAGTGAACCGGCTGTCGAATCAAATCTTGGTCACCACTTACGAGCAGGAGTGGGGCAAGGTGATGGCGCACTAGCCGACCATGCAACGGCGCGAATTCCTCGGCGTGGCGGCAGGTGCGGCGGGCGCCCTCGCGCTCGCGGGCTGCGAGTCGCCGGCACCGCTCATCGAAGGCGGCTTCACCGGCATCGATGTCACGCGTGGCCATGCGATGCGCGATGGCGCACTGCACAGCGCGTCGCCCGCCACGGTGAAGCGCACGCGCGTCGTTATCGCTGGCGGCGGCGTCGCGGGCCTCGCTGCCGCACGCGCCCTGCGGCTCTCGGGCATCGACGACTTCGCGCTGCTCGAACTCGAAGACACCGCAGGCGGCAACGCGCGCGGCGGCATCGTCAACGGCATTACCTGCCCGCTCGGCGCGCATTACCTGCCCGTGCCCGGCGACGACGCACGCGAGGTGCAGGACCTGCTCGAAGAACTCGGCCTGCGCCGCCGCGTGGCGGGCCGATGGGAATACGACGAGGTCACCCTCTGCCACAGCCCGCAGGAGCGCCTGTTCATCTACGGCGAGTGGCAGGACGGCCTGCTGCCCATGCATGGCGTGGGCGAAGGCACGCTCGCGCAGTACCGCAAGTTCGCGCAGCGCATCGACGCGCTGCAGCACGCCGCGCACTTCGCCATTCCCACGCTGAAGGTCGCCGTCACGCCCGAACTGCTGGCGCTCGACGCCATCACCTTCGCCAGCTGGCTCGACGGCGAAGGCTTCAGCGACGCGCAACTGCGCTGGTATCTCGACTACTGCTGCCGCGACGACTACGGCGCTGGCATCGGGCAGGTGTCGGCCTGGGCCGGCATCCACTACTTTGCGAGCCGGCACGGCTTTCATGCGCCCGGCGATCCGACCGGCAGCGTCAACGACTCGAGCCCCGAGCGCGACGGCATCCTCACCTGGCCCGAAGGCAACGGCTGGCTCACGAAGCAGCTGGCCAGGCCGCTCGGCGACCGCTTGCGCACCGGCCAGGTCGTCACGCGCATCGCCGAAGTGCGCGGTGGCGTCGAGGTCGATGCGTGGGACGCGGCGTCGAAATTGATCGTGCGCTGGCAGGCCGAGCGCTGCATCGTCGCGCTGCCCGTGTTCATCGCCGCGCGCGTGGTCGAGAACCCGCCCGAGGTGCTGAAGACCGCCGCCGCGCACGTGCGCTACGCGCCCTGGCTCGTGGCCAACGTGCACCTGCGTGGCCCGCTGGCCGACAGGCCCGGCGCCGCGCCGAGCTGGGACAACGTGATCTACGGCACCAAGGGCCTGGGCTACGTCGACGCGCGCCACCAATCGCTCGACCCGACGCCGCGCGGCACGGTGCTCAGCTGGTACCGGCCGCTGGGCCCGAGCAGCTACGACACCGCCGATGGCCGCAAGCTGCTGCTGGAGCGCCCGTGGACCGGCTGGCGCGATGACCTGCTCGCCGAGCTGTCGGCGCCGCATCCCGACCTGCCATCGCTGGCGACGCGCATCGACATCACCCGCTATGGGCACGCCATGTCGATCCCCCGGCCCGGCCTGCTGGCGCAGATCGGCCCGCAGCGCACCGCGCCGGATACCGCGCATCGCGGTAGCGTCGTTGCAGGCCGGCTGTCGTTCGCGCATGCCGACTGGTCGGGCTACTCGATCTTCGAAGAGGCGTTCACGAGCGGGCACGTCGCGGGCAGCGACGCGGCGGCGGCATGAAGACGCTGGTGCTCGGCGGCTACGGCAACTTCGGTACGCGCATCTCCCGCGCGCTGGCCGGCGACCCGGGCATTGAACTGCTGGTGGCGGGGCGCGATGCGCAGCGCGCCACGGCGTTCGCAGAGTCGCTGGGCGGTGGCGCGCGCGGTGTGCGCATCGACGTGCAGGCGCCCGATCTTGCGGACGCGCTGCGCAAGCTCGGCATCGCGTTGGTGATCCACACGGCCGGCCCCTTCCAGAACCAGGACTACCGCGTGCCGCAGGCCGTCGCCGCGGCAGGCGCGCACTACATCGACCTGGCCGATGGCCGGCGCTTCGTGTGCGACTTCCCGTCGGCGCAAGACGCTGCCTTCCGCGATGCGGGCCGTACAGCCGTCAGCGGGGCCAGCACAGTGCCGGCGCTTTCCTCGGCGGTGGTCGACCATCTCACGGCAGGCTGGCAAGGCATTCGCAGCATCGACATCTGCATCGCGCCCGCGCAAGGCGCGCCGCGCGGCGAGGCCACGCTGGCCGGCGTGCTCGCCTACTGCGGCGAGCCCATCCGCGTATGGCAAGGGGGCAAGTGGGTCGAGCGGCCCGGCTGGGCCGATCCCGTGAAGGTCGAGTTCGCGCGCATGAAGCCGCGCCGCGGTGCGCTCTGCGACATTCCCGATCTCGAGCTCTTTCCCGCACGCTATGCCGGCGTGCAGTCGGTGATGTTCCGCGCCGCGCTCGAAGTCGGACTGGCGCAGCACGCCTTCGCCTTCATGGCGTTCATGCATCGCATGGGCCTGCTGCCCACGCCGCAGAAGCTGGCGCCGCTGCTGCATTCGGCCGGCGGCGTGTTCGACGCGCTCGGTACCGCGCTGGGTGGCATGGTCGTGCGCGTGGAAGGCACGGATGCGCAGGGCGCGCCAGCACGCCGCGCGTGGCACGTAGCAGCCGACGACAACCACGGCCCTGAGATCCCCTGCATGGCCGCCATCCTGCTGGCCCGGCGTCTCGCGCGGGGCGATGCGCTGCCCATCGGCGCGCATGCCTGTGCCGGCCTGCTCGCCCTGTCCGGGTTCGAGCCCGAGTTCGCGCGCTGGGGCATGGTGACCGACGTGGTCGAAGAAGCGGCAATCGCAGTGGCAGGCCATGGCGCACCAGCGCTTTGAGTTCGACATGCCGGCGCCGGCCGACGTTGTCTTCGACGCTTTCCACTACCACGTGTGGCGCGCACGCTGGGACTCGCTGGTCGGCAACGCCCGCGTGGTGGGCGGTGCGCCCTGCCCGTTCGTCGGCGCCGAGACCGAGAACGTGGGCGGCGGCTGGCTGCGCGGCTTGTCGATGCGAACGCGCTTCGTGAGCTTCGACCGACCACACGTGGCGGCCGCCTCGATGATCGGCCGCTCCTTCCCCTTCAACCGCTGGGCTGCGTCCATGCGGCACCGCGACACGCAGCCCGGCCATTCGGTACTGATCTATGTCTACACCATCGAGGCCGGGCCGAAGGCGTTGCGCTGGCTGCTGGAGCCGGTGGCCGCGTGGGTTTTCGCACGGCAGACGCAGCGGCGCTTCGCGCGCATGCGCGCATTCCTGGTCACGCATGCGCATGAAGTTGTCGCGTGGCAGCGCACGCACCCCGAACAAGAGCGCCCCTAACGCCGCACCATGAATCACTGAAAAAGGCCTCGCGCGGCCTTGTGCAGTTTTCACCAAGACTTCACACACAGCGCCATTGCTTCACAGATGGTCCGCAAACTCGCGGACGCCAACAAAAACACAGTGGGAGCGTCCATGCTTCAAGTCGCCAATCGAAAACTCGCGTCGTTCAGCGACGTGCTCTTCACCGGACTGGGCCGTGCGCTCGGCTTTCTGCGTCCGGTGGCCCGTGGGCTCGTCGGTTCCTGGCGACCACCGGGTTGGCTGCGCATCGCGGGCGCATTCCTGCTCTTCGGACTGCAGTGGCTGCAGCAGCGGCTGGCCTGGCTGGTGTTGCTCCTGCTGCTCGTGCTGGCCGGCTGGATGGCCAGCCCCCATGTGATCAAGTGGTGGCACGGCCTCACGCCCGATCGCGTCGAACCCGTCGTCGCCACCGCGAAGACCGAGCCGCCGCAGCGCACGCAGATCGAGCTCGACAGGGGCCCGAACCCCTTCGTCATCAATTTCTCGGCCTCGGTGGCGCCCATTGCACGCATCGGCCAGGAGGCCACCGGCGTCACCATCGAGCCCGCCATTGCCGGCCGCTGGACGTGGACCAAGCAGAACCGGCTCGAATTCCTGCCCGCGCAAGACTGGCCCATCGGCCAGCCGTACAAGGTGCAGATCGCCGACAGCGCACTCGCACCGCACATCGAGATGGCCCTGCGCAAGTACGAGTTCACCTCGCCCGAATTCACCGCGCAGATCAACGCCGCAGAGTTCTATCAAGACCCGGTGCAGGCCAACGTGCGCCGCGCGCTCTTTCAGGTGCACTTCTCGCACCCCGTGAACACGGCCGAGTTCGAAAAGCGCCTGGTGCTGACCTACGACCAGCCCTGCAGCTCCTCGTTCTTCAGCGTGGGCAAGTGCGCGAGCGAGAAGTTCACGGTCAGCTACGACAAGCTGCGCCTCAACGCCACCCTGCAATCAGAGCCGCTGCCGATTCCCGAGAAGACTCGCCCGGCGATTCTCAGCCTCACCTCCGGCACCGTCGCGCAGAAGGGCGGCCCGGCGCTGCGTGCCGACATGTCCCGCGCGGTCGACATCCCCGGCCTCTTCAGCCTGAGCATCGCCAGCATCGAACCCACCATCGTCACCGGCGAGAACGGCGAACCCGAGCACGTGATGCACGTCAGCGCCTCGATGCCCGTGCACGAGCGCGAAATGGCGCGCGTGGTGCAAGCCTGGCTGCTGCCCGCGACAGAAGAAGCCAAGGGCGACCCCGACGAAAAGTTCGACTGGTCCGCCGATCCGTCGAAGGTCACTGATGCCGTGCTGCGCCGCGCCAAAAAGATAAACCTCCAGCCCATCGCCAGCGAGCGCGAAGTGACCGAGATGGTCAGCTTCCGCATGCCACAGGCCGAGGGCGGCCGCTACCTGCTGGTGCGCGTGGCCAAGGGCCTGAAGACGCCCGGCGGCTACCAGCTCGGCGCCGCACGGCAAGACGTGCGCCTGCTCAAGACCTTCGCGCCCGAACTCACCATCATGAGCCAGGGCTCGCTCCTCGCACTCTCGGGCGAGCGCAAGCTGCCGATTCTTGTGCGCGACCTGCCCGGCATCCGCCTCGAAATCGGCCGCCTGTTGCCGCAGCAGTTGCAGCACCTGGTGACGCAGACCAACGGCGACTTCTCGCATCCGCAGTTCTACGGTGGCCTGCAGTCGGACAACCTCGTCGATCGCTTCCAGAAGGAGATTCCGCTCAGCATTCCCGCCGGCAAGGCGCATTACGAAACCGTCGACTTCGCCGAATACCTGCGCAACGACGTGGCCGACCGCCGCGGCGTGTTCCTGCTCAAGGTGCAGGGCTACGACCCCAAGGCGAAGAAGAAGCCGGAGGGCGATGAGCAGCAAGCCCAGCCCGAAGACGAACAGCAGCAGGAAGAACAGTCGTCCGACGAAGAAGGCAACGGCGAAGGCGGCAGCCCCGAGCAGCAGCTCGACCAGCGCCTCGTGCTCGTCACCGACCTGGGCATCGTCGCCAAGAAGTCGCTCGACGGCACGCGCGACGTGTTCGTGCAGAGCATCGCCAACGGCCAGCCCGTGGCCGGTGCGCTGGTCGAGGTGTGGGGCCGCAACGGCATGATCGTCGCGTCGCAGGCCACGGATGCGACGGGCGCTGCCAAGCTGCCCAACCTCGCCGGCTACCAGCGTGAGAAAGCGCCCGTGGTGCTGGTCGTGCGCAAGGACGGCGACCTGAGCTTCCTGCCCTTCAACCGCAACGACCGCACGCTGGACATCTCTCGCTTCGACGTCGGCGGCCTGCGCGCGGCCGGCGTGCCGAACCAGATGACGGCCTACGTCTTCAGCGACCGTGGCATCTACCGCCCCGGCGACACCATGCACATCGCGATGATGGTCAAGGCCGGCAACTGGGGCACCTCGCTGCGCGACCTGCCGCTCGAAGCCGAGATCATCGATGCGCGCGGCCTCAGCGTGCGCCGCGAAAAGCTCAAGCTCGGCCCCGGCGGCGCGGCGGAAATCGCCCACACCACGCAAGACACATCGCCCACCGGCAACTACACCGTCAATCTCTACCTGCCGCGCGAATCGTCGCCCGGCACGCCCGAGGTCGAAGGCCTGCTGATCGGCAGCACCACCGTGAAGGTGCAGGAGTTCCTGCCCGACCGCACCAAGGTCACGGCCAAGCTCAGCAGCGAAATCGCGGAGGGCTGGGTCAAGCCCAAGGACCTGAAGGCGCTCATCGACGTGCAGAACCTCTTCGGCACACCAGCGCCCGATCGCAAGGTCGAAGGCACGCTCACGCTGAGCCCCGGCTTCCCGGTGTTCCGCGCCTTCACCGACTACGCCTTCTTCGATCCGCAGCGCGCCGCCGACAAACAGGTCGACGACCTGGGCAGCGTGCAGACCAGCGCCGACGGCAAGGCCGAATTCGACCTGCGCCTGTCGCGCTTCGACGCCGCCACCTACCAGGTGCACGTGCTCGCCAAGGCCTTCGAGCCCGAGGGCGGGCGCAGCGTGTCGGCCGAAGCGCAGACGCTGGTGAGCGACATGCCCTACCTCGTCGGCGTGAAGGTCGACGGCGACGTCGGCTATGTGAGCAAGGGCGCCGCGCGCAACGCCACCGTGATCGCCATCGACCCGCAGGCGAAGAAGACGGCCGTGGCCGACCTGAAGATCGAGCGCGTCGAGCGCAAGGTGCTGTCGGTGCTCATCAAGCAGGACAACGGCCTGTACCGCTACGAGTCGCGCCGCAAGGAAGTCGTGCTCGACGAGAAGCCCTTCGCCATCGCCGCGGCCGGCAACAACGTGGCGCTGGACACCAGCGCGCCCGGCAACTTCGCCTACGTGGTGCGCAATTCGCAGGGGCTGGAGCTCAACCGCGTGGAGTACAGCGTGGCGGGCAATGCCAACGTATCGCGCTCGCTCGACCGCAACGCCGAGCTGCAGCTCACGCTCGACCGCAAGGACTACGAGCCGGGGCAGGAGATTGCGGTGAGCATCCGCGCGCCGTACGTGGGCGCGGGCCTCATCACCATCGAGCGCGACAAGGTTTACGCGCACGCTTGGTTCAAGACCGACAAGACCGCTTCGGTGCAGAAGATCACCCTGCCCAAGGACTTCGAGGGCACTGGCTACATCAACGTGCACTTCGTGCGTGACCCGGCTTCGGACGAGGTCTACATGAGCCCGCTGTCGTACGGCGTCGTGCCCTTCGCCACCGCGCTGACCAAGCGCACCGCCAACCTGCAGCTCACCAGCAGCGAACTGGTGAAGCCGGGGCAGACCGTGAAGATGAAGCTCACCAGCGACAAGCCCACGCGCGCCGTGGTGTTCGCGGTGGACGAAGGCATCCTGCAGGTGGCGCGCTACAAGACGCCCGACCCGCTGAAGCACTTCTTCCAGAAGCGCGCGCTCGAAGTCGGCACGCTGCAGACGCTCGACCTGATCCTGCCGGAGTTCAAGAAGCTCATGCAGGGCGCCGCACCCGGTGGCGACGGCGAAGGCGAACTCGGCAAGCACCTGAACCCGTTCAAGCGCAAGCGCGACAAGCCGGTGGCCTACTGGTCGGGCCTGGTCGACGTGAACGGCAGCCGCGAGTTCAGCTACACCGTGCCCGAGAGCTTCAACGGCAGCCTGCGCGTGATGGCCGTGGCCGTGAATGACGAGACCACAGCCGCCAAGACCACCCGCACAGTGGTGCGCGGCGACATGGTGATATTGCCGAACGCGCCGCTCGCGATGGCGCCCGGCGATACGGTCGAGGTGGGCGTGGGCCTCGCGAACAACATCGTGGGTTCGGGCAAGGAAGCGCCCATTGCACTCACGCTCACCGCCTCCGGCGGGCTCGAAGTGGTGGGCGACGCCACGCAGACGCTCAAGGTCAACGAGCGCGGCGAAGCCAGCACCAAGTTCAATGTGCGCGCCAAGCCGGGCGAACAGGCGGTGCTGGGTTCTTCCGCGCTGGTGTTCACCTCGACGCACAAGACCTTCAGCGCGCGCCTGTCGACCGAAGTGAGCGTGCGGCCCGCATCGCCCTTCGTCACGCTGGTGCAGGCCGGCAGCTTCCAGCGCGCGGGCGAGCTGTCGAGCCAGGCCGACCTGTACCCGAACTTCCGCCAGAGCGACGTGGCCGTGTCCGCCGCGCCGTGGGCCTTCGCGACCGGCCTCATGCAGTACCTGGAGGCGTACCCGCACGGCTGCACCGAGCAGATCACGAGCCAGACCTTCCCTGCTGTGCTGCTCGCGGGCCGCCCCGAGCTGGTGAAGGAAATGGCGCGCGGCCGCACGGCCGAGCAAGGCCCGATGCCCGAAGCGCGCAAGACCTTCGAGCGCTATCTTGTGCAGCTGCGCGCACGGCAGACGGCCGACGGCGGCTTCTCGCTGTGGCCCGGTGCCGGCACCGACGCCTTCGCCACGCTGTACGCAGTGCACCTGCTGGTCGAAGCCAAGGACCACAAGCTGCCCGTGCCGCAAGACCTGCTGCAGAAGGCCAACGCCTACCTGCAGGGCTGGCTCGGCAGCGGCGACGCATCGCTCGACGGCTGGCGCCAGCGCACGCAAGCGGCCTACCTGCTGACGCGCCAGGGCATCATCGCGCCGGCCGCGTTGGCCAACCTGCGCGAAGCCTGGCGCAGCAAGCAGACGCAGGGCTGGAGCGATGACCTCGGCGCCGTCTACCTCGCCGCGAGCTACCAGCTCGTGAAGCAGGAGCAGGTGGCCAACGAGCTGCTCAACCCGGTGTGGTCCGACCTGCTCGCCCGCACCGAGAAGAAGCAGCGCCGCAATGTCTGGGGCGCCTACTACGACCCGCTGGTGCACGACAGCATGACGCTGCACCTGGTGGGCCGCCACTTCCCGTCGCGCCTGAAGACGCTGAAGCCCGCGGTGTGGGAAGGCATGGCGGCGATGGTGCGCGACGGCTGGTACAACAGCCTGTCGTCGGCCTCGATGTTGCTCGCGGTCGATTCGTACTTCGAGGCCGTGGGGCAGAACGTCGAGGGCAAGCTCACGGCGAGCACCGTCAACGCGCAAGGCCAGGCCGCAGCGCTCGCGCTGAGTGCGGTGAACCCCATCACGCGCGCAGCAGTGCCGGCCGGCACGGCCAAGCTGAAGCTGTCGAACGACAGCGACTTCAACCTGTACTACAGCTGGGCCGAACAGGGCTTCGAGCGCAACGTGCCCGCCACGGCGGTGAACAAGGGCCTCGAAATCTTCCACGAAGTGCTCGATGCCAAGGGCAACCCGATCACCAAGGCCAAGCTCGGTGAAGAGGTCACGGTGCGGGTGCGCGTGCGCAGCCTGGAGCGCGCGCAGCTCAACGACGTGGCGCTGGTCGACGTGCTGCCCGGTGGCCTCGAGCCGGTGCTGCAGGCCGTGGGCGATGACGACGATGCCAACGCCGACGCGCCCATCTGGAAGAAGCGCCTGGGCGGCGGCGGCTCGTGGAAGGTGCAGTACGCCGACATCCGCGAAGACCGCGTCGTGTTCTACGGCAGCGTCAACAAAGACCTGCTCGAAGTGACCTACAAGGCACGCGCCACCAACGTGGGCGACTACGTGGTGCCGGCAGCGTACGGTGAGGCGATGTACGACCGGCGCGTGTTCTCGCGCTCGGCGGGTGCGCGCTTCCAGGTCGTCGGCAACTGAGGCAAGGCAGGCTCGCCATGCGCATCGGCATCGCGTCTGCAGGAAGAAGGCTGCGCAAGCCCGCGCTGTGGGCGCTGGCGGCTGTCTTCGTGCTCGCGCTGCTGCGCCTGTGGCCGCATGCGGCGCTGAGCGAAACCGTCGGCAGCTCCCGCGCCGTGTATGCGCAGGGCGGCGAGCTGCTGCGCCTCACGCTCGCAGGCGACGAGCAGTACCGCCTCTGGGTGCCGCTCGATCGCATCTCGCCCACGCTGGTCGACGCGGTGCTGCTGTACGAAGACCGGCGCTTCTATGCGCACCCCGGCGTCAACCCCGCCGCGCTGGCGCGCAGCGCCTGGCGCATTGCCAGCGGCGAACGCAGGCAGGGCGGCTCCACGCTCACGATGCAGCTCGCGCGCCGCGTCTACGGCATCGACAGCCGTACGCCTACCGGCAAGGTCGCGCAGATCTTCGCGGCGCTGTGGCTGGAGGCGCGTTTCAGCAAGCACGACATCCTGGAGGCGTATCTCAACACCGCGCCCTACGGCGGCAACATCGAAGGCGTGCAGGCCGCGAGCCTCATCTACTTCCGCAAGGACGCCGCGAAGCTCAGCCTGCCCGAAGCGCTGACGCTTGCAGTGATTCCGCAGAACCCCGTCAAGCGCATCGCCGAGCGCGGCCGCAATGCCGAGCTGCAATCTGCGCGCGAACGCCTGTGGGCACTGTGGGCCGAGCGCGACCCGACCGCGAAGCAGCACGCGCCCGATGCGCAGCTCGCGCTGTCGGCACAGTCGCGCGGCAGCCTGCCCTTTCTCGCGCCGCACGCCACCGACATGCTGCTCGCGCAGGAGCGCGGCGTGCAGGAGGTGCGCACCACCATCGACCTGCGCATGCAGGCCACGCTGGAACGCGTGATGGGCCAGTACCTGCGCACGCATGCCGACGTGGGCATGACCAACGCGAGCGCGCTGCTGCTCGACGCCTCGACCATGCAGGTGCGCGTGATGATCGGCTCGGCCGACTTTCGCAACGACGCCATCTCAGGGCAGGTCAACGGCGTGCTGGCCAAGCGTTCGCCGGGCTCCACGCTCAAGCCCTTCATCTACGCGCTGGCGCTCGACCAGGGGCTCCTGCATCCGAAGACGATGCTGAAGGATGCGCCTACCTCCTTCGGCCCCTACACGCCCGAGAACTTCGACCATCGCTTCGTCGGCCCGCTGCCCGCGCAGGAGGCGCTGATCCGCAGCCGCAACGTGCCCGCAGTCGCCGTGGCCGCCAAGCTCTCGAAGCCGGGGCTCTACGACTTCATGCGGCTTGCGGGCGTGCAGAAGCTGCAGAGCGAATCGCACTACGGCCTTGCACTCGTGCTGGGTGGTGGCGAGGTCACGCCCGAAGAGCTGGCGGGCATGTACGCGACGCTGGCCAACGGCGGCATCTCGCAGCCCATTCGCTACACGCAGCCCGCGCCCGACGAGCGGCCCGCGCAGCCGCTGCGCCTGCTGAGCGAGGAGGCTTCTTTCATCACGCTCGACATGCTGCGCCACACGCCGCGCCCCGACACCACGCTGCCCGCGCGCCCTGCCATCGCATGGAAGACGGGCACGTCCTGGGGCTTTCGCGACGCGTGGACGGCCGGCGTGTTCGGCCGCCACGTGCTGGTGGTGTGGGTGGGCAACTTCGACGGCACCAGCAACCCCGCGCTGGTGGGCGTCGATGCGGCAGCGCCGCTGTTCCTGCGCATGGTCGATGCGCTGCGCGCCGAGCGGCTCGACCCCGGCGAGGTCGCGTCGCGTCAGCCGCCCGACTTGCGCCAGGTCGAAGTCTGCGCTGCGACGGGCGGCCTCCCCGATGCGCTGTGCCCGGTGCGCACCATGACGTGGTTCATCGCCGGCAAGTCGCCGATCCAGGTCAGCAACCTGCACCGCGCGGTATGGGTCGACGAGACGACCGGCAAGGTGGTCTGCGGCCCGCAACCGAATGCGCGCCAGCAGGTGGTGGAGCAATGGGGCAGCGACATGCGCCGCCTGTTCCGCCAGGCCGGCCTGCCGCGCGCGAGCGCACCGGCCGACGGCTGCGAAAAGGAAGGCGATGCACCGGAAAGCGCGCCACTCATCACCTCGCCCCTGCGTGGCGTGCGCCACACACTGCGCGTGAAGAAGCCCGAACCTCTGGTGCTGCGCGCCGAAGCCGCTGCGGGCACGCAGGCGATCTACTGGTTTGCCGACGACGCGCTCATCGGCCGCGCCGCGCCCGGCGAAGGCATCACGTGGATGCCTGACCTCGCGGCGTCGGGTCGGCGTTATGTGCTGCGTGCGGTCGACGACCAGGGGCGCGCCGAGTCGCGCGAAGTGACGGTCGACATCGCACCTTGAAGGGATGTCATGGCGGCGTCACGCCTCCTCGGCATGGTCACGCGTTTTCGACTTGAACACTTTCCTGCTCATGACACGTCTTGTCTCCCTGTCCTTCGTTGCCCTTGCCGCTGCACTCGCATGCGGCGCCGCGGCTGCACAGACCGCCTTCCCCGCCACGCTCTCCGGCCACGCCGTGCTGCCTGCGCAAAGCTTTGTGGCCGCGCCCAAGGACGCGCCGGCCGACCTGCAGGTCAGCGGCAAGTTCACGACCGGCAAGCGCGTCGAGGCGGTCGGCACGGTCGAAGGCCTGTCGGGTGGCCGCGGCACGGGCGTGTCGGTGCCCTTCAAGGGCCAGCCCCTGCAGGGCCACTCGGGCATCAAGAAGATGGACGACGGCAGCTTCTGGATCCTCACTGACAACGGTGCGGGCGCCAAGGCCAACTCGCCCGACTTCATGCTCTACCTGAATCACTACAAGGTGGACTTCAAGGGCGGCAAGCTCAATCGCATCAACACCATCTTCCTGCACGACCCCGACAAGAAGGTGCCCTTCCGAATCGTCCACGAAGGCACCAAGCAGCGCTACCTGACGGGCTCCGACTTCGACCCCGAGAGCTTTCAGTTCGCCGGCGGCGCGCTGTGGATCGGTGAAGAATTCGGCCCCTTCCTCATCAAGGCCGACCTGAAGGGCAAGGTGCTCGCGGTGTTCGACACGCAGGTCGACGGCAAGGTCGTGCGCTCGCCCGACCATCCGGCCGTGACCACGCCGGGCGCACCAGGTGGCGCGGTCGACTTCCAGATCAAACGCTCCAAGGGTTTCGAAGGCATGGCCTCGTCGAAGGACGGCAGCAAGCTCTATGCGCTGCTCGAAGGCCCGGTGTGGAACGCCGAGGCCAAGGACTACGAAAAGGTCGAAGGCAAGGAAGCGCTGCGCGTGCTGGAGTTCGACGTGGCCACCGAGAAGTGGACCGGCCGTCACTGGAAGTACGTGCTCGAAGCCAATGGCAACGCCATCGGCGACTTCAACATGATCGACGGCACCACGGGCCTCATCATCGAGCGCGACAACGGCGAAGGCACGAGCGACAAGGCCTGCCCCGAAGGCCAGAAGCGCACCGACTGCTTCCACGACATCGCCAAGTTCAAGCGTGTCTACAAGGTCGAGCTGAACGACGCGAACGTGGGCGGCCCGGTGCGCAAGATCGGCTACATCGACCTGCTGAACATCGCCGACCCCGACAAGCTCGCGCGCAAGCCGCTGAACGACGGCGTGCTCAAGTTCCCTTTCTTCACGATCGAGAACGTCGACGTGGTCGACGCCACGCACATCGTGGTCGGCAACGACAACAACCTGCCCTTCTCGAGCAGCCGCGAGCCGAACAAGGCGGATGACAACGAGCTGGTGCTGCTGGAAGTCGGGGCGCTGCTGCAGGCGAAGTAAGTTGCCATAGCCGGAGCGAAAGCCCCGGCTCGCAGGTTGGGTGGCGGGGGAAAGTTTTCTTCAGATGAGTATCATTCTCATCTTCGCCAGTCCTTTTCCCTCTTCATGAATCTCCGAACGACCCCGCCCGCCGTCCGGCGCGCGCCGTGACCATCGGCGTTCGTTATCGCCTAGGCGTGGCCTCTCGCGCAGTAGCAGCCATCTTCGGCGGCTATGGCATCGCCGCCCTGTTCGCCGCCGTGCTCGCGCTCTGCCTGCCCGCCGCCTTCGGCATGGCCCGCAGCGAAGCCGCGATGACCGGCACGCTCGCTTCCTTCGCCATCTTCGCGTTCGCGGTGATGTGGGTTTTTGCCGCGCGCACCGCGCTGCGGGCCTGGTCCGGCCTGGTCATCGTCGCGGCGCCGCTGGCTGCGCTGTTGCTGCTGCTCATGCGCACCACCGGAGGCGCCGCATGAAAGAGGGCTTCCGCCAGTCGATGGCCTGGCTGCACACCTGGTCGGGCCTGCTGGTCGGCTGGGTGCTGTTCATGGTGTTCGCGGCCGGCACGGCTTCGTATTTCAAGGACGAGACCACGTTCTGGATGAAGCCGGAGCTGCATGCAGTCGCGCAGAACGCAGTGCCGCCGGTCAAGGCCGTCGAGAGTGCCATGGCCTACCTGCAGCAACGCGCCGCGGACAGCCCGCGCTGGTTCATCAACCTGCCGAATGAGCGCCAGCCGTCGACCGACGTGCTGTACCTCGCGCCGCCCGCACCGGCCGGCGCAGCAGCAGCTACTGGTGCCAAGCCCGGCGAGAAGCCCCGCCGACGCTTCGACCGCGCCTCGCTCGACCCCGCCACCGGCGAAGCCGTCAGCGCACCGCGCGTCACGCGCGGCGGCGAATTCTTCTACCGGCTGCACTTCGACCTGCACTACATGCCCGCGCTGTGGGCACGCTGGATCGTAGGCTTCTGCGCGATGTTCATGCTGGTGGCGATCTTCAGCGGCATCGTCACGCACAAGCGCATCTTCAAGGACTTCTTCACCTTCCGCCCGAAGAAGGGCCAGCGCTCGTGGCTCGATGCGCACAACGTGACAGCGGTGCTCGCACTGCCCTATCACCTGATGATCACGTACACGGGCCTCGTCACGCTGATGTTCATGTACATGCCCTGGGGCCCGCAGGTGGCCTACAAGGACCGCGGCGGCGAGCAGGCCTTTTTCTCCGAGGCCTTCCCGGGCGGTGGCCGCGACCAGATCAAGGCCTCGGGCAACAGGGTGCCGCTCGCGCCCATCGCGCCGATGATGGCGCAGGCCTCCGCGCACTGGGGCGGCGCGGCGGTGGGCCGCGTCACGGTGCATCAGCCCAACGACGCCAACGCGGTGGTCTCGCTCACGCGCGCCGAGGGGCCGCAGCTGTCGTACGACCAGCCGTCGATGCAGTTCAACGGCGCGACCGGCGCGCTGATCGGCGCGTTCGGCGACGTGCCCAAGCCGGCGGCCGAGACGCGCGGCGTGCTCTACGGCCTGCACATCGGCCGCTTCGGCGATCCGCTGCTGCGCGCGCTGTTCTTCCTCTCGGGGCTCGCGGGCTGCCTGATGGTTGCGACGGGGCTTCTGATGTGGGCCGTGAAGGAGCGGCAGAAGTTCGCGAAGACGCTCAAGCAGGGCGGGCGCGTCAGCTTCGGGCTGCGGCTGGTCGACGGACTGAATCTCGGCGCCATCGCCGGCCTGCCCGTCGCGATGGCCGCCTTCTTCTGGGCCAACCGCCTGCTGCCGGTCGACGTGGCCGAGCGTGGCGAGGCGGAGATCCGTTGGTTCTTCATCGTCTGGGGCGCGACTGCCGTGCTGGGCCTGCTGCGTCCCACCTTGCGCATGTGGCAGGCGCAGCTTGCGCTGGGCGCGCTGCTGTTCGTGGGGCTGCCGGTGCTCAATGCGTTCACCGGCCCCGCGCCGCTGACCGTGAGCCTGCGCACCGGCCCGACCTCGGTGGCGGGCTTCGACCTGGTCGTGATCGCGCTGGGCCTGGGGCTCGCGGGCGCGGCATGGATCGTGGAGCGCAAGCGGCGCAAGTCGATTGCGAAGCAGGCGGCAGCGAAGACGCAACCACCACCATCGACGCTCGCCACTTCGGGCCAGGGTTCATGACGACGGACTCGCTGCTCCTCGGCCTCGTGTTCGCCGCATCGCTCGCGGGCTTCTGCGCGTTGAGCCTCGCGATGGACCGCCACAGCGAAGACGTCTTCGGCCGCGGCAGCACGCCGGGCCCGTGGCGGCGCTGGCTGCAACTGGGTGGCGCCGCGCTGCTGTGCCTGTCGCTGGTCGCAAGCCTGCGGGCGGCGGGCAGCACGATCGGCTGGGTGCTCTGGCTGGGCGCGCTCACGGCAGCCGCGCTGGCCACGGTGGGGCTGCTCAGCTATGCGCCGCGGCGCTTTCACTGGATCGCATTTGCCGCTGCGTCGGTCACGCTGTGCAGCTTGCTGCTGGCGGCGTCGGTCACGTGATGCGCAGCGCGCCGTGGCGCGAGGCCGGGATCACCACATGCCGACCGCCCGGCGTCGCCACCACCGCGACCTTCAGCCGCTGCTTCATGCTGCGCGCCGCACCGAGCTGCCGCCCGAGAGCACGCCCTGCGTCATCGGCAGCGCCATGAAGTCGTGCGGGAAGCCCATCGCCACGGCGCTGGCCGCATCGAGGCGCTGCAGCACGGAGCCGTCGAGCTCCACATCGAGGGCGCCGAGGTTGTCTTCGAACTGCGCGAAGGTGCGCGCGCCGATGATCGGCATCACCGTCGGTGCACTACGGTGCAGCAGCCACGCCAGCGCGATCTGCGCGGGCGAGCGGCCCTGCTCCTTCGCAACCTGCGCGACCACGCCGGCGATGTCGAGCGAGCGGGCGTTCAGCGCGCCGTTGCCAGCGGCCACGTCCTTGCGCGAGCCCGTCACGCCTGAATCGGGGTCCTTGCGATAGTCCAGGTCGGCGCGCGTGTACTTGCCCGACAGCACACCGCTGCCCAGCGGCGACCACGCCATCACGCCCAGCCCGAGTTCGTGTGCCATCGGCAGCAGTTCGCGCTCCACGGTGCGCTCGATCAGGCTGTATTCGATCTGCAGCGCCACCAGCGGCGCCCAGCCGCGCAGCTCGGCCAGCGTCTGCATGCGCGCGACCTGCCAGGCCGGCGTGTCGGAAATGCCCGCGTACAGCACCTTGCCCGAGCGCACGAGGTCGTCGAAGGCGCGCATCACTTCCTCGAAGGGCGTCAGGTTGTCCCAGATGTGCAGGTACAGCAGGTCGATGTAGTCGGTGCCCAGGCGCTTCAGGCTGGCCTCCACCGAGCGGACCATGTTGCGGCGATGGTTGCCGCCCGCGTTCGGGTTGCCTGGCTGCATGTTGAGCGAGTACTTAGTGGCCACGACCACCGACTCGCGCCTGTCGGCGATGAACTGGCCCAGCAGCCGTTCAGAACTGCCGTTGGTATAGAAGTTGGCGGTGTCGATGAAGTTGCCGCCGCGCTCCACGTACGCATCGAACATGCGGCGCGATTCGCCCGCGTCCGCCCCCCAGCCCCATTCCTGGCCGAAGGTCATCGTGCCCAGTGACACGGGGCTGACGCGCAGGCCGGAGCGGCCGAGGGTGAGGTAGTTGTCGAGCTTCATGGTGAATGTCCTTTCGAGGTGAGATGGCAGCGTTGGCCTGGCGACAAAGTTACCTGCCGGGCGTCGTGGAACAAAGGCGTGCCACCTTCAAGCTTTATGAAGCGCTGCTTCAAGAATGGCCGCACTGCGGCGCAATCTGCCCTTTGCCCTGCTCGGCGTCATGCTCACAGTGGCGCTGGTCATCGCAGCGCTGTACCGCGTTGTGCCGCATGCGCAACTGGTCGCCTGGGCCGCAGCCAACGCGGCGCTGACTGCCGCTCGTGGCTGGGGTGAGTGGCGCTACCGCGTCGCAGAAGACGGCGCGGCCCTGCATCGCTGGCGCCGCTGCACGCTGGCAGGCACGGCGCTGCTCGACCGCATCCTGCGCAACCTGGTCGACAACGCCATCCGTCACACGAAGCACGGTGGCGTGCTGGTCGGCTGCCGGCGCGCGGGCAATGCCCTTCGCGTCGAGGTGTGGGACACCGGCCCCGGCATTCCTTCCGAGGCCTGATCAGCGGACCCAGGGCCGCGGTGGCACCGGTGGCGGGATGCGCGGCGGCTGCCCGCCGATGGGCGCCACGGCATTGCCGAGTGAACGGCCGACAGGCACGGCGGGATTGGAAGAAGACACCAGCGTGGGCGTCGAAATTTCGAAGGCGTCGTAGTTGCCCAGCGCCAGCGCATAGGCGACCAGGTTGGCCAGCTGCGTGGCGCCGCCCTCGTTCGCCGACGGCGGCTTGAGCACCGGCTTGCTGACGGGCTGGTACGGCTTGCCCTTGGGGTTCATGCCCGTCAACACCTGTCGCGCATCCGCGCGGGCCGTGTGATATGCATTGAACACCACGTCCTTGGCGATATCGACCATGCGTTCCGAGATCTGGTCGGTGTCCTTGTGCATCAGCTCGGCAACGCGCTCGGCACGCACCTGCATGCCTTCCACGTAGGCGTTGATCTTGATGAGCTGCTGGCGCAGGTCGGACGCGGCCATGCGCACCTTGGCCGCCACGCCCGGATAGAGCACGGCGTCGTTCAGGCCGGTGATCTGGTCCGGCATGGAATTGATCAGATTGGCGATGTGCTTGTACTGCGACATGGCCGCTTCCGCGGCGGCCATCGCATCGCGGTCGTCGCGAAAGAGCGCTGCGGCGTCCTCGTTGCCGCGCTTTGCGATCACGCCGTCGGCCTCACGGATGCTCTTGCCGTGCAGGTAGCGGTCGAGGCCGCCTTCGGCCTCGCCGACGATCAGGCCACCGAGCTTGACGGTGCCAGTCACCACCTGCTTGAGGTACTTGGCGCCGGGCACCGGAATGGCGCCCAGCCCCGCCTTGGCCACGGCGGCAACGCCCTTGAGCACCAGCTTCTGCATGTCGGCGGTGTTGCCGCAGTACTCGCCCAGCAGCATGGTGAGCTTCTTCTTGAACGGCACGCTGAAGCTGTCGTTCGACTTGGCGCGGAAGGCATCCCAGGTCCGCTCGACCAGGTCGGTCTTCTGGACGACGGCCGCGCTCACCACGCCCCAGTCCTTGGTGCGCATCCGGTCAAGGAGCATGCGCACACCTGCCGACATTTCTTTCTCGTAGTACTCGGAGAGGCTCTTTCCGAGCTCGTCGAATCTGGTTTGCGGAATATCAAGCATGTAGAAATCTGGGTGTGTGTTGTGGTGGCGGAACAATCGGCCTCGATGCTAGGCCGGGCTCTTGTGCGGCGCATTGGACCAAAGGCCAATGGCAAGCGCCATAACACAAACTAGCGAGGGCGGCCCAGGAGCCCGGCACGGCGGGCCACGATCACGGCCTGGATGCGGCTGTTCACCTCGAGCCCGGCGAAGATGGCCGAGATATGCGCCTTCACGGTTCGCTCGGTGGTGCTCAGCCGCTGCGCGATGTCGGCGTTGCGCAGGCCCTCGCGGAACATGGCGCGATCGTCGATCGGCAGGATGGTGGGCATGGGCTGGGAAATGACCCGGGCGGGCTCTTGTTAACTGGCTCAGGACTCTACCTGCGCACTCGGCCAGATGATTATTAATAAAAACGACTTGTTGCGTGGATAGATTGCGCGGACTGCATCGGACGACCGGTCCGGTTCGCTTGCGTTTTCAATCTTTCCATCCATTTCGCCATGTCGCCCCTTCTGTCTTTCAGCCGGCCCTTCGTCATCACCCTCGTCGCGGCCCTGTGCCTCTCGGCATGCGGTGGCGGCGGTGACGGCGGCGCCTCGTTCCCCATCACCGGCACACCGCCGGCAACCACGAATCCGCCCGCCGTCGTGGTGGCTGGCCCGCCAAAGGACCTGGGCTTCACCGACACCGCGCCCGTGCCCGATGCGGTCGCCATACCGCCCTTCGTCGACAACGTCGCGACCAACCAGCGCGGCGATGCGCGCTACGCGACCAAGGAAACCAATGCCGGCGTGCGCGTGGTGGCCGGCTTCCTCGACTTCTGGCAGCCCAGCACACTGCTGGTCGATGCAGGCGTGTCGGCCCCTGCACAGGGCAGCTTTCCGGCAGTCGTTGCATCCACGTGGAGCGGCATTCCGGGCGACGCGACCGACGGCAAGATCCTCAACAGCGGGGTGTTGAACAGCAATATCCAGTACGTCGTCGACGTCACCAATGCGCGCACCAGCGCGCAGGAACTGGCCGCCTACCTGGACGACCGCCGCGGCAAGGGCTACAGCATCAGCGACGGCATGGGTCCACTCACCAACGCCTGGCGCACAGCCACGCAGCAGGTCACCACCATCACCGGCATCGCACCGGACGCCACCACGGTGCTCTATAACGACGGCGGCAACGATGTGGGCGTGGCCGGTGCCGCGAACCCGGCCTTCGGCACGGTGGTCGACCTGCTCAAGAACATCGGCGAGAACGGCTCCACCGAGCCCGCCAAGCGCTTCTACAAATACGCGCGTCCCTGGCGCTGGAGCAGCAGCGTGAAGGTGGTGCCCGCGCTGGAGCCCGCCAAGAGCGGCACGCCCGCCACCGACGGCGGCTTCGTGAGCGGCCACACGGCCGAGGCGGTGCGCGATGCCATCGCCTCCGCCTACGTCGTGCCGCAGCGCTTCCAGGAAATGGTGGCGCGCGGCCTCGAACTCGGAGAGAACCGGATTCTTGCGGGCATGCATTCGCCGCTGGACGTGGTCGGTGGGCGACTGCACGGGCAGGCCGTGGCGACAGCGAGTCTTTCCACCGGCGCCAACGTCGCGCGCAAGAGCGCGGCCTACGCACAGGCGCAGACCGTGCTGATGGCCGCGGTGGGCGCGAGCGATGCAACCGCCTTCAACAATTTCGCCCATTCGCAAGGCACAGCGGCCGACCGCTTCGCCGACCACGCCGCGAGCAAGGCCGACTACCTGCGCCGCCTGACCTTCGGCTTCAAGCAGGTGGCCGATGCGACCAAGCCCGCCGTGGTGCCCAAGGGCGCCGAAGTGCTGCTCGAAACGCGCCTGCCCTACCTCGACGCCACCCAGCGCCGCGTAGTGCTCAAGACCACGGCCGTAGCCTCGGGCTACCCGGTGATGGACGACCCCGAAGGCTGGGGCCGCCTCAACCTGTTCGACGCGGCCGACGGCTACGGCGTCTTCAACGGCGACGTGGTCGTGACCATGGACGCCAGCCTCGGCGGCTTCAATGCGCTGGACAGCTGGCGCAACAACATCTCCGGCGCCGGCAAGCTCACCAAGAAGGGCAGCGGCACGCTCGCGCTCGGCGGCAGCAACAGCTATGCAGGCGGCACGCAGCTCGCAGAAGGCACGCTGCAGGCGGACGCTGCCGCGGCCTTCGGCAAGGGCAATGTCTACGTCGGTGGCGGCACGCTGGTCTGCAATGCGCCTTCGGCGGTCATGATGGCGGGCGCCTACACGCAGCTGGCAGGCACGACGCTGCAGCTGAATCTCGGCGGCAATGGTGCCGGCCGCCTGAGCGTGGCCGGCGTGGCCGCGCTGGACGGAACGCTGACCCTGAGCTTCAAGCCCGGCTTTGCGCCCAGCGCAGGCGACACGCTCACGGTCATCAGCAGCGGCGCGCTGACCGGCCGGTTCTCGGCCATCAACGCGCCGGGCTTCAAGGTCACGCCGACCTATACGGGAACGCAACTCGTCGTGCGCTTCGACGCATGAGCTAGCAGCGCGGCGGCCATGGCTTCTTTGTGAAGCCAGTCTTCATAATGGCCGCCATGTCCCCCGAGCTCCTGCCCGCCATTGCCGCCTTCGCCCGCGTGGCGCACCACGCCAGCTTCACGCGCGCCGCGCAGGAGCTGGGCGTGTCGCCCTCGGCCCTCTCGCAGACCATGCGCACGCTCGAACAGAAGCTCGGCGTGCGCCTGCTCGACCGCACCACGCGCCGCGTCGGCGTGACGGAGTTGGGCCAGCAGTTTCTCGAAGGTGCGCAGCCCGCGCTGGCCGCGCTCGCGCAGGCGGTCGAAGGCATCGACGAGGCGCGCGACAAGCCGGCCGGCCTGCTGCGCCTGAATGTTTCGCGCGTGGCGGCCGAGCTGCTCTTCTTTCCGCACTTCGGCGCGTTCGCCGCCGCCTACCCGGACATCACGCTCGAGTTCGTCTGCGACAACCGCATGGTCGATCTCGTGGAAGGTGGCTTCGACGCCGGCATCCGCCTCGGCGAAAGCCTGGCGCAGGACGTGATCGCCGTGCCGGTGGGCGGGCCGGTGCGCATGGTGACCTACGCGGCGCCCAGCTACCTGAAGGGACGCAAGCTGCCGCGCACGCCCGAAGACCTGCGCGAGCACCAGTGCCTGAACTACCGCCTGACCACGGGCGGCATCTATCGCTGGGAATACGCGCAGGACGGGCGCGTGCTGGACGTCGAACTCGCCGGCCCGCTGGTCAGCAACGACAGCGACCTGCTGCTGGCGGCCGCACGCTCGGGCGCGGGCATTGCAACGTCTTTCGAGGGCGCGGTGCGCGACGACTTTGCAAGCGGCAAGCTGGTACCGCTGCTGGAGCCCTGGTGGCCGACCTTTCCGGGCTTCTACCTGTATTACCCGAGCCGCGCGCAGATGCCACGCAAGCTGCGGGTGTTCATCGACTTCCTGCAGGCGCGGCATGCGCCGCCGCCGGTGTCGCAGCGGGCCGTCAAGAACGCGTCGGCACCGCGATCGCGCCGGCCCGCTACAGCTCGCGCACAGCGCGCGGCAACCGCTCGGCCAAAATCGTGACCAGCGAACGGGCCTCGGCCTCGTCGAGCGAAGGCGCGATCCTGAAGGTGCGCTGCCCGTAGTCGAACGCGATCGGTCCCATGCCCGCGCCGAACAGCGGCGGCATCGCGGCGCGTTGATTGCGGAAGATATCGAACGAGAACTCGACGACCCGCAGGCGCGAAATCGCATGGACCGCATAGGCGCGCGTGCGCCCCAGGCCCCAGATTTCGACGCGATGAACCAGCGACCCTTCTTCGACCGAAATCAGTTCGCGGCCGAAGACCTGCCACAGCACGCAGAAGAATGCCCATGCACCACCGAGGGTCCAACCCGTGAGCCAGAGCGTGAGGAACCACCGGTCGGTGTCGTGGCGGCTCGGGTGCAGCAGCTGGTTCGCGGCCGTGAACTCGCCGAAGCACCAGCCAGTCAGCCACACGCACATGAAGAGCAGAAGCAGCCAGTGCTTGCGCGCGGGCACCACGGCCCGAAGCCCGCCGCCGGGCGTCGTTTCGATGGCGTAGCGGGCGGCCAGCGGCTGGACGTTCATGGCGTCCGGGCGTCAGGCCCGCATCAGCGCCTCGATCTCGTCCGCCTTCACGGGCACGCCGCGAGAAATGAGCTCGCAGCCGGTGGCCGTGACGATCGCGTCGTCCTCGATGCGGATGCCGATGTTGTGGAACTGCTCCGGCACGCCGTCGGCGGGCCGCACGTAGATGCCGGGTTCCAGCGTCAGCACCATGCCGGGATGCAGGATGCGGCTGGGCCGGTTCTTGATGACCTCGTTCGACAGCGGATCTTTCCGTTCGCTCACCTCGCCGACCTGGGTGGGCTCGACGTAGCTGCCGCAGTCGTGCACGTCCATGCCGAGCCAGTGGCCGGTGCGGTGCATGTAGAACTGGAAGTAGGCGCGCGAGTCGATCACGTCCTGCACGCCGCCGACCTTGTTGGCATCGAGCAGGCCGAAGTCGAGCATGCCCTGCGCCAGCACCTTCACCGCGGCGTCGTGCGGGTCGGTGAAGCGGTTGCCGGCTTTGGTGGCGGCGGCCGCGGCGTCCTGGCTGGCCAGCACCAGGTCGTACAGCGCGCGCTGCGGGCCGCTGAACTTGCCGTCGCCCGGAAAGGTGCGCGTGATGTCGCTGGCATAGCCGTCGAGTTCGCAGCCCGCGTCGATCAGCACCAGCTCGCCCTTGCGCACCGGCGCCGCATCGGCGCGGTAGTGCAGCACGCAGGCATTGGCGCCGGCTGCGACGATGGAGTAGTAGGCCGGGTACTGCGAGCCTCCGAGGCGGAATTCATGCAGCAGCTCGGCGTCGAGGTGGTACTCGCGCGCATCCTTGCCCTCGCGCAGCATGCGGGCCGACAGCTGCATCGCGCGGATGTGCGCACGGGCGCTGATCTGCGCGGCGCGGCGCATGATGTCCTGCTCGTGCGCGTCCTTGATCAGGCGCATTTCGTCGAGCGGGCCGCACAGGTCGCGCTGTTCCTCGGGGCACAGCGCGCCGTAGCGCACGCGGGCGCGCACCGACTGCAGCCAGCCGTCGATGCGGGTCTCCAGGCCCTTGTGGATGGCGAACGGGAACCACACGGTCGAGCGGTTCTCGAGCAGCTTGGGCAGCTTCGCGTCGAGGTCGGTAACAGAAAAGGCCTCGTCGACGCCGAGTGCCGCGGGCGCCGCGTCGGGGCCGAGGCGGTAGCCGTCCCAGATCTCGCGCTCCAGGTCTTTCGGCGCGCAGAACAGCGTGGCGCGGCCGTCGCCCGCCAGCACCAGCCAGGCGTTGGGCTCGGTGAAGCCGGTCAGGTAATAGAAGTAGCTGTCGTGGCGGTACAGGAAGTCGGTGTCGCGGTTACGCGGGCGCTCGGGCGCGGTCGGGATGATCGCGATGCCATCCTTGCCCAGTTGCGAGGCGAGGCGCGCGCGGCGCTCGGCGTAGATCGTCGTCGTGGAGGCTGCTGCTGAAGTCATCTTGGCGTGGTGTTCAGTTGGGCGAGTCGTTCGGGGGTGCCCACATCGGTCCAGGGGCCGGTGTAGAGCTCGGCGCTCACGAGTTCATTGTCCATCGCGGCGCGCAGGATCGGCGCCAATGGGGCTTTGCGGCCGGCCGGGTTGCCGGGGGGGATGTCGCAGTACGGCGGTGCGAAGAGCGCGGCGCGGTAGAGGCCGATGGTCGAGAAGGTGAACTTCTCGGGCGCGGTGTTGAGCGCGAGGCCGTCCGCCGAGAGGCCGAAATCGCCCTTCAGGTTGTGCACCGGGTTCGGCACCAGCCACAGGTGCGCGAGCTTGCCGCTGGCGATGAAACGGTCGACCGAGGCCTGCGAGAAGGCGAAATCCGGCGCGAACACGTCGCCGGCCGCGACCCAGAACACGTCGCCGAGCAGGGGCAGCGCACGGACGATGCCGCCGGCCGTTTCGAGTGCACCGCCGAAGTCGCGGCCCTCATCGGAGTATGAAATTGATAGCGCAATATGCCCATCCAGCAAGGGATTCAGGCCGAAACGGTCAGAAATCTGCGCGCCGAGCCAGTCGGTGTTGACCACCAGTTCGGTGAAGCCGCCGGCCGCCAGCGCCTCCATCGGCCACTGCATCAGGGGCTTGCCGCGCACTTCGAGCAGGGGCTTGGGCGTGGCGTCGGTCAGCGGCCGCATCCGCTCGCCGCGCCCGGCGGCCAGGATCATCGCCCGCACCGAGGTCTCCGCGCTCACGCCGAGACCCGGCCGCGCTGCAGCTCGTTGCGTTCGCTATGAAGGGGCTGAAACAGCGACACCAGGCACTCCATCAGCGCATGTGCCTTGGCCGAATGGTCGCCGCCGAAGTTGCAGACGTACACGTCGAGCGTCACGCCGCGCTGCTCGGGCCAGGTGTGGATGCACAGGTGCGATTCGGCCAGCAGCACCGTGGCCGTGACCCCGCCCGGCCCCTGCGGCGTGGCAGGAAAGGAGTGAACTATCTTGCCCACCGCCTGCAGCCCCGCGGCCGACACCGCCTTGATGCAGACCGCCCCCAAGGCGGGGCCGTCGGTGAGCCATTGAAGGCCGCATTGGCAGTCGTGAAGGTCGGCGGTGAGGTGCAGCCCATGCATGGGTGGCAACTCTAGCAGTCCGCCCGCCGCACAAGAACATCGGAAGGGTGTTCAGCCTGTATCGGAGCCGGTTGGGGCTCGCCCGGTAAAATCGCGGGTTCTCCCGACCCCAATCCTCCCTTTTCCCTCCGAAAGTCCACCGCACATGGCAAACCACGCCCTGATGGCCAACGCAATCCGCGCTCTGGCTATGGATGCCGTCCAACAAGCAAATTCCGGACATCCGGGCGCACCGATGGGCATGGCCGACATGGCCGTCGCACTCTGGGGCGAACACCTGCGCTACAACCCCGCCAACCCGCACTGGTTCGACCGCGACCGCTTCGTGCTCTCGAACGGCCACGCCTCGATGCTGCTGTACTCCGTGCTGCATCTCACCGGCTACGACCTGCCCATCGGCGAGCTCAAGAACTTCCGCCAGCTGCACAGCAAGACCGCCGGCCACCCCGAAGTCGATGTGACCCCGGGCGTGGAAACCACCACCGGCCCGCTGGGCCAGGGCATTACCAACGCCGTGGGCTTCGCGCTGGCCGAGAAGCTGCTCGCCGCCGAGTTCAATCGCAAGGACCACGACGTGGTCGACCATCACACCTACGCCTTCCTGGGCGACGGCTGCATGATGGAGGGCATCAGCCACGAAGCCTGCGCACTCGCCGGCGCCTGGCACCTGAACAAGCTGATCGCGCTGTATGACGACAACGGCATCAGCATCGACGGCCAGGTCAAGCCCTGGTACATCGACAACGTGGCCGAACGCTTCCACGCCTATGGCTGGCACGTGATCGGCCCGATCGACGGCAACGACGCCGCCGAAGTGTCCAAGGCCATCGCCAAGGCCAAGCAGTCGACCGACAAGCCCACGCTGATCAACTGCAAGACCGTCATCGGCAAGGGCAGCCCTAACCGCGCCGGCACCGCCAAGGCGCACGGCGAGGCGCTCGGCGCCGAAGAAATCAAGCTCACGCGCGACGCCATCGACTGGCACTACCCGGCCTTCGAGATCCCGGCCGAGGTGTACGCCGACTGGGACCACAAGGAAGCCGGCGCCAAGACCGAAGCTGCGTGGAATGACAAGTTCGCCGCCTACGCCGCCGCTTTCCCCGAACTCGCCGCCGAGTTCACCCGCCGCATGAAGGGCGAGCTGCCCAAGGACTTCCACCAGGTCGCCTTCGACACCGTGGTCGCGGCCCACACCAAGGCAGAGACCGTGGCCAGCCGCAAGGCCAGCCAGCTCGCGCTCGAAGCCTTCACGGCCGCGCTGCCCGAAATGCTCGGCGGCAGCGCCGACCTGACCGGCTCGAACCTCACCAACACCAAGAGCACCGCCGCTCTGCGCTTCGATTCGAAGACCGGCGCCGTGGTCCGCACCGAGCCCACCGAACAGCACCCCGAAGGCCAGATCGGCCGCCACATCAACTACGGTGTGCGCGAATTCGGCATGGCCGCCATCATGAACGGCGTGTCGCTGCACGGCGGCTACATCCCCTACGGCGGCACCTTCCTCACCTTCAGCGACTACAGCCGCAACGCCATCCGCATGGCCGCGCTGATGAAGCGCCGCGTGGTGCACGTGTTCACGCACGACTCCATCGGCCTGGGCGAAGACGGCCCGACGCACCAGTCGATCGAGCACGCCGCCTCGCTGCGCCTCATTCCGAACCTCGACGTCTGGCGTCCGGGCGACACGGCGGAAACTGCCGTGGCCTGGGCCGTGGCGCTGCAGAACCAGTCGCGCCCCACGGCGCTGCTGCTGAGCCGCCAGAACATCGCCTACGCGGCGAAGTCGGAGCTGGGCGACATCAGCCGTGGCGCCTACGTGCTGTCCGAGCCGGAAGCCGTCGGCCTGAAGAACAAGAAGACCGTGGCCGTGATCATCGCCACCGGTTCGGAAGTGCAGCTCGCGATTGCCGCGCAGAAGCTGCTGGCCGACAAGAAGATCGCCGTGCGCGTGGTGTCGATGCCCTCGACCACCACCTTCGACCGCCAGGACCTCGCCTACAAGAAGGCCGTGCTGCCGAAGAAGTTGCCGCGCATCGCCGTCGAAATGGGCTGCACCGGCGGCTGGTGGAAGTACGGCTGCGCCGCCGTCGTCGGCATCGACACGTACGGTGAATCGGCGCCCGCGCCGGAGCTGTTCAAGTACTTCGGATTCACGGCGGAGAACGTGGCCGCTACGGTGGAAGCCGCATTGCGCGACTGATCGCGCCGGTTCACGACAAACAAGTTTTTCAACCTTAGGAGCAAGTCAGATGGCTATCAAACTCGGTATCAACGGCTTCGGCCGCATCGGTCGCAACGTGCTGCGCGCAGCAGTGCAGAACTTCAAGAACGACATCGAGATCGTTGCCATCAACGACTTGCTCGAGCCCGACTACCTCGCCTACATGCTCCAGTACGACTCGGTGCATGGCCGCTTCAAGGGCGAAGTCACGGTTGAAGGCAACACGCTGATCGTGAACGGCAAGAAGATCCGCCTGACGCAGGAGCGCGACCCTGCGCAACTGAAGTGGAACGAAGTCGGCGCCGACGTCGTGCTCGAATCGACCGGCCTCTTCCTCACCAAGGAAACGGCGCAGAAGCACATCGATGCGGGCGCGAAGAAGGTCATTCTGTCGGCACCGTCGAAGGACGACACCCCCATGTTCGTCTACGGCGTGAACGACAAGAAGTACGCCGGCGAAGCCATCGTCAGCAACGCCAGCTGCACCACCAACTGCCTGGCCCCGCTGGCCAAGGTGCTGAACGACAAGTGGGGCATCAAGCGCGGCCTGATGACCACCGTGCACGCAGCCACCGCCACGCAGAAGACCGTGGACGGCCCGAGCAACAAGGACTGGCGCGGCGGCCGCGGCATCCTGGAAAACATCATTCCTTCGAGCACCGGCGCAGCCAAGGCCGTGGGCGTGGTGATCCCCGAGCTCAACAAGAAGCTCACGGGCATGAGCTTCCGCGTGCCGACCTCCGACGTGTCGGTGGTCGACCTCACGGTCGAGCTGGTGAAGGAAGCCACGTACAAGGAAATCTGCGCCGAAATGAAGGCACAGAGCGAAGGCGCGCTCAAGGGCGTGCTGGGCTACACCGAAGACAAGGTGGTGGCCACCGACTTCCGCGGCGACCCGCGCACCTCGATCTTCGACGCCGAAGCCGGCATCGCGCTCGACGGCACCTTCGTGAAGCTCGTGAGCTGGTACGACAACGAATGGGGCTACTCGAACAAGTGCCTGGAGATGGTGAAGGTCGTTTCGAAGTAAGGCTTCGCGGCTTCAACAAAAAACGCGCCTTCGGGCGCGTTTTTTATTGGACTCTTGCCCACCGTTATCGCAGCTTCTCGTTCCTGCGAATTTCGCTGCTCAGCTGCGAGGTCAATCGCGTTGCAGCCCTGCGTGCCGCCAATCCGAAGTCGCCCTTGAACTCGCCGAACTCCGCAGTGCCGTTGCCCGTCGCACGCACGTGCGTGACCTCGGCGCCGGCAGCGTCGGTCACCACGCACGACACCTCGGCCGTGAACGAGGTCGGCGGCCAGCTGATGAAGGACGACGAGCTGGAGTCGGTCTTGATGCGCGGCGCGAACACCAGCGACACGCCGGCCGCCTCGTTCGCCTTCGCGTCACCGGCGGTGCGCAGCACCACCACGTCGCGGTACACCGCGCGCAGCGCATCGCGGATCGACTTCTCCAGGTCGCGGTACGGGTAGTAGCTCACGCGGTCGCCGCTGCCGCCGGGGGTGATGACTTCCAGGTCGCGATCCGCATCGGTCATCACGTAGGCGACTTTCTTTTGAATCAGGTGCGCCTGCGAACGCTGCGGCGCGGTCTCGGTGATCATCGTGATCGGATGCACGCAGCCAGCGAGCATGGATGACATCAGTGCCACGAGTGCCGCGCCCGCAACACGTCGAATCGCGGTCATCGGAAGTAAGAAGAACATCATCATCGAAGCGTCTCCAGGCCAGTGACGTCAGCGGCCGATGGCGGCCACGAACTGCGGATCGGCATACACCTGCCGCAGCAAGGCGCGCACGAGGCGCGGGTACGCGGCCTGTCCGGCCGGCACGGCGACGATGCTCGCGTAGCTCGAATCGAAGGCGGTCTCCGCGCGGTAGGTCTTGCGCAGGCGTTGCGCGCCCTCGCGCGTGACGGTGACTTCGACGTCCATGCGGCCGGTGCCGTTGATCACGCCGAGGTCGATCTCGTTGACCAGGATGCGCGCCGCGATGCGCGTGGGCGCCTTCGGGTCGTAGACGGAGATTTCGCTGAGGTCGCGCATCAGCGCGTCTTGCAGGTATTGCGCGAAGCTGCCGCTGGGTGACAGCAGCCTGGCGCTGCGAAGGCGCACGGTGTTGACCTTGTCTTCCGCTTCGGTGGGCTGTGCCTTCGTGAGCGCCACGGGGCCGGGGCGCGTGGCCTCGAGGCGGTCGAGCGTCTCGTAGTCGGCCGCGTAGGGCGGCGCCAGCAATGGCGCGCAGCCGGTCGTCAGAACAAGGGCGGCCAGTAGTGCGCCGGGCGCGAGCCAGGCGCGCAAGCGGAAACCTCGCGAACGAAAGATCGCCATGCCTGCAGTCCCTCTCTCCATGCGGCCGTGCGATGCATACATGGTGCATCCGCGATGCCTGCTCCCCGGCGCGACGGTAGCACGCATCGCGCCGCGCGCGAAGGCGGGAAACTCAGGCCGGCTTCAGACCGGTTCGAGCACGTGGATCAGCTTGCTCTCGGTGAACTCTTTCGTCTTCTCGCTGTGGGCCTTCATGTGCGGTGCAACCGCATGCGCCTGCAGATGTGCCAGCGTTTGCCATTTCTCGACGACCACGAAAGTGTCTGGGCCGAAGCTGGCCTTCGAAGTCGGGATGCCCTGCGCATCGACCGTGGCGCCGTATTCGATGCAGCCCTCCTCGGCCAGCACGGCCGCGCGGTTGGCGGCAAAGGCTTCGAGCAATTTGGCGCGCTGGCCCGGCTTGGCGGTGATGACGGCGACGACGTGAATCATTGAAAGAGTCTCCAGTAGCTAAGGTAGTAGGACGGTCGAATCTAAGAGATTCGGCGCCGTCGCGCTGGTCCGGTCCGCGACAACACCACGGCCTTGTCCCTATCATCGCCCGCATGTTCTTCCCGCTGCCCCGCACGGCCACTGCGCCCTTCTGCCCTTCCGAAGTGAAAGGCAGCGTGGCCGTCCCGCAAGACCTGCCCTTCTTCAAGAAGCTGATGCGCTACGCGGGCCCCGGCCTGCTGGTGTCGGTCGGCTACATGGACCCGGGCAACTGGGCGACCGACATCGAGGCCGGCTCTCGCTTCGGCTACGGCCTGCTGTTCGTGGTGCTGCTCGCGAGCCTCGCGGCGATGCTGCTGCAGACGCTGTGCGTGCGGCTGGGGCTCGTGGCGCAGAAGGACCTGGCGCGTGCCTGCCGCGAGCACTACTCGCCGCGCGTCAACCGCCTGCTGTGGCTCGGCGCCGAGCTGGCCATCGTGGCCTGCGACCTCGCCGAGGTACTGGGCAGTGCGCTCGCGTTGCACCTGCTGTTCGGCGTGTCGATTCCGGTGGGCATCGCCATCACGGCCTTCGACACGCTGCTGGTGTTGGGCCTGCAGGGCGCGGGCTTCCGCCGTGTCGAGGCCATCGTGCTCGGGCTGGTCGGCACCATTGCGGGCTGCTTCGTCGTCGAGCTGGCGATGTCGCCGCCCAACTGGTTCGGCGTGGCGATGGGCTTCGGCCCGAGCCTGGAGCGACTGCACCAGCCGGGCGCGCTGTACCTGGCCATCGGCGTCGTCGGCGCGACGGTGATGCCGCACAACCTGTACCTGCATTCGTCCATCGTGCAGACCCGGCTGATTGCCGACACCGACTCGGCGCGCCGCGAGGCGGTGCGCTTCTGCACGCTCGACGCGGTGGTGTCGCTGTCGCTCGCGCTGCTGGTCAACGCGGCCATCATGGTGCTCGCGGCCAGCGCCTTCCATGCCACGGGACACCGCGAAGTGACCGAGATCGACGACGCCTACCGGCTGCTCGAACCCATCGTCGGCAGTGCGTTCGCGGCCACGCTGTTCGGCATTGCGCTGCTGGCGTCGGGGCAGAGCTCGACCTTCACCGGCACCATCGCGGGCCAGATCATCATGGAAGGTTTTCTCGACCTGAAGATCCCGTGCTGGCAGCGCCGGCTGATCACGCGCGGGCTGGCGTTGGGCCCGGCCTGGCTTGGCGTCTGGTGGTTCGGCGATGGTGGCGTGGGCAAGATGCTGGTGCTCAGCCAGGTGGTGCTGAGCTTCCAGCTGCCCTTTGCGATGTGGCCGCTGATCCGCTTCACGAGCAGCCGCGCGATGATGGGCGGCTTTGCCAACGGCCCGGTGGTGAAGTCGCTGGCCTGGCTCTTGTTCGGCGTGATCAGCGCGGCCAACGTGTGGCTGGTCGCCACGGTGGTCTCGGGCAACTAGCGCTTGCCCGCGTCCTTCCACAGGTGCACCAGCGCCTCGGGCGCCTCGGCTTCCGGCACCTCGAAGCTCACGGAAATCTTCTGGTCTTCTCCGGCGCTTTCAACGAGCACCTCGACACGGTAGTAGCGCTGGTCGCCGCTGGACAACGTGGCACCGGCCTGCCCCGCATGCGGCACCGCGCTTTGCAGCGCGTCGCCTATCTGCTGGCGCAGTTCGGCAGTGCAGTCGCCGAGCTGGAAGCTGCGCGGCTGCGACAGGCCGGGCATGTAGGCCAGCCCGCCCTCGCGCGTCACGCGCACGATGGTCGCCTTGTCCAGTGGCGGCAGGCGGATCATGGTGAGATCACTCCCACGGCCAGCCACGCGTCGGCCACCGCCTTGTGCACCGCGCTGCCAGCGCCGAAGCGCCGCGAGGCGACGTCGGTGCTGAGCGTTGCGAAGGCCTCGAAATCCGCATCCTGGCGCAGGCGCTTGTCGCACACCGCGTCGTACCAGACACGGCCTGCGGTTTCCCATGCCTGCCCGCCGATGGCCATGGCCGCCAGATAGAAGGCGCGGTTCGGAATGCCTGAGTTGATGTGCACGCCCCCGTTGTCCTGCGAGGTGGTGACGAAGTCCTTCATGTGCGCCGGCTGCGGGTCCTTGCCGATCACCGGGTCGTCGTAGGCGGTGCCGGGCTCGGCCATCGAACGCAGGGCCTTGGCCCTCACGCTCGGCATGAAGAGGCCCGCACCGATCAGCCAGTCGGCCTGCTGCGCCGTCTGCCGCAGCGAGTGCTGCTTGACGAGCACGCCGAACACGTCGCAGATCGATTCGTTGAGCGCGCCGGGCTGCCCCTGGTAGACGAGGCCGGCCTCGTGGTCGATCACGCCGTGCGTGAGCTCGTGGCCGATGATGTCCACCGCGATGGTGAAGCGGTTCATGACCTCGCCGTCGCCATCGCCGAACACCATCTGCTCGCCGTTCCAGAAGGCGTTGTCGTAGTCCTTGCCGTAGTGCACGCTGCCGGTCAGCGGCATGCTCGCGCCGTCGATGGAGTCGCGCTCGTACACGTCGTGGTACAGACGCCAGGTTGCGCCCAGGTAGTCGTAGGCCTCGTCGGCCGCGATGTCGCCGGTGGCGGGCTTGCCCTCGGTGCGCACCAGCTTTCCTGGCAGCGTGGTCGTGCGGGCCGCGTCGTGGATGGCGCGCTCGGGCGAATTCGGCCGCGCCGGACGTGGCCGCGCGGCTGTCGTGCTCGCTGTGCCCGAGGCAAGCTTTGGCGGCATGAAGCCGCGCAGCGCGCGGTGCTCGCGATCGATCGTCAGCGTGTTCACCGCACGCGCGCTGATGGACGCGCTGGCGTGCTCGGCAAGGCGGCTCAGCAGGTACGGCGGTATGAAGCCGGGCGGCAGGATCTGCAGCGTGCGCGACGGCATGGGCGGGCCTTTCGTCGGGTGTCGATTGATCCAGAACACCGTAGCAGAAACACCCGTCCGCGCTTGTCGGATCGAAGCTCAAGCCCTCGGCGGCATGTCGTCTTTTCCGAGCGCGGCGGCCATGAAGTCGACGAAAGTTCGCACGCGTGCCGACAGCTGGTGGCGCTGCGGGTACACCGCGTAGATGTCGGCGTCGGGCGTGCGGTAGTTGGCCAGCACCTGAACCAGCCGGCCGCTGCGCAGGTAGCGCGCGATGTCCCACTCGGCGCGCATCAGGATGCCGTGGCCGTCCAGGGCCCAGTTGACCGCGATTTCGCCGTCGTTGGTGCTGAGCGCGCCACGCGTCTTCACGGCCTCGGTGCGCTGCGCCGTGCCGCGCCCGGTGCTCAGCCGCCAGATGCCATAGGCCTCGTCGCCCTGGCGGATGCCGATGCAGCGGTGGTGCGTGAGGTCGTTGGGCACCTTGGGCTGCCCGGCGCGCGCCAGGTAGGCGGGCGAGGCGCACAGCAGCCGCCGGTTCGACGCGATGCGCCGCGCGATCACGCGGGCCTCGGGCGGCGCGCCGAAGCGGATGCAGACGTCGAAGGCGTCGTCGGTCAGCGGCGGCGGATTGACCGAGAGCTGCAGCTGCACCTCCACCTGCGGATGCTTGCGTGCGAACTTCGAGATCAGCGGCGCCACGTGGCTGCGGCCGAACCCCAGCGTGGCGTTCACGCGCAGCAGGCCCTGCGCCTCGCCCTTCGCGCCGCCCAGCAGCTGCGCCATGTCGTCGATTTCGCCGAGGATGCGGCGCGCGTGCGCCACGTAGAGCTCGCCCTCGGGCGTGAGGCTCATGCGCCGCGTGGTGCGGTTCACCAGCGTCACGCCCAGGCGCGTCTCCATCTGCGCGAGCCGCTTGCTCACCGCGGGCGTGCTGATGCCGAGTTCGCGCGCCGCCGCGCTCAGGCTGCCGCAGGCCGCGAGCGAGGAGAAAAAGCCGAGGTCGGCGGGCTGGACCGGAGCAACCATGAGCGATCCGATTGTTGAACTGAGGTTAATGATGGATTCACTTCTGGCATGAATCGTTCGGCACATCGGATCCTACAGTGGGCCACCACCACTACAGCGCACACAAGGACATCGATGAGCAGCTACAGCATTGCCACCATTCCCGGCGACGGCATCGGCAAGGAAGTGATCCCGGCGGGGCGCCAGGTGATGGAGGCGCTGGCCGCGGCCTCCGGCGGCGCCCTGCATTTCAGCTTCGAAGACTTCGGCTGGGGCGGCGACTGGTACCGCGCGCACGGCGAGATGATGCCGGCCGACGGCCTCGACGCGCTGCGCAAGAAAGACGCGATTCTTTTCGGCTCCGCGGGCGACCCGCACATTCCCGACCACATCACGCTGTGGGGCCTGCGCCTGAAGATCTGCCAGGGCTTCGACCAGTACGCCAACGTGCGGCCCACGCGCATCCTGCCGGGCATCGACGGGCCGCTCAAGCGATGCGCGCCGGGCCAGCTCGACTGGGTGATCGTGCGCGAGAACTCCGAGGGCGAGTACGCCGGCGTCGGCGGCCGCGTGCACCAGGGCCACCCCATCGAAGCCGCCACCGACGTGAGCATGATGACCCGCGCGGGCGTCGAACGCATCATGCGTTTCGCTTTCAAGCTCGCTCGTTCGCGGCCGCGCAAGCTGCTCACCGTGGTCACCAAGAGCAATGCGCAGCGACACGCGATGGTGATGTGGGACGAGATCGCGCTGCAGATCTCGAAGGAGTTCCCCGACGTGAGCTGGGACAAGGAACTGGTCGACGCCTGCACCGCGCGCATGGTCAACCGCCCGGCCTCGCTCGACACCATCGTCGCCACCAACCTGCACGCCGACATCCTCAGCGACCTCGCGGCGGCGCTGGCGGGCAGCCTGGGCATTGCTCCCACCGGCAACATCGATCCGGAGCGGCGCTATCCGTCGATGTTCGAGCCCATCCACGGTTCGGCCTTCGACATCATGGGCAAGGGGCTGGCCAACCCGGTCGGCACCTTCTGGTCGGTGGTGATGCTGCTCGAGCACATGGGCGAGGCCGAGGCCGCGCGCCGCGTGATGGCTGCGGTGGAGCACGTCACGGCCAACCCGTCGCTGCATACGCGCGACCTGGGCGGCAGCGCGACCACCGAGCAGGTGACGCGCGCGGTGTGCGCGCACATTGCCGGCGAGCCCGTGCGGCTTGCGGCCTGACCGATTCGAGCGACACGACGGTATCCGCGCGCCTCGATGCGCGCATCACAACAACGAGCCGGAGACAACACCATGACAGCAGCTTTCTTCCCCCAGCGCCACCGGCGCACGGTGCTTCGGGCCGCGGCGCTCGCGCTCGGCCTCGGCGTCTCTGCCCTCGCCTTTGCGCAGCAGCCGCCCGCCGGCTGGCCGACCCGGCCCATCAGCCTCGTCGTGCCCTTCCCCGCCGGCGGCACCACCGACGTGCTGGCCCGCGCGCTGGCCGACAAGCTTTCGCAGTCACTCGGCCAGCCGGTGGTGGTCGAGAGCAAGCCCGGCGCCGGCGCCACGCTTGGCGCCGACTACGTGGCCAAGGCCAGGCCCGACGGCTACACGCTGCTGATGGGCGCGGTGCACCACACCATCGCCACCAGCGTCTACAAGAAGCTGCCCTACGACTTCCAGAAAGACCTGGCGCCGATCACCGTCGTGGCCATGGTGCCCAACGTGCTGGTCATCAACGCCGCGAACACGCCCGCGAAGAACGTGGCCGAACTGGTTGCGCTCGCCAAGGCCGAGCCCGGCAAGCTGGCCTACGGCTCCAATGGCAACGGCACGGCGCAGCACCTGATCGGCACGCAGTTCCAGTCCAGCACCGGCACCACGCTGCTGCACGTGCCCTACAAGGGCAGCGGCCCGCTCACCACCGACCTGCTCGGCGGCCAGGTGGCGATGTCCTTCGACACCATCACACCGGTGCTTCAGCACATCAAGAGCGGCAAGCTGCGCGCGCTGGCCGTGACCACGGCGCGCCGCTCGTCGGTGCTGCCCGACGTGCCGACGCTGGAGGAAGCGGGGCTCAAGGGCTTCGACATCGGCACCTGGTTCGGCGTGCTTGCGCCGGCCGCCACGCCGAAGGAGATCGTCGCGCGCCTCAACGCCGAGATGGTGAAGATCATCCACTCGCCCGATTTTGCGCAGCGCATGCAGGCCATCGGCGCCGAGCCGCTGGGCGGCACGCAGGAAGAGATGGCGCGGCAGATCCGGGAAGAGACAGCCCGATTCGCGAAACTCGTCAAAGAGGGCGGAGTGGCGATCGACTAGCGAGCAGTCTGTTACGGGTGTGCACACCTCGCCCGGGCGGGCGTCTTGCCAAGGTCATAGGATCGGGGCTTCCGAATTCACCGCAGCCCTGCCCATGTTCATCGTCACCCTCACCTACATCCGCCCGCTCGAAGAAGTCGACGCGCTGATGGACCCGCACATGGTCTGGTTGAGGAAGCACTACGAAAGCGGGCTGTTCGTGGCTTCGGGCCGCCAGGTGCCGCGCACGGGTGGCGTGATCCTCGCCCGGTCGGGCGACCGTGAAGGGCTGGAGGCCGTGCTGGCGCGCGATCCGTTCGTGCAGGGCGGCGTGGCGCGCGCCGACGTGACCGAGTTCGTGCCCAGCATGACGGCCCCCAGCATCGAGGTGCTCAAGACGTTCTGACGAAGAACGTCTTTTTTCGCTCAGGCTCCCGGCACTTCTTCGTGGCCGCCGGGGTGCCGCGCAAAGCGCGCGGCCTCGCGGTCGTGCACCGGCGCCGGATCGTCCCACGGCCAGCCACCGAACTGCGTGCGACGGTAGTCGGCCATGGTCTGGCTGATCTCGGCCTGCGTGTTCATCACGAAGGGGCCGTACTGCGCCACCGGCTCGGCGATCGGGCGGCCCTGCAACACCAGGAACTCGCTCGTCTCGTCGTTGCCGTTGACGATCTCCACGGCCGCATCCGCGCGCAGCTCGACAGCGGCCGGGCCTTCCACGCGCTCGCCGGCAATGTGTGCAACCGCTCCCTTGAAGAAGTACAGCATGCGCCGCGTGCCTTCGCCCGTGGCGGCCGGCAGCGTCCATTGCGCGCCGGGCGTCATCTTCAGCGTCCAGATCGCCACGTCGGCGTCGGCCTGGGCGGCCCATGAATCGGGCGGCGGCGCCAGCGGCTGGATCGGGTCCTGTCCGCTGGCGGCGTCGCCGAGCCGGCCCGCGATGACTGCAACCTCGGTGCGGCCGCCCTTCGCATCGTCGGAGGCGAAGCGCGGAATGGCGTCGGACCAGAACATCGTGAAGTGCGGCTCGGCCATCTTGCTCCTGGCTGGCAGGTTGAGCCAGATCTGGAACAGCTCCAGCGGGTTCGGCGCGCCGGCGTCGAGCAGCGGGAACATTTCAGAGTGCACGATGCCCTTGCCGGCCGTGAGCCACTGCACGTCGCCGCCGCCGAAGCGCGCGGTGGCGCCCAGCGAGTCGGAATGATCGACGAGGCCCTTGCGCACGATGGTCACGGTTTCGAAGCCGCGGTGCGGGTGCGAGGGAAAGCCCGGCACCGTGTCGCCGTGGTACATGCTCCAGCCGTCCTTGCGGCTGAAGTCCTGGCCGATCTGGCGACCGGCCAGCGAGGCCTCGGGGCCCATCTGGCCGTTGGCCTTCGGGTAGGCGTCGTCGTGGTAGACGCAGAACAGGAACGGGTCGATCGTCTGCCACGGGAAGCCGAGTGGCTTGACCTGGACGACGGGGCCCTTGTTGTTGTCGGACATTTCGATATTCCTTTCCATATGGGGCGCGGCCGATGATGCCGCGCCAGTGGATGGAATATCGGGGCGCCGCCGCCTTCCGGTAGAGGCCTTCCGTGCAACAGTGAAGAGCGCGTATGGAACGATGGGCATCGCTCTGGTTCTTCAGCGGCGTGGCGTTACATCACGGGTTCTGGTGCGTCACGGCGGCGTTCGGGTCCATGTACACCAGCTCCCACAGGTGGCCGTCGATGTCCTGGAAGCCATGGCCGTACATGAAGCCGTAGTCCTTCGGCTCGCCCGGGATGGTGCCTCCGGCCGCCTTTGCCTTGGCCACCAGCTCGTCGACTTCGGCGCGGCTCTCGCACGAGAGGCACAGCAGCACTTCGGTGCTCTTCGACGTGTCGGTGAGGCTCTTGGTGGTGAAGGTCTTGAAGAACTCCTCGACCAGCAGCATGACGTGGATGCTGTCCTTCTGGACGACCATGCACGCGGCGTTGGCGTCGGTGAACTGCGCGTTGAAGGTATAGCCCAGCGCGGCGAAGAAGGTCTTGGTCTTCTCGAGGTTCTTGACGGGGAGGTTCACGAAGATCTGCTTGGTGGCCATGGTGTCGTCCTGTATCGGTGGATGGATGGATGTGGAGGTGTTTCGCGGTGTCTTGTGTACACCGTCCACAAAAGATATCAAAGAAAATGGACGGCGTCCACATCTTTTTTCCAGGCGAGCATTCAGAACGCCACAGTCGCCTGCGCCCACAGCCGCGCGCCGCCGCGGCGGCCATCGCTGGCCCGGCCCTCGGTGGCCCAGGCAGAGGTGAGCGAGAACGCCAACTTGTCCGTCGCCCAGCCCACGCCCAGACCGGCGCCGGCCAGATGCGCACGGTTGCTGGTGCTGCCGGTCCGGTTCCAGGCACGGTGGTTGAGCTGCACGCCTCCCGCGTCGTAGAAAGCTTGCAGTTGCCAGCCCGGCGCGGGCTGCCAGCGCAGGGCCGCACTGGCCAGCCAGCCTGCGTCGCCAAGGGCCTCGCCTTGCGCATAGGCCCGCACTCCGTTGTTGCCGCCCAGGCTGAATTTCTCCGCCGAAGCCAGGTTCCTGTCGGCCATCTGGCCGCCGAGGTTGAGTACCAGCGACCAGTTGGGGCGCAAGGCCTGCACGCGTTGCAACTGGTAGTTCAGCTTGCTGAAGTGCCCGGCGCTTTGGGTGCTGGCCGCGTCTTGCGCCAGGCTGTCATTGTCCAGCCGCAGTTGGCCGGTGGTCAGGTTCACGGCCAGACTGTTGCCGGCAGCACCACCCAGCGTATCCTGCCAGTCGCCGTTCAGCCCCAGCACGACATTGCGCAGCTGGTGCACCGACGTGGTGGCGGTGCTGCCCACGGTGTCGCGCAGATTCTTGGCGTCCACCTGGAGCTGGGCATACCAGTTGTTCTCCAGGCTGCGCAGCAAGGGCTGGCGCACATACAGGCTGACGGTATCGGCCTTGCCGTCGGCATCCAGTGCCGCAAAG
Organism: Variovorax sp. GW821-FHT09D05; assembly: GCF_059416325.1. Taxonomy (NCBI): domain Bacteria; kingdom Pseudomonadati; phylum Pseudomonadota; class Betaproteobacteria; order Burkholderiales; family Comamonadaceae; genus Variovorax; species Variovorax sp. GW821-FHT09D05. The sequence continues at coordinate 616,905 of NZ_JBWKOZ010000002.1, read as the reverse complement.
TCCTTGCCCAGGCGATAGTCGAGGTGCGACACGGCCACGCCCACGCGCGTGCCGCTGGCGCCCAGCGGCAGCTGGTAGCCCAGGCGCGCGTAGTGCATGCTGGTGTTGCTGGCCTGCAGCCGCAAGCTCATCTGGTCGCCCCGGTCCAGCGGATTGTTCCAGTACAGGCTGGTGCCCACGCGGTACTGCCCGGTGTAGGTGCTGCCGAAGTTGTCGATATCGGCAATGCCCTGGATGGCGCGGGTCTTGTCCACCTCCACCAGCAGGTCCGATGCCCCCACGGTCGTGCCCGGGCGCAGAGTGGACTGCACGCGGGTGCCCGGCAGGTCCGACAGTGTGAGCAGGGTGCGGTCCAGGCTTTGGGCTTGCACCGGGGCGTTCAGCGGCAGGGCGCTCAAGGGAGCAAGGGCCGAGTCCTTGAGGCCGGCGTTGTTGGTGATGCTGACCTGGCCCAGGTTGCCCTCCAGCACGGCGATATCGAGCACGCCGTTCTTGAGCTCTTGCGCCGGCAGGTAGGCCCGGGCGACAAGATAGCCCGCCTCCCGGTAATGCCGCGTCACGCGCGCGGCCAGGCGGCTGAGGTCGGCAAAGGTCTGTTCCTTGCCGATGGCGTCGGTCAGCAGGCTTTCCAGGGCGGCGCTGCCGAAGGCGGTGTTGCCGCTGAAGTGGATGGCCACCACGCGAACCTGGGCACCGCCCTCGGCCACGCTACCGGCGCCGGGCTTGTCGATGGTCAGGGCCGGAGCTCCGGTGCTGGGGATCGGCTGCGGAGCACGGGGTTCCTGCAGGATCTGGCCGGCATCGGGGAGCGTGCGGACCTGGCCGACGGCGATGGTGGGAACCAGAGCCAGGGCGATAGAAAGCAGGCTCAGCGGGATTCGAGGCGTGACATGCATGAAAGCTTGTTCTCGTTGCGGGTGAAGAAGTCGGTCGCGGGTTGGTCCATGTTCAGACCGCAATACTCGATGCGCAGCGGCTCGTGCGGATTGGCCGGCGGCTTCGGCCAGTCGGCCAGGCTGGCCACTGCGCGCTGCTGCGCATCGCCAAGCGACGGGTTGGCGCTCGACGGCACGGGGCTCAACGGCACGGCGCTCGACGGAGCGGGGCTGGGCGCCGCCGCGCTGATCACCAGCGCACCGTCGACATAGCTCAGCGTGTAATTGCCCGAGCTCAGCCCGCCGGCCGCGATGCTGTAGCTGCCGGCCGCGGTGGCGCCCTGGGCGCTGCCGCCATAGACCAGCCTGCCGTTGAGCACGCTTGCGGTCTCGCCATTGACGAAGCCGCTGTAGCTGACGCCATTGCCGCCGCTGTAGGCACTGCCGTCGGCGACGCGGCTGTCGTTGTTGGCGGTGACCGTCAACGCGGCGGCGGTGATGCTGGCCGTGGTGGTGGCGCTGTTGCTGGCCAGCACGTAGTTGCCGGCATCGCTGCCGCTGATGGCGAAAGTCTCGGTGACAGTCTTGCCGGTGCCGGCGTTCTTGTCGCTGAAGCTGCCGCTCTGGCTCAGCGCCACGGTGTCGCCGCCGACCAGGCCGCT
>NZ_JBWKOZ010000002.1:0-615274 GCF_059416325.1 Variovorax sp. GW821-FHT09D05 | reverse complement strand
CCGCCGCTGACCGTGGCGGCAGTCGTGCCGTCATAGGTCTTGTCGGCCGCAGTCGCGCCGCTGACGGTCAGCGTGGCGGCATTGATGTTTGCCGTGGTCGCGCCGCTGCTGCTGGCCAGCACGTAGTTGCCGGCATCGCTGCCGCTGATGGCGAAAGTCTCGGTGACGGTCTTGCCGGTGCCGGCGTTCTTGTCGCTGAAGCTGCCGCTCTGGCTCAGCGCCACGGTGTCGCCGCCGACCAGGCCGCTCAAACTGCCGCCGCTGACCGTGGCGGCAGTCGTGCCGTCATAGGTCTTGTCGGCCGCAGTCGCGCCGCTGACGGTCAGCGTGGCGGCGGTGATGCTGGCCGTACCCGCTGAAATCAGGTCGTAGCCCTGCTGGCTGGAATACAGGCCGCCGACGATGATGGCGTAACTGCCCACATTCTTGCTGCTGGTGTCGTAGCTCGCGGTCCCCAAGATGAGGCCGGTGTTGGCACCTGGATCGCTGAGGGTGTAGCTGCTGCTGAAGCTGGTCGTGCCGTCATAGGTCTTGCTGACGTTGCCGGCCGTGACGGTCAGCGCGGTCAGGAAGCTGCGCAGCAAGGGCATGGTGTTGCCCTCGTAGATGCGCCACACCGCGCTGGTGCCGCCGGTGGTGGCGATGTCCCAGCCGGCGGCGCTGTAGATGCTGGCGCTGGTGGCTTCGCTGCCGCTCAGGCCGCGCGTCAGCGCATCGACCGACCCCGCTTGGGTGCCAACGCCAGTGTTGCCCGCACCGAGCCAGAACGATGCCGTGATGCTGCCGGCGTTGTGGCCCACCAGGCTGCCCAGAACGCCGGAGCTGCTGACGGCGCCGGTGGCGTAGGTGTTGAGGACGCTCCCGGCATTCCAGCCCATCAGGCCGCCTGCATAGGCATTGGACGCACTGACGGCCCCGGTGGCGTAGGCATTGCTGATGCTGCCAGCGCCGCTTCGGCCCACCAGACCGCCGGCATAGTCATTGGATGCACTGACGGCGCCCATGGCGTAGACATTGTTGATGCTGTTGGTGCCGCTGAAGTTGAAGCCCACCAGCCCGCCCACGTCGTCCGTGCCCGTGGCGGTGCCGATGGCGTAGGAACTGCCGATGCTGCCGCTGTTGCGGCCCACCAAGCCGCCCACCGCGGTGGTCCCGCTGACGGCCCCCGTGGCGTGGGCGGCGCCGATGCTGCCGTCGTTGAGGCCCACGAGGCCACCGACATTGATGCCGGAACCACTGACGTTACCCGTGGCGTAGGCATCGCTGATGCTGCCGCTGTAGTTGTAGCCCACCAGGCCGCCCAGGGAGGCGACACCGCTGACAGCTCCCGTGGCATGGGCGTTGCCGATGCTGCCGAGGGAGTTGTAGCCCACCAGGCCGCCCACGACCCCAGCTGCGTTGGAACTGCTGACAGCGCCCGTGGCGTATGCATTGCTGATGCTGCCAAGGTCGAGAAGGCCCGTCAGTCCACCAACATGGTTGCCCGCGCTGGTGACGGCACCAGTGGCGTATGAATTGCTGATGCTGCCGCGGTTGTAGCCCACCAGGCCACCGACATCGTTGCCGGTGCCATTGACGGCGCCGGTGGCGTAGGCATCGCTGATGCTGCCGCCACTGCCGGCGCTGTGGCCCACCAGGCCGCCGACATCGTTGCCGGAGCCATCGACGGCACCCGTGGCGTGGGCACCACTGATGCTGCCGGCGTAGCTGAATCCCAGCAGGCCACCAACGCTGTCGCCGGCGCCATTGACATCGCCCGTGGCAAAGGAATTGCTGATGTTGCCGCCGAAGTTGAAGCCCACCAGGCCGCCCACACTGTTGGCCCCGCTGACGGTTCCCGTGGCGTAAGCATTGCTGATGCCGCCTTCGTTGTGGCCCACCAGACTGCCCACCTCGTCGCGGCCGGTGACTCTGCCGCCCAGCAGGCCGACGCCTTGGATCACGCTGCTGCTGCCGGCCTGGCCGAACAGCCCGACCTTCGACGTCGTGCCGCGGTTGATCACCAGGTCAGTGATGGTGTGGCTTTGGCCGTCCAGGCTGCCGCTGAACGCCACCGTGTCATTGCCCACCGGCGAGAAGCCGGCCGTGGTCCACATGCCGCTGGGGTTGGCGCCGGCGGTTTCGCTGGCGTCGACATCGGCGGCCAGGCTGTAGCTGGCGGAGAGGTTGTAGGCCATCAGCTGCAGCTGGTGGGCGTTGCGGATGCTGGTGGAGTACTCGCTGTACAGGAACGGGCGGGTCGCGCCTTCGACCATCACCCACTGCGGGTTGCCGCTGCCGTCCTTGGCCACCCACACGCCGGAGCCCGAAACCGTTTCGGTCCAGGTGCCGAGGTTGGTATAGCTGCCGTGGCTGTAGGCGGTGCCGCTGGTGACAGCGTTGACGCTGGTGACCGTGCCGCTGTTCGTACCCACCGCGGCGCCTTGGCCCGTGGTGCTGCTGTCCCAGTAGGCGTTGCCGATGCTGCCGTCGTTCAAGCCCACCAGCCCGCCAACGTTGGCGCCCCCCGAGACGCTGCCGGTGGCATAGGCGTTGCTGATGCTGCCAAGGTTCCAGCCCACCACCCCACCGACGTAGCTGGTTCCCGAGGCGCTGCCGGTGGCATAGGCGTTGCTGATGCTGCCAGCGTTCACGCCCGCCAGCCCGCCGACGGCGGTGTCTCCTGAAACGCTGCCGGTGGCATAGGCGTCGTTGATGCTGCCGCCGTTCGTGCCCGTCAGCCCGCCGGCGGAGCCGGCAGTTGCCAAAACGCTGCCGGTGGCATAGGCGTTGCTGATCGTGCCGCCGTCGTTCCAGCCCACCAGCCCGCCGGCGTTGAAGCCGGCCGCCGAAACGCTGGCCGTGGCATAAGCGTCGCTGATGCTGCCGCTGTTCCAGCCCGCCAGCCCGCCGACGTTGTCGCTGGTTCCGGCAACGCTGCCGGTGGCATGAGAGCTGCTGATCGTGCCGTAGTTCCGGCCCACCAGCCCGCCGACGTCGTCGCCAGTTGCCGAAACACTGCCGGCGACATAGGCGTTGCTGATGCTGCCGCTGACGCCGCTGTAGCCTGCCAGGCCGCCGACGCGGTCGCCGCCCGACACACTGCCGCCGACCAGGCCCAGATCACGGAGGGTGCCGAAGTTTTGCGCGAACAGGCCCACGTAGTCGGCGCTGCCGGCGCTGATGGTCAGGTTCGAGATGGCATGGCCCAGGCCTGCAAAGCGGCCGCTGAAGGGGGTGCTGGCCGAGCCCACCAGCGCACTGGTGTAGGTGATGCCGCCGGCATCGAGGTCCTGCGCGAGCGCGTAGTTGCCGCCCAGGCCGGTGCTGTCAATGGCATCGAGCTGCGCCATGCTGTGGATCAGCGTGTAGCTGGTGCCATTGATGCCCAGCGTGGCGTTGGCACCGCTCAAGGTGATGGGCGCCTTCACGTTGTAGTCGGTGCCGCTGGTGACCGTTCCTGTGCTGGCGTAGTTGCCGTGGTTGAGCACCAACCCGGCGCTGGTGCCCGTGGCAGTGATGGCTGCATTGATGTTGATGTCGTGGTACGCATTCAGCGTCAGCGTGGTGTTGGCCCCCCAGCTCACCGCCGCGTTGACGTTGATGTCGCCGCTGTCCGTGCCCGTGCTGTTGTCGGTGGCCAGCGTGACGTTGGTCGTTGCCAGGTTGGCCGACAGCGTGTCGGCGCCGATGCCGCTCGTGGTGCCGGCCGCGCTGCCGGCGCTGACGGTGAAGTCGGTCGGGTCGACCAGCCAGGTGCCGGTCTTGCCTGTCTCCGACAGCGTGCTGACCTTCGCCCCACCGGCCACCTGCACATGCGCGCCGCTGGTCTCGATGAAGCCGCCGTCGTGGGCGCCGCTGGCCGAGGCGTCCAGCGTGCCCGCCACCTTGACGGTGCCGCCGTTGAGGCCGCCCAGCAAGAGGATGGTGCCGCCCGCGGCATCGATGCCCTTGGCTTCGATCACGCCCTCGTTGTTGACCACCGTATTCAGCAGCGCATCCTTGGCGCTGGCCGTGAGGATCACCTTGCCGTTGTCGGCGCGGATCAGTCCCTTGTTCTCGGCCAGGGCGTTCAGGGTGCCTTCGTCCACCTGCACCGACAGCAGCCTGCTGCCGCTGAAGTCCAGCGTGATCTTGTCGCCCGCGGCCAGTGCCGCCGTGCCGTTGGCGGTGGTGATGGTGCCGCTGTTGCCGGCCTGCTTGCCCAAGAGGGCCACGTAGCCGCCGGTCAGGCTGCCCTGGTTGACCACCGTGCCCTGGCCTCCATTCGCGCTGAAACTGCGTTTGCCGGCCAGGAAGTCGGCATCGCTCAGGCTCAGCGTGGAGGCCACCAGGCCACCGACGTTGACGCTGGCCGTGCTGCCGAACAGCACGCCGTTGGGGTTGAGGATCCACACCTGACCGTTGGCGCTCAGGCTGCCGTTGATGACCGAGGACTCGGAGCCAACGACCCGGTTCAGCGCAATGGCGCTGGCACCGGGCTGCACGAAGTTGACGCGTTCTCCGGCGGCAATGCCGAAGCTGGCCCAGTTGATGGACAGGTTCTGGCTGGCCTGGGTGATGGTGGTGGTGGCGCCGCTCTGGCTGATGCTGCCGCTACCGGCGCTCACGCTGCCACCGCTGGGGCCAGCCCACGCGCCGCTGGCCAGCAGCGCCACACAGAGCGCCACGACGGCAGCGCCACGGCCTGACGACTTGCCGCGCCCCTTGGCGGTCTCGGGGGCAGGCACGAAGCGTGCGGCGGCGTCGCTCCAGACGAGGCGGTAGGCGTGGTTCATGGAGAAATAGCCCCTGTTTTTTGCATGAAAAAAATTGCATGCTGCCCAGGGCGCACCGGCCCGCATATAGTCAATATTGACTGATTGAAACTCTTTGCAACCAATGTTTTAATTTGCGCATGTCGCTCATGCATTTGCTGCTCATCGACGACCACGCGCTTTTCCGCTCGGGTCTGCGTCTGGTTTTGCTGCAGGGCATGGCCGACGTCGAGGTATTGGAGGCGGCATCCCTGGAGCAAGCCGTGCGCACGACGGACGAGCCCCCCGCGCTGGTGCTGCTCGACATCCAGCTGCAGGGTGTCAACGGACTGGAGGGGCTGGGGCTGCTTCGGCAGCGCTGGCCACAGGTGCCGGTGGTGATGCTGTCCTCCATCGCGACGCCCGACACCATCGCCCAGGCCCTGGCACGCGGCGCGGCGGCTTTCGTCTCCAAGGGCGATACCCCGGACAAGATCATCTCAGTGATTCGCCAAACCCTGGCGCATCTGCAGCAGCCGCCCCTCGCCGGCACCGCCCCGGCAAAGCCCACCGTGCCCCGGCTGACCCCCCGCCAATGCGAGGTGCTGGACCTGCTGTGCGAGGGTCTGCCCAACAAGCTCATTGCCCGGCGCCTGCAGGTGTCGGAGTTCACCGTGCGCGGACATGTGCAAGCGGTCCTGGGCTTGCTGGGGGTCAACAGCCGCTCGCAGGCCACGTTTGCGGCACGCCAAAACGGGCTGATTGGTTAACCGGACTTGCGCAACGCCCCCTGTCCGCCCGAGGGCGGACAGGGGGCGTTGCGTAAGCAAATCCTCAACGTGAAACAGCGCAGGCCCTGGTAGTTTCCGAAGGTTGCCTAGATGAACCCGTCTCCCGCTCCTTCGCCCCTGTCTTCCAAGGCCGAATCCCAGATCCAGTTGCATCAGTTCATCACGTTGCAGAGCAACGTGCCCTTCATCGTCCTTGGCAGCCTGTTGGTGGCCACTGCACTGCTGTGGGTGATGAACGAGGTTATTCCTCTGGCCGTGCTGCTGGTGTGGAGCGGGTTGCTGGTTGGGCACGCGTTGGTGCGCCTGGCATGCTGGTGGTGGCTGCGGCACCAGAGCGTTACGGAAGCGGAGGTGGGCCGCCGGATTCATCTGCACACGGTCCTGTCGCTCGCCTCGGGATTGCTGTGGGCTGGTGGTGCTCTGTGCTTGCTCCAGTACGGCGACATTGAGCACCGCTTGCTGGTCACCCTCATGCTGGCCGGCATGGTCTCGAGCTCCCTGATTTCGCAGACGATCCATCTGCCGACCTTCCATGCCTTTTTCCTGCCCTGCGCGGTGAGTGCCGTCGCGGGCAACCTGATGCTTGGCAATCGCTTGTACCAGGCCGTCGCCCTGACGATTTTTGCCTATTCGCTGCTGGCGGTGCGCTTTGCCCGGACGCTCAACGACAAGCTGACCGAATCGTTGCGGGCTCGCTTCCAGATTGCTGACCTGGCCGAACGCCTGCATGTCCAGAAAGAAGCGGCCGAACAGGCAAACCTGGCCAAGTCGCGTTTCCTGGCCGCCGCAAGCCACGACTTGCGCCAGCCGATCCACGCCCAAGGCATGTTTCTGGACGTGCTGTCGCGTACCCCGCTGTCACCGTATCAAAGCGAGGTGTTGGTCAGCACCCAGTCGGCCTGGCGCGCCTCCAGCGACATGCTCAACACCCTGCTGGACTTTTCGCGCATCGAAGCCGGTGTCGTGCAGCCCCAGATACAACCCTTTCTCCTGCAAGACCTGCTCTACCAGATCGAGAACGACTTCGCTCCGCTGGCCGATGCCAAGGGGCTGGTCTACCGCTCGCGGGAAACCCGGCTTGCCGTGCAATCCGATGCCATCCTGGTCGGCATGGTGGTGCGCAACCTGGTCTCCAACGCCATCCGCTATACCCAGCGCGGCGGCCTGCTGGTTAGCTGCCGAAAACGCCGGCACACCGTGAGCGTCGAGGTGTGGGACACCGGCATAGGCATCGCGCCAGCCGACCAGCAAGCCATCTTTCGGGAGTTTCACCAACTGGGCAACCCCGAGCGCGACCGGCACAAAGGCCTGGGGCTCGGCCTGGCCATTGCCGACGGACTGGCGAGATCAATGGGCCATGGGCTGACCTTGTCATCCAAGCCTGAGCGGGGCAGCGTGTTCCGGCTGGAGCTACCCCTGTCGGTAGCACCCGTGCCGCCTCCGCGACAAAAAGGGCCGCAGTTGCAACCCATGCGGGTACTGGTGATCGACGACGATGCCGCTGTGCGCAGCGCCATGGCGCACCTGCTGCAAAGTTGGGGCTGCCCCTGCGACAACGCCGAATCCCTGGAGGAAGCACTGCCGCTGGCCCTGCAAAACCCCCCTGCATGCATCATCAGCGACTATCGACTGCGCGGGCCACGCACCGGGGCTCACGCCATCACTGAATTGCGTCAGCAATTGCATCGGCAGGGGGGGCGTCATACACCCGCCCTCATCATCACCGGCGACACTGCCTCGGAGCGCCTGCGCGAAGCCCTGGCCAGCGGTATTCCACTGCTGCACAAGCCGATCTCAGCCGAGCAACTGTACCGGGCGCTGGTGGAGTTGCAGACCGATGAGCAACCACGCTAAACCGGTTGTTCGCAATCGAGGAAGCCATCCCCGTGCTCGCAACGGTTGGCAAGGGCGGCGTGCCCCGGAGTACCCGATGCGACGTTGCGCATGAGAAAAAAGACGGGGCATCATGGCCCCCATGGAAATCGAGTTCAAGTTCTGCATTCCCGCCGGCCGCCTGAAGGCCGTCGAAGCCGCCCTGAAGCGTGGCGCCGTCGTGCGCACGCGCCTGCAGGCCCGCTACTTCGACACCGCCGACCAGCGGCTCGCCGCCGACGGCATGGTGCTGCGGCTGCGCAAGGAAGGCCGGCGCTGGGTGCAGACCGTGAAGGCCACCGGCGACAACGCGCTGCACCGGCTGGAGCACAACGTCGACCTGGGTACGGCGGCTGCGGCGCCGCAGATCGATCCGCAGCGCCATCAGGGCACGCCCGTGGGCGACCGGCTTTCGAAGCTGCTGGCCGAAGGGGGCGGCGCGCCGCTGGTCGAGCGGCAATCGACCGACATCGTGCGGCTCACGCGCGACGTGCGCGTCAACGGGACCGGCGGCGCTGTGGTGGAGATGGCGCTGGACATCGGCAAGGTCGTCGCGCACGCGGGCACGCCCGAGCAGCGTGAATCACCGGTGTGCGAGCTGGAGCTCGAACTCAAGCGCGGCGACGTGCAGGGCCTGGTGTCGCTCGCGCGGCGTTGGTCGCAGCAGCATGGGCTGTGGTTCAGCACCGTGTCGAAGGCGGAGCGCGGCGCGCGCCTGCTCGCGGCGCAGGAGACCGTCGAAGCGGCGAAGGCCGAAGCGCCACGCTTCGCCACGCAGCACCCCGACGGGCGGGCCGTGCAGCAGGCCGTGGTGGCATCGTGCCTGGCGCAGATGCTGCCCAATGCCAGCGAGATCGCGGCGGGGAGTACAGATGAAGAGCAGATCCACCAGCTGCGCATCGGCATCCGCCGGCTGCGCACGGCGTTGCGCGAGCTGCCGGAGCTGGGCCAGTTCGACACGGCCGAATGGGAGCCGCCGCTGGTCGACGCCTTCCGCGCGCTGGGCGCATTGCGTGATCGCGAACAGGTCGTGAAGCTCGCGCAGCCCCGGCTGCGCGAGGCGGGTGCGCCGGACTTCGATCCGCTGGCCGGCGGCGATACAGCGGCCAGCACGCTATCGCCCGGTGACATCGTGCGCGCCCCGGCGTTCCAGAACGTGCTCGTTTCGCTGATTGGCTTTACCGCTGCGAAGTCTGTGGAAGCCGCACCGGCGACCGTCGCCACCGAAGACAGCCCGGCAGTTCCTTCGGCACCCGCGCCCATCAACGCCAATGCCGTGCGCCGCCTGCTGCGCAAACGCCTGCAGCGCCTGCACAAACAGGTGCTGCGCGACGGTGAGCGCTTCGAGTCGCTCGATACCGAAAGCCAGCACCGCGTGCGCAAGCGACTCAAGCGCCTGCGCTACCTCGCCGAGTTCGTGGCGCCGCTGTTCGAGAAGGAAGACGGCAGCGCCGTCGCGCGCTACCTGAAAGCACTGCGCCCCGCGCAGGATGCGCTGGGCGAGTTCAACGACGAGGCCGTCGCGCTCGCGCTGTACCGAGAGGCCACCGCGCGCGATGCGCGTGCGTGGTTTGCGGTGGGATGGTTCACCGCGCGGCATGCAGCCGGCGCGAAGGCCTGCCACAAGGCGCTGGCGAAGATCGAGGATGCGCCGCGGTTCTGGAAGAAGAACTGACCGGGCGGCCTAACGAACCGCCATCGCCTCAGTGATGGTGCCCGTGCGCCCCATGAACATGCCGGTGCTCGATTTCCACCGGCAGCGCCGCACGCACATCCGTCACCTGCAGGCTGAAGCGCAGCGCCTTGCCGGCCCATGGATGGTTGCCGTCGAGCAGCACGACCGGGCCCTTGATCTTCATGACGGTGAAGACATGCTCGGTGCCGTCGTCGAGCCGGCCCTGCAACTGGCCGCCGACCTTCACGCCCGGCGGAAAGTCGGTCTTGGGAATGCTTCGCACCAGCGTCTCGTCGCGCTGGCCGAAGGCGTCTTCGGGCGCGAGGTTCAGCACGGTCTGGTAGCCCTTTTCCTTGCCATCGAGGGCTTCCTCGATCTTGGGCAGCGTGTTCTCGTAGCCGCCATGCAGGTAGGCCATCGGCTCGGGGCTCGCTTCGATGAGCTTGCCCTGGGCGTCGGAGACCTTGTACTTGATGGTGACGACGGTGTCTTTTTCGATTTTCATGGGGTGGCATTTTCAGTGGAAACGAAAAGGCCCTGAGCCTTCCCGGAAGACGGCAGCTCCTGCAGCATGTCCATGTGGTCGAGCTTGCTCATCACCAGGTCGATGAAGGCCGACACCGCCAGCGGCAGGTGCTTGCGGCTCGGGTAGACCACGCTGAGCCCCCGGCCGGTGTACTCGTACTGCGGCAGCACCCGCACCAGCCGCCCTTCCTGTTCGTCGCGCGTCGCCATCGCCGGCGGCAGCTGCGCAATGCCCAGCCCGGCCAGCGCCGCCTTGCGCAGTGCCTGGGCGGTGTTGCCGGTGAACCGGCCGGTGACCTGCACTTCTTCTTCCACCCCCTCGGGACCCGTGAGGCGCCAGATCGTGTGGCCGCTGGGGTGCGGTGGCGTCACGCAGTCGTGGTCCGCCAGCTCCTGCAATGTTGTGGGCTCCCCGCGTTGCGCGATGTAGGCGGGGCTTGCCAGCAGGCCGCCGCTGCGGGTGGCCAGCCGCCGGCCGATGTAGCCCGAATCGCGCAGCACGCCGCCGCGGAAGGCCACGTCGATCTGCTCCGCGATGAGGTCGGCGGCCGCGTCGCTGAGCACGAAGTCGAGCTTCACCAGCGGATGCGCGACCAGGAAGTCGGACACCCATTCCATCGGGAAGAAATCGAAAAAATCCGCCGGCGCCGCCACTCGTACGAGGCCGCTGGGCTCCTGGCCTCCGGCCACCAGCGCCTGCCCGGCCGCAGCCAGCCCGTCGACCAGCCCCGCGCACCGGTCATGAAAATCCTGCCCGGCGCTGGTCAGCGTCAGCTTGCGTGTCGAGCGCTGCATCAGCCGCGTGCCCAGTTGCGATTCGAGCTGCTGGATGCGCCGGCTCACGGTGTTGGGCGGCAGGCCCAGCCGCCGGGCCGCCTCGGCAAAGCTGCCGTGGCGCACCACCTGCACGAACATGGCGACGTCGTTGAGGTCGAACATGGCGGGTTGATTCCTTCAATTTTTGGACGAGTGCAATCCGACTCTACCGTCTAGTCGATTAATGGGTGCGTGCCTAACCTTATGCCCATGACTTCTTCATCTACTTCCTCTCCCATGCAGCGCCGCATCGTCTGGGGCGTTCGCATCCTGCTCGCGCTGGCTTTCGGCGCCGCCGGCGCCTCCAAGCTGGCCGGTGTGCCGCAGATGGTCCAGGTGTTCGACGCGATCGGCTTCGGCCAATGGTTCCGCTACGTGACGGGGCTGGTCGAGGTCGGCGGTGCGCTGCTGCTGCTCGTGCCCGCAACCGGCTTCTTCGGTGGCCTGCTGCTGGCCGCGACCATGGTCTGCGGCGTGGCCACGCACCTGGTGCTGATTGGCGGCAACCCCGTGCCGGCAATGGTGCTGGCGCTGCTGTCGGGCTTTGTCGCCTGGCGCCTGCGGCCCGTGCCCCGGCCGGCCGTCAAGGCGGCCTGACCTCCTCTTCATCTTCTTCAACTTTATTTGGAGTACCCCATGACCCAGCAACAACCCCGCATCGGCATCATCCTCGGCTCGACCCGCGAAGGCCGCTTCGGAGAGAAGCCCGCGCAATGGATCCACGAGATCGCCAAGCAGCGCACCGACCTCGCCTTCGAGCTGGTCGACCTGCGCGACCATCCGCTGCCCTTCTTCAACGAGGCGGGCGCGCCAGCCTGGGGGCCGGTGAAGAATGAAGCCGCGCAACGCTGGCAGGCCAAGCTGGCCACCTTCGACGGCCTGGTCGTCGTCACGCCCGAATACAACCACGGCCCGAGCGCGGTGCTGAAGAACGCGATCGACTGGGCCTACAAGGAATTCATCCGCAAGCCGATCGGCTTCGTGGGCTACGGCGGCGTGGGCGCGGCGCGGGCCGTGGAGCAACTGCGGCTGGTGGCGGTCGAGATGCAGATGGCGCCGGTGCGCAACGCCGTGCACATCGGCATGGTCGAGTTCCTCGGCATCTGGCAGCAGGGCAAGAGCTTCGACGACTTCCCGCACCTCGCGCAGTCGGCCACCGGCATGCTCGACGACATCGCCTGGTGGGCCAAGGCGCTGAAGACGGCGAGGGAGGCTGTATGACCACCGCTGCTGTCGAAACGCTGGCCCGCGCCATCGTCTACCGCACGCGCGGTTCGCAGCACGGCGGAATCGTGCGGCTGATGAGCCCCGGCGACCTGGGCGAGTTTCTCAAGCCCTTCGTGTTCCTCGACCTCTTCGGCTTCGACACCACGGGCGGCCACAAGGGCTTCGGCCTGCATCCGCACTCGGGCATTGCCACGCTCACTTACCTGATCGAGGGCGACACGCTCTACGAGGACACGACCGGCGAGCAAGGCACGCTGCTCGGCGGCGGCGTGGAGTGGATGCGCGCCGGCAACGGCGTGTGGCACACCGGCGGACCCGCGCCGGGCGTGAAGCGCGTGCGCGGCTTCCAGCTGTGGGTGGCGCTGCCCGCCTCGGAAGAGAACGCACCGGCGCAAAGCATGTACCTCGCGCCCTCGCAGGTGCCGCAGGAGGGCCCGGCGCGTGTGCTGCTCGGGCGCTACGGCGCGGCGCAGAGCGCCATCGCGGCACCGGCTCCGATCAACTACCTGGCCGTGCAGCTGAAAGACGGCGAACGCTGGAGCTACGTGCCGCCCGCCGGCCACACGGTGGGCTGGGTTGCGGTCAACGAAGGCGCGCTCGAAGCGGGCGACGACAGAGGCGGCCCGATCGGTAGCGGCGAGCTCGCGGTGTTCGAGGAGTCGAGCGCGGTCATCGACTTCGTGGCCCGTGGCGACACGTCCTTCGTGCTGGGCTCGGCGGCGAAGCACCCGCACGAGCTGGTAATGGGCCACTATTCGGTGCACACCAGCCGGGCGACGCTCGACCAGGGCGAGGCCGAAATCCGGCGCATCGGCGCACGGCTGCGCCAGGAAGGGCGCCTGCCCTAGCACTCCATCGGTGCGCTTGGGCGCACGAACGACAGCCTCCAACCACGCCGGCGGCGCGCATTTTCGGGTGCGCGCCGTCGGCTTTTTTGCGTTCCGCCCTCTGAACGGCGCCGATTTGGAGGGCCACCCAAGGGCTTACCCCATCACGCGGGCCCGCATATTGCTTAAGACTGTCGCTGGTTGACTGTCGACAGCTCGCAGTCAATCCGACGAACCCATCAACAAGGCAAGGCCCGCCCGGCCGGGCCTGTGGAAAGGAACGCGATATGCAACTGCACGCAGTGGACCGCAAGGCCCCGCCCGTCTCAGACGCCGAGCGCCAGGTCCGACAAGACCTGGCCGCGGCCTACCGGCTGGTGGCGCACTACGGCATGGACGACAGCATCTACACGCACATCTCCGCGCGTGTGCCGGGAACCGAAGACCAGTTCCTGATCAACCCCTTCGGGATGCTGTTCCGCGACATCACCGCCTCGTCGCTGGTCAAGATCGACCTGGAAGGCCGCATCCTCGACGACTCGCCCTACGACGTGAACCCGGCCGGCTTCACCATTCACAGCGCGGTGCACGCGGCGCGCCACGACGCGGCCTGCGTGCTGCACACCCACACGGTGGCGGGCGTGGCGGTGTCGTCGCTGGCCGGCGGGCTGCAGCCCTGCAACCAGTGGGCGCTGCAGTTCTATCAGCGCGTGGTCTATCACGACTTCGAGGGCATCGCGCTCGACCCCGAGGAGCGCGAGCGCCTCGTGGCCGACCTGGGCCCCACGGCGCGCGCGCTCATCCTGCGCAACCACGGCCTGGTGACGCTGGGCCGCACGGTGTCGGAAGCCTTCATCCTGATGCTGAACCTGGAGCGTGCCTGCCGCGTGCAGGTCGCCATCCAGTCGAGCGGCCTGCCGGTGTACCCGGTGCCGGCCGAGGTCTGCGAAAAGACCGCGCAGCAGTACGAGGCCGGCGGCGGCAGCTACCTGCCCGGCCAATCCGACCCGAACGCGCGCGAATGGCGCGCGATGCTGCAGCGCATCGAGCCCGCACCGGCCACGTCGTTCCGCGACTGAGCCGCTGCCCCCCGCTTTCCCATCCCGTCCCCCTGACCCTGTCCACCACCTCGAAAGAGCCAGAAGGAGTTCGCCCTCATGAAACGTCGCAACCTCATCCAGATGGGTGCCGCTGCCACCGCCGGCCTGACGCTGGCCGGCGTTCCCCTGCACCTCCTGGCCGCGGGCAGGAAGGGCGGCGTGATCAACGCCGTCGTCCAGCCGGAGCCGCCGGGGCTGATGCTGGGCATCACGCAGAACGGCCCCACGCAGATGATCTCCGGCAACATCTACGAAGGCCTGCTGCGCTACGACGAGAAGATCACCCCGTTGCCCTCGCTGGCCACCGCGTGGACCGTCAACAAGGAAGGCACGCTCTACACCTTCAAGCTCAAGCCCGGCGTCACCTGGCATGACGGCAAGCCCTTCACCTCGGCCGACGTGGTGTTCTCGGCCGACGTGTTCCTGCGCAAGACGCATGCGCGCCTGCGGGCCAACCTGGCCGCGGTGGAAAGCATCCGCGCGGTCGATCCGCTCACCGTCGAGTTCAAGCTCAAGTACCCCTTCGGCCCCTTCATCGGCATCTTCGAGGTCGGCAGCATGCCGATGATCCCGAAGCACATCTACGAAGGCACCGACTTCGCGACCAACCCCGCCAACGCCACGCCCATCGGCACCGGGCCGTTCAAGTTCAAGGAGTGGGTCAAGGGCTCGTACATCCAGCTCGTGGCCAACGACAAGTACCACGTGAAAGACGTGCCGTTGGTCGACAGCGTCTACTTCCACGTCATTCCCGACGCGGCCTCGCGCGCCGCGGCCTTCGAATCGGGCAAGGTCGACCTGGTGCCCGGCGGCGCGGTCGAGTACTTCGACGTGCAGCGCCTGTCCAAGCTGCCGGGCGTCGCGGTCACCACCAAGGGCTGGGAGTTCTTCGCGCCGCATTCGTGGCTGTGGCTGAACAACCGCAAGGCGCCGATGGACAACGTCAAGTTCCGCCAGGCCGTGATGTTCGCCATCGACCGCGAGGCCATGGCCAAGATCGCATGGCAGGGCTTCGCCAAGCCCGCCACCGGCCCCTTCAACAGCAACATCAAGTTCTACAGCACCGACGTCGCCAAGTACCCGCGCAACGTGGAAACGGCCAAGAAGCTGCTGGCCGAATCGGGCTACAAGGGCGAGACGCTGCGGCTGCTGCCGCTGCCCTACGGCGAGACCTGGTCGCGGCAGGCCGAGATCCTGAAGCAGAACCTGGCCCAGGCCGGCATCAAGGTCGAGATGACCGCCACCGACGTGGCCGGCTGGAACCAGCGCCTGAATGACTGGGACTACGACCTCGCCTTCACCTACGTCTACCAGTACGGCGACCCGGCGCTGGGCGTGGCGCGCAACTACACCACCGCCAACATCGCCAAGGGCTCGCCCTTCAACAACGTCGAGGGCTATTCCAACCCGAAGGTCGACGAGCTGTTCGATTCCGGTGCGCGCGAGACCGACCCCGAGAAGCGCAAAGCCATCTACCTGCAGGCGCAGAAGATCCTGCTCGACGAGGTGCCCGTGGCCTGGCTGCTGGAGCTCAACTTCCCCACGCTCTACCGCACCAAGCTCAGCAACATCGTGAGCTCGGGCATCGGCCTCAACGACAGCCTCGGCAACGCAAGCGTCGGCTGACGCGCGGAGTGACGACCGAATGAAACGTACGCAGTTCATGTTGACCCGCGTGCTGCAGGGCCTGGTGGCGATCCTGCTGATTGCGACGGTCAACTTCATGCTGGTGCGCGCCGCGCCGGGCGATCCGGTGTCGGTGCTGGCCGGCGAGGCCGGCGCGTCCGATCCGCAGTTCGTGGCGCAGCTGCGCGCGCAGTTCGGGCTCGACCAGCCGCTGTCGACGCAGCTCGCCACCTACGTCGGCAAGGTGGTGCGGCTCGACCTCGGCTATTCGTACCGCCAGCAGCAGCCGGTGCTGAAGCTCATCATGGACCGGCTGCCCGCCACGCTGCTGCTCACCGGCACGGCCTTCGCGCTCTCGCTGCTCTTCGGCATCACGCTGGGGGCGCTGTCGGCGCGGCGCGCGGGCACGTGGGTCGACAGCGCCATCACCGTGGTGGCGCTGCTGTTCTATGCCACGCCGCTGTACTGGCTGGCGCTGATGGCCGTGCTGGTGTTCACGGTGCAGCTCGAATGGCTGCCGGGCTTCGGCCTCATGACCGTGGGTTCGGGCCACACCGGCTTCGCGCTGGCGCTCGACGTCGCCAAGCACCTGGTGCTGCCGGCGCTCACGCTCGCGCTGTTCTACATGGCCGTCTACGCACGCATGACGCGCGCCGCGATGCTCGAGGTGGCGCAGATGGACTTCGTGAAGACCGCGCGCGCCAAGGGTGTGAAGCCCGGCCGCATCCTGCGCGCGCACGTGCTGCGCAACGCGCTGCTGCCGGTGGTCACGCTGGCGGGCATCCAGGCCGGCGGGATGATCGGCGGCGCCGTGCTCACCGAGACCGTGTTCGCCTGGCCCGGCATCGGCCGCCTGATGTTCGACGCGCTGCTGCAGCGCGACTACAGCCTGCTGCTCGGCGCCTTCCTGGTGACGGCGGCGATGGCAGTGCTCTTCAATCTCATCACCGACCTGGTCTACACCCTGGTCGATCCGCGGATCGAGCTGACATGACGACGACGATGCAAAGCGATTTCTGGCGGCGCTTTCGCCGCAACAAGGGCGCCGTGGCCGGCATGGTCGTGCTGCTGATCGTGGCAGCGGTTGCATTGCTCGGGCCGTGGCTCGCCACCAACGACCCGTGGGCCATGGTCGAGCAACCCTTCGTGCGCCCCTGGACCGAGCCCGGCTTCCTGCTGGGCACCGACACGCTCGGTCGCGACATCCTCGCGGGCCTGGTCTACGGCGCGCGCATTTCGCTGTTGATCGGCGTGGTGTCCACCATCGTGGCGCTGCTGATCGGCGTTACCTTCGGCGCAATCGCGGGCTACTTCGGCGGCTGGATCGATGCGGCGCTGATGCGCTTCACCGAGCTGTTCCAGGCGGTGCCGAGCTTCGCGCTGGCCATTGTGCTGGTGGCGATCTTCGAGCCTTCGATCAAGTCGATCGTCGTGGCCATTGCCATCGTTTCGTGGCCGCCGGTGGCGCGCCTCGTGCGCAGCGAGTTCCTCACGCTGCGCCAGCGCGACTTCGTGCAGGCCGCGCTGCTCGCGGGGCAGTCGACACCGCGCATCATCCTCACGCAGATACTGCCCAACGCCATGTCGCCCATCATCGTGATGGCCTCGCTGATGGTGGCCACGGCCATCCTGCTCGAAAGCAGCCTGAGCTTTCTGGGCCTGGGCGATCCGAACCAGATGAGCTGGGGCTACATGGTCGGCGCCGCGCGCACCGTGCTGCGCCAGGCCTGGTGGATGGCGCTGTTTCCGGGGCTGGCCATCGTGCTGACCGTGCTCGCGCTCAACCTCGTGGGTGAAGGCCTGAGCGACGGCCTCAACACGCGGCTGCACGGAAGGGGCAAGTAAGAAATGAACGCCACCGTGACGCCCATGAAACCCCTGCACCCCGTCCTCGACATCGTCGACCTGAGCATCTCGCTGCCCTCGGGCGCCGACCGCGCGCTGGCCGTCGAGGGCGCCACGCTCTCCGTGCTGCCGGGCCAGACTCTGTGTGTGGTCGGCGAGTCCGGCTCGGGCAAGTCGATGATCGCCAACGCGGTCATGGGCCTGTTGCCGCGCCCGCACGTGGCGCCGGTGGCGGGCCGCATCATGTTCGAGGGCCACGACCTGCTTCAGCTCACCGAGCCGCAGATGCGCGAGCTGCGCGGCCGGCGCATCGGCATGGTGTTCCAGGAGCCGATGACCGCGCTGAACCCGGTGATGCGTATCGGCGAGCAGATCGGCGAGGTGTTCGACGCGCACGGCAGTGTGCCCGCGGCCGAGAAGCGACGCCGCATCCTTGCGGCGCTGGCCGACGTGGGCCTGCCCGACCCCGAACTGCTGATCGACGCCTACCCCTTCCGCCTCTCGGGCGGCCAGCGCCAGCGCGTGATGATCGCCTGCGCGCTGGTGCTGGAGCCCGTGCTGCTGATCGCCGACGAGCCCACCACCGCGCTCGACGTGACCACCCAGGCGCAGATCCTCGCGCTGATACGCGAGCTGCAGCAGCGCCGCGGCACGGCGGTGCTCTTCATCACGCACGACTTCGGCGTGGTCAGCGAAATCGCCGACCACGTGGTGGTCATGCAGACCGGCCACGTGGTCGAGAGCGGCCCGGCCGCGCAGGTGCTCGGCGCGCCGCAGCATCCCTACACGCGCAAGCTCATCGCCGCCATTCCCGACGGCCAGGCGCAGACCGTGCCGCACGACGACCTCACGCGCGTGCTGCAGGTGCAGGACCTGTGCAAGACCTACCGTTCGAGCAGCGGCCTGTTCAAGCGCGGCCGCGCGGTGCAGGCGGCAAAGGACATCAGCTTCGAGCTGCACCGCGGCGAAACGCTGGGCCTCGTGGGCGAATCGGGCTCGGGCAAGTCGAGCGTGGGGCGCTGCCTGGTGGGGCTCGCGCCTTTCGACAGCGGCCGCATCATCTTCAAGGGCCGTAATCTCGCGCAGGGCCGCAACTTCCGCAGCGCGGCGGCCGGCAAGATCCAGATGGTGTTCCAGGATCCGTACGCATCGCTCAACCCGCGCCACCGCGTGGGCGCAGCCATTGCGGGCGGGCCCATCGCGCAGGGCGTGGGCAAGGCCGAGGCAATGGCGCGGGCCATGGAGCTGCTGCAGCTCGTGGGCCTGGGCGCCGATGCGGCGCAACGCTATCCGCACGAGTTCTCGGGCGGGCAGCGCCAGCGCATCGGCATTGCCCGCGCGCTCGCGATGCAGCCTGAGCTGCTGGTGGCCGACGAACCCGTGTCGGCGCTCGACGTGTCGGTGCAGGCGCAGGTGCTGGAGCTCTTCGCGCAGGTGCGCGCGCAGTTCCAGCTCGCGATGGTCTTCATCACGCACGACCTGCGCGTGGCCGGGCAGATGTGCGACCGCATCGCGGTGATGCAGCGCGGCGAGGTGGTGGAGTACGGCGAGACGCAGAAGGTGCTCAACGATCCGCAGCACGCCTACACGCGCAAGCTGATCGACGCCGTGCCGCGCCTTGCGCCGCAGGCCGACATGTCCGCGAAGGTGGCCTGATGCCTTGCGTTGCGCTCCTGAGCGATGTGCTCGACATGCACTACCTGGCGCCCGCTTTTCGCGAGCATTGCCCCGACATCGATTTGCGCCTTGGGTCCGACCTCGGCCCGCTCGACCAGATCGATGTGGCCGTTTGCTGGTTTCCGCCGCATGGCCTGCTGGCGAGCCTGCCGCAGCTGCAACTGGTGCAGTCGCTGGCAGCGGGCGTCGACCACATCACGGCCGACCCCCGGCTGCCGCGCGCGCTGCCGCTGTGCCGCATCGTCGATCCGGAGATGGCCACGGGCATGAAGGCATACGTATGCTGGGCCGTGATCCAGCACCAGCGGCAGATGCCCGCGTACCTTGCGAGCGCGGCCCGGCGCGTGTGGGAAGAGCAGCCGATGAGCCCGCCCGGGCGCCATCGTGTCGGCATCGCGGGGCTCGGCACCCTGGGGCTGGCCTGTGCCGAGGCGCTGGCCGCCATCGGCTATGCGGTGCGCGGCTGGAGCCGCAGCGCCAAGGCCGAACTGCCGGCCGGTGTCACGGGCTTTCACGGCGATGCGCAGCTCGACGAATTCCTCTCGGGCTGCGACACGCTGGTGTGCCTGCTGCCGCTCACGCCGCAGACGCAGGGCTTCCTGGACGCCGACCTGTTCGCGCGGCTGCCGCGTGGCGCGCACCTGGTCAACGTAGGGCGTGGCGCGCATATGGTCGAAGCCGACCTGCTGCGCGCGCTGGACCTCGGCCAGCTCTCTGCGGCCACACTCGACGCCTTCACACAGGAGCCGCTGCCGGCCGACCACCCCTTCTGGGGCGACCCGCGCATCCTGGTCACGCCGCACATCGCCACCCGCACCGACACCTCCGTGATCGCGCGGCAGACACTTCACAACCTCGCGCTCGTGCAGCGCGGCGAGCGGCCCCACACGGCCGTCGACCTCGACCGGGGCTACTGAGCCGCGAGGTTTTCTTCTCTATCGCAATTCAAGCAAGAAAAACGGAGCAGGCCCCATGAACGCATCGATTCCCAACGCCGCCCTGCAATCGGCACACGCCGAGCGCGCGGCGAACGACATCGCGGCCCATCTGCACCCCTTCACCAACCTCGCGGCGCATCCGCAGGTCGACCCGCTCGTGATCGAGCGCGGCGACGGCATCTACGTGCAGGACGACCAGGGCCGCCGCTACCTGGAGGCCATGTCGGGCCTGTGGTGCGTCTCGCTGGGCTTCAGCAACGAGCGCCTGGCCAAGGCCGGCAGCGAGGCGCTGCACACGCTGCCCTGCTATCACACCTTCAACCACCGCTCGAACGCAGCCGCCATCGCGCTGGCCGAGAAGCTGATTGCGATGGCGCCGGTGCCCATGTCCAAGGTGTTCTTCGCCAACTCGGGTTCGGAGGCGAACGACACGGCCGTCAAGCTGGTCTGGTACTACCACAACGCCATCGGCAAGCCGGCCAAGAAGAAGATCATCGCGCGCCGCAACGCGTACCACGGCGTCACCGTGGCGGCGGCCAGCCTGAGCGGGCTTGTTCCCAACCACCGCGACTTCGACCTGCCGATCGACCGCATCCTGCACGTCGACTGCCCGCACCACTACCGCTACGCCGAGCCCGGCGAAACCGAAGAGGCCTTCGCCATGCGGCTGGCCGATGCGCTGGAGCAGCGCATCCTGGCCGAAGGGCCCGACACCGTGGGCGCCTTCATCGCCGAGCCTGTGATGGGCGCGGGCGGCGTGCTGGTGCCGCCGGCCACCTACTTCGAGAAGGTGCAGGCCGTGCTGCGCAAGTACGAGGTGCTGCTGATCGCCGACGAAGTGATCTGCGGCTTCTGCCGCACCGGCGAGATGTTCGGCTCCACCACCTTCGGCCTGCGGCCCGACATCCTCACGGCCGCCAAGGCGCTGTCGTCGGGCTATGTGCCGATCTCGGCCGTCATGGTGTCCGAGCAGGTGCATGCGGCCGTGGCCGCCAACAGCGGAAAGATCGGCACCTTCGGCCACGGTTTCACCTACTCGGGCCATCCGGTGACCGCAGCCGTGGCGCTCGAAACGCTGCGCATCTACGAAGAGGAAAAGGTGCTCGCGCATGTGCAGTCGCTGGCGCCACAGTTCCAGGCTGGCCTGCGCCGCTACGCCGGCCATCCGCATGTGGGCGAGGTGCGCGGCGTGGGGCTGATCGGCGCGATCGAACTCGCAGCCGACCCGGCCACTCGCACGCCGTTCGATCCGGCGATGAAGGCCGGCGCGCGGCTGGCCGAGCTTGCGTTGCAGGAAGGCCTGATCGTGCGCGCCATGGGCGATGCCGTTGCCTTCTGCCCGCCGCTGATCATCACGCCCGCGCAGATCGACGAGATGTTCGAACGCTTCGACCGCGCGATGGCCCGCTTCGAGGCTTCGCTGGCGTGAATACAGCGAACGCCGCAGTGCTGCTGCGACCGCCGGGCTCCAGGAGCACCGGCGTTGCGCTGTTCTTCTGCGCGCTGATGGCCTTTGCGAGCTACGACGCCTTCTGCAAGCACATGCTGCAGTTCTACCCGGCGCCGTTCATCAACCTGATGCGCTACCTGTCGGTGATCTGCATTGCCTTTGCCATGCTGCTGCGCCACGGCGACCTGCGCATCTGGCGGGCGCCGCAGAAAAAGCTGCTGCTGTTGCGCGGCTCGATGCTCGCGACGGTGGCCACCTGCTTCATGACGGCGCTGATCTGGATGCCGCTGGCAGAGGCCACCGCGATCTACTTCACCGCGCCGCTGCTCATGGTGGCGCTGTCGCCCTGGCTGGTCGGTGAACAGGTGCAGCGCAGCCGCTGGGTGGCGGTGAGCGTGGGCTTCGCGGGCATGCTGCTGATCGTGCGACCCGGCGGCAACCTGCCCTGGGTGGGCACGGTGCTGATGGCGGTGTCGGCCGTCTGCTATGCGATCTTCCAGCTGCTCACGCGCCGCCTCGCGGGGCTCGTTGAAAGCCCGGTGCAGTACGCGTACACGGCGATCGTGTGCCTGGTGGTGACGGCCGTGCCGGCGCCCTTTTTCCTGCCGGCCGAGCGGCCCGCCGCCGGTGCGGTGTTGCTGCTGCTTGCGGGCGGCGCGTGCAGCGGGCTCGCGCAATGGCTGTTGCTGGCCGCCTTCGAGCGCGTCGAGGCCGCGACGCTGGCGCCGCTCAACTACTTTCAGCTGCTGCTCGCGGTGGCCTTCAGCACCTTCTGGTTTCACAGGCCGCCCGATGCGCTGGCAATGGCGGGCATTGCGCTGATCATGGCGGCGGGCGTGTACCTGGCCCGGCGGCCGATCAAGAATAAGAACCCGATCCCTCTCACATGACGAGACAAACACCATGGCTTTTTCTTCTTCCACTGCCGACAGCGCCGGCTTCGAGTCCGTCGAGGCGCAAGACCTCGTCGGGCTGGTCGAAGCGCAGCTGACGCGCGCGATCGTCGAGGGGCGCCTGGCGCCCGGCAGCCGCATCGTCGAGGCCGAGATCGCACGCCGCATGGGCGTGAGCCGCGCTCCGGTGCGCGAGGCCGCGCGCCGGCTCGAACGGCAGGGCGTGCTGGTCGCGCGGCCGCGCCACGGCTTCGCGGTGCGCACCATCAGCGTCCAGGAGATCGACGACCTGTTCGAAGTGCGCATCAGCCTCGAGATGACATCCGTCGAACTGGCCTGCCGCAAGGCCGACGACGCCGGGCTGCAGCGCCTGCGCACGCTGGTCGACGGCATGGTGCGCGAGGCGCCCACGCAGCCGCAGCACGTGCGCATCGCGACCGACCTGGCCTTTCACACGCTGATCTGCGAGCTCTCGGGCAACGCGCACCTGCACCGCATCTTCTCGAACACGCAGACCGAGATGCAGATGATCATTGCGCTCATCGACGCGGTCTACCACGACCCCGAGACCATGGCCAACACGCACTACCCGATCGTCGATGCGCTGATGAGCCGCGACGTCGATGCCTCGCGCCTGGCCATGCGCGAGCACCTCGACGACGCATGGCAGCAGGTGCGCGCGCTGTTCGTGAAGCAGCACGGCACGGTTTCTCCATCTACCCCGACGCAAGGACCCGCGCGATGAAGATCGTCTACAGCGACGCCCACAAGGACCACGACCCACAGCTCTTCATGGTGCGCGGGCGCCTGAAGCGCAGCAACGAGCAGCCCGAGCGCGCCTTCCGCCTGCTGTCGGCGGTCGAACATGACGGCCACGAGGTCATCGCGGGCGAAGACTTCGGTGCCGGCCCGCGCGCCGCGATCCACACGCCCGAGTACCTGCGGTTCCTCGAGACGGCCTATGCGCGCTGGCGCCTGCTGGACGACCCCTCCGACGAGGTCATGCCCAACATCCATCCCTTTCCGGGAGAGCCCTGTACCTACCCGGAGAGCGTGGTCGGGCAGGCCGGCTACCACATGGGCGACAACGCCTGCTCCATCGGCCCGCACACCTGGGCAGCGGCCGTGGGCTCGGCCCACGTGGCCACGCATGCGGCGCAGCTGGTGCTGCAGGGCGAGCGCGCGGCCTATGCGCTGTGCCGCCCGCCGGGCCACCACGCGTATGCAGACCGGGCCAACGGCTTCTGCTACCTGAACAACACCGCCATCGCCGCGCAGCAGCTGCGCGCGGCGCACGAGCGCGTGGCGATCCTCGACATCGACGTGCACCATGGCAACGGCACGCAGGGCATCTTCTACCGCCGCGCCGACGTGCTGACGATCTCGCTGCACGGCGATCCGCGCAACTTCACGCCCTTCTTCACCGGCTACGCGCACGAGCGCGGCGAAGGCGCGGGCCTGGGCTACAACATCAACAAGCCGCTCGCGCTGGGCACCGACATCGATGGCTACCTGCCTGCGTTGCGCGATGCCTGCGAGAGCATTCGCGCCTTCGCGCCCGGCGCGCTGGTGGTGGCACTGGGCCTGGACACGCACGAGCGCGATCCCTACAAGGGAATGAAGATCACCACGCCCGGCTTCGCGCAGCTGCTCGCCGAGATCGCGCACCTGGGCTTGCCGACCGTGCTGGTGCAGGAGGGCGGCTACCTCTCCGACGACCTGGGCCCCAACCTCGCCAGCGCGCTGCGCGGCTTCGCGGGCGCCGCATGACGGCAGCGGACGGGTTCGACGATGCGGAAGTCCTGAGCGAAGGCTCGCCCGAACTCGACGCCGAATGGGTGCGCGCGTTCGCGCTGCGCCATTACGGCATCGAGGGCGAGATGCGGCCCCTGACCGGCGAGCGCGACCGCAACTACCGCCTTGAATCGGCGCTGACCGGCGAGCGCTTCATGCTGAAGATCTCCCACCCGAGCGAAACACCGCTGGTGGCGGACTTCCAGACCCAGGCGCTGCTGCACATCGCGGCGGCCGACGCGGGGCTGCCTGTGCAGCGCATCGTGCCCACGCGCGAGGGCCAGCCCTCGCTGCTGTGCGATCCGGGCGACGGCCTGCCGCGCGTGGCTCGGCTCTTCAGCTATCTGCCGGGCTTGCCCTTGCCCGAAGCGCCGCGCACCGCCGCGCAGCAACTGAACCTGGCGCGCATGCTGGCCCGGCTCGACCTCGCGCTGCGCGACTTCGACCATCCGGCCGGCGCGCTCGCGCTGCCCTGGGACATCCAGCGCGCCGACAGCGTGCGCGGCCTGCTCGCGCACATCGGCGATCCGCAGCGGCGCTCGCTGGCCGGGCGCTCGCTCGACCGCTTCGAGCGCGATGCGAAGCCCGTGCTGGCGGGCCTGCGCACGCAGCCCATTCACAACGACTTCAACATCTACAACGTGCTGGTCGACCCCGCCGACACCGACCGAATTGCCGGCATCCTCGATTTCGGCGACATGGTGCGCGCGCCGCTGATCGACGACCTCGCGGTGGCCGCGGCCTACCAGCTCGATCCGGCGGGCGATGCGCTGGCCGGCATCGTTCCCTTCATTGCCGCGTACAACGACGTGCTGCCGTTGAAGCGTGAAGAAGTCGACGTGCTGTTCACGCTGATCACCGCGCGGCTCGTGATGGTGGTGGCCATTAGCGGCTGGCGCGCTGCGCGCCACCCCGACAACGCGGCCTACCTGCTGCGCAACAACGCGCTTTCGTGGGCCCGCCTGCAGGCCTGCGACCGCATCGGCAACGACGTCGCGAGCGCCGCATTCCGGCGCGCCTGCGGCATGAACCAGAGTCACGCAAATGCCTGAAGAATCGCTCCTGGAGCGCCGCGCGCGGCTGCTCGGCCCGGCCTACCGCCTGTTCTACGAAGCACCGCTGCACCCGGTGCGCGGCGAGGGCGTGTGGCTCGACGACGCCGACGGCAAGCGCTATCTCGATGCGTACAACAACGTCGCGTCGGTGGGGCATTGCCATCCGCACGTGGTGGAGGCCATCGCGCGGCAGGCCGGCGTGCTCAACACCCACACGCGCTACCTGCACGAGGGCGTGCTCGACTATGCCGAGCGGCTGCTCGCCACCATGCCGCGCGAACTCGGCCATGCGATGTTCACCTGCACCGGCAGCGAGGCCAACGACCTCGCGATGCGCATCGCCAAGGCCCACACCAAGGCCGAAGGGCTGATCGTCACGCGCTTCGCGTATCACGGCGTGACCGAATCGATCGCGCAGGCCTCTCCTTCGCTCGGGCGCTTCGTGCAGCTTGGCCGCGCGGTGCGCACCGTGCCGGCGCCGGACAGCTATCGCGTGCCGGCCGGGGAGCAGGGCGCGGCGTTTGCGGCCGGTGTGCGTGCAGCGATTGCCGACCTGCAGGCTCATGGCATTCGGCCTGCCGCGTTGATGGTCGACACGGTGTTCTCGAGCGACGGCATCTTCACCGACCCGGCGGGCTTTCTCACTGAAGCGGTGGCGGCGATCCGCGAAGCCGGCGGCATCTTCATCGCCGACGAAGTGCAGCCGGGCCTGGGCCGCACCGGCGATGCCTTCTGGGGCTTCATGCGCCACGAGGGCCTGGTGCCCGACATCGTGACCATGGGCAAGCCGCTGGGCAACGGCCATCCGCTGGCCGGGCTGGCGGTGCGCCCCGAGGTGCTGGCCGCGTTCGGCCGCGAGTGCCGCTACTTCAACACCTTCGGCGGCAATCCGGTGTCGATGGCCGCCGGCATGGCCGTGCTCGACGTGATCGAGCGCGAAGGCCTGATGGCCAATGCGCAGCGCGTCGGCCGCCATCTGCGCTCGGGGCTCTCGAAGCTTGCCGAGCGCCACGAGTTGATCGGCGACGTGCGCGGCGCGGGCCTGTTCGTGGGCCTGGAGCTCGTGACGGACCGTCGCGCGCGCACGCCTGCCACAGCCGAGACCGTGCGCGTCGTCAACGGCCTGCGGGAGCGGCAGGTGCTGCTGAGCGCCACCGGCGAGCATGCCAACACGCTGAAGATCCGTCCGCCGCTGGTGTTCTCCGAAGCCAATGCCGATCTGCTGATCGACACGCTGGACGAAGTGCTGGCCGGGCTTTGACCCAACGCCATAGCGGCGAACGCCGCCTTGCGCCAGAATCGTCCGCCTCCCACGACAGCGCCCTTGCCGCCATGAACATCGCCGATTCCTTCCTCGCCAACGCCGCCCATTTCGTCGAGATCCGACGCGACATCCACGCCCACCCCGAACTCGGTTTCGAGGAGCACCGCACCTCCGAGAAGGTCGCGAACCTGCTGACCGGATGGGGCATCGAGGTGCACCGCGGCATCGCCGGCACTGGCCTCGTCGGCGTGCTGCGCAAGGGCACAGGCTCGCGCACCATCGGCCTGCGCGCCGACATGGACGCGCTGCCATTGCACGAAGCCAACGAGTTCGCCCACAAGTCGACCAACCCCGGCCGCATGCACGCCTGCGGCCACGACGGCCACACCACCATGCTGCTGGCCGCCGCGTGGCACCTGTCGCAGCAGAGCCCCGACGACTTCGACGGCACGGTGCATTTCATCTTCCAGCCCGCCGAGGAGATGGGCAAGGCGGGTGCCAAGAAGATGATCGACGAGGGCCTGTTCGAGCGCTTTCCGTGCGACGCGGTCTTCGGGCTGCACAACTTTCCGGTGGGCGACGTGGGCCGCTTCGCGCTCAACGAAGGCGCGCTGATGGCGTCGAGCAACACGTACAAGATCACCGTGCACGGGCGCGGCACGCACGCCTCGATGCCGCACACGGGCATCGACCCGGTGGCGGCGGTAGTCACGCTCGCGCAGCAGCTGCAGACCATCGTGGCGCGCACCATTCCGAGCACCGAGCGTGCGCTGCTTGCGGTCACGCAGTTGCAGGGTTCCGATGCGCCGAACGTGATTCCCGACGTGGCGACGGTGGGCGGCACCATCCGCACTTTCTCCATCGAGGCCATCGACAAGATCGAGGCCCGCCTGCGCGAGGTGGCCGCGGGCGTGGCGGCGGCGCATGGCTGCACGGCCGAGGTGTATTTCAACCGCTCGTCGCCGCCGACCGTGAACCACCCAGCCGAGGCGCGTTTTGCCGCCGGCGTGATGCGCGAGGTGGTGGGCGACGACATGGTGACCGACAACTTCCCCGCCGTGATGGGCGCCGAAGACTTCGCGCACATGCTGCTCGCACGGCCCGGCTGCTATGCCTTCCTGGGCAATGGCGACGGCGATCACCGGCTCGACGGCCACGGGCCCGGCCCTTGCATCATCCACAACACCTCGTTCGATTTCAACGACGAGATCATCCCGATCGGTGCCAGCTACTTCGTGAAGCTGGTGCAGCGCTGGCTGCCGTCGGGCGTTTGAATTTTTCACTGTCGACGATGACGAAGAAAGAAGTGGCCACCCAGATGACCTCCACCCCGCTCACCCGACGTTCATTGACCGCGCTCGCAGCCGCGGCGGTGCTCTGTGCCGTTGCACCGGCGCATGCGCAGCAGCGCGTGATCCACATCGTCGTGCCCTTCGCCACCGGCGCGGTGCAGGACACGGTGGCGCGCGCCTTCAACAACGAGCTGGGCGCGGCGCTGAATGCCAGCGCCATCGTCGAGAACCGCGCGGGCGCGGGTGGCACCGTGGGCGCGGCCCTGGTGGCGCGTGCGCCGGCCGACGGCAACACGCTGATCCTGGCGGCCGCGAGCCACAACATCGCGGGCTTTCTCTACAACAAGCTGAGCTACGACCCGCTGAAGGATTTCGTCGGCGTGGCCAACGTCGGCAACGCGGGCTATGTTCTGGCGGTGGCGAGCGGCATGAATGTGTCGAGCACGGCCGACTTCATCAAGGAGGTCAAGGCCAACCCCGGCAAGTACAACTACGCCTCGGCGGGCAACGGCAGCGCTACGCACCTCGCGATGGCGTCGTTTCTCGCGAAGGCGGGGCTGCAGATGACGCACATCCCGACCAAGTCGACCGGCGAGGCCGTCAACGAGGTGCTCGCGGGCCGCGTGCAGGCGGTGATCTCGTCGAGCATCGGCGTGATTGGGTTCCAGGACGACGCGCGCATGAAACTGCTGGCTTCCACCGGCCAGTCGCGCAGCCCCTTCCTGCCGAAGCTGCCGACGGTGGCCGAGAGCGGATTGCCGGGTTACGCCTTCGATTCGTGGATCGGTCTGCTCGCGCCGGCCGCCACGCCCAAGGCGGAGGTCGAGCGCCTGAACGCCGCGGCCAACAAGGTGCTGGCCGACCCGGCGATCCAGGAACGCTTCAAGCGCTTGGGTGTGGAGCCGCGCAGCCAGAGTGCGGAGGAATTCCAGAAGCTGCTGCGTTCGGATTGGGATGCGATGGGGGTTGTGGTGAAGGCTTCGGGGGCGAAGATTGATTGAGGCGGTGATTGAATAACGGCCAGGCCTTGTTTCGGGGAAAAACAAGACAGGGCTTGTAACTTATAAAAATATCCCAAAGCCGATATTTTGACAAAATAAGCTATAGCCGATATTCTGGTCGGCGATGGACTATCCCCTTCGTTTCGTCGACCAGCTGCGGCCGCACCTCAAGGCACTGCGGAAGAAGCGCGGCCTGACGCAGGCGCAGGCAGGCGCGCTGGTCGGTGTCAGCCAGGCCCGGATCGCGGAGATCGAAGCGAATCCCGGGGCGGTCAGTTTCGAGCAACTGATGAAGTTGATGGCGGCGTTGGGGGCATCCTTTTCCCTGCAGGACGGGACGTCCCCAAGTCCCATCGCGGACGCCGCGCAGCAGCATTCCGGGGAGCGCGACTCGCTGCCGGACGATGCCGTGAACCTCCCGGAAGGATGGATCGCCAAGAGGATGAGCGATCAATCGGTGCTGGTCCGCCTGCCTTCCGGGCAATCGAGCGCTCCAGGCACATCGCTTCGTGCGCTTCAGGCGCTGAATCCCGGCAAGGACATCAAGCCGACGTCTCGCCGGAGCTTCGTCGTCCGGCCGAAGAAGGAGTCCTGGTGACGCAAGCGCTCGGCGCGTGGATGAACGGGGAGCCCGTTGGCACCTGGTCCGTCGACCACGGCGTCCACACCTTCCGGTACGACCCCCGATGGCTCGAATCGCCCCGGCGGCGCTCGCTGTCGTTGTCGATTCCGCTCACCGGCACGCTCGAAGTCCGCGGCGAGGTGGTCCGCAACTACTTCGACAATCTGCTGCCCGACAACGACAGGGTTCGCGCGCGCCTGCGCAATCGCTTCAAGCTCAAGGACGCCAAGACTTTCGACCTGCTCGAAGCCATCGGCCGCGACTGCGTCGGGGCCGTGCAATTGCTGCCCGAAGGCGCCGCGCCGGAACGCTGGAATGCCGTGAACTCCGAGCCCCTGGACGAAGAGCAGATCGCCGCGCTGCTGCAAGCCGTTCCGTCCGAAGACACCCCGGAAGGCATGCGCGACGAAGACCTGTTTCGCATTTCCCTTGCCGGTGCGCAGGAGAAGACCGCCCTGACTTTCTGGAACGGCGAATGGTGCCGGCCGCATGGCGCCACGCCCACCACGCACATCATCAAGCTGCCGCTGGGATTGATCGGCGGCTCCAAGCGCGTGGACGCCTCGGACTCGGTGCAGAACGAATGGCTGTGCGCACAGATCGTCGAGGCACTCGGCCTGCCAGTGGCACCGACGTCCATGGCCACTTTCGGCGGGCAGACGGTCCTGGTCGTGGAGCGGTTCGACCGCGAGTGGATGGACGGTGGCGCCTGGATCGCGCGCCTGCCGCAGGAAGACTTTTGCCAGGCCATGGGTCTGCCGTCCGACAGGAAGTACGAGCAGCACGGCGGCCCCGGCATGAGCAAGTGCCTGCAGCTTCTGCAAGGCAGCGGGAGCGTGGATGACGGCGCCCGGTTCCTGCTCGCGCAATTGGCCTTCTTTTTGCTCGCCGCCACCGATGTCCATGCCAAGAACTTCTCGATTCACCTCCTGCGCGGCGACGCCTACGAGATGACGCCGCTCTACGACATCATTTCGATGTGGCCGTACTTCGGCAACGGGCCCAATCAGTTCCAGCCGCGCAAGGCGGGTCTGGCCATGGCCATCCGATCCAAGAATGCGCACTATGTCTTTCACACCATCCAGGCTCGCCATTGGCATGGGTTGGCCATGAAGAACGGTGGCATCGACGTCTGGAACGCCATGCTGGACATGGCGGCGTCGGTGGATGACGCACTGAGCGAGGTCGAGGCCCTGTTGCCGTCGGATTTCCCTGCATGGACCTGGGAGTCCATCTCGCGGGGCATGCGAAGCGAGGCCGAGCGGTTCCTCTCAGGTGTGGCCGACATCGCTGTGTAGGACGCCGGTCAATTGACAACGCGCCGCCCGCGTTCATGCTTCCTGATGGGTTTCGGGGCATTCCGCTTCGGACCGTAAAAGGGGCTTTTCATGGATCCGACGTCGCCATTCAACCCGCCTCCGGGCCAGCCGGCGGGCAAGTCGCCCAAGGCGCTGTGGGCCGTGATCGGCGCATTGAGCGTGGCCGTGGTGGCGCTTGGCGGCGTGTTGCTTCACCGGCAGGAGCCGGTCGCGAGTGCGAGTGTTCCGCCGCCAGTCGTTGCCGCAGCATCACCCGCCGCACCGGACGATTTCAAGCCTGAAGCCATGCCGCCAGCGCCCGCAGTGCCGCCCACGGCGGCAGGCCCGGCGCCACAAGCGAGGGCGGCTGCGCCGATGCCCGCTCCCATGCCAGCCCCGGCTATCGAGCCCGGACCTGCGCCAGGCGTGATGAATGCACCACAGGTCGCTGCCGCGCCTCCCGCCCCGCCACCTTGCGCGGTCTGCGGCCATGTCGAATCGGTTCGCCCGGTTCAGAAGCGCATCCAGAACACCTCGGGCGTGGGGGCCGTGGCCGGCGGCGTGGTGGGTGGCCTCGTCGGCAACCAGTTCGGCCATGGCAATGGGCGCGTCGCGACCACGGTGCTCGGCGCGGTGGGCGGCGGCTTCGCGGGCAACGAGATCGAGAAGCACGTGCGCACGGTCACGGTCTACGAGGTGGGCGTGCGCATGGACAACGGCACGCTGCGCACCGTCGAGACGAAGACCGCGCCGCCCATCGGCAAGCCGGTGACGCTCAAGCGGGGCCTGCTGCGCCCCGCGGACGGCCGCAAGTAGCGCGACCTACCCGCTCCCGGATATCACAGAAAAACCGGGCGCGGAAGAGCGCATGCCCGAAAGATATCTTGACCATATATCCTTAATATATTTAAAGTGCGACGCTTCCACACCACCGCACATCCACAAGGAGCGATCAAGTGAGCAATCCTCGCTGGCAAGGCATCTTCCCCGCCGTCACCAC
Organism: Variovorax sp. GW821-FHT09D05; assembly: GCF_059416325.1. Taxonomy (NCBI): domain Bacteria; kingdom Pseudomonadati; phylum Pseudomonadota; class Betaproteobacteria; order Burkholderiales; family Comamonadaceae; genus Variovorax; species Variovorax sp. GW821-FHT09D05. Next base: position 583,971 of record NZ_JBWKOZ010000002.1, on the reverse strand, counting down.
CAAGTTCCACGCCGACGAGAGCATCGATGCCGAGGGCACGGCCCGGCACATCGACTTCCAGATCCGCAACGGCATCCACGGCCTCGTCACCTGCGGCTCGCTTGGCGAAGCCAGCACGCTGACGCTGGAAGAAAAGCTGCAGGTCGCGAAGATCGCGCTCGAAGCCGCCGACGGCCGCATTCCCGTGCTGGCCAATGTGTCCGAGACCAGCACGCGCGAAGCGCTGCGCTACGTGGACGGCGCCAACAAGCTCGGCGTGGCCGGCTTCATGGTGATGCCCTCGGTGATCTACGTGGCCGACGCGCGCGAGGCGATGCTCAACGTGCGCACCATCGCCAATGCAGCGCAAAAACCCATCATGGTCTACAACAACCCGGTGGCCTACCGCGTCGACCTCAAGCCCGAGCACATGGTCGAGCTGGCCGACTGCGAATGGATCGCGGCCATCAAGGAAAGCACCGACGACATCCGCCGCATCACCGACCTGCGCAACACCGTGGGCGACCGCTACCAGCTGTTCCTGGGCGTGGACGACCTCGCCTATGAGGGCCTGGCGCTCGGCTGCGACGGCCTGCTGGCCGGCGTGGGCTGTGCCTTCCCGCGCGAGACCGTGGCGCTGTACGACCTGATGAAGGCCGGCAAGTTTTCCGAAGCGCTCAAGCTCTACCAGTGGATGACGCCGATGCTGCATCTCGACGTGTCGACCAAGCTGGTGCAGAACCTCAAGCTCATCGACGTGCTGGTGGGCGTGGGCAGCGAGCACATGCGCCGTCCGCGCCTGCCGCTCATCGGCGAGGAGCGCGCCTTCATCGAAGCGATCGTCAAGAAGGCGCTCGCGACGCGGCCCACTCAGTACCAGTCGGTCATGTAATCGCACACAACGAACGTCCTTTTCATCGTCCCCAACCTAGGAAGAAGCATGAAGACAAAAGCAGGCATGGTTCCGTTTCTAAGCCTCGTGGCCCTCGCCCTTGCAGGCCAGGCGTACGCACAGGAGCAGGTGGTCAAGATCGGTCACAGCGGTCCGCTGTCGGGCCCCAATGCCTTCGCGGGCAAGGACAATGAAAACGGCGTGCGCCTCGCCGTCGAGGAGCTCAACGCGAAGAAGCTTGTCGTCGGCGGCAAGACGCTGAAGTTCGAGATGGTCTCCGAAGACGACCAGTGCGACGCCAAGACCGGCGTGAGCGTCGCGCAGAAGTTCGTGGACGACGGCGTCAAGTACGTCATGGGCCCGTACTGCTCGGGCGTGGCCATCCCGGCTTCGCGCATCTACAGCGAAGGCGGCACCATGGTCTCGACCGTGGGCACCAACCCGAAGGTGACGCAGGGCGGCTACAAGAACCTCTACCGCATCATCGCGAGCGACAACCAGATCGGCTCCAGCATGGCCGTGTATGCGGCCAAGGTGCTGAAGGTGACCAAGGTCGGCGTGATCGACGATCGCACCGCCTTCGGCCAGGGCCTCGCCGAGGAGTTCACCAAGGAAGCGAAGAAGCAGGGCCTGACCGTGGTCGGCCAGGAGTTCACCACCGACAAGGCCGTGGACTTCACCGCCATCCTGACCAACATGAAGGCCAAGGCGCCAGAGGCCATCTTCTTCGGCGGCTATGCACCGCAGGCCGCGCCCATGGCGCGCCAGATGAAGCAGCTGGCCGTGCCCGGCAAGCTGCTGGGCGGCGACACCGTGTGCAGCCCCGCCACCGGCAAGCTCGGCGGCGATGCGGTCAACGACCTGGTGTTCTGTGCGCAAGGCGGCTCCATTCTCGAGAAGGCGCAGAGCGGCCCGGCGTTCAAGGAAAAGTTCAAGAAGCGCTTCAACGCCGACCCTGATGCCTACGCTGCTTCGTACTACGACCAGGTGCTGTTCATCGGCGAGTCGATGAAGAAGGCCAACTCCATCGACCCAGACAAGGTGGGCGCGGAGCTCTACAAGGCAACGTACAAGGGCGTGGCCGCAACCTATGCCTACGACGACAAGGGCAACATGAAGCAGGCGCCCATCACCGTGTTCACGTTCAAGAACGCGGCCCCGGTGCCCATCGCCAGCTACTGAACGAACGGACGACGCCACATGCAACGCATCCAGGTCATCGACTCGCACACGGGCGGCGAGCCCACGCGCCTTGTGATCGGCGGCTTCCCCGATCTGGGCGGCGGCAGCATGGCCGAGCGCCGTGCGCTGCTGGCCGACCAGCACGACAAATGGCGCGCGGCCGCCGTGCTGGAGCCGCGCGGCAGCGACGTGGTGGTGGGCGCGCTGCTGTGCGAGCCGGTGTCGCCGGATGCGGCTGCCGGCGTGGTCTTCTTCAACAACGCCGGCTACCTCGGCATGTGTGGCCACGGCACCATCGGGCTGGTCGCAAGCCTTGCGCACATGGGGCGCATCGGCGTGGGCGAGCACCGCATCGAAACGCCTGTGGGCACCGTCACGACCACGCTGCACGAAGACGGCTCGGTGAGCGTGCGCAACGTGCCCGCGTACCGGCATCTGCACCAGGTGGCGGTCGAGCTGCCGGGCCATGGCACCGTGCGCGGGGATGTGGCCTGGGGCGGCAACTGGTTCTTCCTGGTGAGCGAACACGGCCAGCGCGTGGCGAGCGACAACCTCGTGGCGCTGACCGACTACACCGCGGCATTGCGCAAGGCACTCTCGGCCCAGGGCATTACGGGCGCGGATGGCGCGGAGATCGACCACATCGAACTCTTCGCCACGGACGACGAAGGCGCCGACAGCCGCAACTTCGTGCTGTGCCCCGGCAACGCCTACGACCGCTCACCCTGCGGCACCGGCACCAGCGCCAAGATCGCCTGCCTCGCGGCCGACGGCAAGCTTGCGCCCGGCGAGGTGTGGAAGCAGGCCAGCGTGATCGGCAGCGTCTTCGAGGCCAGCTACGCGATGGACGGCGACAAGGTCATTCCCACGCTGCGTGGCCGCGCGCACATCAGCGCGGAAGCCACGCTGCTGATAGACGACGAAGACCCGTTCGGCTGGGGCATCCGGCTCTGACGCCGCGCGGCATGGACGCGGATGTCATCGTCATCGGCGCCGGCATCGTCGGCGCGGCTTGCGCGCAAGCGCTTGCACAGGCGGGCCGCCGCGTGCTGGTGCTCGATGCGCGCATCGGCGGCGCCACCGGCGCGGGCATGGGTCACCTCGTGGTGATGGACGACAACGCGGCCGAACTCGAACTGAGCCGCCATTCGGTCGCGCAATGGCGCGAGCTTGCGCCGCGCATGAGCGAAGACTGCGCGTACAGCGCCTGCGGCACGCTGTGGATTGCCGCCAACGACGAAGAGATGGCCGAGGCCGAACGCAAGCAGCAGCGGCTGCGCGCGCACGGCATCGACAGCCGGCTGCTCGATGCGCGCGAACTGGCGAGCGCCGAGCCCGCCTTGCGCAAGGGCCTGTCGGGCGCGCTCGAAGTGTCGGGCGACGGCATCCTCTATGCGCCGAATGCGGCGCGCTGGCTGCTCGCACAGGCCGCTGATTTGGTCCGTGTGGAGCACGCGAAGGTCGATGCCGTCGAAGACGACGGCGCACTGCGTCTCGCGGACGGCAGCCGCCGCACCGCGCCGCAGATCGTGCTGGCCAACGGCATCCAGGCGACGACGCTGTGCCCCGAACTCCCGATACGCCCGAAGAAAGGCCACCTGCTGATCACCGACCGCTATCCGGGCACGGTGCATCACCAACTGGTCGAGCTCGGCTACGTGACCAGCGCGCACCACAGCGACGGTGACTCGGTCGCCTTCAACGTGCAGCCGCGCCCCACGGGGCAGCTGTTGGTCGGCTCGTCGCGCCAGTTCGACACGACCGATCTGACGGTCGAGGCGCCGATGCTGGCGCGCATGCTCCAGCGCACGCTGGACTACCTGCCGGGGCTCGCGAATCTCAACGCCGTGCGTTCGTGGACCGGTATGCGCGCGGCGTCGCCCGATGGGTTGCCTTTGCTTGGTAAGCACCCGTGGCGCGAGAAGCTCTGGCTTGCCGTTGGGCACGAAGGCCTGGGCGTAACCACGGCGCCGGGCAGCGCGCATCTGCTTGCTGCGCTGATGACCGGCGCGACTCCTGATTTCGATGCGACGCCATACGCGCCGCGCGGACTGCGGGAGATCGCATGAGCGCCCACACCCTGTTGAACATCGACGGCCACCTGGTCCGCGTGAAGGCGGGCAGCTCGGTCGCCGCCGCGTTGCGCGTGGCTGGTGGCATGGGCGTTGCGCGCACGTCGGTCACGGGCCAGCAACGCGCGCCGTTCTGCGGCATGGGCGTGTGCCAGGAGTGCCGCGTGCTGGTCGATGGCCGGCGCAGGCTCGCATGCCAGACGGTCTGCGCCGAGGGCATGCGCGTGGAGACCGCGGAATGAACATGGAACATTGCGATGTGCTGATCGTCGGCGCAGGCCCGGCCGGCATGGCTGCTGCAGTGGCTGCTGCGCCGAGCGGTGCATCGATCGTCGTCATCGACGACAACCCCGCGCCCGGCGGACAGATCTGGCGCGATGGCCCCGGCGCAGCCTTGCCACCAGCGGCGCGCAAGTGGCGCGATGCGCTCGAGCGTCACGCCAACATCCGCGTGCGCAGCGGCACCCGCGTCGCTGCCGCACCTTCGCCCAACGAGCTACTGCTCGAAGACGCGGAGCGCGCCACGCGCATGCAATGGCGCAAGCTCGTCCTCTGCACCGGCGCGCGCGAGCTGCTGCTGCCCTTCCCCGGATGGACGCTGCCCGGCGTGACCGGCGCGGGCGGCCTGCAGGCGCTCATCAAGGCCGGCATGCCGGTCGAGGGCGAGCGCATCGTCATCGCGGGCAGCGGCCCCTTGCTGCTTGCCGCCGCCGCAACAGCACGTGCTGCGGGTGCGAAAGTGCTGCGCATCGCCGAACAGGCTTCATTCGCTTCGGTCGCGCGCTTCGGCGCCAGCCTCGCGCGCTGGCCGGGCAAGGCCGCGCAGGCAGTGACGCTCGCCGATCCGCAGTACCGCACTTCGTCGCGCATCGTCTCGGCGCAGGGTGCGACGCAGGTCGAGTCGGTTCGCCTTCGGCAAGGCGGCGGCAGCGAAGTCGAGACCGCCTGCGAGCGCATCGCCTGCGGCTTCGGCCTCACGCCCAACACGCAGCTGGGGCAACTGCTCGGCTGTGCCCTCACGCCCGCGGGCCCAGGTGCGCAGGCCCTGGCGGTCGATGCCTTGCAGGCCACCAGCGTCGCTGGCGTCTATGCAGCGGGCGAGTGCACCGGCTTCGGCGGCAGCGAACGCGCGCTGGCACAGGGCACCATCGCCGGCCATGCCGCCGTCGGCAACGAGCGCGCTGCAAAGACGCACGAGGGCGAACGCGCCCGCTGGAACGCCTTCGCCGCCCAGCTGCACCGCAGCTTCGCGCTGGCCGCCGACATCAAGGCCATGCCGCAACCCGACACGCTCGTGTGCCGCTGCGAAGACGTGCCCTTCTCCGCGCTGGCAGGCTGCAGCGGCTGGACAGACGCCAAGCTGCACCGCCGTTGCGGCATGGGCGCCTGCCAGGGCCGCGTTTGCGGCGATGCCGCGCAATTCCTCTTCGGATGGACTCCGCCCGTGCCGCGCCCGCCGCTGTCGCCGGTCCGCATAGCGACACTCGCGGGTCTCGTGGGTCTGGCGAACGACGGCGACGCCCGACAATGACGCCGCCGCATCCGCGGAAAAAGAAAACCATGGCCGCCCCGAAGAAGACTGCTCCAAAGAAGACAAGCTTGCGCCCACCGCCCAAGCGCCGCGCCGCCGACATGGCCTACGACGCCATCGAGACGCTGCTGTCGACCATGCTGCTGAAGCCCGGCAGCCAGATCGTCGAGGCCGAACTCGCCGAGCGCACGGGGCTGGGCCGCACGCCGGTGCGCGAGGCGCTGATGCGCATGGTGTCCATCGGCCTCATCGTGCAGCAGCCGCGCCGCGGACTGCTGGTGTCGGCCATCGACCTGGCCGACCATCTCGACGTGATCCAGACCCGACGCGTGCTCGAACTGCTGATTGCCGCCTGCTCCGCGCGCCGGGCCACCGCGCAGCAGCGCAAGGAAATCGTTCATTGCGCCGAGATGATGGTCGAGGCCGCGGGCCGCGGCGACCTGAACGACTACATGCAGGCCGACCGCGCGCTGGACCTCGTCAACCACCAGGCGAGCCACAACGATTCCGCGGTGAAGGCGGTGGTGCCGTTGATCGTGCAGTGCCGGCGCTTCTGGTACGCGTACCAGCATGAAGGCGAGATCGTCGAGGGCGCGAATGCGCACCTCGAACTGGCGCAGGGCATCGCGACAGGCGATGAGGCCGCGGCCATCGCGGGCGCCAACCGGTTGATGGACTATCTCGAAGTCTTCGCCCGCAAGATCATCGACAAGTAGCGGCGAGTAGGCCGAAGGGCCTCGCCCGGCACCCGGGGAATTCCGTGTGTTCCACAGCGGCTCGCGGCGCCATACTGGCCTCATGGCCGCCGCTCCCCGTGCCCAACCCGAAGACTTCTTCACCACCGACGAGTGGCAGTCTCTCACCGCGCGCTCGTCGTGGAAGGGCCTGTGGCTGGTGCTGCACTGCTGGGGCGTGATTGGCGTCGCCGTGCTGGCGGGCATCGTGTGGCCGTGGACCATTCCGCTGGTGGTGCCCATCGTCGGCGCGCGGCAGCTGGGGCTCTTCATCCTCATGCACGACGCGGCGCATGCGGGGCTGCATCGCAATCGCAAGGTCAACGACTGGGTGGGCTACTGGCTGTGCTCGTCGACGCTGCGCGACTACCGGCCGTACCACCTGCAGCACCATCGCTTCGTGCAGCAGACCGAAGACCCCGACCTCGTGCTGTCGGCGCCCTTCCCGATCACTCGGGCCTCGATGTGGCGCAAGGTGGTGCGCGACCTGAGCGGGCAGACTTTCTACAAGCAGCGCTTCGGGCACATCGCCGAGGGCATGCGCAAGCGTGCGGCGGGCGAGTCGGCCTTGAAGGTGCTGGGCCGGGAGCTTGCGAAAGACCGCCGCTTTCTTATCGCCAACGGCCTCGGCTTCCTGGCCTTTGCCGTGGCCGGCTACTGGTGGGCATGGCTGCTGATGTGGCTGCTGCCGATGGCGACGTGGCTGCCGCTCGTGAGCCGCGTGCGCAACATCGCCGAACACGCGCTCGTCGCGCAGAACGAGGCCGATCCGCTGCGGCAGGCCCGCACCACGCACGCCGGCTGGCTCGAACGCATCCTGGTGGCGCCCTACTGGGTCAACTACCACTGCGAGCACCACATGTTCACCAGCCTGCCCTGCTGGGCCCTGCCGAAGGCGCATCGCCTGTTGCAGCGGCAGGGCGCGATCGTGCGCATGGAAGTGCAGCCCGGCTACCTGAGCCTGCTGAAGCGCGCCACGGCGCTTGCCGCCTAACGGGTGGCCGCAGCAGGCCGCACCAGCGGCTGCGCGCCGCGCTGCGCATGCTGGCTGAGCCAGATGCTCGCGATCACGATGCCGATGCCCGCCACCTGCCACGCCGAAAGGCTCTGCCCCAGCAGCGCCCAGCCGAGGATCACGGCCGTCACCGGGCTCAGGAAGGCCAGCGGCGCGATCGCTGATGGCTCAAGCTTGGCCACGCCGCGGAACCACACGATGTAAGTCAGCGCGGCGCCCACGAGGCCGAGCCAGCCGAAGCCGATCCAGTTCTGCACCGTGAGCGCGGGCAGTGGCGGCTCCAGCAGCAGCGCCACCGGCAACAGCAGCAGGCCGCCCGCGGTGAGCTGCCAGGCGGTGAAGGTCAGCGCCGACACCGGCGGCTGCCAGCGGCGGCTCAGCACTGTGCCGAAGGCCATCGACACGGCCGCGGCGACGGCTGCGGCAATGCCGATGGCGTCGAGCGCTGCATTCGGCGTGAGCACCAGCAGCGCGACCCCGCCGATGCCGACCACCGCCGCCGCCACCGACAGCGCACGCACCGGCGAGCCCAGGAAGACGCTCGCGAGAAACACCACGAGCAGCGGCTGCACCGAGGTGATCGTCGCCGCCACACCGCCCGGCAGCCGATACGCCGCGAGAAACAGCATGGCCCAGAGGATCGAGAAATTCAGCGCCCCGAGCACGAAGATGCGGCCCCACCAGGCGCGTTCGGGCAGCTTGCGCACGATCAGCAGCAACAGCAGGCCCGCGGGCAACGCGCGCAGCAAGGCAACCGTGAGCGGGTAGTTCGCCGGCAGCAGTTCGGTGGTGACGATGTAGGTGCTGCCCCAGACGGCGGGCGCGGTCGCGGTGAGGAGGATGTCGGTGGTGCGGCTGGTCATGCCTCGAATCTAGTGAGTTGACCCTTGGTTGTGAATGCTCGAATAATGAATTGATTCTTTACTGTCGGTCGTCAATCCAGCATGGACCATCTCACGGCTCTCAAGGTCTTTCGCACCACCGCCGCCACGGGCAGCTTCGCAGGCGCCGCGCGGCAAATGGGGCTCTCGGCCGCGGCCATCAGCAAGAACGTCGCGGAGCTGGAGGCGCATTTGAAGGTGCGACTCATCAACCGCACCACGCGGCAGATGAGCCTGACCGAAGCGGGCGCAGCCTACTTCGAGCGCCTGTCGCGCATCCTCGACGAACTCACCGAGGCCGATGCCGCGCTCGCGCCCATGGGCAGCAGCCCCGGCGGCGTGCTGCGCGTGAGCGCGCCGCTGACCTTTGCGCTCACCTCGCTGTCGCCAGCCATTCCCGAGTTCATGAAGCGCTACCCGAACCTGCGGCTCGAACTCAACCTGCAGGACAGCCGCTCGGACATCATCGGCGAGGGCTACGACCTCGCCATCCGCGGCAGCGACCGGCTGGAAGATTCGAGTCTCGTCGCGCGCAAGCTGATGACCATGACCCACGTGCTGTGCGGCGCGCCCGGCTACTTCGCCTCCGCCGGCCGGCCTGCGCAGCCCGAAGACCTGAAGGCCCACGAGTGCGTGCAGTTCACGCTTTCGGGCCACGCGAACAAGTGGACCTTCAGCCGCGCCGGCCGCAGCGTGGCGGTGCCCATCGACGGGCGCTACAAGGTCAGCTCCAGCATCGCCGTGCGCGACGCGCTGCTTGCGGGCTTCGGCCTGAGCCTGATCCCGCGCATCTATGTCGAGAGCGAGCTGGCTTCAGGCCGGCTGCAGGCTGTGCTCGAAGACTGGGAGGCCGACCGGACGCCCATCTATGCCGTCTACCCCTCGCGTCACTTGGCGGCCAAGACCCGCGCCTTCGTCGACTTCCTGGTCGAGCGCTTTTCCGCGCGCTGACCGTTCAGCAGCGAGCCGAGGCGGGTGTGGCGCACCAGCAGCTGGTAGCTGGCGAGCGCCACCAGCGACGTGGCCGCGATGTTCAGGCCCATCTTCGCAACCGCGCCGAGGGGCGCGTTGAACAGCAGGATGCCGAAGCCGATGGTGCCGAGCATGTGCACCAGGTACACCCAGTACGAGCTTTGCGACAGGTAGGCCAGCACGGCGTTCTGGCGTGGCAGGTAGCGCACGAAGCCGCCGATCAGGGCCAGGCTCCAGAGCCATGCGGTCGCGTTGTAGACGAAGGCGATCCAGAACTCGGGATGCGGCAGCGACTGGAGACGGTTGCCGCGGAATGCACCCAGCAACACCACCGTTGCCACCAGGAATGCGAGGCCGGCCACCGCGTGGCCCTTGCAGCGCGACGCGAACAGCGCCAGCAGCCGCTCCTGCTGGCCGTGCACGTACCAGCCGACCACGAAGAAGAGCCCGCTCTGCACCCATTCGGCCAGCGGCGGCAGGAACGAGCCGCTTTCCGTGACCATGCCGGACGGATAGAAAGTGCCAACGAGCGCCAGGGGCAACGCCAGCACAGCGAAGCCCCAGCGCCGTTCGGCCAACGTCACGAAGCTTCGGGCCAGCGCCGCGCGCAGCTGTATCGGCACGAAGCGCTGCAGCCGCACACCGGCCCAGGCCATCACGCTGAACCAGAACAGCTGGTACAGGAACCACAGGTGCATGGTGTTGAAAGGCGAGCCGCCAGGCTGCCGCGCGGGCGTCAGCGCGGGGTCGATGCCCGGCACGCCGCGCGCCGTCAGGTGGATGTAGACCATCGCCAGCACGGTGGTCGCCACGAACAGCGGCGGCCAGAAAATCGCGAAGGGCAGCGCCAGTCGCAGCGCGCGGTTTCGCAGCATGCCGCCGGCACCGCGCCGTGCAACCAGCAGCGCAACGAAGAAGCCGGCCAGCACGAAGAACACCGGCATGCGGAAGCTGTGGATGAAGAGCAGCAGCAGGTCGGCGACCGGCGATGTCTTCGGGTCGCGCCAAGGCAGCGGCGAATTGATCGTGAGGTGGTTGATCGCCACGTGCAGGACGATGCCGAGCCACATCATCAGGGCGCGGAGGTTGTCGAGCGCGTGGAGCCGTTGGGGCGTGGTTGGGTTGTTCATGCGGCCACTGTCGGGCCTCACGCAACGTCAGGGTCAAGCGCTGCCGGCGGGCGGCGGCGGATTTTTCTGCTGCAGCACGGCCATGGCGCGCATCAGGTACTCGCGCACTTCGGGCGTGGTCACGGCGGCGGCCTGCAGCACCGGCTCCGCGTTCATCGCCCGCATCAGGCGGGCTGCCAGGCCGGGGTCGTGGTTGGTGAAGGCGGCGAACAGGCGCGCCCATTCGCGCGCGATGGCCTGCACCGACTCGTCTTCAGGAGGGACGGCGCGCGCCCGCAGCACGGCGAGTTCGCCCGCCAGGCGCCGCCATTCGTCCTCGGGCGGGCGGCTCAGGTGCGCGAGATCGTCGGTGCTCAGGTGGCGCAGCAGCGCGGCCATGCGCATGCCGATGGCTTCGCCGATGTACTCCACCAGTTCGGCGGGAGGCCCGTCGTCGCTGCGAGCCACGGGCTCGCGCCGGTACATCTCGCCCCAGCGCGTGATGAGGTCGAAGCTGCCGTCCATCCACTGGCCCATCAGCGTCATCCAGCGGGCGGCCAGCGGCTGCACCTCGGGGGCGCTGGCCGGCACGCCGCGCGACATCAGCGCCGCCACCTCGGCCACCAGCGGCGGCCACCGGTCGGCCACGTCCTTCCAGTTGGCCATGAACGACCTGATCTCGGCGGGGCTGAAGTAGCGCCCGTAGGTGGTCATCTTCTCGAGCGTGTCCAGCCAGTCCTTCATGTCGGGCTGGGTGCCTTCGTCCAGGCGCTGCTGCAGCAGGCCGAGCCGTTCGCGCAAGGCCGTGGCCTGTGCGATCTGCTGGTCGAGCGATTCGATCTGCCGCGCGATGATGGTGGGCAGCGAGCTGCTCTCCGCGCCCAGCAGGGCGCCGATCTCCGCCAGCGGCAGGCCCAGCAGCCGCAGTGCTTGGATCGCGTGCAGGCGGGCGATGTCGGCCGCGTTGTAGAGCCGGTAGCCGGCCTCGGAGCGTGCCGAGGGCGCGAGCAGGCCGATGGCGTCGTAGTGGTGCAGCGTGCGCACCGTCAGGCCGGTGTGCCGGGCGAGCTCTCCGACCTTGAGCAGCATGGGTCGCTCCGGCAGGGGCTCAGTCCGCTTCGGGCGCCGGCTCGGGCCCTTGCCAGCCCAGCAGCTCGGCCAGCCGCTGCACGATCCAGCCCGCCTCGGCCGCCGATACGCCCGATTCAGGCGTGGCCAGCCCGGCGTGGATGCGCCGCAGGATCTCGCTTTCGACCGGCACCTCGGTGTGGTGCTGGATCTGCGCATGGCCCACGAGGTGGCTGGCGAGGTCTTCGCAGATCTCGTAGCGCTCGCGCACCACGCCGATCGGCTCGCTCAGGCGCTGGCGCGCGTCGGTGTACACCGCGAAGAACGAGGGCGGGATGAGGATCTGGTTGTCGTCGGACATTGCGATTTATAGCTGCCCCAATGACAAAACGCGCCCTGGGGCGCGTCTGTCGTGGCTCAGGTGGGAGCCAGGCGGGGGCTGATGGATCAGCCGCCCTTCTTGGCGCGCTTGCCAGGGTTCTTCTTGCTGCGCGTTGCGGTGCCGCGTTCCAGGCTGACCTTCTGGCCGCCACCGGAGCGAGGCGCCGTGTAGCCGGGCAGGGGCGTCGGCTTCGGGGTGGCAACGCGGTCGGCTTCGGTACGAATTTTCTTGGGCATGAAAAGCTCGGGTAAAAGTAATGTTCGAGCCGCAATTAGGCCACATCGAGAATTTCACATGCCAATAGCCGAAACAACCGGCGGTGTCGAGCGCGCGCGCTTCGTTTCGGGGTCGCTGCTGCGGCATGTCTGCGTGATGGCGGGCACCGGGGCCATCGGACTGATCGCGGTGTTCGCGGTCGACCTGATCAACCTGTTCTACATCTCGCTGCTCGGGGAGAAAGCGACGGCCGCGGCGGTCGGCTTCGCGGGCGTGGTGGGGTTCTTTCATGCGTCGCTGTGCATCGGGTTGACCATCGGCATCGCGGCGGTGGTGTCACGCACGGTGGGGGCGGGACGCACCGAGGACGCGCGGCGCATCGGCACCTCGAGCCTCGTGCTGATGACGGCGGTGTCGGTAGTGGTGGGCACGGGCACAGCCTTCTTCCTGCACCCAGCGCTGCAGGCGCTCGGCGCCGAGGGCGAGACGGCGCGGCTCGCGCAGCGATACCTCTCGGTGACGGTGCACACGCTGCCCCTGCTGGGCATCGGCATGGCGACTTCCGCGCTGCTGCGTTCGATCGGCGACGCACGCCGCGCGATGACAGTGACGCTCGCGGCCGCCTTCGTGACGGCGGTGCTCGACCCGATATTGATCTTCGGCTTCGGGCTGGGGCTCGACGGCGCGGCCATCAGCGCGGTGGTTTCGCGCATGGTGCTGGCGGCCATCGGGCTGCATGGCGTGATGGTGAAGCACCGCATGCTCGGGCGCTTCGATGCGCGGCAGTTGGCCGGCGATGCGCGCGCGCTCGGGACGGTGGCCGGGCCGGCTGTGCTGACCAATCTTGCGACGCCCGTGGGCGCAGCCTTTGTCACGCATGCGGTCGCGCAGTTCGGGCCGTCGGCAGTGGCGGGCGCGGCCACCGTCGACCGGCTGACGCCGGTGGCCTTCGGGCTGGTCTACGCGCTCAGCGGCGCGGTCGGGCCGATCCTTGCGCAGAACCTGGGCGCGGGGCAGTACCGCCGCGTGCAGGAGGGGCTGCGCGACAGCCTGCTGTTCATGGTGGCGTCGGTGGCCGTGGCGTGGCTGGTGCTGGCACTGGGCCAAGGCGTGCTGATTCGCGCGTTCTCGGCCGACGGGCTGGCGGCGGAGCTGATCTCGCTGTTCTGCAGCTGGCTGGCCACGAGCTTCTTCTTTGCGGGCGGGCTGTTCGTGGCGAATGCGTCGTTCAACAACCTCGGGCATCCGCTGTTGTCTACGGCGTTCAACTGGGGGCGCGCCACGCTGGGCACGATTCCATTTGCCTGGTGGGGCTCGCACTACGGCGCGGCCGGCGTGCTGATCGGGCAGGCCGTGGGCTCGTCGATCTTCGGGTTGCTGGCGGTGGTGGTGGCGTTCCGGCTGGCCGCGAAGCTGGCGCGGCAGGAGGCGCCTGATGCGGCGCCGGCTCCGGTGCTCGACGCACCGGTGGCGCCGACCTCGCCACTCGTCACGCCGCAATCAGCAGGGGCTGCTACAGGTCCTGCAGCGTCAGCAGCCGCACCTTGACCGACTTGCCCTTCACGCGGCCGCTGGACAGCTTGCGCGCCGCCTCTTCAGCAATGGCGCGGTCGACCGCCACGTAGGTCGAGAACTCGTTGACGTTGATCTTGCCGACCTGGTCCTTCGCGTAGCCGCAGTCGCCCGTGAGCGCGCCCAGCACGTCGCCGGCGCGGATCTTTTCCTTGCGCCCGCCCACGATCTGCAGCGTGGCCATCGGCGGCTGCAGCGGCGCGCCCTTGCCCGGCGTGAGCTCGGCCAGTTCGTGCCATTCGGACTCGCGGCCTTGCAGCTGCTCGATTTTTCCGACGCTGCCCATCTCGTTCATGCTGGCGAGGTTCAGCGCCAGGCCCTCGGCGTCACCCGACTGGCCCACGCGGCCGGTGCGGCCGATGCGGTGGATGTGGATTTCCGAATCGGGCGTCACGTCGACGTTGATTACCGCTTCGAGCTGCGCAATGTCGAGCCCGCGCGCCGCCACGTCGGTTGCCACCAGCACCGAGCAGCTGCGGTTGGAGAACTGCACCAGCACCTGGTCGCGCTCGCGCTGCTCCAGTTCGCCGAACAGCGCCAGCGCACTGAAGCCCTGGGCCTGCAGCACCTCGACGAGGTCGCGGCACTGCTGCTTGGTGTTGCAGAAGGCCAGCGTGCTCACGGGGCGGAAATGATCGAGCAGCAGGCTCACGGTGTGCAGCCGCTCGCTGTCCTTCACCTGGTACCAGCGCTGGCGGATCTTGCTGCCTTCATGCTGGGCCTGCACCGTGATCTGCTCGGGGTTCTTCATGAACTGCTGCGCGAGCTTGGCGATGCCTTCGGGATACGTGGCCGAGAACAGCAGCGTCTGGCGTTCCTTCGGGCACTGGCGCGCCACCTTCACGATGTCGTCGAAGAAGCCCATGTCCAGCATGCGGTCGGCTTCGTCGAGCACCAGCGTGTTGAGCGCCGAGAGGTCGAGGTTGCCGCGCTCCAGGTGGTCCATCAGGCGGCCTGGAGTGCCGACCACGATGTGGGCGCCGTGCTCCAGGCTGGCGATCTGCCCGCGCAGTGCGACGCCGCCGCAGAGCGTGACGACCTTGATGTTTTCCTCGGCGCGCGCGAGGCGGCGGATTTCGGTCGTGACCTGGTCGGCCAGCTCGCGCGTCGGGCACAGCACCATCGACTGCACCGCGAAGCGGCGGGGGTTCAGGTTGGAGAGCAGCGCCAGGGCGAAGGCGGCGGTCTTGCCGCTGCCGGTCTTGGCCTGGGCGATCAGGTCCTTGCCGAGCAGCGCCGGCGGCAGGCTAGCCGCCTGGATTGGCGTCATCTGCGTGTAGCCGAGCTGCGTGAGGTTGGCCAGCATCTGTGGCGAGAGCGCCAGCGCGGCGAAGCCGTTGTCGGCAGGGGCCTGGGCTTGCGGGCCGCCGGCTGTGGGATTGGGTGTGGTCATCGTTCAGCAGCCGGACAGACGCACGAATGACAAAGGCCTTGCCGGCGCCCGTCGCGGGGCGCCGCAAGGCCTTTCGTCAGTCGCGGATCAGCGGCGGGGTGCGTTGTTGTTGCCGGAGTTGGTCGGCGGCGGGCCGCGACGTTCCAGGTGACGGAAGGTGATACGGCCCTTGGTCAGGTCGTAGGGCGAGAGTTCGAGCGACACCTTGTCACCCGCCAGGATGCGGATGTGGTGCTTGCGCATCTTGCCGCCGCTGTAGGCGATCAGCTGATGGCCGTTGTCCAGCGTGACGCGGTAGCGCGAGTCGGGCAGGACTTCGGTCACTGCGCCGTTCATTTCGATCAGTTCTTCCTTGGGCATGTGTGGTTACCTCTGAATCGTTCGATGTGTGTTGGAGATGGAATTGGGCGTAATTGTTTCAGCCCGCGCACGGAAGCGCGAGAGGGGCATTGCGGGGAGCGCGTTCGCGCACCCAGCCGAGGCCCTGGTCGATGGCGTAGCCGACGGCGGCTGCGTGGCTGGCAAAGCGCGGCGTGAAGCGCATCACGCGGTCGTGCATGCCGCTGCCGTGGCCGGAGCGGATCGAGACGGAAGCGGCGTAATTGCCGTCGTCCTGATGTCGAATGAGCGGGGAAACAAGGTACTTGCCCACCGCGATACTGTGTTGAATGATGTCCATGAAGCCTTGGCACGCCGCGCGGATACAGAGCGCGAAGTGCCTGAAAAATAATTGAAAACGGGCGTGGGCCGGCCGGAATGGCGCGGCGGACGCGCTATTTCGCTTCAACAGGAACGAAGGCAGTGGTGGCAATCATGGGCGCCCGGTCTGGCGCTCCAACACACTGTGAAAGCCGGCTTGGGAGTGAGAGGCCTGAATAATCCAAGGACAGTGCAGGTCAGCCGGCGGTATTGACGAAATTCTTCGTCGTGGTATCGAAACGAACCCGACATTATAGCTTGCGGGGCATGACAATTGCCGGTCTTAAAAACAACGATCCCATGAAAAAGGCCCCGAAGGGCCGTGACTGGAGAGTTGTTTGCTATCAAAAGTATAGTTATTCAGCGCCCGATCAAGCCGTAGCAGCCGCTGCCAGCGCCGAACTGGCCGTCCGCGCCTTGTGCGCCGCGCGTAACAGCAGCATCAATCCCGCGAACTGGAAGGCCGCCCCCACCCAGCCCACCGCGCTGACGCCGACCAGCTCGATCGCCGCGCCGCCGGACACCGAGCCCGCCGCAATGCCGAGGTAGATCGCCGAGGCGTTGAGCGACAGCGTCATCGGTGCGCGCTCCGGTGCCAGCCGGATCAGCCGCACCGCCTGCGCCGGCCCGAAGCCCCAGCCCGCGAAGGCCCACAGCGCCGACAGCCCCACGATCAGCGGCAGCGCCAAGCCGCGCGGCAGCATCTGCGCCGAGAAAGACAGCCCGCCCAGGATCACCACCAGCATCAGCGCGAAGCCCTGCGCCGTGCGGTCGGCGCCGAGGCGGTCGGTGGCCCAGCCGCCGGCCGCGGTGCCGATGGCCGCCGCCACGCCGATGGCGAAGAACATCGCGCCCACGCCCTCGGTGCCGAAGCCCAGCGTGGCCGAGAGGAACGGCGCGATGTAGGTATAGAAGCTGAAGCCGCCAGTGGTCCACAGCATGGTGGTCAGCAGCGCCGGCAGCACGCCCGGTTCGCGGGCCACTGCGAAGGCCGGCGTGCCCTTCGTGGCGGTGACTGGCGTCTGCGCCAGTTGGCGCGGCAGTCCGAGCGCGAGACCCCAGGTGGCGAGCGCCGCCACCGCCGCGATCAGCAGGTAGGCCGTGCGCCAGCCGCCCCAGCCCGCGATCCACGCACCCAGCGGCACGCCGAGCGCGACTGCCACCGTACCTCCGCCGGTCACGATGGCCAGCGCCCGGCCGCGCAGCGCGGGCGACACCATCGCGGCCGCCACTGCGCTCGCGGTCGGCAGGAACACGCCGGCCACCAGCCCCAGCGCGACCCGCGCCAGCGCCAACTGCGCAAAGCCGTGCGCCATCGACGCCGCCAGCGTCAGCGCCGAGAAGGCCGCGAGGCTGGCAATCAGCAACGGCCGGCGCCCGAAGCGCGCCAGCAGCGCCGCCATCACCGGCGAGCCGATGGCGTAGCTCAGCGCGAACAGCAGCACCAGTTGCCCGGCCCGCGCGGCGCTGATCTGCAGGTCGGCCGCCAGCACCGGCAGCAGCCCCACGACCATGAAGCTTTCGGTGCCGAGGGCGAAGGCGCCCAGCGCAAGCCAGCCCAGGCTCAGCGGCAGGCGTTCGGTTGCCGGTTGCTGTTGCGATGTCGAGAGATCCGTGTTCATGAAGGACTCCGTGGCAAGTGTGTTCAAGGCCTCCAGAATAGGTTTGCAATTGGCTCTTCAAAAGAACCACAATCGGCGAAGTTCATGGAGCCACTTTTCGAACTCGCCATCCGCCTGCCGGGCGCCGGCTCGCGCGATCTGCTGCGCGAGGTGCACCGCCAGCTGCGCAGCGCCATCCTCGACGGCCGGCTGCAGCCCGGCGCCCGCCTGCCCGCCACGCGCGCGCTGGCGCTGCGGCTGGGCGTGTCGCGCAACACCATGCTCGCGGCCTACGACCTGCTGCTGAGCGAGGGCTACCTGCTGGCGCGCCCCGGCGCCGGCACCTACGTGGCGGACACGCTGCCGGCATCCCGGCGCGGCCGCAGCACGAAGGCCTCGACGGCCCGGCGTGACCCCCGGCTGGTGCCGCTGAACGTTCCTGGCGCCGACCTCGCCCCCACGCTGCAGCCGCAGCCCGCGCGCGACGACTTCCGCGTCGGCCTGCCCGACGTGAGCGTCTTTCCCTTCGATATCTGGCGCCGCCTGAGCGACCGCGCGCTGCGCCGCGTCGCGCGGCAGACGGCCGACTACGCCGACCCGCAAGGCCAGGGCGCGCTGCGCGAGGCCATCGCGAAGCACGTGTCCTTCACCCGCGCGGTCGGCTGCACCGCCGACGACATCGTGGTCACGGCCGGCGCACAACAGGCCTTCGGGCTGCTCGCGCGCATCCTCGTCGTGCCGGGGCGCACGGTGGTTGCGGTCGAGCAGCTGTTCTATCCCTCGCTGCGCGAAGCCATGCTGGCCGCGGGCGCGAGAGTGATGACAGTGCCGACCGATGGCGAGGGCCTGTGCGTGGACCGCATCCCGCCCGAGGCGCGCGTGGTCTGCGTGACGCCCTCGCACCAGTTCCCCACCGGCGTCGCGATGTCGCCGCAGCGCCGCGCCGCCCTGCTGGCCTTCGCGCGGGCGCGCAACGCTGTCGTCGTCGAGGATGACTACGACAGCGAATTCCGCTTCGCCGGCCGCCCGCTCGATGCACTGCAGACGCTGGACCGCGCCGAGTCGGTCTTCTACATCGGCACCTTTTCCAAGAGCCTGTTTCCCGCCTTGCGCCTTGGCTTCGTGGTGACGCCGCCGTGGGCGCGCGCGGCGCTGGTGCGGGCGCGCGAGCTGGCCGACTGGCACGGCCCGGTGCTCGGCCAGGAGGCGCTCGCCGCCTTCATCGCCGAAGGGCACCTGGCGCGCCACATCCGCAAGATGCGCAAGATCTACGGCGCGCGGCGCACCGTGCTGCTCGATGCGCTGGCATGCCACTGCGCGGGCAGGCTCGAAGCGATTCCTTCAGATGCGGGCCTGCACCTGTCGGCCTGGCTGCACGGCGACACGCGCGACCACACTGTGGTCGAACGCGCGGCCGCAGCCGGCATCACGCTGCCGCCGCTGTCGCGCTACGCGCTCGACCCGAACGCGCCTGGCGCGCCCAACGGCCTTGCCTTCGGCTACGGCCTCATAGCCGCGCCGCAGATCGACGGCGCCATCCGGCGGCTGGTGGCGTTGCTCTGAGGATCGGTCAGCCGATCCCCAGCACCCGCTTGTTGGCCGCCACGTCGACCCCGCCCGCCGCGAAGTCGTCGAAGGCCCGGTCGGCCACGCGGATGATGTGGTCGGCGATGAACTTCGCGCCTTCGCGCGCGCCGTCTTCGGGGTGCTTGATGCAGCACTCCCACTCCAGCACCGCCCAGCCCGGGAAGTCGTACTGCGCCATCTTCGAGAAGATGGCCTTGAAGTTCACCTGCCCGTCGCCCAGCGAGCGGAAGCGCCCTGCCCGGTTGATCCAGCTCTGGAAGCCGCCGTACACGCCCTGCTTGCCGGTCGGGTTGAGCTCGGCGTCCTTCACGTGGAAGATCTTGATGCGCTCGTGGTAGTGGTCGATGTAGGCCAGGTAGTCGAGCTGCTGCAGCATGAAGTGGCTCGGGTCGTACAGCAGGCAGGCGCGCGGGTGGTTGTTCACGCGCTCCAAAAACATCTCGTAGCTCACGCCGTCGTGCAGGTCTTCGCCGGGGTGGATCTCGTAGCCCACGTCCACGCCCACGGCGTCAAAGGCGTCGAGGATCGGCCGCCAGCGGCGCGCAAGTTCGTCGAAGGCTTCCTCGATCAGGCCCGGCGGACGCGGCGGCCACGAGTAGAGGTACGGCCAGGCCAGCGCGCCCGAGAAGGTCGCGTGCGCCTTGAGCCCGAGGTTGGCCGAGGCCTTTGCCGCAAAGTGCAGTTGCTCGACGGCCCACTGCTGGCGCCGCACCGGATCGCCGCGCACCTCGGGCGCCGCGAAGCCGTCGAAGCCAGCGTCGTAGGCCGGGTGCACCGCCACCAGCTGGCCCTGCAGGTGCGTCGAGAGCTCGGTGATCTCCAGGCCGTGCTTTGCCAGCGTGCTCTTCACCTCGTCGCAGTAGGTTTTGCTTTCGGCGGCGCGCTGAAGGTCGAACAGGCGGGCATCCCAGCTCGGGATCTGCACGCCCTTGTAGCCCAGCCCGGCGGCCCAGCCGGCGATGCCGTCGAGCGTGTTGAACGGCGCGGTGTCTCCCGCGAACTGGGCCAGAAAGATGGCGGGGCCCTTGATCGTTTTCATCGGCTTGTCTTCCTTATTCGTTGGGGCAGCGTTGAAAGCATACTTGGCGTGTCGTCCGACCCCGTGCGAGAGGCCAACGAGCCAAAATGGACTTTCCTTTTCGCATCAATCGACCGGTTCCCACCGACGACAGTCCCGCGATGACACAACCTGTTTCCGCTCGGCTCAAGATCGGCCTGTCCGCCTGCTTCTCGCACGCCGACCCGGCCCGCTCGCTCTTCACCAACAAGACGCTGCAGTACGTCGAGCAATCGATCGCGCACTGGCTCATGTCCGCCGGCGCCATGGTGGTGATGGTGCCCTGCCCCACCGGCGAAACCGCGCGCGGCGACACCAAGCTGTCGCACTACGCCGAATGGCTCGACGGCGTGGTCATGCACGGCGGCGCCGACGTCTGGCCCGGCAGCTACGGCGAGGTGCCTCTGAAGGACGCATGGATCGGCGACCAGATCCGCGACCTCTACGACCTCGCGCTGGTCGAAGCCTTCGAGCAGGCCGGCAAGCCCATCTTCGGCGTGTGCCGCGGGCTGCAGCTCATCAACGTGGCCTTTGGCGGCACGCTCTACCAGGACATCGAGGCGCAGCACGAGGGCGGCCTGCGCCACCGCGACCCGGTGACCTACGACCAGAACTTCCACGAGATCGAACTGGTTCAAGGTACGCGGCTGTCGAAGCTCTACCCGCAGGTGGAGAAGGCGCGCGTCAACAGCATCCACCACCAGGGCATCAAGGGCCTCGCGCCCGGTTTCGAGATCGAGGCCTGGAGCCTGCCCGACCGCGTGCCCGAGGCCATCCGCCGCCGCCCCGACAAGGGTCGCAGCTACATCGCCGCGACCCAGTGGCACCCCGAATTCCACAAGTACGGCAGCACAGAGACGGTCGACGACACGCCGATCCTGCATGACTTCCTGTGGGCCTGCGCCACCGCGAAGGTCGCGCCGAAGGTGCCGCCGCGCTCCAGCTCCGGCAAGATCCGCGACCGCGCTGCGCGCGTGCTGCGCCAGGCGCTGCTGCGACGCTAGGCGGCGCGCACTGATCAGCGCGACGACTTGTTCGTCGTGCCGCTGACGCTGGCGTCGATGGTGCCGAACACCGTGACGCCGCTGCCGCCGGTCGCGCCCGATGTATTGGCGCCGCTGCTGGCCGGGGCCGAACCCGTGCCTGCGCAGCCCGACACCAGCGCGCCCATTGCGATCGCGAACACAGCAGCAATGATTGGCTTCACTGGAAACTCCAAGAGATGGTTTGGTTGACGGTTGTTGCCGGCCCACTATAGGCCGCCGGCCCGCTCGCCCTGTAACAACACACCCGGCGCCGACAAGGTTGTTTCGCGCAGCCAGTCGATCAGCGCGCGCAGCTTGGGCGGCACGCGCCTGCGGTCGGGGTAGTACAGCGTCAGGTCGGGCAGCGGCGTGGTCCAGTCGGCCAGCAGCTGCACCAGCCGGCCGTCGGCGACGTGGCGCTCGGTGTAGCTGCTGATCAGGTTGGCGATGCCGATGCCTTCGACCGCCGCGTCGAGCATCACGGCCACGTCGTTCATCACGAGGCGGCCGCTCACCGCGAGTGTCATGGCCTCGCCGTCTTTCTCGAACTCCCACCGCTCCAGCAGGCCCGAGCTCTCGAAGCGAAAGCCGATGCAGTCGTGCGCCAGCAGTTCGCGCGGGTGCACCGGCGTGCCGCGTTCGGCCAGGTAGCGCGGCGCGGCGACGATGCTGTTGGCCAGCGGCCCGCCGACCTTCACCGCCACCATGTCGCGCTCGACCATGCCGCCGAAGCGGATGCCGGCGTCGAAGCCCCGGCCCACGATGTCGACCAGCGCGCTGTCGATCGACACCTCCACGTCGATCTGCGGATAGGCCCGCAGGAAGCCCCCGAGCGCCGGCTGCAGCACGAACAGGTAGGCCGCGCGAGGCACCGTGAGTCGCAGCAGGCCCGCGGGCCGCTCGGCGCTGTCGCTCAGCTCGTCGGAGGCCGAGGCCAGCTCCTGCACCGCCGGGCGGATGCGTTCCAGAAAGCGCGCGCCGGCTTCGGTGAGATTCACGCTGCGCGTGGTGCGGTTGAACAGCGGCACGCCCACGCGCTTTTCGAGCAGCCGCACCGCCTGGCTCACGGCCGAGGGCGAGACGCTCAGTTGCACCGCCGCGGCCGAAAAGCCGCGTGTTTCGGCCACGGCCACGAAGGTGACGAGTCCGTCTAGCTGGTCCTGGCGCATGGGTGGAATCCGGTTGATCTTGAAGAAAACCTTCAAGGTGCTTCGTCGATTGGGCGGATTATCAAAGCGATGCGGCGCGCGCACAGTCAGGCCATCGGTTCTTCCATCCACCCTTCAAGGACATCGCCATGACGGTTTCTTCTTCTCCCAGGACCTGGTTCATCACCGGCGTCAGCAGCGGCTTCGGTCGCGCGCTGGCGCAGGAGGCGCTGGCCGCCGGCCACCGCGTGGTCGGCACGCTGCGCAACGAGGCCGCGCGCGCCGAGTTCGATGCGCTGCAGCCCGGCCGCTCCTTCGGCCGCCTGCTCGACGTGACGCAGGGCGCCGAAGTGGCCCGCGTGGTGGCCGAGGTCGAGGCCTCGGTCGGCCCGATCGACGTGCTGGTCAACAACGCCGGCTATGGCCACGAAGGCACGGTCGAGGAATCGTCGCTCGACGAGCTGCGCCAGCAGTTCGAGGTGAACGTGTTCGGCGCCGTGGCCGTCGCCAAGGCGGTGCTGCCCTTCATGCGGGCGCGCCGGCGCGGCCACATCCTCAACATCACGTCGATGGGCGGCATCGTGACCTTTCCGGGGCTGGGCTACTACCACGGCAGCAAGTTCGCGCTCGAGGGCATCTCGGAGACGCTGGGCAAGGAGGTGGCGAGCTTCGGCATCCACGTGACTGCCGTGGAGCCCGGCGGCTTCCGCACCGACTGGGCGGGCCGCTCGATGGTGCGCGCACCGCAGACCATTGCCGACTACGCGCCGGTGATGGGCCCGGTGCGCGAGCGGCGGCTGGCACGCAGCGGCAAGCAGGACGGCGATCCGGTGAAGGCGGCGCGCGCCATGATCCAGATCACCGAGGCCGCGAACCCGCCGGCCCACCTGCTGCTCGGCCCCGATGCGGTGAAAGTGGTGCGCGAGAAGCTCGGCGCGTTGCAGGAGGAGATCAAGGCGTGGGAGGCGCTGTCGGTGTCGACCGACTTCACGCCCGCCGGCGCCTGATCGAGCTGCAAAGGATCAGCGCGGGTCCGTGGCCAGCAGCATTTCGACCATCGAGCGCAGATGGCCCTGCAGCCGCGCCGCGCCGGCCTCGTCGAGCGCCAGCGTGGCCTCGTCCATGTACAGCTTGCGGTTGATCTCGACCTGGATGCTGTGCCGGTGTTCGGCAGGCTTGCCGTGCCGGCGCACCAGTTCCACGCCCTTGTACGGGTGGTTGTAGTCCACGCTGTAGCCGAAGGCGCGCAGGTGCTCGCAGATCTTCTGCGACAGCGCCGGGTCGGCCGTGCTGCCGTCGCGGTCGCCGATCACGAAGTCGGCATGCGCCAGGCCCGGAAAGTCCGTCGCGTGGCTGGCCGCGATGG
Organism: Variovorax sp. GW821-FHT09D05; assembly: GCF_059416325.1. Taxonomy (NCBI): domain Bacteria; kingdom Pseudomonadati; phylum Pseudomonadota; class Betaproteobacteria; order Burkholderiales; family Comamonadaceae; genus Variovorax; species Variovorax sp. GW821-FHT09D05. Next base: position 560,490 of record NZ_JBWKOZ010000002.1, on the reverse strand, counting down.
CCGGCATCGAGTGGCAGTTGATGTGGATGCTGTAGCCGTGGCGCGCATGCGCCTCGGCTACAGCCTGCGCCACCGCCGCGTGGTACGGCCGCCAGCAGGTGTCGATGCGCTGGCGCACCTCGTCCACCGGGAGCTGGCGGTCGTAGATAGGCAGGCCTTCGTCGGTGAGCTTCCAGATCAGGCCCTTGCCCAGGCGCACCTTCGACAGCACGCGCGGGTCGGTGGAAACCGGATCGGTCCAGGAGCCGTCGAGCATCGTGGTGTCGATCTCGGTCGTGTCGCGGTTGGCGTCGAGATAGCTGCGCGGAAAGTGCGCCTCGATCCAGGCCGCGCCCATGGCGGGCGCGAAGGCGTAGAGCTTCTCGACGTGCGTGTCCTCGGCGCGGCGCAGGGTGGCCAGCTCGCGCACCGTGCGGAAGTCTTCTGGGTAGACGGTGCCGCTGTGCGGGGAGTCGAGCACCAGCGGGGTATGCCCGGCGACGCTCGTCACCTGGGCGCGGGTTTGGATCAGTTTCAGAACAGGATGCATAGGCAGGTGTCGGTCAGTCCAATCGGATGCGGGCGAATTCGGCCACCTTCTTCATCTTCTCGATCTCACCCGCGATCTGCCTGGCGAACTCGGCAGGCGTGGTGCCCGAGGCGTACAGCCCCTGCAACGCAAGGCGCTCGCGCACCGCGTGGTCCTTCAGCGCAGTGGCCACGGCCTGCTGCATGCGCAGCGCGATCTCGGCCGGCGTGCCGGCGGGTGCGACCATGCCGAACCACGAAGGATCGTTGTTGACCGGATAGCCCAGCTCGCCATACGTCGGCACCTCGGGCAGCACGTCGAGCCGGCCGCTCCAGGACACGGCCAGCGCCTTCAGCTTGCCCGACTTCACGTGCGGCAGCGACGAGGCCACCTGGTCGAAGTACACCGGCACCTGGCCCGCGAGCACGTCGTTGATGGCCGGGCCCGCACCGCGGTAGGGGATGTGCACCATCGAGGTTCCGGTGCTGCTCTTGAACAGCTCGCCCCACATGTGGCCGATGGTGCCGTTGCCCGGCGTGGCGTACGACACCTTGCCGGGGTTGGCCTTCAGGTACTTCACCAGTTCCGCGAAGCTGCCGACCGGCAGCACGGACGGGTTGATGACGATCACGCCCGGCGCCTTCACCAGCTCGGTCACGGCGACGAAACCCTTGATCGGGTCGTAGGGCAGCTTCTGGTACACGGCCGGGTTCACGCCGTGGGTGGACAGCGTGGCCACGCCGAAGGTCAGGCCGTCGGGCGTGGCGCGTGCCAGCTCGGCCATGCCGATGGAGCCGCCCGCGCCGGCGCGGTTGTCGATCACCACGGGCTGCTGGAGGATCTTGCCGAGGGGCTCGCCGAGCACGCGCGCCGTGATGTCGGTGGCGCCGCCGGGCGGGAACGGCACGACGAGGCGAATCGGCTTGCCCTGGGCGAAGGATATTCCTGGCACGACGGAAGCAGCGGCCAGGGTGGAAATGAAGTGACGACGTAGCATGGGTTTCTTCCAATGAAACAGAGAGTGATGGAGCGATTCGCTGCATTACCTGAAGCAAAGGATAGACCAGCTAACATTCCGATCTGGAATGTTTTAATGGGCATCCCGCCATGTCACTCCGCCCATGTCACTGCGCCGTCTCAACCCGCCCCTGAACCTGCTGCGCGCCTTCTCGACCGTCGTGCGCTTCGGCGGCGTCTCGCGCGCGGCCGAGGCGCTGCACCTCACGCAGGGCGCGGTCAGCAAGCAGGTGCAGGAGCTCGAACGCTGGATCGGCGCGACGCTGTTCGAGCGCAGCCGCAAGCGCCTGGCGCTCACGCCGGCCGGCGAGCGCTACGAGAAGGCGGTGCGCGCCACGCTCGCGCAGCTGGAGGCGGCCACGCTGGAGCTCATTACCAGCGGCGACGGCGGCGGCGCGCTGCACCTGTCCGCCCTGCCCACCTTCGGCGCCAAGTGGCTGATTCCGCGGCTGCCCGACTTTCAGCGCGCGCATCCGCAGATCACGCTGCATTTCGTGCCCTTCGTGCATGGCTATGACTTCGAGCGGCCCGAGCTCGACTGCGCCATTCTTTTCGGCGACGGCCACTGGCCCGGCGCCCGCTCGCACTACCTCGCCGGGCAGGACGTGGCGCTGATCGCCCCGCGCGCCGCGCAGGCCGAGGTGGCCATCCGCACGCCGCAGGACGTGGCGCGCTGCACGCTGCTTCGCCACGTGAGCGTGCCGCAGTCGTGGCTGCAGTGGAGCGAGGCGCATGGCGTGCGGGGGCTCGACCCGCTGGCGGGGCCGCAGTTCGACCAGTTCCAGACCATGATCCGCGCAGTGATGGTCGGCATGGGCGTGGCGCTGGTGCCGCGCTGCCTGGTGCAGGACGAAATCGCTTCCGGGCTTGTGGACGAGCCCTTGCCCGGCGGCGGCTACCGCGGCAACGAGGGCTACTGGTTCTGCTACCCGGAAGGGCGCGGCCAGCTGGCCACGCTCGATCATTTCCGCAGCTGGCTGCTCGCGGAGGTGGATCGCGGCAAAGAGGCGCAGGCGCCTGCTTGATGCCTGCTTAATGCCTGCTTATTCGGGCTTCGCGCCCGAAGCCTTCACCGCCGCACCCCACACCCCGATCTCGCTCGCCACGAAGCGGTCGAACTCGGCCGGCGTCGTGGGTGCGGGCTCGGAGCCGCGCTCGCGGATGAAGCGCGCCATCTGCTCGCTCTTCAGGATGTCCGTCACTTCACGATTGAGCCGCTCGACGATGTCGGCCGGCGTGCCGCGCGGCGCCATCAGGCCGAGCCAGCCCACGGCCTCGAAGTTCTTGGTGCCTGCCACGCCGCTTTCGCGCACGGTGGGCACATCGGGCAGTTGCGACGAGCGCGTGGCCGAGGTGACGGCCAGCGCCACCGCCCTGCCCGACTTGATGTGCGGCAGCGCGGCCGTCACCGAGTCGACCATCAGCGGAATCTGGTTGCCCAGGAAGTCCGACTGCGCCGGCCCGCTCCCCCGGTACGGAATGTGCGTGATGAACACATGCGCCGCAGACTTGTACATCTCGCCCGACAGATGCTGCGTGCCGCCGATGCCGGCGCTCGCGTAGCTCAGCCGGCCGGGCTCGGCCTTGGCGCGCGCCGTGAGTTCGGCCAGCGTGCGGATGCCGCTCTCGGGCGTTGCAAGAAACACCAGCGGCACCTTCGCGATCAGCGAGATGCCCGTCAGGTCCTTGCGCGGGTCGAAGCCCGGCTTGGCATAGAGCGTCTGGTTCACAGCCATCGCGCTGCCGGCCACCACCAGCGTGTAGCCGTCCGGCTGCGAGCGCACCACGAACTCGGTGCCGATGTTGCTGCCGGCACCGGCCTTGTTGTCGATGATCACTGGCTGGCCCAGCCGCTTGCCGAGCTGCTCGGCAAGCGCGCGGGCGAAGATGTCGGTGGCCTGCCCCGGCGGAAAGGGCACGACCAGCTTGACCGGCTTGTCAGGCCACGCGGCGGCGTGGGCCAGGCCCGCGCTGCCCAGCAGCGCGACGGCCATCGCAACAACGCTTGCGCTGAAGTGTCTGCGCCGCATGGCTCAGGGCGCCGAGAGGTGCTTGCCCACGATGCCCGCGAGTTCGAACATCGTCACCTGGTCCTTGCCGAACACCGGCTTGAGCTTGGCGTCGGCATTGATCGCGCGCTTGTTGGCCGCGTCCTGCAGGCCGTTGGCCTTGATGTAGTCCCACAGCTTCTTGATGACCTCGGTGCGCGCCACCGGTTCGGCGCCGATCACCGCGGCCAGCGAATCGCTGGGCTTCAGGCCCGCGCCGGGCTTGCGCGGTGCCGCGGCCTTCTTCGCTGCCGGTGCCTTCTTGGCGGCGGGCGTCTTCTTCGCAGCAACCTTCTTGGCCGCAGCCGTCTTGCCCGCGGGCGCGGCCTTGCCGAAGGTCTTGCGCGGCGGGAACTTGCTGCCGCCTTCGCGCGGCGCGAACTCGAAGGTCACCTTGCCCTCTTCGGCGTTCCACGTCAGGAAGGCCTTGAAGGCGCGGCGCGTGCGCATGCTCACGAACTTGTCGAGCAGGTCGGTCTTGCCGGTGGCGAGCAGCTTTTCCATCTGCGCGCGTTCCACCGGCTGCTGCAGGATGATCTTGCCGGTCTTGAAGGTGCAGCTCGGCGTGGGCTGTGCATTGGTCGGCACCGACTTCTCGCAGACGTAGTTGCTGCCATGCTCGAACACCGGTGCGCCGCACACCGGGCACGGGCCCACGGTGTCCTGCTCGCTGAAGTCGACGATCTCGCCGCTGTCTTCGTTCTTGTCGTCGCCGAAGTCGAACTCCAGCTTCCAGTTTTTCGCTTCCTCGTCGAACTTGATGACGATCTCGGAGGTGAAGGGCCAGCCGGCCTTGGAGCGGAAGCCTTCCAGCGGGCCGATGTGCTTGTCGCGCAGCAGCGCCTCGGCCTCGGCCACCTCGAAGGTGCGCCCGGCCGGAGACTTGCCGAACGAGAAGCCGCAGGCGTCCTCGCCGGTGCCGCTCTTGCCGGTGCAGGCGTAGCGGCGGTAGTTTTCGCGCACGATGCCGCCGCAATTGGGGCACGGCGTCTGCAGGGTCGCGTAGTCGCCCGGCACGGTGTCGCGGTCGTATTCCTTGGCCTTCTTGACGATGTGCTCGGTCATCGCCGCAATCTCGCGCATGAAGGCGTCGCGGCTGAGCGCGCCCTTCTCCATCTGCGCGAGCTTGTATTCCCACTCGCCGGTCAGCTCGGCCTTGGAGAGTTCTTCCACGCCCAGGCCGCGCAGCAGCGTCATGAGCTGGAAGGCCTTGGCCGTAGGAATCAGCTCGCGGCCTTCGCGCAGCATGTACTTCTCGGTGATCAGGCCTTCGATGGTGGCGGCGCGCGTGGCTGGCGTGCCGAGGCCCTTCTCCTGCATGGCCTCGCGCAGCTCGTCGTCGTCGATGGTCTTGCCCGCGCCTTCCATGGCACCGAGCAGCGTCGCTTCCGAGTAGCGTGCCGGCGGGCGCGTCTTCAGGCCCTTGATGTCGGCCGACTCGGTGTTCACGATCTCGCCCGGCTTCACCGGCACGAGGCGCTTGCCGTCCTTGTCGTCTTCCTTTTCGTCGTCCTGTGCTTCCTTGCCGTAGATGGCGAGCCAGCCCGGCTTCACCAGCACCTTGCCGTCGGTGCGGAAAGGATACTTCTTGCCGCCCTGCTCCACCGTGCTGATGCGCGTGGTCACCTGGTGCTCGGCGCTCGGGAAGAACACCGACATGAAGCGGCGCACCACGAAGTCATAGAGCTTCTGCTCGGCATCGCTCAGGCCGCTGGGCGCCTGCAGCGTCGGGATGATGGCGAAGTGATCCGACACCTTGGCGTTGTCGAAGATGCGCTTGTTGGGCTTGACGTAGTTGCCATCGACCGCCTGCTGCGCGAACGGTGCCAGGTGCTTCATGCCGCTCGTGGCGAGCATGCCCATGGTCTGCTTGACCACCGGCAGATAGTCTTCCGGCAGCGCGCGCGAATCGGTACGCGGGTAGGTCAGTGCCTTGTGGCGTTCGTAGAGGCTCTGTGCCAGCGCCAGCGTAGTCTTGGCGCTGAAGCCGAAGCGGCCGTTGGCCTCGCGCTGCAGCGAGGTCAGGTCGAACAGCGCGGGCGAGGCCTGCGTGGTGGGCTTGCTCTCTTCCGTCACCGTGGCGGGCTTGCCGCGCGAGGCGTCGGCGATGGCGCGGGCTTCCTGCTCGTTCCACACGCGGTCGGCGCGCTGTTCGGAGTCGGGCTCGCCGTTGGCCAGGAGCGGCGCGTTGGCCTTCTTCCAGTCGGGGTTGAACCACTTGCCCGGGTACTCGCCGGCCTCGGCCGCGAAGCTGCCGTGGATTTCCCAGTAGTCGCGCGAGACGAACTTGCGGATCTGCTCCTCGCGCTCCACAACGACGGAGAGAGTCGGCGTCTGCACGCGGCCCACGGTCGTGAGGAAGAAGCCGCCGTCGCGCGAATTGAACGCGGTCATGGCGCGCGTGCCGTTGATGCCCACCAGCCAGTCGGCCTCCGAGCGCGAGCGCGCGGCGTCGGCCAGGCCCTGCATCTGCTTTTCGGTGCGCAGCGCGTCGAAGCCGTCGCGAATGGCCTGCGGCGTCATCGACTGCAGCCACAGGCGCTTGACCGGCTTGTGAAGGCCCGCCTTGCCGCCGGCGTATTGCTCGATCAGGCGGAAGATCAGCTCGCCCTCGCGCCCCGCGTCGCAGGCATTGATGAGCTGCGTCACGTCCTTGCGCTTGGCCTGCTTGACCACGGCGTTCAGGCGCGTCTTCGTCTTGTCGACCGGCTTGAGGTCGAAATGAGGCGGGATCACCGGCAGGTTGGCAAAGCTCCATTTGCCTCGCTTGACGTCGAACTCCTCGGGCGCCTGGATTTCGACCAGGTGACCGACAGCGCTGGTCACGACATAGGTGTCGTTCTCGAAATGCTCGTCATGTTTGTCGAATTTCCCTGCAACCGGCGTGAGGGCACGGACGATGTCCTGTGCCACCGACGGCTTTTCTGCGATTACCAAAGTCTTTGTCATCTAAGGGCTCTCTATACTCTGCGGCTTCCCGCGTGCGCACGCGCACACGCGCATGTGTGCATATTCAAACTAACAGACTTCGGCGATGCCTTCCAAATCCCCACTTTCCGCCGGTCGCCGAATCCAGACGCGGCGCTCGAATGTCCATGGCAACGGCGTGTTCGCCGTGCAGGACCTGGCCGAGGGCGAAACGCTGATCGAATACAAGGGCGAAGTCATCAACTGGAAGGAGGCGCTGCGCCGCCATCCGCATGACCCGGCCCAGCCGAATCACACCTTCTACTTTCACATCGACGACGGGCGTGTGATCGACGGCAACGTCAAGGGCAACGCCGCCCGCTGGATCAACCACTCGTGCGAGCCGAACTGCGAAGCCGACGAGGTCGATGGGCGCGTTTATATCAAGGCGCTGCGCAACATCTCCGCCGGCGAAGAGCTCAACTACGACTACGGCCTGATCATCGACGAGCCGTACACGCCGAAGCTTCTGTCCGAATTTCCTTGCTGGTGCGGCTCGGAGCAGTGCCGCGGCACGCTGCTGACGCCCAAGGACGATGAGGACGAGAAGAAGAAAAAGAAGAAAAAGAAGAAGGCTGAAAAGAAAAAGGCCGAGAAGAAAGAAGCCAGGAAGGCGGAAAAGAAGGCCGACAAAAAAGCCGAGAAGAAATCCGAAAAGAAGGCGGAGAAAAAATCCGCCAAGAAGGAAAAGTCCGCCGAGGACTGACCATGAGCAGCAGCACCTCGGCCGCCTGGTTCGAAGACCGGATCGCCGCGTCGGTCGCTCCGCTGCTGCCCGGCTTCGCGGTCGAGGCCGTGGCCGAAATCGATTCCACCAACACCGAGCTGATGCGCCGCGCGCGTGCCGGCCGCATCGAGCCCGTGCTGCTCGTGGCCGAGCGCCAGACCGCGGGGCGCGGCCGTCTCGGGCGGCCCTGGCAGAGCGCGCCACAACAGGAAGAGTCGGCCTCGCTGACCTTCTCGCTCGGCCTGCCTCTGGCGCCTGCCGACTGGTCGGGCCTCTCACTGGCCGTCGGTGTCAGCGTGGCCGAAAGCCTCGATCCCTTGGGCGCACACAAGGTCGGCCTCAAGTGGCCCAACGACGTGTGGGTGAACGACTGCAAGCTGGTCGGCATCCTCATCGAAACCGCGCTGCCGTCCGCCGGCCGCGCCGATGCGCCGCGCTATCTCGTGATCGGCATCGGGATCAACATCGGCGCGCGCGAAGGCGACGGCATGCGTACGCCGCCGGCCTGGCTGCGCCAGTGGCACCCCGAGGCCAATGCGCCCGAAGTGCTGTGCGAACTGGCCGAGCCGTTGGTGCGCAGCGTGCTCGAATTCGAGGCCAGGGGCTTCGCGTCCTTTGCCGAGCGCTTTGCAGCACGCGACGTGCTGCGGGGCCGCGAAGTGGTGCTCAGCGACGGCACCGCCGGCCTGTGCGAAGGCGTGGCCTGGGGTGGAGAGCTGCAGGTGCGCACCGACGCCGGCCTGCAGCTGATTTCCAGCGATGAAGTGAGCGTGCGCCCTCGCGGCATGACCCTCTGACACGTATGAAGCTGCGCCTGCTCCTCATCGTCCTGCTGCTGGCCAACGCCGGCTATTTCTTGTGGGCGCGCGGCGATCTTGCCGGCTTCGGCCTGGCTCCGGCCGCGCTCAACGAGCGAGAGCCGCAGCGCATGTCGCGCCAGATCCACCCCGAGTGGCTGCAGATCCGCAAGGAAGCGAAGCCGGGCGCGCCTGCTCCCTGACTCCCCTGATCAATCAAGGTGCCGCTTCACCCTCGAAGCGCACTGTGAACAGCGCTCCCGGCGGCAGCTTGCCTGGATGCGCATCTTCCAGCTTCACCTGCGCGCGGTGCTGGTTCGCAATCTCCAGCACGATCGGCAGCCCCAGCCCCGAACCGTCGGCCTCGTTGCCGAGCACGCGGTAGAAGGGCTCGAACACCAGCTCGCGGTCGACCTCGGCGATGCCGGGGCCGTTGTCCTCCACCTGCAACAGCAGCACGTGGCCGAAGGGGTCGGCCAGCACGCGCACGGTGATCAGGCCGGGGCGCTCGGGCGTCGAGGGCGTGTAGTTGATCGCGTTGTCGACCAGGTTGCGCACGAGCTCCTTCAGCAGCGTCGCGTTGCCGTCGAACATCACGCCCGGTGCGCCGGCTTCCGCGCCGTCGTAGCCCAGGTCGATACGCTTCTCGATCGCGCGCGGCACCGCCTCGCGCACCACCTCGATGGTGAGCTTCGCCAGATCGCAGGGCTGGTGGTGCGCATTGGCGCTGTTGCCTTCGGCGCGCGCCAGCGACAGCAGCTGGTTCACCGTGTGCGTGGCGCGCTTGCTCGCGCGGCCGATCTGCTTGAGCGATTGCTTGAGCTCGTCGGCATTGGCGCCTTCGCGCTGCGCCAGGTCGGCTTGCATGCGCAGGCCCGCGAGCGGCGTCTTCAGCTGGTGCGCCGCGTCGGCCAGAAAGCGCTTCTGCGTGCCGATCGAATCGTTGAGCTTGTCGAGCAGTTCATTCACCGACGACACCAGCGGCACCACTTCCAGCGGGACCGACGATTCGTCGAGCGGGCTCAGGTCGCCCGGGCGCCGCTCGCGGATGCGCGCCTCCACCACCGACAGCGGCTTGATGCCGCGCACCAGCGCCAGCCAGATCAGCAGCACTGCCAGCGGCAGGATGGCGAACTGCGGCAGCAGCACGCCCTTGATGATCTCGGCCGCGAGCACCGACTGCTTCTCGCGCGTCTCGGCCAGCTGCAGCAGCGTGGGCGGCACGTCGTCGGTGCCGCTGGCGATCCACATCGAGGCCACGCGTACCTCCTTGCCATGCAGGGCGCTGTTGTGCAGGAACACCTGGCCGGCCGGCAGCGGCTCGTCGAGGCCGGGCATCGGAATGTCGCGCTCGCCGCTCAGCAGCGTGTCGTGGCCGTCGAGCAGCTGGTAGTACACGTGGCCGGCGTCGTCGGCCCGCAGGATCTCGCGCGCCGATTGCGACAGCACGAACTGCGTATGCCCTTCCTTCACCGTCACCAGTTCGGCCAGGGCCTTCACGTTGTGTTCGAGCGCGCGGTCGAAGGGCGCGTTGGCAATGCCCTGCGCCACCAGCCAGGTGACGCCGATGCTCACCGGCACCAGCAGCAGCAGCGGCGTGAGCATCCAGTCGAGGATCTCGCCGAAAAGCGAGCGCTGCGCACGCTGAAAGAGCTTCATCGCGCCGAGTCCTCCGGCGTGCCGCCGCCCGCGCGTGGCGGCTGCCGCGTCGTCGTCACTGGATCTTTTCGAGGCAGTAGCCCAGCCCGCGCACCGTCGCGATGCGCACCGGCCCCTTCTCGATCTTCTTGCGCAGGCGGTGGATGTAGACCTCGATGGCGTTGAGGCTCACCTCCTCGCCCCATTCGCACAGGCGGTCGACCAACTGGTCCTTGCTCACCAGCCGGCCGGCGCGCTGCAGCAGCACTTCGAGCAGCCCTAGTTCGCGCGCCGACAGCTCGATCATCTTGCCGTCGATGGTGGCCACGCGGCCGGCCTGGTCGTACACCAGCGGGCCGTGGCGGATGGCGTTGCTGGTGGTGCCCATGCCGCGCCGCGTGAGGGCGCGCACGCGCGCTTCGAGCTCCTGCAGGCTGAAGGGCTTGGCCATGTAGTCGTCGGCGCCGTGGTCCAGGCCCTTGACGCGTTCCTCGACGCTGTCGGCCGCGGTGAGCACCAGTACCGGCAGCTGCGAGCCGCGCGCGCGCAGGCGCTTGAGGATCTCGATGCCGTGCAGGCTGGGCAGCCCGAGGTCGAGGATCAGCAGGTCGAACTCGTCGTGTGTCATAAGCGCGGTGTCGGCCTGCGAGCCGTTCGCCACGTGGTCGACCGCCGCGCCCGAGGTGCGCAGGCTGCGCAGCAGGGCATCGGCCAGCACCTGGTCGTCTTCGGCAATCAGAATCCGCATGCGTCACCTCCGGCCTGTTCGAGCGCCGAAACGGCGCCGTTCACATTTGTCTCTGGGGCGAGTCTAGCCCGCTGTGTAGGCTTCCAGTCCGATGGTTACCACGGTGGCGATCTCGTCGCCGACGCTGCTTCGGAACTCGCTCTCGGCCTGCGTCACCGCGCTGCGGAAGGCGTCTAGCCAGGCCAGCCCGTCGGCGGTGAAGAGCACGCGCCGCGCCCGCGCGTCGAGCGGATCGGGCCCGCGCGTAACCAGCCCCCAGGCTTCGCACTGGTCGACCAGCGCCCCCATGGCCTGCTTGGTCATGCCGGCGCGCTCGGCCAGTTCCGTGAGGCGCGAGCCCTCGCGCGCCAGGTGCCGCGTGATGTGGATGTGCGCCGCGCTCACCTGCGCGCGCGCCGCGAGGTTCGACAGCGCCAGCGGCACGTCGACGTCGTGCGCCATCAACTCCAGCACGCGCTCGTCGAAGCGGCGCATGGCGTGGCCGAGCAGGCGGCCCAGGTGGGTCTGGCGCCAGGCATCGGGGTCGGTCGGGAAAGCAGCTTTGGCCATGGCGGTAAATGGTAAAGCAAACTGACCAAAAAATGGGTTTACGCCAACCCATCAGCCCCTACACTACTGTTCAAGCATCCAGCCTGTAGTTAAAAGCAGATCGGATGAAACCCAACACAAACCGTTGATTTTCAAGGAGTTTCCACATGGACGCAGTCGTCAAGGGCGCAAGCATCTCGGTCGCCAACAGTGAAAAAGCCAAGGCGCTGCAAGCCGCGCTGGCCCAGATCGAAAAGCAGTTCGGCAAGGGCACGATCATGCGGCTCGGCGAAGGCGAGGCGCTCGAAGACATCCAGGTGGTTTCCACCGGCTCGCTGGGCCTGGACATCGCGCTGGGCGTCGGCGGCCTGCCGCGCGGCCGCGTGATCGAAATCTACGGCCCTGAATCCTCGGGCAAGACCACGCTCACGCTGCAAGTCATCGCCGCCATGCAGAAGCAGGCCGGCACCTGCGCCTTCGTCGACGCCGAGCACGCCCTCGACGTGCAATACGCCCAGAAGCTCGGCGTGAACCTGTCCGACCTGCTGATCAGCCAGCCTGACACCGGCGAGCAGGCCCTTGAAATCGTCGACTCGCTGGTGCGCTCCGGCGCCGTCGACCTGATCGTCATCGACTCGGTCGCCGCGCTCACGCCCAAGGCCGAAATCGAAGGCGAAATGGGCGACTCGCTGCCCGGCCTGCAGGCCCGCCTGATGAGCCAGGCGCTGCGCAAGCTCACGGCCACGATCAAGAAGACCAACTGCATGGTCATCTTCATCAACCAGATCCGCATGAAGATCGGCGTGATGTTCGGCTCGCCCGAAACCACCACCGGCGGCAACGCGCTGAAGTTCTACGCCTCGGTGCGCCTGGACATCCGCCGCATCGGCACCATCAAGAAGGGCGACGAGGCCATCGGCAACGAAACCAAGGTGAAGGTGGTGAAGAACAAGGTCTCGCCCCCGTTCAAGACGGCGGAGTTCGACATCCTGTTCGGCGAAGGCATCAGCCGCGAAGGCGAGATCATCGACATGGGCGTGACCGCCAAGATCGTCGACAAGTCGGGCGCCTGGTACGCCTACAACGGCGAGAAGATCGGCCAGGGCCGCGACAACGCCCGAGAGTTCCTGCGCGAGAACCCCGAGCTGTCGCGCGAGATCGAGAACAAGGTGCGCGAGTCGCTGGGCATCCCGCTGCTGGCCGCCGATGCCGGCGCCACGCCCGAGAAGCCGCAGAAGGCTGCCAAGGCCGAGAAGGCCGACAAGGGTGAATAAGCCAGAGCGCGGCTCCCCGGGGGCCGCGCGAGCGACCCCCGAATGGCATTCAACGCCCCGTCCCTCAAAGGCCGCGCACTGCGCCTGCTGAGCCAGCGCGAGCATTCGCGTGCGGAGCTGGAACGCAAGCTGGCCAGACATGAAGAAGAGCCCGGCACGCTGGCGAAGGCGCTCGACGAGCTGGCAGCGAAAGACTTCATCAGCGAGCCGCGCGTGGTGGCCTCGGTGCTCAACCAGCGCGCGGCCCGCTCGGGCGCGCTGCGGGTGAAGCAGGAGCTGCAGGCCAAGGGCATCGCGCCCGAGGCCATCGCCGAAGCGATAGCTGGGCTGCAGGAAACAGAAGTCGAACGCGCCACGGCCGTGTGGCGCCACCGCTTCGACGCGCCGCCCGCCGATGCGAAGGAGCGGGCCAAGCAGATGCGATTCCTGATGGCGCGCGGTTTTTCGGGCGCCGTCGTGTCCAAGGTACTCAGGAGCGATTTCGATGAAACCGACGAATGAAGACCACGCCGCGCAGTCCCGCGTCATCACTCAGCGCGTGCAGTGCGAATGGCGCCGCGCCTATGTGCTGACGGCAGATCCGAAGCGCTTGCCCGACTGGGCCAGCGGCCTCGCCAAGAGCGCGCTGGTGCCGCATGGCGACCACTGGATCGTGCGCACACCCGAGAGCGGCGAGGCCCGCATGCGCTTCGCGCCGCGCAACGATCTCGGCGTGCTCGACCACTGGGTCGCGCCCGAAGGCGTGCCCGAGGTCTACCTGCCGTTTCGCGTGATCGGCGTTGCGCCGGACGCCTGCGAGCTGCAGTTCACGCTGCTGCGCCAGCCGCACATGGACGATGCGGCCTTCGAGCGCGATGCGCAGTGGATCGCCCGCGACCTGCAGGCGCTGCGCAATCTGCTCGAAGCAGACTGACTGACCGACTCAGCCGCGCACCACGATCGGCGTGAACTTGCGCCGCGCCTTCAGCTGGTCGGCATTCCACTCGATGCCCAGCCCCGGCGTCTCCGGCGCCACCGCATGGCCGCCTTCGATGCGCAGCCGGCTCGTCGTGAGGTCATCGAGCTGCGGGATGTATTCCACCCAGCGCGCATTCGGCACCGCCGCGCACAGGCTCACATGCAGCTCCATCAGGAAGTGCGGGCACATCGCGATGTTGTGCGCCTCCGCGAGGTGCGCGATCTTCAGCCACGGCGTGATGCCGCCCACCCGCGCCACGTCGGCCTGCACGATCGAGCAGGCGCCCTGCTGGATGTATTCCGCGAACTGCGACGGGTGGTACATCGATTCGCCCACCGCGATCGGCACCGAGGTGCTCGCCAGCAGCTGCGCATGTCCGCGCACGTGCTCGGCCGGCATCGGCTCCTCGAACCATGCCAGGTCGAGCGGCGCGTACTGGCGCGCGCGGCGAATGGCCTCTGCCGCGGTAAAGCTCTGGTTGGCGTCGACCATCAGCTCGAAGTCCGCCCCCACGGCCTCGCGCACGGCCGAGAGGCGCGCGATGTCCTGCGCCACATGCGGCTTGCCGACCTTGATCTTCGCGCCGAGAAAGCCGTCGGCCTTCGCAGCGAGCGTCTGCTCGACGAGTTGTGCGGGCTCGATGTGCAGCCAGCCGCCCTCGGTGGTGTAGACCGGCACGCGCGCCTGCGCACCACCGGCCAGCCGCCACAGCGGCAGGCTCGCCGCGCGCGCGTTGCGGTCCCACAGCGCAGTGTCGATGGCCGCCAGCGCCAGGCTGGTGATGGCGCCCACGGCGGTCGCGTGCGTGTGGAAGAACAGGTCGCGCCAGATGGCTTCGTACTGCTGCGGGTCGCGCCCGATCAGGCGCGGCACCAGGTGGTCGTTCAGCAGCGCCACGATGGACGAGCCGCCCGTGCCGATGGTGTACGTGTAGCCCGTGCCCGCCGAGCCGTCGTCGCAGCGCACGGTGACCATCACGGTCTCCTGCGTCACGAAGGACTGGATCGCGTCGGTGCGCTTGACCTTGGGCGCGATGTCGATCTGCGCGATTTCTACCTGGTCGATCTTCGCCATCGTGCTCAGGCTCCGTTGCGCATCACGTCCGCGGGCAGGTCGGCGCCGTGGAATTTCTTGTAGATGGTGTTGAGCTCGCCGCTCTTGAGCTGCGCCTTCACGAACTCGTCGAGCTTGGCCTTCAGGCGCGGCTCGTTCTTGCGCATGCCGATGGCCAGCATGTTGACCTTCATCGTGAACTTCGGCTCCATCTGCTTGGCAGGGTTCTTTTCGTTGATGGTCTTCAAGAGCGGCGGCGCGGTCGCGAAGATGTCGGCCTGTCCGCTCACCACGGCGGTGATGGAGGTGGCGTCGTCGTCGAAGCGCACGATCTGCGCGTCGGCCGGCAGGATCTTCGTCACTTCCTGGTCGTTGGTGGTGCCGCGCGTGGCAATCACTTTCTTGCCCGCCAGGTCGGCCGGGCCGGTGATGCTCATGCTCTTGGGCGCGCCCACCACGGCCAGGATGGCGGCATAGGGCACAGAGAAGTCGACGACCTTCTCGCGCTCCGGCGTGACCGACATGCTGGAGATCACGATATCGGCCTTGTCGGTCTGCAGGAAGGGAATGCGGTTGGCGCCGGTGGTGGGCACGATCTCCAGCTCGAGGCCCAGGCTCCTGGCCAGCAGGCGCGCGGTCTCGACGTCGGAGCCGGTGGCGTTGAGCTTCTCGTCCTTCAGGCCGTAGGGCGGCACTGCGAGGTCGATGGCCACGCGGATCTTCTTGGCGGCGGTGATGGCGTCGAGCTGGTCAGCGTGCGCCGCACCTGCAAAGCCGAGGGCCAGCACGAGCGCGGACAGCAGTGCGCCGCGGCGCTTGAACGAGAGGGAAGAAGTCATCGAAGGTCTCCTGGAGTTGTCTGAAAAGAAAATCAAAGCCCGGTGCCGATGAACTGGCGCAGTTCAGGCGTCTGCGGGTCGCTGAGGATGCCGGCGTCGCCTTCCTCCCACACCAGCCCCTGGTGCATGTAGATGACCTTGTCGGCCACGCCGCGCGCGAACGCCATCTCGTGCGTGACGAGGATCATGGTCATGCCCTCGGCAGCGAGCTTTTCCATCACCTTGAGCACTTCGCCGGTGAGCTGCGGGTCGAGCGCGGAGGTCACTTCGTCGAACAGCATCAGCTGCGGCTTCATCGCGAGCGAGCGCGCGATGGCCACGCGCTGCTGCTGGCCGCCCGAGAGCTGTTCGGGGTAGGCGTCGGCCTTCTCGGCCAGGCCCACGCGTTCGAGCACTTCCATGGCGATGGCGCCGGCTTCCGATGCGCTCATCTTCTTCACCGATTGCGGCGCGAGCGTGATGTTCTGCTTCACCGTGAGGTGCGGGAACAGGTTGTAGCTCTGGAACACGATGCCCACGTCCTTGCGCAGGTCGCGCAGGTTCAGCGCCGGGTCGTGCACCGCGTGGCCGCAGCACTGGATGGTGCCGCTGTCGATGGTCTCCAGCCGGTCGATGCAACGCAGCGCAGTGCTCTTGCCCGAGCCGCTCTGGCCGATGATGGCGACCACCTGCCCGCGCGTCACCGAGAACGACACGCCCTTGAGCACATGCAGCTTGCCGAAGTGCTTGTGGACGTCGTTGAGTTCAACCACGGGCTGCATTGAGCTTCCTTTCAAGGGCGCGACTCCATCGCGACAGCGGGTAACAAAGAATGAAATACAGGACCACCGCGCACCCGAAATACAGGAAGGGCTGGAACGTCGAGTTGTTCAGCACCTTGGCGTTGTAGGAAAGCTCGGCATAGCCGACCACCAGCGACGCGATCGACGTGTTCTTGATGATCTGCACCAGGAAGCCCACTGTGGGCGGCGTCGCGATGCGCAGCGCCTGCGGCAGGATCACGCGGCGCATGCGCTCCCAGCGCGTGAGCGCCAGGCACTCGGCGGCTTCCCACTGGCTGCGCGGCACGGACTGGATGCAGCCGCGCCAGATCTCGCCCAGGAAGGCGCTCGCATAGATGGTGATGGCCAGCGCTGCCGCGACGATCGCCGGCACCGAGCCGATGCCCGCGATGTTGGGTCCGAAGAAGCACACGCCCATGAGCACCAGCAGCGGCGTGCCCTGGATGACCTGGATGTAGCCCGCCGCAATGCGCCGCACCGCCTTCACCGGCGACACGCGCGCCAGCGCCACCGCCAGCCCGATGAGCCCGCCGCCCACGAACGCAAGCGCCGAGAGCTGTACCGTGCCCCACGCGCCCATCAACAAAAAGCCGAAGTGATCGATTGGCATGAAGGTCATGTCGAAACCTCTTTTGCCCGCCTCACAGCGGCGTGCCCAGCTTGCGCCGGCGCGGGAAGATCAGCATGCCCAGCAGCCAGAAGCCCAGGCGCATGGCGTACGACAGCGCCAGGTACACCGCCCACAGCACGATGAAGATCTCGAAGTTGCGGAAGGTGTCCGACTGGATGCGGTTGGCCACGCCGAAGAGCTCTTCCGCGCCGATCGACGACATGATGCTGGAGGCCAGCATCAGCAGCACGAACTGGCTGGCGAGCGCCGGGTACACGCGCTCCACCGCGGGCCGCAGGATCACGTGCCAGAACACCTGCAGCTTCGACAGGCCCAGGCATTGCGCCGCCTCGAGCTGGCCCTTGTGGATCGACTCGATGCCCGCGCGGATGATTTCGCAGCTGTACGCGCCGATGTTCACCACCAGCGCCAGCACCGCGCCCACCATGATCGGCATCGTCACGCCGGCACTGGAGAGGCCGAAGATGAGGAAGTAGCTCTGGATCAGCAGCGGCGTGTTGCGGATGGCTTCCACGTAGCCGCCCGTCAGGCGTCGCAGCCAGCCGTGGCGGCTGTTGCGCCCCAGCGCGCAGACCGTGCCCAGCGCAAAGCCCAGCACCGTCGCGATGAAGGACAGCTGCACAGTGGTCCACGCGCCTTCGAGCAGCAGCGGCCACTGCTCGAGCACGGGCATGAAGTCGAACTGGTAGTTCAATGCGTTGGGCTCCGGAAGTCCAGGAAAGAAAGGCGGGGGAGGGTGCCGCTCACGCAGCGCGAGCAATGCTGGCGAGCGGCAGGCACGAAGGGCCGAGCGGTTCGAAGGCCTTGTAGGTCAGGATGAATTCGCGATGTCCCAGCGCCTCGGACTTGGTGGCCGCGCCGTCGGCAACGCTGCGCACAGCGTCGAAGATCTCCTGGCCCACCTCCTGCAGCGTGCCGCGCCCTTCGAGGATGCGGCCGGCATCGACGTCCATGTCCTCGCCGAGCTGGCGGTAGGTGTCGGGGTTGGCGCAGACCTTGATGACGGGCGACACGGCAGAGCCCACCACAGAGCCGCGGCCCGTGGTGAACAGGATGAGGTGCGCGCCGCAGGCGATGAGTTCGACGATCTCTGCGTTGTCGCTGATGTTCGGAAAGCCGAAGCGCGGCTCGCCGTCGGGCACCACGTCGAGCAGGTAGAGGCCGCCCTGCGGCGGAACGTCGCCCGGCTTCACGATGCCGTTGATGGGCGAGGCGCCGCTCTTCGCATATGCGCCCAGCGATTTCTCCTCGATGGTCGAGAGCCCGCCGTCGGCATTGCCCGGCGCGAAGCTGCCGTGGCCCATGGTGCTGTAGTAGCGCGCGGCCTTGTTCACGCATTCGACGATGGCCTCGCCGAGCTCCGGCGTGGCGGCGCGGCGCTGCATGTGGAATTCGCAGCCGATCAGCTCGCCGGTTTCCTCGAAGATGCAGCGCGCGTCCTGTTCGATCAGCAGGTCGAAGGCGCGGCCCACGGCCGGGTTGGCGGTGATGCCGCTGGTGCCGTCGGAGCCGCCGCAGATCGTGCCCACCACGAGCTCGCTCAGGTCCATGGGCACGCGCTGCTGCTGCGCGAGTTCGGCCAGCGCCCACTGCACCCACTGCGTGCCCTCGCGGATGGTGGTGCGCGTGCCGCCCTTCTGCTGGATGGTGAGCGTGTGCACCGGCCGGCCCGATGCGGCAACGGCCTCTTCGAGCCTGCGCTTGTTCATGCTCTCGCAGCCCAGCGAGATCAGCAGCGCCGCGCCCACGTTGGGGTGCGTGGCAATGGCTTGCATCATGCGTTCGGCGTACTCGTTCGGGTAGCAGCCGGGGAAGCCGACGAGATGCACTTCCGATTCACCGTCCTGCTGGCGGAAGTTGAGCGTGATCTCGCGCGCCACGTGGTGCGCGCACTCGACGAGGTAGGCCACGACCACGACGTTGCGAATGCCCTTGCGGCCGTCGGCGCGCGGGAATCCGTTGATCTGGAAATTGGGAGCGTTCATGCGGGGAGGGCGCCTCAGGCGTGGCCGACGAAGGTCTTGCCCTCGTCCAGCGTGTAGGTAGGCGTGTAGTCGCTGTCGAGGTTGTGCGTGTGGATGTGCTCGCCGGCCTCTACGGCCAGACGCAGGCTGCCGATGACGGCGCCGTACTTCAGCACCTTCTCGCCGGCCGCGATGGCATGGCGCGCGAGCTTGTGGCCCAGGCCGATTTCTTTCGGCAGGGTCACGGCACCGTCTTCGAGCTGCACGGACGTGCCGGCGGCAAGGCGGGTGCAGGCGATCAGGCAGTTGTCGCCGGGCGAGAGCAGCACCAGCCGGGCGTCGATGGATTGCGGGTTCGACATCCGGCGCTCAGAACTTGCGGTACTTCAGGTAGGCCTCTTGCGGGTCGGTGCCCGCGAGGATGGCGGTGCGCACGAGGTTCTCGCGGCCCATCATGTGTTCGGCCTCGGTAACGATCGCTTCGGCCTGCGCGAGCGGCAGACAGATCACGCCATCGGTGTCGGCCAGCAGCGGGTCGCCGGGGTTCACCGTGACATCGCCGATGCGCACCGGCACGTCCATCGCGTCTGGCAGCCAGTAGCCGACGATGTCGCGCGGCGTGAAGTAGCGGTGCCACACCTGGAAGCCCTGCTGCAGGATGAATTCGGCGTCGCGCACGCCGCCATCGGCGATCACGCCCAGCACGCCCTTGCGGCCCAGCGTCTCGGCCGAGAGCTCGCCCATGTGCGACACCGTCGAGTCGTTCGGCTGGATCACGGCGATGTGGCCGGGCTTGGCACGCGAGAGAAAGCCGGTCCACGCCATCAGCGTCTCGTGCGGATCGGCCGCCGGGTCGACGCGGCCGTTCACCGTGAAGGCCGGCCCGCACATCTTCTGGCCGGCGATCAGCGGGCGCAGCGTGGGCGGCAGCGTGAAGTCGCGCAGGCCCGCGGCGCGCATCACGTCGTGGAGGATGCCCGTGTAGCAGGCTTGCAGGCGGGTGAGCAGCGAGGAGGGTGCTTGGGCCATGGGTGAATCTCGTTTTCTTAGGTAAAACTACTTTTCACAGATGAGGTTAGCAGCAGGCCTTCGAATGGAAGCTGGGGTTTGCGCCAATTCAAGGGTATTCACCAATGATTGAGCGACTGATCCCGGGTTTTTGAGGGGATGCAAAGGCTTGCTGGTCGCGTATATTTGATTTCATCAGTGAAATTGATATTTCACATATGCGCCGACACTCACTCAAAGGACATCGCCAATGACTTCTCGCGTTCAGGGAAAGAACATCCTCGTCACCGCTGCCGGCAAGGGCATCGGCCGCGCCAGCGCACTGGCGCTGGCGCGCGAAGGCGCCGCCGTATGGGCCACCGACGTGGACGAAGCCGCGCTGGCCGAACTCGCCGCGCTGGCCCGTGAAGAAGGCCTGTCGGGCCTGAAGACCGCCACGCTCAACGTGCGCGACAGCGCCGCGCTGCAGGCCTTCGCGCAGACCGCGGGGCGGCTCGACGTGCTCTTCAACTGCGCCGGCTTCGTGCACAGCGGCAATATCCTGGCCTGCGAGGAAGCCGACTGGGACTTCAGCATGGACCTCAATGTGAAGTCGATGTATCGCACCATCCGCACCTTCCTGCCGGCGATGCTGGAGCGCGGCGGCTCGATCATCAACATGGCCTCGGCCGCGTCGAGCGTGAAGGGCGTGCCGAACCGCTTCGTCTATGGCGCCTCGAAGGCCGCGGTCATCGGGCTGACCAAGGCGGTGGCCGCCGACTTCATCCAGCAGGGCGTGCGCTGCAATGCCATCTGCCCGGGCACGGTCGAATCGCCCTCGCTGCGCGACCGGATCGCGGCCCAGGCCGAGCAGGCCGGCGCCGACGAAGCCGCGGTGCGCGCCGCCTTCGTGGCGCGCCAGCCGCTCGGGCGCGTCGGCAAACCGGAAGAAATTGCTGCGCTGGTGGTGTACCTGGCTTCCGACGAATCGGCCTTCACCACCGGCGCGATCCATATGATCGACGGTGGATGGTCGAATTGAGCAGGGAACAATGAAGCAAGCACCAGCGCCGGAAGAACTACAGAGTCAGGACGAGGCCGCGCCCGAAGGGGAGGGCGCGCTGCGCTACGCCGCGCCGGCGCTCGAGAAGGGGCTGGACATCCTGGAGGCGCTGGCCGACAGCGCCACCGGCTACACGCTGAACGAACTGGCGCAGAAGGTCGGGCGAAAGGTCAGCGAGATCTTCCGCATGGCGGTGACGTTGCAGCGGCGCGGCTATGTGCAGGTCGATGAGAACGACCGCTACACACTCACGCTGCGCATGTTCGAGCTGGCGCATCGCCAGCAGCCGCTCAAGAGCCTGGTGAGCGCGGCGCTGCCGCTCTTGCGCGAGCTGGCCAACCGGGCGCGCCAGTCGTGCCACCTCACCATGTACCAGGGCGGGCGCGTGGTGGTCATCGCGCAGGTCGAGAGCCCCGAGCGCTGGTCGTTCGGGCTCAAGGTGGGGGTGGTGATGGGGCTGACGGATACGTCGTCAGGCCACGTGCTGCTGGCCTTCCGCGACGAGATCGACCGCGCCCGCATGCTGCGCGCCCACATCGGTGTGGAAGGCGAACTCGACATGGACCCGGGCGAGCTCTTCGCGATCCTGCACGAGGTGCGCGAGCGCGGCTACTCGGCCATGCCGAGCAAGCAGACGCGCGGCATCACCAACATCGCGTTCCCGGTGATGGGCGCGGCCGACCACGTGATCGCGTCGATCAACGTGCCGTACATCGAGCGCATCGACCAGAAGTCGGCGCCGGACGTGGTGCAGGTGCGCGGCATCGTCGGCAACATCTCCGCGCGCCTGTCGGCGCTGATGGGGGCCAGCGGCTACAACGACAACGAGTAGCGCCGGCTCGCTCGCTCAGTTGGCTTCGGGCGAGTCGTCGAGCGACGGCATCTCGCTCTTGTGCGCGGCGATGTCGCGCACGTTCTTCTGCACGGCCACAGCGCCGAACAGGCTCAACAGGAAGGCCATGGCGTAGAAGCCCTTTTCGCTCGCGGCCAGCGTGGCGTTGAAGAGGCCGACGGCGAGCAGCGCCACCGACAGCAGTAGCGAGATCCAGCACAGGCCGTAGTAGATGCCGGTGACGGCGGTGCCTTCGAGGCGGTCGCGCACGGTCTTCTGCAGCGAGACGGCGGCGAACAGGCCGTACATAAGGATGGTGAAGTAGTAGCCCTTCTCGTTGAGCTGCATGGAGGCGTTCCACAGCCCGATCAGGTAGACGATGGCGCCGATGAGCAGCGCGGCCCAGGATGCGGCGACGAATGCCGCGGTCGGTTTCTGGAATTTGACGGCCATGAAGTCCTCCTCGTGTGGTTGGTCCGCGATTATGGTGTGGGGCGCCGATGGCATGATCCGCGGCAGGCCGCCGGATTGCACGGCAAGCAGTCGAGCAGAGCGGCCGTCAATTAACGGAGGAGTTTTTCCATGTCATCCGACCCCGTCGGCCAGCCGTCTCTCGTTCGCACCGGCGCCAAGGCCGGCTTGTCTTTCGCCGGTTCCGTCATTAAGGGCGGCCTGCTCGGCGTCATCCTTGGCGGCGGCGTTTTCTTCTTCTATCTGAGCCAGTTGCAGGGGCCGGGCAACACGGCTGCGCGTGCCGGTGGAGCCGGCGCCATCGTCGCGCTCATCACCTCGCCGCCGCTGCTGGTAGCGGTCCTGCTGCTGCTGTTCGTGGTCGTCTACGTGATGCTGGGCGTGCAGCAAGGGCGCGCGCGTGCGATGCAGCATCTGGTCGCGGCGCGTGGCGAGGCCGTGTCGCAGCGGCTCGGTGGCGCGATTGCCGGGCGCATCGAAGCGATGCCGCGCGCCCACGGCACTTTGCAACGCGCGGCCGACTGGCTGTCGGTCGATGCCTTGAGCAAACAGCTCGCGCCGGTGCTGGGTGAAGGCAAGGCGGTGCGTTCGGTGGTGGGCTTCGTGCTCAACCGGCTACCGCTGAGCGAGATGCTGGCCGAATGGCAGCAAAGTCGCGCGGAGCATGGCGAGCCGGTGGCAGGCGAGGGCGCTGTGCAAGATCCGGCGCTGCGCGCGCTGCTCACGCGCCGCATCCACGAGGCGCTGCAGGACATGGCGACGCCTTCGCGCAAGCCGCTGTACGTCGCGCTGGGCGTGCACGCGGCCCTGCTGGGCGTCGGGCTCTGGCTGGTGAACTGACTGAAGAGGCGCGGCGCTCAGAGCGCCAGCATCAGCTTCAGGTTCTGCACCGCGGCGCCGCTGGCGCCCTTGCCAAGGTTGTCGAGGCGGGCAATCACCACGGCATGGCGATGGTCCTCGTTGGGGAACACGCGGATCTCGAGCTCGTTGGTGTCGTTGAGCGCCAGCGCTTCGAGCTTGCCGTCCTCGGTGGGCGGCAGCACCTTCACGAATTTCTCGGGGGTATTGCTGCGCGCGTAGTGCGCGGCCAGCGCATCTTGCAGGTCGCCGGCCTTCGGCTTGCCGGGCAGCAGGTCGAGATGCAGCGGCAGCTGCACCAGCATGCCCTGCTTGAAATTGCCCACCGACGGAATGAAGACCGGTCGGCGGGTGAGGCCGGTGTAGGTCATGATTTCGGGAATGTGCTTGTGCTTCAGGCCCAGCGCGTAGATCTCGTACGGCGGCGCTTCGCCTTTTTCGTAGGCCTCGATCATGGTCCGGCCGCCGCCCGAATAGCCGCTCACGGAGGGCAGCGAAACGGGGAAGTCGGCCGGCAGGATGCCCGCGTCGACCAGCGGGCGCACCATGGCGATGGCGCCGGTGGCGTAGCAGCCGGGGTTGCCGACGCGCTCGGCCTTGGCCACGGCCTGCCAGTGGCCTTCGGTGAGTTCAGGGAAGCCGAACACCCAGCCGGGGGCGATGCGGTGTGCCGTGGAGGCGTCGATGATCTTGGGCTTCTTGCCGGGCAACTGGTCGATCAGCGCGACCGATTCGCGCGCCGCGTCGTCGTGCAGGCACAGCACCACCAAGTCGACGCCGGCCATCAGTTCGCGCTTGGCGTTCACGTCTTTTCGCAGCTCGGGCGCGATGCTCACGAGTTCGATCTGCGGCATCGCCTGGAGCCGTTCGCGAATCTGCAGGCCGGTGGTGCCGGCTTCGCCGTCGATGAAAACCTTGGCCATGATGGAGGGTGCCCCGGGTAACTAGAAGAAAGTACGTATTGCCCGCAACCCCACGTACAGTATTGGTGCGGCGCACCATGATACAGTCCGCGGTTGTTCGCCGCCCCCGGCCGTCAGGCCGCCGTCGCCCGCGAGCAACAGAGCAGAAACACTCTCACCCAGATCTCCCGTTCTCAACCTCCTCCTTCCGAGAGACATCCCTCATGAAGATTCACGAGTACCAAGGCAAGGAAATCCTTGCCAAGTTCGGCGTGCCGGTGCCGCGCGGCATCCCGGCCTATACGGTTCAGGAGGCGGTGGAAGCCGCCCAGAAACTTGGAGGCCCGGTCTGGGTCGTCAAGGCCCAGATCCACGCGGGTGGCCGCGGCAAGGGCGGTGGCGTCAAGGTCGCCAAGTCCATCGAAGATGTCAAGAAGCTCGCCGGCGAAATCCTCGGCATGCAGCTCAAGACGCACCAGACCGGCCCCGAAGGCCAGAAGGTCCGCCGCCTCTACATCGAAGACGGCGCCGACATCAACAAGGAATACTACGTCTCGGCCGTGACCGACCGCGCCACCCAGAAGGTGGCCTTCATCGCTTCGAGCGAAGGCGGCATGGACATCGAGGAAGTGGCTCACTCCTCGCCCGAGAAGATCATCACGGTGTTCGCAGACCCCGAAAAGGGCCTGACCGACGAACAGGCCAAGCAGATCGCCGACGGCATCGGCATGCCGGCCGATTCGACCGCCCAGACGGTCGACATCCTCAAGAAGCTCTACACCTGCTACATGGAGACGGACGCCTCGCTGGTCGAGATCAACCCGCTCAACCGTGACAGCAAGGGCAACGTCATGGCGCTGGACGCCAAGTTCAACTTCGACAGCAACGCGCTGTTCCGTCACCCCGAAATCGTGGCCCTGCGCGACCTCGACGAAGAAGACGCAGCCGAAGTCGAAGCCTCCAAGTTCGACCTCGCCTACATCTCGCTGGACGGCAACATCGGCTGCCTGGTGAACGGTGCCGGCCTGGCCATGGCCACCATGGACACCATCAAGCTGTTCGGCGGCGAGCCGGCCAACTTCCTTGACGTGGGCGGCGGCGCCACCCCCGAGAAGGTCACGGAAGCCTTCAAGATCATGCTGAAGAACAAGAACGTCGAGGCCATCCTCGTCAACATCTTCGGCGGCATCATGAAGTGCGACACCATCGCCACCGGCGTGATCGCAGCCTGCAAGGCCGTGAACCTGCAAGTGCCGCTGGTCGTTCGCATGAAGGGCACCAACGAAGTCGAAGGCAAGAAGCTGCTGGCCGATTCGGGCCTGCCGATCATCAGCGCCGACACCATGGCGGAAGCGGCCCAGAAGGTCGTGGCAGCAGTCAAGAAGGCCTAAGGAACAAGTCATGTCGATCTACATCAACAAAGACACCAAAGTCATCACGCAAGGCATCACCGGCAAGACCGGCCAGTTCCACACCGAGAAGTGCCAGGAATACGCGAACGGCAAGAACGCCTTCGTGGCGGGCGTGAACCCGAAGAAGGCCGGCGAGTCGATCTTCAACATCCCGATCTTCGGTTCGGTGAAGGAAGCTGCCTCGCAAACCGGCGCCACGGTGTCGGTGATCTACGTGCCGCCGGCAGGCGCCGCGGCCGCCATCTGGGAAGCCGTCGAAGCCGACCTGGACCTGGCGATCTGCATCACCGAAGGCATCCCGGTTCGCGACATGCTCGAAGTGCGCAACAAGATGAAGGCCAAGGAAGCCGCCGGCGGCAAGAAGACCCTGCTGCTGGGCCCGAACTGCCCCGGCCTGATCACGCCCGACGAAATCAAGATCGGCATCATGCCCGGCCACATCCATCGCAAGGGCCGCATCGGCGTGGTCTCGCGCTCGGGCACGCTGACGTATGAAGCCGTGGCTCAACTGACCGAAATCGGCCTGGGCCAATCGTCGGCAGTCGGCATTGGCGGCGACCCGATCAATGGTCTGAAGCACATCGACGTGATGAAGGCCTTCAACGACGACCCGGACACCGACGCCGTCATCATGATCGGCGAAATCGGCGGCCCGGACGAGGCTGACGCAGCCCGCTGGTGCAAGGAACACATGAAGAAGCCGGTCGTCGGCTTCATCGCCGGTGTCACCGCCCCTCCCGGCAAGCGCATGGGCCACGCCGGCGCGCTGATCTCGGGCGGCGCCGACACGGCTGATGCCAAGCTTGCCATCATGGAAGAATGCGGCTTCACCGTGACGCGCAACTTCTCGGAACTGGCCAAGCTGCTCAAGGCGCAGCTCTAAAACGGAAAACGGCAGCAACATGCCGTAGGACCACGCAGAAACAAAGAAGCGCCCGCACTGGATTGCGGGCGCTTTTTTCAATAAAACACAGTGGGATCAGAGACATGGAAATTCTTCAAAGCACAGACTTCTGGTTAGGTCTGCTCAAGATCGTCTGGATCAACATCATCCTGTCGGGAGACAACGCGGTGGTGATTGCCATGGCGGCGCGTTCGTTGCCGCCCGCGCAGCAGAAAAAGGCCGTGCTCTTCGGCTCCGGCGCGGCCGTGGTGCTGCGTATCGTGCTCACGGTGGTGGCGGCCAAGCTGCTCGCCCTGCCTTATCTGCAGATCATCGGCGGCCTGCTGCTGCTGTGGATCGGCCTGCAGCTGCTGAGCGAGGACGACGAGGGCGAGGGCGAATCCAAGGAATACGGCAGCATGATGGCCGCCGTGCGCACCATCCTGCTGGCTGACCTGGTGATGAGCCTGGACAACGTGATTGCCGTCGCGGCCGCCGCGCAGGGCAGCATGGTCCTGCTGGTTCTCGGCTTGGCGATCAGCATTCCCTTGGTGATTTTCGGCAGCACGCTCATGATCAAGCTCATGGAACGTTTCCCGATCATCGTCATGCTGGGCGCCGCGCTGATCGGCTGGGTCGGCGGCGAAACCATCGTGCAGGACGCGGTGCTGCGCGACACGCTGGCGGCCAACCCCTGGTTGCACTACGCGGCTGCTGCTGCTGGTGCGTTGCTCGTCGTGGCCGGTGGCCGCTTGCTGCAACGGCGCGCACGCGCCGCTGCGCACTGAGTTTTCGAGAAGTCGGCACTGACAAACCATGGCGAGTGTCGGCGTTTCCCTGTTCTCCACCCGCCCTCCGCTGACCTGGGAATTCGCCGCCCTGACTGACGTCGGGCGGACGCGCGCCCATAACGAGGACGCCGTGCACGTGGACTCCGCCCTGGGGTTGGCCTTGCTGGCCGACGGCATGGGCGGCTACAAGGGCGGCGAAGTGGCAAGCGCGATGGCTGTCTCGCTGATGCATGCCAGCTTCGGCCGGTGGTTCGCCCAGGCCGGAATGCAGGCGCCGACCCGCGTGATCCGGCGGGCGCTGCAGGCGGCCACGGACGAGGCCAACAGCTCGATCCTGCACGCCGGCATGACCAATCACGAACTGCAGGGCATGGGAACGACGCTGGTGCTCGCGGCGTTCCGGCCGCAGCGCGTGCTGGTCGGCCACATCGGCGATTCGCGGTGCTACCGGGTGCGCAACAACAAGCTGGAGCTGCTCACCCGCGACCACTCGCTGCGCCAGCAGCAGCTCGACGCCGGCGCCATCACCGCCGAGGAAGCCCTGAATTCGCCCACCCGCAACCTCGTGACGCGCGCCGTGGGCGTGGAGGCCCAAGTCTTGCTGGAAATGCACGAACACAGCGCAAGACCGGGCGATCTCTATATGCTTTGCTCCGACGGGCTCAGCGAGATGGTTTCGGATGAGCAGCTTTTCACGCTTCTAGGACACGATGTCGGGCTTCAGAAAAAAGCATCACTTTTGGTTTCAATTGCCAATGACAATGGTGGACGGGACAACATCTCGGTTGTCCTTGCCAGCGCGAGCGTTGCAGAAGCGCCTCGCACGGCCAAGTAGCAAGCCCTGGCGGCAATCCGCCAATGTGCTTGCCGTCATTCAAGCTCTGGATTCGGGGAGTCGGCAATGCCGAAGATGATCATCTCGGTCGATGGCGTTGTCATCGGGCAAGTGGCGCTTGCCAAGGAACGCACGACGCTGGGACGCCGTGCCTACAACGACATCGTGATCGACAATCTGGCGGTCAGCGGCGAGCATGCCGTGCTGCACATGAGCGGTGGCGAAGTCGAAATTGAAGATCTCAACAGCACCAACGGCACCTACGTCAATGCGCTCGCCATCCAGAAGCAGGCGCTCAAGGACAACGATGTCATCGAGGTCGGGGGCTGCCGCATCCATTTCCGCGCGCGCAGCAATCTGCCCATTGGCACCGGCTCGGTCCGCTCCCCGTCGGCCGAGTACCCCTCGGGGTCCATGCCGCTGTCGTCGGCGCCAACGGAATCCGGCGCCTTGGTCGAGCTCGGCATTCCGGTGCTGCGCGTGCTATCCGGCGCCAACGAGGGGCAGGACGTGGCCCTGCAGAAGGTCGTCACCACCATCGGCAAGCCCGGTGTCGCGGTGGCCGTGGTCACGCGCCGCCGGCAGGGCTACGTGGCTGCGGGCGTCGAAGGCAACGTCACGCTCAACGGCCTGCAGCTCGGCGCCGAGGCGGTTGCGCTGCAGGAGCGCGACGTGCTCGAGCTGGGTGGCGCCACGCGCATGCAGTTCGTGCGCATCTGAGCCGCCTTTTCTTCCGGCCTGCTGCGGCAACGTCCGCATGGACGCCGCGCCGTGAGGGAACTGCGGCGGCACTGGCCGCGCATCGCCATCACCTTGCTGCCCGTGCTGCTGGCGCTGGCGCACGCCACCGGCGCTTGGCCGCTGACCGCGATCGAGCGCCTTGACCGGCTGATCTACGACATCCGCCTGCGCGCCACCATGCCGGGCACGCCCGATGCGCGGGTCGTGATCGTCGACGTCGACGACGCCAGCCTGGCGCGCCAGGGCCAATGGCCCTGGGCACGCGACAAGATCGCCCGCCTCACCACGGAGCTGATGACCCGCCAGCAGGCGGCCGTGCTCGGCTTCGACGTCATGTTTCTCGAGCCAGACCGCAGTTCGGGCCTCGACAGGCTGCGAGAGATGGCGAGCGGGCCGTTGAGCAACGTGCCGGGTCTGGCCGCCGAGGTCGAGCGACTGGCGCCTGGCCTCGACCATGACGCCACCTTCGCCGCGGCGCTGAGCGGCCGGCGCGTGGCACTGGGCTACTACTTCACGCGGACCGAGGCGCCGAGTGCCAAGGGACAGCTGCCTGCTGCCCCCTTGCTGCCAGCCGGGGCCTTCCCCTCGGGCGGGATCTACGCAACGACCTGGAACGGCTTCGGTGCCAGCCTGCCGGCGTTGGCGCAGGCCGCGCCAATGGCGGGTTTCCTGAATACGCTGGTTGGCGCCAACGGCGACGGCGTCATTCGCAGCGTGCCGCTCATCGCCCGCTACGAAGGCGACAAGGCGCAGCCGGGTTACTACGAGTCGCTGGGGCTCGCCGTCTACCGCCTCGCAAACGGATCGCCGCCCGTGCAGCCGGCCTTTGCGCCCGGAGGAGCCGCCACGCCGCAGCTCGAATCGCTGAGAGTGGGCCGCCTGCGAATTCCGGTCGACGGCACGGGTAGCATGCAGGTGCCGTTTCGCGGCCCAGGCGGCGCGGATGGAGGATCGTTCCGCTACGTGCCTGCTGCGGACGTGCTCGAAGGTCGGCTGGGACCGGGCGAGCTGAAAGACAAGATCGTGCTCCTGGGCGCCACGGCCCCGGGGCTGCAGGATTTGCGTGCCACACCCGTCGAGGCTGCGTTCCCGGGGGTGGAGGTGCATGCCAACGTCGTCTCCGCCCTGCTCGACCATCGCCTGCTCAGCGTGCCCGACTACGCGGTGGGCTATGAGGTGCTGCTTGTCGCGGTGACGGGGCTCGTGCTGGCCTTCGGACTGTCGTTGCTGTCGGCGCCTCGCGCCCTGCTGCTGGCCGCGGGGACGATCGCCGCGCTGATCGGTCTCAACACCTGGTTGTACGTGAGCCACAGCCTCGTGCTGCCCCTGGCGTCGGCGCTGACGATGACGGCGCTTGCCTTCGTGTTCAACATGAGCTGGGGCTACTTCGTCGAATCGCGTGCGCGGCGCGGCCTGGTGCGGCTCTTCGGCACCTACGTGCCGCCACAGCTCGTCAACGAAATGATGGAGCACCCCGGCCGCTACAGCATGCGCGCCGAGAGCAAGCCCATGACCGTGATGTTCTGCGACATGCGCGATTTCACCCGCCTGTCGGAGCAGATGGCGCCGGCCGAACTGCAGGCCTTTCTCAACACCGTCTTCAGCCGACTCACCAACGTGATCAGCGCGCACCGCGGCACCATCGACAAGTACATGGGCGACTGCGTCATGGCCTTCTGGGGCGCACCCATCGACACACCCGACCACGCCACGCTCGCCGTACGGGCTGCGCTCGACATGGCCGACGCTGTGCACGACATCAACCGCATTCACCGCGCCAGCGGCCGGCCCGAGATCAGCGTGGGCATCGGCATCAACAGCGGCCTGATGAGCGTGGGCGACATGGGCTCCGCCGCGCGCCGCAGCTATACCGTGGTCGGTGACGCGGTCAACCTCGCATCCCGCCTCGAGGGCCTGAGCGGACACTACGGCGTGCAAGTCGTGGCCAGCGGCGCGACATGCGAGCTGGCGCCCGACTACATCTGGCAGGAACTCGACAGCGTTCGCGTCAAGGGAAAGGCACAAGCCGTTGCCGTTTTTACGCCGCTGGCCGTGCGCACGCCCGAGGCGGTGGCGCAGACCCGGCAACTGCTCGGCCGCTGGAGCGAAGTGCTCGCGGCCTACCGACGGCAGGACTGGGCGATGGGCCGAAACTTGCTGGCCCCCCTGCTCGCCGCGGATGCCAAAAAAGTCCTTTACCAGCTCTATGCCCAGCGTTTAGCCTCGATGGCGTTGCGACCACAAGACCCTGATTGGGATGGCGCAACCCGGTTCGAAACCAAATGACGACAGACACACACAAGGGGTCTCTCACAATGCAGGTTCGTGTGCTGGGTTGCTCAGGCGCCATAGCCAAAGACTGCCGCACCACCTCTTTCCTGGTCGACACGGACCTGCTCGTCGATGCGGGCACGGGTGTTGGAGACCTCACGCTCGAAGAGATGGTCTGCATCGACGATGTCGTGCTCACCCACAGCCACCTCGACCACATCGCAGCGCTCCCATTGATGCTCGACGCCGTCGGCAGCCGCCGCAAGCGGCCGCTGCGCGTGCATGCGCTGAGGGCCACCATCGATGCGCTGCGGGCGCATGTGTTCAACAACGTCATCTGGCCGGATTTCGAGAGCATTCCCAGCATCGAGGCGCCGTTCGTGAGCTTTCACGTCATTGCCGTCGGGCAAATGCTGCCGCTGGGTAGCCGTGAGCCCAAGCTGGTCGAGGTGCTGCCTGCGGTTCACACCGTGCCGGCGTGCGGTTTTGCCGTGAGACGGGCCGAAGGCGGTGCCCACTGGGTGTTCAGCGGGGATACCGAGCGCAACGCGCCCTTCTGGGAACGTGTGAATGCGCTCGACGTCGCGATGCTGGTGATTGAAACAGCCTTCAGCAGCCGCGAGCAGGCCCTGGCCGAGCGCAGCCTGCATCTGTCGCCCGCTGTGCTGGCCGACGAGCTGGCGCACATCGGGCCGGGGAAGCAGTACCCGATCTACATCACCCACACCAAGCCCACCGAAACCGACGAGATCATGAGCCAGATCGAGGCGCTGATGGACGAGCAGGTAGCGGGGTTGGCGCAGCGGGACATACGCTGGTTGAAGGCGGATGGGATCCTGACTTGCTGATGCTGGGCGATGCGTTGGCATGACAAATTTGTCACCAAGCGTGGCATCTTGAAGCAACTTGTGTCACATGTCGTAACGACAATGTGATCAAAGTTGACGTGTTCGGTCAGCAGGAGGCTCCGGGGACGGGTGGCACAGATGCTGCGGAAGGTACCTCGCTCCGGGCAGGTTCCCGGGCGTAACAACCAACCAACCTGGAGTTAGTGAATGAACCGTCGTTCTATCGCACGCAATGTGCAAAAGGGTTTCACCCTTATCGAATTGATGATCGTTGTGGCGATCATTGGTATTTTGGCTGCTGTGGCTCTGCCGGCTTATCAGGATTACACCGTGCGCGCGCGCGTAACGGAAGCGTTGGTCATGGCTTCTGGTGCTAAGGCGACTATCGCTGAAAATGCCGCTAACGGCGCTTCTTTGGCTACCGGCGTCGATGCAATTGCCTCAGGCTCTGGCCTCAAGAACCTGAAGACGATGGCGACGGATTCGACCAACGGCACAATTACCTTGGAAACGACCGACGCTGCTGGCGCTTTGACGCTGACACTTAAGCCCACTTCGAATGGGGCTGATTTGGCCAGCGGTACCCTTCCAAGTGGCCCGGTCAAGTGGACCTGTGCTGTTTCGACTTCGGCCAAGAACAAATACGTTCCGACTGAGTGCCGTGTTGGGACCTAATTGGCGTAATTCCGAATTTGATTGCAATTAGTTAAATGAGAGCAGTTGCAGCTATGTAAAAAGCCCCCGAAAGGGGGCTTTTTTATTAATTCAGCGGCATAATATGTTTGTTGGAAATTCCAGAAATGCGTCGGCCGCTATTGCGGTTGGCGGCGTGCTTCTCTCTTTTTCTTGGTTACTCCCAAATCATACTTTACCTTGGCGCGCTTTCCATTCGGATGCCTGGCTGTCCATATTAATAGCTCTTTTTGCCTTTCCGGCAATTTTAAATTGCCAGTCAAAACTTCAATTCCACGCGATGGAGGTTCTGGCGTTGGCCTTGGTGCCATGGCTCTATCTTCAACACGCCATTGGGTTGTTGCCATTTTTTGGGCAAAGTGTAATTTCAGCGAGCTATATCGCAGGCTTTGCCGTAGCAATTTTTGTGGGCCAGCGATGGCAGTTTTGGAGGCCCGAATGGCTCGCTGATTTCTTATTTATAGCAATTGGCATTGCATCAGTAATTTCGGTTGGTCTTCAATTGCAGCAATGGTTAGGCACTGCGCAGGATCAGGCGCTGGATATTTGGGTTGCGACAAGTTCCGTTGGCAACCGTCCCTACGCAAATATGGGACAAGCCAATCAACTGGCTACCTTGCTTTTATGGGGGATCCTCGCCGTAGGCTGGGGAGTACTGGGGAAAAAAATTCGCCCCTGGCTTGGAGTTTTGTTGTGCGCAATTTTTATGTTCGGTGTAGCTTTAACGCAGTCACGAACGGGTGCTGTTGGGGTGTTTGTAATATTGTCAGCATCCTGGTATTGGCGCGCACTGTGGAGTGATTCAATAGCTCGCCCTCGGTTGTATTTGATGGCCGCGGGCCTTTTCTTTTTTGCGCTGATTGGGAGCGTGCGAACAATCAGTCAAGACTTGGTGCTTGATGCACCAAGTTCTATGATGACCCGTGCGAGTGGCGAATTGAGGCCAACGATATGGAGGATTTTTGGAGACGCATTGTCCTTGCGGCCTTGGCTAGGTTATGGCTGGAGTGATGTCTTGCCTGCGCAACTCGCTGTTGCAGAATATCACCCCGCAATGGGGTATTCTTTTTTTCAGTCTCATAACTTGTTCTTGGACTTTTGCCTTTGGGCAGGAGTGCCTCTTGGGGTGCTGATTTCGACAGTCTTGGCGGCTTGGCTGATCATTGCAGCGCGCCGTATAAAATCGCCCGGGCAAGCCATTTATTTTTTAATGGTCGTTGTTATTGGAATTCACTCTATGCTCGAACTTCCCCTCCACTATGCATACTTCCTGCTACCAACTGGACTGATAATTGGGGCATTAACCTCGGATTTGAAAATTTTGAGGTTGGGGGAGATGTCAAAGGAGCGAGGGCGAAACTTCCTTCTGGCGCTGTGGGCAGCAAGTGCAATTTTTTTGGTATTGATCATTCGCGACTATTTTTCTGTTGAGGCGACTTATCAATCAATGCAGCTCCAGCGGGCCGGAATCGAGAGTAAGGCCGCTCTTGGCCTTCCTGATGTTGTTTTGCTCGATCAGCTTCGTGAATCGCAACGCTTTATTCAATTTGAGCCAACCGGAAATGATTCGGCAGAGCAAGTGCAATGGGCTGAAAATATGGTGGCGCTCGTGCCTAGTCCGGCGGGGTTTATGAAATTGGCAATTCTTCTAGGATTGAATGATCGGCCCGTTGCCGCGCAACAATGGTTAACTAAAATGTGTCGCATTGTTCCTCGCGACCAATGTGAAGCCGGGCCTAAAAGATGGTCGCTGGCTCAGGAGAAATTCCCACGTCTTAAATCTATTGATTGGCCAAAGGAATAAGGCAGGATTGCCTGGCGCCCGTGTGAAATTAAGATGAAATACATCGCAGTAAAGAATCAGCTACTGAGCCTGCCTCGATTGAAAAAGCAGGCCATCGTAATTTTCTTGGATGCGATTCTGGCAATCATTTCGATGTGGCTGGCATTCACATTGCGGCTCGACATCTTGCACCGACCAGTAGGCGTAGAGTGGTTCGCGTATGCGTTGTCGCCCATATTGGCGGCTCCTGTTTTCATTAAATTTGGCCTGTATCGTGCTATCTTTCGCTACACAGGCTTGACTGCAATATTGACTACGGGCAAGGCTGTTGCAATCTACGGTGCTCTACTTTTTCCTTTCGTCTGGCTGCTCTATCATTTGGGGGGAATTCCCCGAAGCCTGATTGTGTTGCAGCCCCTTATATTCTTGTTGTTGATCAGCAGTAGTCGAGCCCTAGGCTGGTATTGGTTGCAGGGTGCCGCAACAAAGATACAAAATCGCTTGCTGGTATATGGCGCGGGAATGGCAGGGGCGCAAACTGCCGCTGCACTAAGTGGCTCAAATCAATATTCCTTGGTGGGTTTCATTGATGATGATCCCGCGAAGCAAGGCCGCACGATCAATGGAATTTCCGTTTACTCACCTAACCGGGCACCTAACTTGGTTAAAGAGCTGGCCGTGACTGATGTTCTTTTGGCTTTGCCGAGTGCAAGCCGACACAGGCGGAATCAAATTCTCAGCCAGTTGCAATATTTGCCGGTACGAATTCGGTCACTGCCCGGTTTGCTCGACCTCGCCAGCGGAAAAGTATCGGTAGACAATTTTCAAGATCTGGACATTGAAGATCTGCTCGGACGGGAGCCCGTTGCATCGCATCCTGGAGAGATCAATTTTGGAATGGAGGGGCGAGTAGTACTGGTAACCGGTGCCGGAGGCAGCATTGGAAGCGAACTTTGCCGTCAAATTCTGCTGTCAAAATCCAGCAAACTTCTCTTAATTGATCATAGCGAATTTGCGTTGTATCGCATTCATCAGGAACTCTTGGAACTGGTTGCGGTACGCGATCTGCCGGGGGAACTGGTGCCGCTATTGGCGAATATTTGCAATTTTGAACGGATTGCCGCGATATGTCGAATCCACAAGCCAGCCTTTGTGTATCACGCGGCTGCTTACAAACACGTGCCCATGGTCGAACGTAATCCGGGTGAAGGCGTAGTCAATAACATTCTGGGAACTTTGAATACGGCTCATGCGGCCATCGATGCCGGCGTTGAGCGCTTCGTACTGATATCAACGGACAAAGCGGTCCGGCCCACGAACATCATGGGCGCTAGCAAGCGCATCGCTGAGATGGTGTTGCAATCAATTGCTGAAGGCGAGGGCCATCTATCAGAGAGGTCGAACAATTGGGCTGCGACCGGCGGTAGGGCCAAGCTGACTTGCTTCTCAATAGTCCGCTTCGGGAATGTGCTTGGTTCCAGCGGGAGCGTCGTCCCCCTTTTTAGATCACAGATCGCGGGTGGAGGACCGATTACGGTAACGCACCCCGACGTAACGCGTTACTTCATGACCATCCCTGAGGCTGTTCAGTTGGTTCTGCATGCTGGTGCCATGGCGGAGGGCGGCGATCTTTTCGTACTGGATATGGGCGAGCCCGTCAAAATCCTCGACTTGGCCGAACGCATGGTTGCGCTGTCCGGGCGCACTGTGCGTAGCGATGCTCGCCCAACCGGCGACATCGCGATTACGTTTACCGGCTTGCGGCCCGGCGAGAAACTGTATGAAGAGTTGCTGATCGGGGAGAATCCGCTGCCTACTCAGCACCCCCGTATCATCCGAGCGAGAGAGGACTTCATGGAGTGGCCCGCGCTCAAGCTGCATTTGCGGAACCTCCTGCAGGCGGCGCGAAGCGACAACATCTCAATGATGAAAGATGCGCTTCGCACCTTGGTGCCCGGTTACGTTCCCGAAGGAGTTCCGATTGAATAGCGCGACCTCGGCCGAGATGAAGTTGGCCATCATCGGGCTCGGGTATGTAGGCCTCCCGCTCGCCGTGGCCTTTGGAAAGCTGATGTCCGTCGTTGGCTTTGACACGAATACGCGTCGCGTCGAAGAGCTCAAGGCGGGGCACGACAAGACGCTAGAAACCGCGGCAGCCGACCTGCACGAAGCAACGCATTTCACGCCCACGGCTGATCCGGCTGAACTGCGTGGCTGCAATGTGTTCATCGTGACAGTGCCTACGCCTGTCGACAGCGCAAACCGGCCCGATCTCACGCCGCTGCTGAGTGCGAGCGAGACGGTTGCCAAAGCCATGTCGTTTGGTGCGATCGTCATCTACGAATCGACTGTCTACCCCGGTGCAACCGAAGAGGTTTGCGTCCCAGTACTCGAGAAGTTTTCCAGCAAGGTGTTCAATCGCGATTTCTTCTGTGGCTACAGCCCCGAACGTGTGAACCCAGGCGACAAGGTCAACACGTTGACCAAGATCAGAAAGATTACCAGCGGTAGCACGCCGGAAACAGCGGACGCGGTCGACCACCTCTATAACCGCATCGTCACGGCAGGCACCTATAAGGCCAACAGCATCAAGGTCGCTGAGGCCGCCAAAGTTATCGAGAACACGCAGCGCGACCTGAACATCGCACTGATGAACGAACTCTCGGTGCTGTTCGACCGGCTCGGCATCGACACGCTCGAAGTGCTTGAAGCCGCAGGGAGCAAATGGAATTTTTTGCCCTTTCGTCCAGGTCTTGTGGGCGGCCACTGCATCGGGGTCGATCCGTATTACCTTACCTACAAGGCGGAGCAGGTCGGCTATATCCCGCAGATCATCTTGGCCGGTCGGCGCATCAATGACAACATGGCACGCTATGCGGCGCGCAACACGATCAAGCTCATGCTGCAAGCAGGCATGGATGTGCCGCGCTGCAAGATTGGTGTGATGGGCATCACCTTCAAAGAGAACTGCCCAGACATCCGTAACAGCAAGGTCGTCGACCTCGTGCGTGAACTCCAGACATGGGGCGCTCAGGTTGTCGTGGCCGATCCGTGGGCCAACGCGGAAGAAGTGCAGCATGAGTACGGACTGACACTTGATGTCATCGACGAGCGGCATCCTGTCGACGCCTTGGTGGTTGCAGTTGGACACACCGAGTACCGAGGCATGGCGCCGGGGTTGCTGCGCAGCTACTGCCGTCACGACTCACCTGTGTTGACCGACGTCAAGTCCCTCTACGACAGGCACGAGGCGGCACGCGCTGGCTTCACCGTGTTCAGACTTTGAGAACGACATGAAGAAGAATTTCGCTTTGATCGGCGCAGCCGGCTATATCGCGCCGCGACACATGCGTGCGATCAAGGACACCGGAAATACGCTCTCGGTGGCCTATGACATCAACGACTCCGTCGGCATCATCGACAGCCTGTCACCCGATGCGGATTTCTTCACCGACTTCGAGTCGTTCTACGAGCACGCCCATCGTCTGCGGCGCCAGCAGGCCAAGGCGCTGGATTATGTGTCGATCTGCTCTCCCAACTATCTGCATCATCCGCACATCGCTGCGGGGCTGAGGCTCGGATGCGATGTGATCTGCGAGAAGCCGCTGGTGCCAACGCCGGGCCTGCTCGACGAACTAGCAAGCGTCGAGGTTGAAACCGGTCAGCGTGTCTTCACGATCCTTCAGTTGCGTCACCACGATGCGATCCTGAAGCTACGAAACAAAGTAGCCGCTGCGTCAATCAGCACAAAGTTCGACGTGGACCTGAGCTACATCACTTCGCGTGGTCGATGGTATGCCGCTAGCTGGAAAGGCGATCCGCGCAAGTCGTTCGGAGTTGCAACTAACATTGGCGTGCACTTCTTTGACATGCTGCACTTCATTTTCGGAAGGCTGCAAGCGAGCGTGGTGCACCATAGCGCAGAAGACAAAACGGCAGGCTTCCTGGAATATGAACGCGCACGAGTGCGCTGGTTTCTTTCCATCGACGCTGGTGACTTGCCGACAGAGGTTCAGGGCAAAAAGACGACCTACAGATCTATCACGATCGACGGCGAAGAGCTGGAGTTCTCCGAAGGCTTCACGGACCTTCACACCTTGAGCTATCAGGAGATTCTGACCGGGCGGGGATATGGACTCGCGGATGCGCGACAGGCTG
Organism: Variovorax sp. GW821-FHT09D05; assembly: GCF_059416325.1. Classification (NCBI taxonomy): domain Bacteria; kingdom Pseudomonadati; phylum Pseudomonadota; class Betaproteobacteria; order Burkholderiales; family Comamonadaceae; genus Variovorax; species Variovorax sp. GW821-FHT09D05. The sequence goes on along the minus strand of NZ_JBWKOZ010000002.1, from coordinate 522,483 downwards.
TCGAGACTGTCCACGCCATCCGCAACGCGAAGCCGCAAGCGTCCCATGCCGACAGGCATCCTTTCATGCAGAGGTTGCACGTATGACCGGCGTATCGATGATCCACGCGACCGCCATCGTCGATCCAGGTGCGCAGATCGGTGCAGAAACTCGTGTCTGGCACTGGGTGCACGTCAGTCGAGGAGCCGTCATTGGCGATAGTTGTTCGCTCGGACAGAACGTGTATGTCGGCAATGACGTTCGCATAGGCCGCAACGTCAAGATTCAGAATAATGTCAGCGTATATGACGGCGTCACGCTGGAAGACGATGTGTTTTGCGGCCCAAGCATGGTCTTCACCAATGTCTATAACCCACGGTCAGCGGTGAGTCGAAAGAGCGAATACCGCCGGACGCTGATACGGTGCGGCGCAACTTTGGGCGCGAACTGTACCGTCGTTTGCGGCGTGACCATCGGACGCCACGCATTTGTCGGCGCCGGGGCTGTCGTGAATCGCGACGTGCCCGACTTTGCTTTGATGTTGGGTGTGCCTGCCCGACAGTCGGGCTGGATGAGCCGGCACGGTGAGCGCCTCGAATTCGTCGGCAGCGTTGCAACTTGCCCCGCAACTGGGGAGAAATACATGCTACGCGCCGGTGAGTGCGTGGCAGTAGAGGACTTGGCATGAGCGAGAAGATCGAGTTCGTCGACCTCAAGTCTCAATACAGGGCATTGAAAGTACAGATCGATGAGCGAATTCAGCGCGTGCTCGATCATGGCCAGTACATCATGGGCCCAGAGGTGGCCGAGCTGGAAAGCAAGCTAGCCGCATTCACCGGCGCCAAGTATTGCATTACTGTGGCAAGCGGAACCGAGGCGATCCTGATCTCGTTGATGGCAATGGGCTTGAGGCCCGGTGACGAGGTGATCACCACACCGTTCACTTTCGCGGCTACCGCCGAGATGATCGTGCTGCTTGGCGGCAAACCTGTGTTCGTTGACATCGAGCGCGACACTTGCAACATCGACGCAAGCCTCATCGAGGCGAAGATCACGGCTCGCACGCGAGCCATCATGCCGGTGAGTCTGTATGGTCAATGCGCCGACATGGACGAGATCAACGCGATCGCCGCCCGTCACGGACTTGCGGTAGTCGAGGATGCTGCTCAAAGCTTCGGCGCAAGCTACAAGGGACGCAGGAGCTGCAATCTCAGCACGTTCGGGTGCACGAGTTTCTTTCCAAGCAAGCCGCTAGGCTGCTACGGGGATGGGGGCGCGATCTTCACAAGCGACGATGAACTCGCGCAGGCGTGTAGAGAGATTCGGGTGCATGGGCAGAGTGAACGATACGTGCACACGCGTGTGGGGGTCGGCGGGCGGATGGACACTATCCAGTGCGCTGTAGTGCTTGCGAAACTGCAGCGGTTTGAATGGGAACTCGGGCGTCGCCGCGAGCTAGGTGCTCGTTATCACCATCTGTTGTCCAAAGTTCCGGTCTTGCCCGTTTCCGTTCGTACCGACCGAGATTGTGTCTGGGCGCAATACACCATACTTGTCGAGAAACGGGCATCGGTGCAGGAGTCGCTGCGTGGCCAGGGCGTGCCGACGGCGGTGCACTATCCCATTCCGTTGCATCGTCAGCCTGCTTACCTGACACATGAGCCGGACGACTGCCCTCGCAGTGTCCGTGCCGGAGAGCAAGTCATGAGTCTGCCGATGAGTCCCGATCTGACGCAACAGCAGCAGGATCGCATCGTGCAGGCGCTGCAACGCGTGATGCGATGACTGTGCGGCCTCGCATCATCGGTGAATTGCGTCGCAACGATTCCGCGCAGCGGATGCGCATTGCACACATCGGCCGCTATCTGACACGGCTCGGCGATCGACATTTGCATGCGGGCCTTCCGCAGCTTGCGGTCTTTGCGTTTGACCATATTGGTCAAGCGGTTGCGTTGTGGGGGCGGTACGAGCGTGATGAATTGACCCTGCTGGCGAATGCCGTGAAGCCGCATCTGGTCAATGGTGGCGTTTGTCTGGATGTTGGCGCAAACATTGGAAATCACGCCGTATTTTTTGCAGGCCACTTTGACGAGGTCATCGCATTCGAGCCGAATCCCCGGACGTTTCGATTGCTCCAAATCAATGCTGAGCTGTGTCCGAACATTCAATGTATCAATGTGGGCTTGTCGGATCAGAGTGGCATTGCCATTCTCTCGGTGCCTGCGGGGAATATCGGCATGGCTACCTTGCATCAAAGCGCCAACCACCTTGAGCAGACTGTCGAGGTTGAATGCAAGTTGCGTCGGATGGATGATCTCCCCGATATCGCGGGGCGTCGCGTTGCACTGATCAAAATCGACGTCGAAGGGCATGAACTCGCTGTCCTTCAAGGCGCATGTCAAACTCTTTTGCGCGACCGACCCATCGTCGTTTTTGAGCAAACTGCAACTGAAATCAAAGATGGCCGTTCGGTAACGATCGACTATCTTCGGGACTCGGGCTACCGAACGTTTTGGACCATCACGCGTTCACCGGACACGGGGTTGCGACTAGCCGATTTGTTTCGGCGATTGTTGTGGGGTGAGAGCCTTCAAATGGTCGAGTGCCGGCATTTCGAATCTCGATTTCATTCAATGATCGTTGCATTGCCATCGACCTCATGAGGAGCGTTGGTGTGCGATGAATGTGTTTGTCATTCCGTCGTGGTATCCAAGCTCGACGAGCCCTGTCTCCGGGATCTTTGTACGCGCGCAAATCGATGCGTTGGCAGCACATCGCCCCGACTGGAATTTCATCGTCAGTACATGGGGGCACCACGACAGCGCCCTGTCGGTGCGCGATGCGGGCGCGAGTATTCGCGCCTTGCGTTGGCGTTGGCGTCATCGCGGCCTGCAATGGTTCCGGCACCCTCACGGATGGGAAGTGCGAACTGCGGCGCTGAGTTGGACACTGGCTGCTGCGGGTGGCGGAGTACGCAAGTTGCTCGCCGCTTCGCGCCGCAATTTGTCTGCTGCGACGGCGCGCTTCGGGCCTATCAGCCTGATGCATGCTCATGTGGGGTTTCCCGCCGGTTGGATTGCAGCGCAACTTTCTGCCGAGACGGGAATTCCCTATGTATTGACGGAACACATGAGCCCGTTTCCATTTCCCGCGCTTGTTTCTAATTCGAGATCAATTCGGGCACTTCGGCTGGCGTTTGAGCGTGCTGCGGCGGTCATTGCTGTCAGCACGTCATTGCAGGAGAAGATTCATGCGACCGGGCTGCCATGCGGCCATGTGATCGCCAACGTGGTTGACGATCGTCGTTTTATTCCCGGTTGCACTGTGAGACAACCGTTTGTGTTGTTCACATTGGCAGCGATGACGCACCAAAAAGGCATCGATACGCTCTTGCGCGCGCTGGCCTTGTGGAACCCGCTTTGCGGGGACGTTGAACTTCGAATCGGCGGCGATGGACCCATGCTTGCCAGCTTCCAGCGCTTGAGTGCCGAATTGGGTGTCGCCGACCGCGTGAGATGGCTTGGGCGCGTTCGACCTCAGGATGCGCCAAGCCTGTTTGCACAGTGCGATGCTTTTGTTCTGGCCTCACGGCATGAGACGTTTGGCGTGGTGCTTGCCGAGGCGATCACATGCGGCAAGCCAGTCGTGGCCACGAAGTCGGGCGGTCCGCAGTCCATTGTCAAAGACATCAATGGACGGCTTGTCGATGTTGATGACGTTTCAGCCTTGGCTCGTGCGCTGGAGTGGATGAGTGGGCACGTCATGGAATTCGATGCCGTTGCGATCCGCTCGGACGCAATCCAGCGGTTTTCACCCGGTGCAGTTTCCAGAAAGTTGGAAGCTCTCTACGAGTCAGTGATCGGCCGCACATGCTGAATTGGGGCAGGCTCGCTTGGTGGAGGCGCGAAGGGCGCCTTCTGCACGACACGGTGGTCCTATCGTCCGGGATGCTGGTCGCACAGGCCGTAATGCTGCTTGTCGCGCCCATATGGTCAAGGCTGTATTCCCCGACTGATTTCGGCCTCTTCGGGCTATGGACGGCCGTCTCCAGCATTGTTTCCATGCTTTTGACGCTTCGCCTGGAAACCGGGATCGTTGTGTCGCAAGACGATGTCCATGCACGCACATTGGCTCAAGTGTGCTTGTGGCTTGCCTGTACGTGTGCAACCGCACTGATTCTGCTTACGCTCGCGGTGCCAAGACATTGGATACAAGTCGTCGGCCTGGATTCGCTCGGCTTCTTGCTTCAACTCGCAGTAATCGGTGGGGCGCTGTCTGCCGCGTTGGGAACACTACAGTCCGTCGCCAATCGGAATAGCAATTATCGCTGGATGAGTTTGTCACGAGGCGGGGGAGGACTTGTCACTGCGTTTGGTGGAGTGATCCTTGGTCTCGTGGGCGTTGGATCGGGTTTGGTCGTCTCACAGCTTGTGGCCGTCGCGGTCGGCTTGCTCGTCATCATGCTGGGGCTGGGCAAGGGCTTTCGCTTCTGGGCACCAAGCGTCGGTTTTGCACAGGTGCGAAAGACCATCCACGAGCATGCCGATGCCCCTCGCTTTCTGTGGCCGGCGGCGTTGCTGGATGTTTTGACGCAGCAGCTACCGTTGCTGTTGATCGCGAAGCTGTATGAGCACGAATTGGTGGGGTATTTCAGTCTGGCATGGCGCGTGATCGCAGTCCCGCTCTTCATGATCTCAGGTGCGGCCGGCAGTGTTTTTTTTCAACGCATGTCCGCGTGCTCCGATAAACCTCATGAAATGCGAGAACTTCTACTGAAATCTTGGCGGACATTTGCTTTGCTTGGCGCAGTGCCGTGCACGTTGCTACTGCTTTGGGGGAAACCAATTTTCGGCTGGGTGTTTGGATCTGAATGGGAAAGCGCGGGCGGTATGGCTTCTGTAATGGCCCCGATGCTCTGGGTCATGTTCATCAGCTCTGCGACATCGACCAGCCTAATTGTCTTGAGACTCCAGAAGTGGGCACCGATCTTCGGCTTGGCGATGCTTGTATACCGGCCGCTTGCCTTTTGGATTGGAGCTCGCTCTAGCAGCCTGGAACTCGCTTTGTGGATCTGGGTCTTGACGGAAATTGTCGTGGTCGCCCTATACAACTTGCTAATCCTAAGAAAGCTCCGGTTCTGATATGTGCGGCATCGTTGTGGTCTTCACGCCTTCCCTGCCGACCCGTCTCGACGTTGTCCAGGCTATGTGCCGCACGATGCAACATCGTGGTCCGGATGACGAAGGGTATGTGATCGTCGACGGCGACAGTATGGTCACCTTCGGAGGATCCGACACACCCGAAAGCGTCATGGCAACACCCACCGCGTGGCAGCCCACCCAGCGGGTTGCACAGCAGGCTGGGCGCGAGGCCTCACTCCTTCTGGGACACCGGCGCTTGGCCATCGTTGATCTGTCACCGCTCGGGCATCAACCGATGCGACGCGGTCACCATCTCTGGGCGGTCTACAACGGGGAGATCTACAACCACATAGAGCTCCGAAAAGAGCTGGAGGGACTGGGTCATCGCTTCCAGTCTCACAGCGACACCGAAGTATTGCTTGCCGCATATGAGGAATGGGGAGCGCAGGCCCTGGAGCGCTTCAACGGCATGTGGGCGCTCGTGATCTACGATGCGCAGCGCCAGACTCTCTTCGTCTCTCGCGATCGCTTCGGCGTCAAGCCTCTGTATGTTTGGCGTGGACCAGGTGGCGCGCTGTTGCTCGCTTCGGAGATCAAGGCGCTGTTGGTACATCCGCTGGTCCGAGCTGCAGCGGCCATCGGGGTATGCATGGATTTCGTGCGTCGTGGTCCACAAAAATGGCGCGAGGAGACGGAGTTCGAGGGAATTCTTCGCTTCCCGGCGGGGCATTGGGCCGAACTCGATTTGCGGGAACCTCGAGAGCTCGAGCCGATACCGTTCTGGCGCTTTCCGGAGGTCTCGCCGGATGTGCAAAAACACGGATTCGACGCGAAACGCGCAGCTGCTCATGCGCAGCACTATGCCGAGCTCTTGGAGGACGCTGTTCGATTGCGCATGCGGGCTGACGTCCGAATCGGCACGGCCTTGTCTGGTGGATTGGACAGTTCTAGCATCGCGGTGCTCGTCAACAAGCTCTTGAGTGCGCAAGGAGTGGGCGCACGGCAAGAGGTCTTTTCGAGTGTCTATCGTGACCCGCTCTACAAAAGCGCCAACGAAAGCGAATTCATCGATCAGATTGCACAGCGGTTGAATGTACGCTCGAACCAGATCGAGCCGAGGCCGCTCGATGTTCCGCGAGCCCATGAACATATGTTGTGGGCTCTGGACACCCCTCCGGCGAATACATTGATGTCGAGCTGGCACACATTTCAGGCGGTCGCGAGTCGGCAGGTCGTTGTCACGCTTGATGGACAGGGCGCCGATGAACAGCTTGCCGGATACGCGCGTTACACGCGCAACTTGCTTGTCCATCAGCCGGCGGGCATGGCGCTTCGAGAGGCCTGGAGCATTGCAACTGGAATGAGTGGATTTGGATCGCACGTAGGCATCGGGTTGAGCGGACATGTCCTGCGACACGCTATTGGGGCGCGTGGGCTTGCGTACATGTGCACGCGATTGGGTATGGGCTCCGATCCATCGCTGACACTCGAGCAGGCGCTACGGCGCGATTTTCTCGGCAATCTGCAGAACCTCCTGCTCTATGCGGACAAGACTGGCATGGCTTGGTCTGTCGAGTCTCGTATGCCTTTCATGGACTATCGACTTGTCGAATTTCTGGCGCGCGTTGAGCCTGCATACAAACTGCATTTAGGCTGGACGAAGTGGTTGGCTCGCACTGCGATGCAATCCAAATTGCCTACCGATATCGTATGGAGAAAGGACAAGATGGGATGGCCAATACCAGAGCGCGAATGGTTTGGTGGACCACTGAAGTGCTGGATGCAGGACGCACTGAATGGGAGTGGCTTCGCGCGTGAGATTGCAGAAGGTATCGGATCTGAATGGCGTGCGCCCGAAAGCGAGCCCGCTGGTCTTGCACGACGTGTGCGACTTCTGAATCTGGCTGTCTGGCATCGTCTTTTTTTCGAAGAATCCGGACGGCCGGGACGAGCTTTGGGACGCCACATGAGTGCAACTCCGGAGAGATGCGCATGATTCAAGGCGCCTTGGTCGTTGCACATGTAACGACAGTGCATCCGCGCGATGACATCCGAATCTTTCGGAAAGAGTGCCTGTCGCTGGTCCAGGCAGGATACAAGGTCGTGCAGATAGTCGGCGATGGTCGAGGCGATGCCGTGGTCGACGACGTGCAAATCGTTGATATCGGCGCTGCCCCTCGGGGCAGGTTGGCACGAATGCGTATCCAGCCTCAACGCGCGCTCGAAGCCATCAGGCGCTTGCGGCCTGCACTGGTGCACTTCCATGATCCGGAGCTTCTGTCGATCGGCGGCCGACTCATGCGCGACGGTGTTCCGGTTATCTATGATGCACACGAGGATGTGCCGCGGCAGATTCTTACAAAACAGTGGATAGCGAGGCCGCTGCGCCTTCTAATCTCCAAGGCTTTTGAACTCTATGAAAATCTGCAGGTCGGTAAGCTTTCGGCCGTAGTGGCTGCCACGCCTCACATCGCGCGGCGCTTCGAATTTTTGACTACTCGTTGCGTCAACGTCAGCAATTTCCCTTTTCTGCATGAGCTGGCGCCCGCAGGGGCAGTATCAGTTCGTGGTCTCTGCGTTTGCTATGTCGGAGGCATCATGCGGACGCGCGGCGCACTTGAAATGATTCGCGCCCTACCTCTGGTACCTGAGGTTCGCTTGCTGCTGTGCGGACGCTTCGAGGATGAGCGGCTCGAAGCCGAGCTGCGTGCCGAACACGGCTGGGCGCAGGTCGATTTCTTTGGACAAGTCGGACGCGAGGAGGTGCGAGACGTGCTTGCACGTTCCTTTGCCGGGTTGGTAACGCTGCTTCCGATGCCGAGCTACCAAGACTCGCTACCGATCAAAATGTTCGAGTACATGTCAGCTGAACTTCCGGTGATTGCCTCGAATTTTCCGATTTGGCGAGAAATATTGGAACGGCACGAATGCGGGTTGTGCGTGGATCCTTCAGCCCCCGAGCAAATTGCCGATGCCATTCGATTGCTCGCATTTGCTCCTGCAAATGCGCAGGCCATGGGAATGCGCGGCAGGAGTGCCGTGCTGTCGACCTTCAATTGGCCGCAGGCGGAACGCGAGTTGCTCGGCCTGTATCGGACTCTCCTGGCATGAGACTCCTGTTGATCAATCACTATGCGGGCGGTCCGCGTCACGGCATGGAGTACCGACCGTACTATCTGGCGCGAGAGTGGGTCAGAGCCGGACATTCTGTTCAGATCGTCGCGGCCTCGCACTCGCACGTACGTCGCTTGCAGCCCGAGGTTCGAGGTGAACCCCTCGACGAGGTCATCGACGGTATTGTGTACCGTTGGATTCCGACGCCGGCGTACGTCGGAAACGGATTCGGTCGACTGCGCAATATCTGGGTCTTCCTTCGACGGCTATGGGTAGAGGCACCGAGCCTCGCGGCGGCGTTCCGGCCAGATATCGTGATTGCCTCCAGTACCTATCCAATGGACGTCTGGGTGGCGCGGAGAATAGCGCGTCTTTGCGGAGCCCGACTGGTCTATGAGGTACATGACCTCTGGCCTGCATCGTTGATCGAGCTTTCGGGCATGTCGGCGCTGCACCCGTTTGCGCTGATGTGCCAGAAAGCTGAGAAGGACGCTTATCGGGACGCCGATGCCGTCGTGTCGATGCTGCCTAAAGTAGCAGAGCACATGAAGGCTCACGGCCTTGACCTTCGTCGACTGCACGTAGTTCCGAACGGCATTGCTATCGAGGAATGGGACATTCCTGCTGTACCGCTCGCCCCAAAATTGACGATGTTTCTTGACCGTCTGCGGCGAGAAAAGAAGACGGTGGTGGGATATGCTGGCTCCCACGGATTGCCCAACGCGTTGGATTCGCTACTGGATGCCGCAGCTCTGGTGCGCGGCGAAGCGTTCGCGTTCGTTCTCGTGGGTGACGGTCATGAGCGACAAAGGCTGTCGGAGCGAGTACGTCGCGAAGGGCTGTCGAACGTCGCCCTTTTTCCGCCGATTCCCAAAGAGCAGATTCCCACGCTGCTCCAGCGCTTCGATATCGCCTATATCGGCTGGCTGCGCGTCTCGCTATATCGGTTCGGCATCGCCCCTAATAAACTGATGGACTACATGATGGCGGGGCGGGCCATCTTGCATTCAGTGGAGGCTGGCAACGATCCCGTGACAGACGCCGGCTGTGGATTGACGGTGGCACCTGAGTCGGCCACCGCTATTGCCGAGGGACTGAGGAAACTCGAAGCGTGTGGTGCTGGAGCGCGCAATGCGATGGGGATCCGGGGTCGAGAATTCGTCGTTGCAAGACACACTTACGACGTGCTCGCGCGACAATTTATCGAGGCGGTGAAACCCAATGGCTGACGATCGCGAACTGAGGTCTATTGCTCAACGATATGCACGTCGGGCATCTGCCGACCCTCGTTACAACCCGCTCAAGCCCGACGTCTGGCAAGCCTTGCAGGAGCGTCAGCGGGCAATGATCGCATTGTTCTTGAGCATTGGTTGGTTTGAACTCGGAAGCCGTCGGTTGATTGAGGTAGGCAGCGGTACTGGAGGTAACCTGCTCGAACTCTTGCGCCTGGGCTTCACTCCTCGAAACTTGGGCGGTGTCGAGCTGCTGCCAGAGCGCCACGCGCAGGCATGTCAGGTCTTGCCCCAAGACATCGCGCTCCACCTGGGCGACGCAACGCGGCTTCAGGTCGATTCTGGTTCGCAGGATGTTGTGATGGTTTCCACTGTTTTCTCCTCGCTCCTGGATGATGCATTCCAGCAGCATCTTGCAGAGACTATGTGGCGCTGGATCAAGCCGGGTGGTGGTGTGCTCTGGTACGACTTTACGGTCAACAATCCGCGCAATCCCGACGTTCGTGGCGTCCCGCTGAAACGCGTGCGAGCGCTGTTTCCGAGTGCGCGGATAAGAGCTCGGCGCGTCACCCTGGCGCCCCCCATTGCGCGCCGCGTTACGCAGCTGCATCCCTCTCTGTATACCTTGTTCAACACTATTCCGCTGTTGCGTACGCATGTGCTGGCATGGATCGCGAAGCCCCGTCCTGATTGACCACTACCATGTTGCAGCAACACCCCTTCCTGCCTTTCGCCCTGCCAGACACAGGTGAAGAAGAAATCGCCGAGGTTTCGAGTGCCATCCGGTCGGGCTGGGTCACCACGGGACCCAAGGCCAAGCGGTTCGAGCAAGATTTCGCCGCATTTCTCGGCGACCCTTCACTGCATTGCATGGCCGTAAATTCTGCGACGGCTGGGCTCCATCTCGCATTGGAAGCACTCGGCATCGGCCCTGGCGACGAAGTCATCACTACGACGCATACGTTCACAGCCACTGCAGAGGTGGTCCGCTATTTGGGCGCAGATGTGGTGCTGGTCGACATCGACCCCAACACACTGTGTATCGACGTACAGCAAGTAGAAGCGGCAATCACGCCGCGCACCAGGGCGATCATTCCGGTGCACTACGCCGGTCTTGCCTCCGATATGAGCGCATTGACAGCTGTCGCGCGCGTGAATGGGGTCAAGGTGGTGGAGGATGCCGCGCATGCACTCCCTACAACATCTGGCGGTCGTCTCGTTGGAACGCTCGACTCGGACTTCGCGGTCTTTAGTTTCTACGCGAACAAGACTATTTCGACCGGGGAGGGGGGCATGGTGGTTACGCGCGATGCAGCGCTGGCCGAGCGCGTCAAAGTCATGCGCCTGCATGGCATCAACCGCGATGCATTCGACCGGTTCCGCTCGACCACCCCTGCTTGGTATTACGAAGTCGTTGCCCCAGGATTCAAGTACAACCTGACTGACATTGCTGCAGCCATGGGATTGGCACAACTGCGCAAGTTGCCGCGCTTCCTGCAGCGTCGACAGCAGTTGGCCGGACGCTATCGCGCGCAGTTGGCGTCTTTGCCGCTGACCCTCGCACCCGAGCCTCCAGCCGGAGAGACGCACGCATGGCATCTCTACGTGATTCGCCTCGACGCAACAGCGCGCCTTGGACGCGATGCGTTGATCCAGGCGTTGTCTGACCGCGGCATCGGCACCAGCGTGCACTACATCCCACTGCATCGGCAACCTTATTGGCGCGATCGCTATGGCCTGAACGCCGAGATGTTTCCTCATTCGGACGCTGCCTATCAACGCATGTTGAGTATTCCTCTCTTCACTGCAATGAGCGATGCCGATCAGGATCGGGTCATCGCTGCATTGCACGAACTGCTGGGTTGAGTGCAATGGTCAAGCGGATGTTCGATGTGGTGGTGTCGCTTTGCGTGCTTACGCTGCTGTTCCCGCTCTTTGTTGTGGTGGCGGCTTGGATCAAGATCGACTCGCGCGGACCGGTGTTGTTTCGTCAACAGCGCGTGGGACGCTACGGCAAGCCTTTCGAGATTCTCAAATTCAGAACCATGCGAGTCAGCGCCCTCGCAGAAGGGCCGCAGATCACTGTGGGCAATGATCCTCGAATTACGCGGGCGGGCACATTCCTGCGGCGTTGCAAGCTGGACGAATTCCCGCAGTTCTTCAACGTCTTGTGTGGCGAGATGAGTGTCGTGGGACCCCGGCCCGAAGTGCCTAAGTATGTTGCGCTTTACTCGGCTGCACAGCGGGAGGCTATTTTGGGTTTGCGGCCAGGCATCACGGACACCGCATCCGTGGCCTTCAGGGACGAGTCGATTTTATTGGCGAGTGCAGACGATCCTGAGCACTTCTATACACAGATAGTGCTACCAGCAAAGCTCGAATATGCTGAACGATATGCCGTGACGCACAGCTTGGCTGGCGACATTCGCATCATGCTTTGCACAGTCTTCGCACTTTTCGTAAGACGACGTCGCACTTCGAATCAATGACGTGTGGCAGTGCCACGTCGCCTCAGCGCTCCAGCAACGGCGTTTCTTCGAAGAGCGACCGCTACTCGGCAGCCGAAGTCGTGCAAGTCGTATCCGTCGCCGGCTGGCAAGCTCGTGCACGACCCGTCTTCGCAATCACCACGATCCGCGTTTGATTCGTCTTTTCCGCACCCGAGATGTCATTGCGTTCGATCTTCAGCGTGGCGGACTGGAATGTCGAATCACTAGTCTGTGTGTAGCCCGAAGGATTGAACATGATGTATGCCGGGCTGTTCTGCGCAGTGCCTTGTCCCGTTGCGGTGAAGTAACTAGGCAGTGCGCCCTGCTGCGCGACAAGGATGTCCGGTCCATTGAATTGCTGGTTGTTGTCGGTGTCGACAAAGACGGTCCAGCCGGTTGCCCAATTGTTGTCCGCGCGAGGCACAACAACCGCTTGCCGGCCGCGCTTCATTGCCTCTCCCCGCGCGGCACCCAGCGCCGCAACGAAAGAATTGGCCGCCGACGTGAGCTCCGAATTTCGCTGAAAGGCGACAAAACTCGGCACGCCAATTACCAGTAGTACTGCCGCAATGGCGATCGTGACCATCAACTCGATGAGAGTGAAGCCCCCAATTCGATCTGAAAATTGGCGGGGGCTCATGGCCAGCAAAGCCTGAAGTTCGAACTTGAAGCTGTGCCAGAGCAGGTCTTGACGCCGGTGCTGGTCAGGCTCAAGGCCCCAACGGTAGCGTCTCGACCTGTTGGCGTCGGCGTGGCTGTGAGCTTGACACACTCGGTGATCAATTGAGTGCTCGAGCAAGTATCTGCGGAGAGCCAGTAAGCCGTACCCGAAGAGTTGTCCCCCGAGTAGACCTTGAAAGTGCTTGCAGCAGCAGCCGGGACGGTAGTTCCCGCCGAATTGCTGAAGGCAAGGTAAGTGTTGCGCTGCGTCATATACCGCTCCTGCTGTTGCATGAGCTCCAGCAGCGCAGTACGTGCCTGTGCCCGCTTGCCCTTCAGCACTGAGTCGGTGTACGCCGGATAAGCAATAGCCCCAAGGATCCCAATAATAGCCACGACGATCATCAACTCGATCAGCGTGAAGCCACGCATGGAGGCGCGTTTCTTTATGTTGGTCATATTCACGATCCGCGCTTCAGGTCCAGGTAGTTATTGATCTGCCGCCAGTTCAGCCGTCCGGCGGTAATGATGACACTCGTCTGTCCGGTGTTCCCCGTACCACCCGCGGCATTGCCGACACCGCCAGAGCCTTGTGCAATCGTCTGGCTGGTGATCTTCTTCTTGCGCCGGCCGGTGCTGTCGCTGATGCTTTCGACCGTGGAGGCTACCTCGATCACCAAGGGCTGCCCCATGATGCCGACAGTCGATGCCCGTCGGGTTCCTATGCCGGTGTCCACGTCGACGATGTACGAATTGCCGCTGCCCCCGCTTACGCCGCAGGTGGTCGAGTTGCCCGAGGTGCCCGGAATCAGGCTGCCGAATATCAGCGTGCTGCCATTCAGCAATGCCCCGCTCACCTGGCGTTCGGTGCTGGCGTAATCCATGTACCAGCCGGAACTCACGGTCGATGATGTGGTGAGGTCGCTCGTGGCACGACCCCAGGTGAAGCTGGGCACGGTAATCGCGCCTGTAGAGTCGATCGTGGCAGCTCTCAGCCGTGCGCGCCCGCTGATGGCCCCGGCACCGTTCGGCGTTGCATCGGCGACGGTCGTTCCGTCGTCGTACACCACGTAGAACGAGTTCTGCGCCGTCGACGAGCGGTCGTCCACTTCCAGGTATTTGCCGGTGCCGAAAGCCACCTGGATGGCATTGATGTTGTTCGTCGCCGCCACCAGCGTGGGAGCCATGCTGATGGGTTGCACGTTGCCGGCACCGTCCTTGGCAACGTAGAGCGGGTAGGGCGCGTTGTTGCTGGCCTTCTTGAAGGCCGACAGGTTCGCCATGTTCCACTCGGAGGTGCCGTGGCTGCGGAAGTCGAGCTTCCACATGTTGCCGTGCAGATCGCCCGCAAAGATCTGGGCCACCTCGCGGTTGCCGCCTGTGGCAATGGCCGCCTTGAAGTTGAGCACGCCAGTGGCCTTGGTCACGGCCAGCGTGGCGTCGAAGGGCAGTTCCACCTTGTAGTAGTTGGTGCCAAGGGTCCATGCCGCCTCGGGCGCCTTCGAAAGGTCGAGCAGGAACAGTGCAGGGTTCCCGGAACTGTAATTGTTGGCCGAATTGACCTTGGTGTAGTTGTTGACGCCGCTGGCCACCACTGCAAACCACTTGTAGGTGGCGGTCGTGGCTGTCGGCGCGCTGGTACGCATCTTCAGAATCTGCGGCTGACCGACGACGAAGCCCATGTCGACGTCATCGTCCTGCGTGAACTCCCACATCACGTTCGAAGCCGAGAACGACGAGGGGTTGGTCACGTCGAGGGCGAACACGCCGCGCCCGCCTGCACCGGTGCCCGAGACGAGCACCGTCTTCCAGTCGGCAGAGGTGCCGGCGGAACCCACCTGCGCTTCCGCCACCACGGGCGGGCCGTCGACGTAGCTTTGGTGGTTGGACACATAGCTCGAGTCGGTGAGCGCGCCCAGCTTGGGCGTCATCCAGCTCGGGATGTAGCCGAACAGTTCATCACCGGTACCGGCATTGAAGGCGTGCAGCATGCCGTCGTTGGCGCCCACAAACACGGCTGCAGTACGGCTGAGGTTGGCCGTCCTGAAGGCGGCATAGGTGCTGGAGTTGATGTTGTTGGCAGGCGCACCGGAATACACGACGCCTGAATTGATGATGTCGCCCAGCAGCTTGTTGTTGCGGCGGCGGAACGGCGAGCCTTCCCGCGCGTTGCTGCCGCGCAGAAAGCTCACGCGGTCGGAGCCCAGCGAGTCGGCCGTGGCCGAGGGAATGATCTTGTTCAGGTCGGCTTGTTGCGCGGTGGTCAGGGAGCTCCACAGGAAAGTGCTGGCCTTTGGCACCGCATTGCCCGGGCGCCCGATGACGATGTTGCGCGAGGTTGCAGGCGCGGACAGCAAGGCCATCCGAGCCGAGGCTGACCAGATGGGGGTCGGTGAAATGCTGGCGGTGCCGTTGCTGATGGAGATCGATTGGGCAAGCAGGTCGCCGCTCCAGTCGCTGGTGTCGAAAGCGCCCTGGTAGACCGAGTTGTCCGTTTGCAGCGACTTCGATTGCACCGCACTGCCGGCAATGCTGCGTGCGGAAGTCGAGGCGCGGCTGAAGATGCTGTCGAAGGCACTCAGCACGCTTCGCGCACTGCTCTGCAAGTAGTAGGTGCTGGCCTCGCCGGGGCGAGCACTGTCTTGCCAGACGTTGTCATCGACCGTGGTGTCCTGGCGCCTGAAGGGGTTGCCGAAGGTGTTGTAGGGCTTGCTGCCGGTGTTGGACGGATCCGATTCGAAACCGCCGTACTTCGCCGAGGTGAAGAACTGGTTTCTGTTGCGGCGGGTAGTTGCGTTGTTCTGGTCGCCGTACTCGTTCACGTCGAAGAAGAAGCTCTTCACACGCAGGCCAGGGCGCTGTTTGGCAGTCTGGGTGGTCCAGTCGGTGCCGCGAATGTCGTGTGTGTGGGCCCAGTATGAGTAGCCGATGATCGCCTCGCCGCGAGGGTTGCTGTTGGGGCTGGCGTTTCCGGTGGTGTGCTGTTGTGTGCCCTGTCCATCGAGATAAGTGGTGTCCACACCCTTCTCGAAATTCTTGACCACGTTCGTCCATGCGGTGAGGTTGGGAATGTTCCCTGCTACGTCAGTGGTTGGATAGCGGCTGCCGTCGTGGGTGTTGATGTCGCCGATGACCACGATGTTGCTCTTGAGGCACGAGTAATTGCTTGTGCTGGTACGGCCATCCCCGTATGGGTCGGTCCAGGTGGTGAACACCGGGTATCCGTCGTACATGCTCGTCGTCATGTTGCTGACCGCGATGTCGCTCGGCTGCAGGCCCTGCAGATAGCGCAGCGATTCGTAGTAGAGCTCGCTGACCGGGTCGTATTGTTTGTAGCGTCCCGCCACCGGGCCGGTGCGGCCGAACTTGTTTAGATAGTTGATGACACCGCTGACCCCGAAGTTGGCGTTGGTGCCCGACAGCGCGCTGCTGTCGGGGTTGGTGGCGAACACGCCTGTCGTGGCGTTCCACTCGGCCGCCGCATTGCCGCCGCTGGGTGTGTTGTCGATGCCGTTGGTGTCGTAGGTCTTGGCGCCGACGTACTTCATGGGGGCGCGCAGCACGCCACCGTATCGCCCGCCGTCGGCACTGTTCGTCTGGTCCATCAGGTAGCCGAAGGCAGACAGGCGCAACTGGTCACTGTACTTCTGCACGGTGCCGGTCGGCTTGTAGTTGCCGCTCGGGTACTTGGTGCAGAAGGTGTAGTCGCGGCTATCGGCCAAGTTGCCAGCGGCATCCTTGTCGCAGACCTTGACGCGGGAGTAGAAGAAGCCGTCGCTGTTGAGGCCGTCAGTTGGCCGGGGAGTGGTGTTGGAGGCAATCGAGTAGCAGGCCTTGACCGTGCCCTGCGCCGGATCGGTGAACACGGCGTTGGTGCAGGCAGCGCTGTTCGTGAACTGGCCAACCATCCAGCTCGTGCCGGCGCCGTACCAGATTTCCCTTGAGCTTCTGTTGAACCTGCAGGTGTCGCCTTCGTCGACACATTTGACGGCCGCAGCCGGCTTGTTGCCGCTGAAGGCGAACGGCGCCGTCCCTGTCGAGTTGGTGCTCAGGCTGTAGCTTCCCGGAGAAGTGCAACTGCCGCCCCTGGCCGTGCCGAAGTAGATCCGGTTGAGGGTGTTTGCCACCCAGATGTCGTTGGTCCCGGCCGCTGTGATCATGCGTTGCGGCACTGCGCCCCAATACCGACCTGTACCACCGCCATCCCGCGTCAGTTGCTTGGCTGGAAAGTTGGTCGAATTCCACATGCAGATCGGGTCGCCGTTCGGAAGCACCGCGCGCTGCAGGATGGTCAGGTCGGTCGTGTCGATGTAACGGTCGCCGCCCGACAGTGCAAGCCGCAGCATGTCGATGGCCGAGCTGCTGGCCCAGTTCAGGAAGTTGCCGCTGAAGCCGTCATCGCACATGCGGTCTGTTCGCGTGTTCGTCAGGATGCGGTCGAAGCGCTTGTAGTCGGAGGCCGAGAGGCCGGTGGCAGGTGTCTCAGTGGGCGCGTTGTTGTACGAATAGCAGGCGTAGGCGTCGTAGTAGCCGATGTACTCGGTGAGGTTGCTGTACGTGTTGTCTGTGTCACCGCTCGGCGTGTACTGCGCGCCTACGGTCGGGTACTCCACCGACAGCGCCAGCGCCAGCGCCGGCTTGTCGCCGGATGTGGTGGCATAGAGCGGGTCGCTGGCCAGCGCGACGGGCTTGATGTTGGGGGCCGTGCTGGAGATGCTCGCAAAAGACAGCGCGAGCGTTGCGGCCACCAGCGGAAAGGCTAGCCAGGCCAGCGTGCGCGGTCGTGCAAACCAGGGCCGTGCGTTGGAATTGGACGTTTTCATGAAAGGCGGCTCGTTTCAGTCGCGGTAGATGATTTGGACGACACCCTGGATGTCGTCCCGCGGACCGAAGCCCATGGCCGTCACGCGGTAGATGTAGCTGGTTGTCGAGCCCGAGATGTCGCGGTTGGCCGGATCTTCGATCGGCTCGATCACGTAGCGCGGCGCCTTGGCGGGCTGGATGCCGGTCGCGCCGGCCGGAAAGGTGCGGCCCGTGAAGTCGCCATAGGCAGCTGTCTTGGCGCTCGTCGTTGCGGTGAAGTCGACGGTCAGCCATGCAGGCTTGCCTGCCGTTTCCAGTGTGCACAAGCCCTTGCTGTTGCCGGAGTCGCCGCATCCGCTGACGAAGGCGTTGGTGTTGGCCATGTTGGTGAACACGGCTCGCCGGCTGGAGGCAACCGGGCCGTGAATGTCGAATTCGGCGTCCATCAGTGCTGCTTCGGCCGACTGCCAGGCCACCTGCATATCTCGGTCATTCCGGGAACTGCGTTCACCCATGGTCGCGATCTGTGCCGCGCCCACGCCAAGGATCGAGACAATCACCAGCAGCAGCAGCACGATGATCAGAGACACGCCGCGCTGGCCTGCGGGACGTTGGGAGAGTGTGTGTTGCATGTCAGAGCCCCTGGTCGTTGCGCAGGTGGATCGTGAAGGTCAGGGTCTGGCGCAGTCGCCCGTCCGGCGTGGGCTGGAAGACAGTGCCAACGTCGTCATCGGAGGCGAAGGCGCTGCCGACCGAGCCGGTCGCGCTGCTCTTGGTCGGGCCGAACGGGTAGAAGGTTTGCGCCTGCGAATCCTGGGCGGCGCCCCGGGCGCTTCGCAGAACCATGCCGATGCGTACGCTGCGCACCCGGCGCCAGTTTGCGTTGGTAGCGGCGCTGTTGCCGGTCACCGTTATCTGGTTCGCGCGCAAGTATGCGTTTGGCACGTTGGGGGAGGGTGCGTTCGCCGCTGGCGCTGCTCCGGCCGTGACCCCATCGACGCCGTACAGCACCTGGAAATTCTCGACGCCCTGCACGATGGGGCTGGACAGCCACGAGCTCGTCGCGGTGTCGTAGTAGGTGCACATGAGCGAGGGCTCGCCCTGGTTGATGCCCACCGAGAAGACGCTGGCCAGGAGCGTGTCGCGCGCGGCGGTAGTGTTGATGTCCGCGACGGTTGCCTGCGCGTTGCCGGCACAGTCGATCATGGTCTTGTCTGCATCCGTGGAGCCGACCACCATGGTGTGGGCCTGTGCAGACTGATAGCGCAGTATCAGCACGTCGCTGCCAGTTCCTGCTTCGGTGGAGGGCCGTGTGGTAGACGTCGTTAGCGGATTGGTCAGGTTCACCTTGGCGCTGTTGAACCCCATGATGCTCGGCGCTGGATCGGTCGCGGTCGGCTGGCGGGTTGTTGCCGCGAAGAACACGTCCCTGTAGCCGGTCTGCACGCCGATGCGCTGGATCATGTCAGCAGCAAACCTGCCGTTGTCGCGCAGTTGCGAGGCCGCATCGACAGTGGTGAACCCCCGGCGCGCGACTGTCAGGGCAGAGACGGCCGCCAGCACCACCACCAGGCCCACCGCCATTGCGACAAGCAGTTCGATCAGGGTCAGGCCGCGGATGGCGCGGCTGCGTGAAATGACGATCACAGGGTGCTCCCCGGCGTGACCGGCAGGACGATGGACGGCTGGGCCGCCTGATTGACCGTCGTGTCACCTGTCTTCGTTGACGGACGGCTCCAGCCGATCTTGACGAGGATCGGGTCGCTGGTGTTGGTCGAGGTGCATGTCCAGACGGCGGTGCCGTCCGAGCCGAAAGGCGCGCTGTCACGACAGATGTTGATTCGCGCGCCTGGCAGCGCATCGTTCACCCGTGCCAGCCAGTCGGTGAGTTCGGCTTGCGCGACGGCAGCCTTGTCGGTGCCGCAGTTCTGGCCGATCGACAGGCAATACGACGCGGTTGGAGGAGTCAAGGGACTCGACAGATCTCCAATCAGGTAAGGATTGTTGGTGGCGAGCAGTGCTTGATCCTTGTTGCCCCGCATCATCTCTGCGAGTTCGCGAGCCAGCACTACGGCCGTCGATTGAAGCCGCGCGTCGCGGTTGGCTTGCAACGATGCCGCCTGCAGGCCGACCATGCCGAGCAGCCCGAACGACAGGACGACGATGGACACCAATACTTCGATCAGAGTGAAGCCAGTGGCGCGGCGGGCGTTTCGGACCTGACGGATTGCGGAGTTCATCGAAACAATGCGTGGAGTCGGCAAATTGTGAGAAAAAGTGCCTGAATGTGGCTGAATGTGAATGGCGATGATGCCGGAGGCGGTTTGCGGAGCGCGTGCCGCTCGTCGGGCGAGGGCAACCGTTCGGAAATATTTGTTGTTGGATCGTCAAAAGCCCGCGAACCCCGGCATTGCACAATTCCGCCGATGCCCTCCCTCAGCTCGGCGCTGATCGCCCTCCCTTTTTTGTTTCCCTGGGTGGCCGGTCCGTCAGTCAATGTCTGGCAGTTGCTTTGCGCGTGGGCCTGCCTCGCGTTCCTGTTGCTGCTGAGCGACGCCGGCGCAATGGGGCCGAGTCGCCGTGTTCTGTGCTGGCTGGCGCTCTGTGCGGGTTGCATCGCGCTGTTTCGCGGCGATGCATGGGGTTACTGGCTGCCCGCCTGCGCCGCGGTGGCGGTTGTTGCGGCGGCGACGCTGGTGGGCGCTCGCATGTCGAGTGCCGCCCGGGGCGCTGCCGTCCTGGCCTGGGGAGTCCTCGCTGCGGGCCTCGTCAGTGCCGTGCTTGGCCTTCTGCAGTACTACGGCCTTGCCGAATGGCTTGTCCCCTGGACCAGCTCCCCCGCCGTTGGCCAGGCCTACGGCAACCTCCGCCAGCGCAACCAGTTCGCCACGCTGATCAGCATGGCCTGGGTTGCGGCGCTATGGCTCTACGCCATGCATCCATCGGTGCGCGCACGGCGCGGGATGATGGCCGCGGCGCTGCTGCTCCTTGTTGCCGCGGCTGCTTCGACATCCCGCACGGGGTTGCTGCAACTGTTGGCCATTGTTGGCGTGGCGAGTTTCATCGCCTGGCGGGAGCGTCGGGGCTGGTGCGTCGAAGAAACCGGGGCGCGGTTGCGGCTGCCCTCGCCACTGCTCTTGTTGGCGACCATCCCGCTCTACTTCGCCATCGCCTGGGCATTGCCTCAGCTGGTCGGAGGCGGCAGCGGCGGCGTCGAAAGCATGCTCCAGCGCTTGCATACCGGCGCCCCCGACGACCACAGCCGGCTGATCCTGTGGCACAACGTGCTCACGCTGATCGCAGAGCGTCCCTGGACCGGCTGGGGCTGGGGTGAACTCAGCTTTGCGCACTACAGCACCCGGTACGACGGTGCCCGGTTCGTCGAGATACTGGACAACGCGCACAACCTCCCGCTGCATCTGGCAGTGGAGCTGGGCATTCCCGCAGCCGTGCTGATCTGCGGTGGCTTTCTCTGGATGGTGCTCGCCGCGCGGCCTTGGCGCGAGCGCGATCCCACTCGCCTGATGGCGTGGGGCATGCTCGGTGCGATCGTGTTGCACAGCCTGCTCGAGTACCCGCTCTGGTATGGACCGTTTCAGCTGGCTTTCGGCGTTTGCCTCGGCATGCTCTGGCCGGCCAGGCGCGGTCTTGCGATCCGGCCAGCGCTGTCATCCATCGCGGCTGGCGCCCTGCTGTTGATTGTCGGATGCGCGAGCTGGGACTACGTCCGTGTCAGTCAGATCTATCTCCCGCGCGACGAACGGCTTCCGGCTTACGAGGAAGACACGCTCGCCAAGGTGAGAGGAACGTGGCTGTTTGCGCGCCAGGCGGAGTTTGCGGAGCTGACGCTGACCACCGTAACGCCTGCCAACGCCGCAGCGATGCATGCGCTCGCGCAGCGCGTGATTCATTTTTCACCTGAGCCACGCGTCATCGTCAAATTGATCGAAAGCGCTGAATTGCTCGGCTTCGAAGACGAGGCCAGGGCGCAGGCGGAACGCTTCAGGGACGCGTTCCCGTCGGATTTCGCCCGTTGGATGAGAGAGGATGCCGGCGAAGGCCCCGCTCCCTAGCAGTGCGATTACGGCGCCACCCAACTCCCCGACTTCCCCCCATGCTTCTCCAACACATGCACATCGGTGATCCGCATCCCCCGGTCCACCGCCTTGCACATGTCGTAGATCGTCAATAGCGCCACCTGCACCGCCGTCAAAGCCTCCATCTCCACCCCCGTCGGCCCGACAGTCTCGACGGTCGTCGTGCAGACCACTTGCGGCACGCTCCCCGCGTCGGCAAGCGCAAACGCCACAGCCACCCGCGTCAACGCCAACGGATGACACAGCGGAATCAGATCGCTGGTCTTCTTCGCCGCCTGAATGCCAGCGATTCGCGCGATGCCCAGCACGTCGCCCTTCTTCGCCGTCCCCGACTCGATCAGCGCCAGCGTAGCCGCCTGCATCTCGATGCGGCCCGTGGCCACGGCCACGCGGTGGGTTGCGGGCTTGCCGGCCACGTCGACCATGTGGGCCTGGCCCTGGGCGTCAAAATGGGTGAGAGTGCTCATGGTGAACGTTCGTTTTGAAGATGCATCATACGAGCCCGAGCCACAGACGAGGAATGCCGCGCTTGACTCTCCATCGCCCCACGAAAAGCCTGCCGATGCCTGCCTTGCGGTCGTTGTGCGCTACTTTTTTAATAGCCTCCCAGGTGCTGCTGCCGGTGCCCGCGCTGGCGCAGATGCAGCAGATCCTGCCCGGCATGGGCGATGGCGGCGAGATGACCGCCAGCGCCGAGCGCCACCTCGGCGACCAGATCGCCCGTGAGCTGTACCGCGACACGGACTACATCGACGACCCGGTGATCGCCGCCTACGTGCAGGACATCTGGCAGCGCCTGCTGGCGGCCGCCCGCGCGCGCGGCGAGCTCACGCCCGAGCTCGACGAGCGCTTCGCCTGGACGATCCTGCTGGGCCGGGACCGCAACATCAATGCCTTCGCGTTGCCCGGCGGCTACCTGGGACTCAACCTCGGCCTGGTGGCGGTGGTCGGCAGCCGCGACGAGCTGGCCACGGTGCTCGGGCACGAGCTCTCGCACGTCACGCAGCGCCACATCTCGCGCATCATGAGCAAGCAGGGCAAGCAGATGCCATTGATGATCGCGGGCCTGATCCTCGGGATGATCGCGGCCGGCAAGAGCCGCAACGGCGACGCAGGCCAGGCCGTGATCATGGGCAGCCAGGCGCTGTTCATGCAGAACCAGCTGAGTTTTTCGCGCGACATGGAGCGCGAGGCCGATCGCATCGGCTTCGGCGTGATGACGCAGGCGGGCTTCGCGCCGCAGGGCGCGGCCGCGATGTTCGAGAAGCTGCAGTACGCCTCGCGCCTCAACGACAACGGCTCGTACCCCTACCTGCGCAGCCACCCGCTGACCACCGAGCGTATCTCCGACATGCAGGGCCGCTTCCAGTTCCGCATGGACGCGGCGCCGCCGGTTCCGCTGGCAATGGACCACGCGATGATCGCTGCGCGCGCACGCGTGCTGACGCGCCCGGGCGTCGACGTGCTGCGGCTCTGGATCGAATCGGCCTCCAGCGGTGAGTTCGCGAAAAGCTCGCCGGCACAGCAGGCCGGCACGCTGTACGCGGCGGCGATGTCGGCCAAGGAAATGCGCGACTACAAGAGCGCGCGCACGCTGGTCGAACGACTGGTCGTGCGCACGGCGGAAGACCCGGCTGCGGCGAAGCAGGCGCGTTGGCTCAACGCGGAGATCGAGCTCGCCGCAGGCGCCGCGCCCAAGGCGGCTGCGCTGCTCGATGCCAAGTCGAAGGAGCGGCCCGAGATGATGCTCGCTGCCGAAGCCGCCACGGCGATGCGCCAGCCCGCGCCGATGATCCCTGTCTTGCGCGACTGGGTCGCCGCGAACCCGCGCGACGCGACGGCGTGGCGCACGCTGGCCAATCTCTATGGCGCCCAGAACGACACGCTGCGTGCGGTGCGCGCCGACGCCGAGGCGAACGTGGCGATCCTCGACTACCCGGCCGCGCGCGACCGTTTCAAGGCTGCACAGGAACTCATCCGCCAGTCCAAGGTGGTCGACCACTACGAGGCGTCGATCATCGACACCCGTGCGCGGGCCGTGGAGGCGTTGGTGAAAGAGCAGGCCGCGGAGCCGCCGCTGAAGTGACGTAGCGCGGCAGCCGCTGCAGATTCAGCGCTTGGACAGCAGCCCGCCCAGCGCGGACTCGATCAGCAACCCCAGCAGCGAATACAGCAGCGAGCCGATCAGCGCGGCCAGGAAGCCGCTGACGTGAAAGCCGCTCAGCAGCCCCGACGCGGCCCAGAACAGCAGCGCGTTGATGATGAACAGGAACAGCCCGAGCGTGACGATGGTGACCGGCAGCGTCAGCACCACCAGCACCGGCCGCACGACCATGTTGAGCAGGCCGATCACCGCGGCCGCGATCAGCGCGGAGCCGAAGCTGTTGACCTGGACACCGCTGTAGAGATAGGCAACCGCCAGCAGCGCCACGGCGCTGAGCAGCCATTTGATGATGATGCGCATAGGGCGCTCAGGATACCCCAGGGCCCACAAAACAACGAGCCCCGGTGCGTTGCCGCACCGGGGCTCGTCCAGAGAGACTCGTCCTGCCTTACTCGGCCAGTTCGTTCGCCAGCACCAGCAGCGCGCCCATGCCCATCACTGCGCCGGGAAAGGCCCAGCCCGATTGATGGGCCGGTGTCTGGTCGGGCGTTACCGGCTCCAGGTCGACGCCGATCTTCGGGCGGCGTGCATCGACCACGTGAACGGCCGAGTGCTCGCGCTTGAGCTGTGCCGTCAGTTCGGTCAGCGGGCCCTTGGCCAGCACCGGGGTCACCTGGCCGCCATTGCGCTCCAGCAGCGGCAGCATCTGCGCCTGCACCTTGCTGAACCACTTGGCGCGCCAGTTCTCGCGCGCGCTGTGGCTCACCCACTTGCTGATGCGATGCGTCATGCGCGGCGCGCAGGCCACGAGCACCCAATGGCGCGCCACGACGGTGCTCGCGTCCGGAGCAAGTTCGGCGAACTGCTCACAGGCGTAGGTGACGTCGTCGACATAAAGAATGATCTTTTCCATGGCGTGCTCCTTCAGGTAGTTAGAGTGAGAGACGAGGTGGGACAGGAAGTTTCTCGAAAGCGACGCCGGCTCAGCCGGTCGTCACCGCCTGTTCTTCAGGCTTGTTGCGGGCGTGGCGCGCAGCCACCCACTTGCCGATTGCCAGCACCAGCAGCGCACCGGCGATACCGGCGGCGTACTTGACCACGTCGGTCTGCGGCACCTTCGGCACCCAGGTCCAGGCGGCGGCGTTTGCCAGTGCGGGGTCGGACACGGCCATCGTGCCGGCGATCCAGCCGAGCAGCATGCCGCCCAGCGTGATGATCATCGGGAAGCGGTCCATCAGCTTGATGACCAGTTGGCTGCCCCAGACGATGATCGGGATGCTCACGAGCAGGCCGAAGATCACGAGCGGCATCTGGTGGCCGTCGCCCGCGCCTTGCGCGGCACCGGCAATGGCGATCACGTTGTCGACGCTCATCACGAGGTCGGCCACGATCACGGTCTTGACCGCGCCCCACAGCTTGTCGCTGCCGGTGATGTTGCCATGCGCGTCGTCGTGTTCAGGGGCCAGCAGCTTGACGCCGATCCACAGCAGCAGGATTGCGCCCACCAGCTTCAGGAACGGAATGGCCAGCAGCGTGAGCGCAAAGAAGATCAGGATGACGCGCAGGATGATGGCGCCCGCTGTACCCCAAAGAATGCCCTTGGTGCGTTGGGCTGGCGGCAGCTTGCGGCAGGCCAGCGCGATCACGACGGCGTTGTCGCCGCCCAGCAGGATGTCGATCATGATGATCTGACCGACCGCGACCCAGAACTCCGGGGTCATGAACATTTCCATAGATTCCTCTTTTGTCTTTGCGCCCCAGCCTCTCCCTTCAGGGGCGACGACGGAAGGCGCATGCCGATGCGTTTCGATTCATCCCGTGCGGGAAGGTCGAAAGCGAGGAATGAAGTCCGGGGGGGACACCGGGAGCTTGCGAACGCTTCGACCAAACCTGCACAGGTTCAAATCGAAGGTCTCGCTCGACAGCGCCCGCGCGAGTGCGCGTACGTTGTCCGGCAGGCCGGAAGTGTTTTGCTTCGTATTGACGACCTGACGATTCGCGCTGCCGTGGACAGCGGTCGGGAGCTACTCCCCTTCGTGGGGCGGATTAGAGCATCGAAGCTCCCGGCGCTGCAATCGAAAGTTTCCACGGGCTTAAAGAGAACGCCTTGGAAATACTGATGGATAGGGCGTTTGACGCTCTGCTTTTCATAGCAATCTTGTCCCTTCGGCGTTTCGGGACATTGCCGGACTATGATCGCCGTCCGCTGCTTTTTCACGTTCCATGGCCGCCATACACATCACCGACATCGAGGCCGCCATCAACCACTGGCGCGAGAAGACGCCGTCGCCCGACGGGGTCACGCTTGGCCCCGAATTGCGCGCGCTGGCCGAGGTCTACGCGCTCATGGTTTTTCACCACGAGGACGAAGTCGACGAGGTCGGCTTTCCGCCCAAGGCCTGGGCCGCCTGGATGGCCTGGTACGAGAGCACGCCCGACACGCCCTGCATCGCGATCTGCTCCACCAGCCAGGGCGACGACGAATGCAAGGGCTGCGGCCGTACCTTCGACGAGGTGCAGTTCTGGCCTGGCATGACACCCGTCGAGAAGCGCGCCACGTGGCGCCGCATCACGATGGAAGACTCGGCCTGGCGCTTCAACCGCTATGCCGAACGGGCACGCGAGGCGGAACCGCCGCCGTCCGCAGCCGAGCCTGAGCTCGATCCCGACGACGAGAAAAACTGGGCCCCCTGACCATGCGCCGCCTCGCGCAAGCCCCCAACCTCGCGATCGCGACCGTGTGGGTGCACGCGCTGCGCGAAGAGGGCGTGGCCGCCACCGTGCAGCGCGAATTCCTCGGCGCGGTGATGGGCCAGCTGCCGCCCGACCAGTGCCTGCCCGAGATCTGGATCGACGACGAGGCCCAGTTCGATCTGGCCAGGAGGCTGTTGCACGAGCTGCAGCACCGCCCGCAGCGCAGCTGGCTGTGCGTGTGCGGCGAGCAGGTCGAAGGCGGCTTCGAGCAGTGCTGGCAGTGTGGCGAGATGATGCCGGCCGCCTAGCCGCGCGGTATTACTTCCAGCGAAGCAGTTCGACGTCGATGCTGTTGACGCCGTCGCCCAGCGTCAGCGTGTTTTCCTGAATGGTCGCCTGCAGCTGCATGCTGCGCTGCGCCAGCGCGGCCAGCGCCTGCGAGGCATTCGTCGGCACGCGATAGACCTTCAGGTTCTGCGGCCGCGTGAGCTTGTTCTCGATGCCGCGCCACCAGATTTCCGCCGCGTGGTTGAAGCAATAGACGATCACCTCGTCAGCCTTGCCGCAGGCCTTGATGATGGGCTTGTCTTCCGGCTGGCCGACCTCGATCCAGATCTTGACCTCGCCCGTGAAGTCGCGTAGCCACACATCGGGCTCGTCGACGTTCGACAAGCCGGCGCCGAAGGCCAGCGTGCCGTCGCCCTGGCAGATGTCCTGCAGCTGGTGCGCATTGAGCGCGAGCGCGACCAGCCGGATCATCATCCGCTCGTCGGTTTCGCTCGGGTGGCGCGCCAGGGTCAGCGCATGGTCGGCGTAGTAGCCGTGGTCGATGTCGGCCACCGCGAGGGTGGCCTTGAAGATGGTGGACTTGAGGGCCATCAGATGCGCTTGGCCAGCTCGGCAGCCTTGCCGACGTAGCTGGCCGGCGTCATCGCCAGCAGGCGGGCCTTTTCGTCTTCCGGAATCTCCAGCGAGCGGATCAGCCCGTGCAGCGCCTCGGCCGTCACGGTCTTGCCGCGCGTCACTTCTTTCAGCTGCTCGTAGGCACCCTGCACGCCGAAGCGGCGCATCACGGTCTGGATCGGCTCGGCCAGCACTTCCCACGAGGCGTCGAGGTCTTCGGCCAGCGCTTCCTCGTTGAGCTCCAGCTTGCCCAGGCCGGTGGCCAGGCTGGCGTAGGCCAGAGTGGCATAGCCGAAGGCCACGCCGATGTTGCGCAGCACCGTGCTGTCGGTCAGGTCGCGCTGCCAGCGGCTGATGGGCAGCTTCTCGCTCAGGTGGCGCAGCACCGCGTTGGCCAGGCCCAGGTTGCCTTCGGCGTTCTCGAAGTCGATCGGGTTGACCTTGTGCGGCATCGTCGAGGAGCCGATCTCGCCTTTCTTCAGGCGCTGCTTGAAGTAGCCCAGGCTCACGTAGCCCCAGATATCGCGCGAGAAGTCGATCAGGATCGTGTTGGCGCGGGCCACCGCGTCGAACAGTTCGGCCATGTAGTCGTGCGGCTCGATCTGGATGCTGTACGGCTGGAAGCTCAGGCCCAGGCCCAGCGGCGCGGGCGTCTCGATGACCTTGCGGCTGAAGGCTTCCCAGTCGAAGTCGGGCCAGGCGGCAAGGTGGGCGTTGTAGTTGCCGACCGCGCCGTTCATCTTGCCCAGCAGCTGCACCGAGGCGATCTGCGCGCGGGCCTTCGACAGGCGCACCGTCACGTTGGCGATTTCCTTGCCGACCGTGGTCGGGCTGGCGGTCTGGCCGTGCGTGCGCGACAGCATCGACACGTTGGCGAACTGGTGCGCCATCTCGCGCAGCTTGGTGATCAGGCCGTCGATGGCCGGCAGCACCACCTTGTCGCGCGCGGCCTGGATCTGCAGGGCGTGGCTGGTGTTGTTGATGTCCTCGCTGGTACAGGCGAAGTGCACGAACTCGGCGGCCGCAAGCAGCTCGGGCCGGGCCTCGAACTTGGACTTGATCCAGTATTCGACCGCCTTCACGTCGTGGTTGGTGGTTTTCTCGATTTCCTTGATGGCCAGCGCGTCGGCCTCGGAAAAGTGCGACACCAGGCCCAGCAGGTACTTGCGGGCGCCGCCTGTCAGGGGCTTGAATTCGGCGAAGCCGCAGTCGGACAGCGCAATGAACCACGCCACCTCGACTTGCACGCGCCGGTGCATATAGCCCTGTTCACTCATCAGCGGACGCAACGCCGCGAGTTTGGCCGCGTAACGGCCATCAAGGGGGGAAAGGGCGGAAACGGTGGAAAAGCTCATGCCCGAATTTTAGGCGGCCGGCGGTCCGTGGGGCGGTACCGACACATTGGGGTCGATTTGGGGCTCTGGTTTTCCCGTTCACCTAAAATGACTATTAACAAACGTCATTAAAGCTAGGGAGAGAGCCTTCATGAAACTGATCGGATCCGCCGCCAGCCCTTATGTGCGCAAGGTGCGCGTGGTGCTGGCCGAAAAGCGGCTCGATTACCAGTTCGTGATCGAAGACGTCTGGGCTGCCGACACCACGATCTCCAACTCCAACCCGCTCGGCAAGGTCCCCTGCCTGATCATGGAAGGCGGCGAGGCGATGTTCGACTCCCGCGTGATCGTCGAATACCTGGACACCCTGTCGCCGGTCGGCAAGCTGATTCCGCAGCAGGGCCGCGAGCGCGCCGAGGTCAAGACCTGGGAGGCGCTGGCCGATGGCGTCATGGACGCCGGCGTGCTCTGGCGCCTGGAAGCCACCTGGGCCGGCCGCAACGACGGCGAGCGCAGCGCGGCCTGGATCGAGCGCCAGCGCACCAAGGTCGAGGACGGCGTTGCCGCCATGTCCAAGGGCCTGGGCGACAAGCCCTTCTGCAGCGGCATCCACCTGAGCCTTTCAGACATCGCAGTGGGTTGCACGCTGGGCTGGCTTGACCTGCGCTTCCCCGAAATCGACTGGCGCGGCGACCACGGCAACCTCGCGAAGCTGTTCGACAAGCTGATGCTGCGGCCCAGCTTCATCGACACCAAGCCCTGAGAAACGAGCCCTGAAGAAAGGCGCCACGCGGCGCCTTTTTCTTTTCAGCGCTTGCGCAGCGTGTACTGCACCACGTCGATGTTCGCCTGCGAGAACGCGGCCTCGCAGTAGGCCAGGTAGAACTCCCAGATACGCATGAAGCGCTCGTCGAAACCCAGCTGCAGGATGCGGCCGCGCTGCCCGAGGAAGCTCTCGCGCCAGCGGCGCAGCGTCTCGGCGTAGTCGGCGCCGAAGGCGAATTCGTCCACCACCTCCAGCCCCGCGGCCTCGGCCTCGCGGCGGAACTCGCGCGGGCACGGCAGGCAGCCGCCCGGGAAGATGTACTGCTGGATGAAGTCGGTCGAGTCGATGTAGCGGTCGAACAGCAGATCGTCGATCACGATGCTCTGCACGCAGGCGCGGCCGCCCGGCTTGAGCAGCCGGCTCACGCTCTGGAAGTAGGTCGGCCAGTACGCGCGGCCCACGGCTTCCACCATTTCGATGGAGCACACCGCGTCGAAGGGGGCGTCGGCGATGTCGCGGTAGTCCTGCAGGCGCAGGTCGGTGACCAGTCCGGCGGTGCGCTCGCGGGCGTAGGCGAGCTGCTCGGTCGACAGCGTCACGCCCGTCACCGAGGCGCCGAAGTCCGTCGCCGCCATCTCGGCCAGCGCGCCCCAGCCGCAGCCGATTTCGAGCACGCGGTCGCCGGGTTGCACGGCCGCCAGTTCGAGCGCGCGGCGCACCTTGGCGCGCTGCGCCTCGGGCATTGGCCGCGACAGGTCGCCATCGAACCAGGCCGACGAGTAGTTCATCGTCTCGTCGAGCCAGAGTTTGTAGAACGCATTGCCCAGGTCGTAGTGCGCGTGGATGTTGCGCGAGCTGCCGGCCTTGCTGTTGCGGTTCATGAGGTGCCGCACGCGGTACAGCAGGCGGCCGGGCCAGCTGCCGTACACCACGTCTTCGATGGCGCGGCGATTGGCGATGAACACCTTGATCAGCTCGGTCAGGTTGGGCGTGGTCCAGTCGCCGGAGATGTAGCTCTCGGCAAAGCCGATGTCGCCCGACTTGAGCGCGGCCTTGCAGGCATTCCAGTTGCGCAGCGTGAGCGAGGCCGTGGGGCCGCTGCCCGGCGTGGCGCCGAAGTGCCGCACCGAGTCGTCGGGCAGGCGCACGGTGAGCGAGCCATGGGCCAGCCGCTGCAGCAGGCCGAGTACGGTGCGCGCGGCGGCGGGCGCGCCCTGGGGCAGCGAGAAGCGGGACGCGGTTGTTGTGGACGTCATGGATTCACCTGCTGCTGGTTGTCGCGTGAAACGAAGTGCGTGGGCGGCGCCGGCTTGGCGACCAAAGGAACACGCTTGACCCACAGCTTCACGGCCTGCCAGTGGATGCGCGCGATCAGCCCGAAGGTCATGGCCGGATAGCGCCACAGCGCGCGGCGCACGCTGGCCGCGGTCATGGGACCGAGGTCGCCGCTCACGCTGGTCTGCAGCAGCGGGCCGTCGGTGTCGTCGTGGTCGATGCGCACCACCGTATGTGCGCGGTCGGCATCGACGAAGAAGCGGAAGCGGTAGCTGCCATGGACGCTGCAGAACGGCGAGACGTGGAAGGCCTTGGTCGCCTGGAGCTCCGCGCCGTATGCCGGGCGGTCCAGCAGGTAGCAATGGCGCTCGCCGAAGGTGTTGTTGACCTCGACCACGATCGCCCGCAGCACGCCTTCGAGCGTGTGGCAGTACCAGAAGCTCACCGGCTTGAAGGTGTAGCCGAACACGCGCGGGTAGCAGTGCAGCCAGGCTTCTCCGCCGGCGTCGTGGATCTGGTGGGCGGCCAGCAGGTCGTCGAGCCAGGCCAGCGCGCCGCCTTGCTCGGGCGGGCGGCCGTCGCCGTGATCGACGTCGTGAAAAGAGATGGCGGCCGCGCGGTTGAGTGCCACGGCTTTGCTGCCGTGCTCGCGCAGGGCGCGCATCGGCAGCATCAGGAAGTAGGTCGGATAGACGAAGGCGTTGCGCGCAGGGCGCAGGCGTGTGTGGCGGACTTCGCCGAAGCCCATCAGCGGCATGGTCTGCGTGGGTGTCATGCTGCAAGCCTCGCCGTCGTCGGGTTCTCGCCGGCGGAAAGCCGTGCGCGCAGTCCTTCGGCCACCGCCAGCCCGGCCTTGAGGCCGTCTTCGTGGAAACCGTAGCCCATCCACGCGCCCGCGAACCAGGTGTTGCGCTGGCCTTGCAGGGCGGGCACCTCGGCCTGCGCGCGGATCGCGGCAAGGTCGAGCACCGGGTGGTCGTAGTCGTATTCGGCCATGACCTGACTACGCTGGATTTCGCGCACCGGATTCAACGAAATGACGACCGGTTGTTCCCAAGGCAGCGGCTGCAGCTTGTTCAGCAGGTAATGCAGGCAGACGCGGCCCGATTCGCGCTCGCCGGCTCGTTCGTAGTCGGCGCGCTCGTAGTTCCAGGCGGCCCAGGCCGCGCGGCACTGCGGCAGCACCGAGGCATCGGTGTGCAGCACGGCATGGTTCGACTGGTAGCGGATCGCGTCCAGCACCGCAGCCTCGGCGGGGCTCGCATCGCCCAGCATGGCGAGCGACTGGTCGGAGTGCGTGGCCAGCACGACGTGGTCGAAGCGCTCGACGCCTGCGTCGGTGGCCACCAGCACCCCGGCGTCGCTGCGGGTGATGCCGCGCACGGACGTGTTCAGGCGCTTGTCGGGCAGGCCCGCGACGATCTTCTCGACGTAGTGGCGCGAGCCGCCGCGCACGGTGCGCCACTGCGGCCGGTTCGCGATCTGGATCAGGCCGTGGTTGTGGCAGAAGCGGATCATGGTCGCGACCGGGAACCTCAGCATCCGCGTGGTCGAGCAGCTCCAGATGCAGCCCATCATCGGCAGGAAATACCACTCGCGAAACGCCGCGCCGAAGCGGTGGGCGTCGAGAAATTCGCCCAGCGGCTGGGCCATTTCGCCCTCGGTGCCGGCCTCGGCGATGTGCGTGGTCAGGCGGTTGAAGCGCAACAGATCGCCGAGCATTCCCAGGAAGCGGCGGTCGAACAGGTTGCGCCGCTGCGCGAACACGGTGCCGAGGCTGTTGCCGCTCCACTCCAGCCGGCCGCCGCTGTTGTCGCGCGCGGCCTGGACCGAGAACGACATGTCGGAAGCAGCCGTCTCGACGCCGAGTTCGGCGAAAAGACGGATCAGGTTCGGGTAGGTGCGGTCGTTGTAGACCAGGAAACCGGTGTCGACGCCATGGGCGACCCGGATGGTGTCGGCGGAGGAGCGTGGAAGCTCGATCGTTGCCGTATGGGCGTGGCCACCGAAGTAGTCACTGGCTTCAAAGAGGGTGACGGCGGCCGCGTCGCGCAGCGAATGCGCTGCGGCCAATCCTGAGATGCCGGCGCCGATGACGGCGATGCGAGGGGGCCGCGTCATCGCGAAACCCCAGCCCGGCTGGAAGACAAAAATGCTGCGAGGCGCCCCGACGCGAAGGAGGGAGGGAGGGAGGAGGAGAAGAATCGCCTCGGGATTTCGACCAGACGGCAGGCGCCCGGAAGACCTCGCAACATGAAAACTGCTGGGCAATCACTGCCCACGCAAGTTAGGAGCGCGACATCCGCGGCACGGTTCCCGCGCGTTTGGTAAACGTTTGTGACGCCGAGTTCACGATGATTTAGACGCATCGGTAAATAATATTACCGATTCGTTTTCTTGTGAACTGCTCAGTCTCAATTTGACCCGAGTTGCTTCTCGATGACGTTCACAAAGCCGTTTTCATCGGGCGCCGTCATGCTCGACCACGCCTGCACGACCTTGCCGTCGCGCCCGATCAGATACTTGTAGAAGTTCCACTTCGGCGTGGTGCCGGAGGCCTGCGCGAGCTGCTTGAACAGCGGATTCGCCTCGGTGCCGCGCACCGACGACTTGGCGAACATCGGGAATTTCACGCCGAAGGTGCTTTCGCAGAAGTCGGCAATTTCCTTGTTGGAGCCCGACTCCTGGGAGAAATCGTTGGACGGGAAACCCAGCACCACGAGCCCGCGCGAGCGGTATTTCATGTCCAGCGACTCCAGCCCCTTGTATTGCGGAGTGAATCCGCAGAAGCTGGCCGTATTGACCACCAGAACCACCTTGCCGGAGTACTGGCACAAAGACTGGGGTTTTTCATCCTGCAGCCGCGGGAAGGTGTGTTGCAGGATTGCCGGGCATCCTGCGGCCTCTGCCGGAGCGGGCGCGGCGGACGCCGTCTGGGCGTGGGCGGGAAGAGTCGAAAAGAGGCTCGCCACGAGGGAAATCGCGGGGGCGCAGCGCCAGAGCGTCGACAATCGGAAGAGGGTTCGCATGGCGGGCTCCTGGGTCAAAAAGGGGGGTGTGCATCCGTGCCGCAACGGCGCACGTATTCGCATCATCGCGCGTCTGTCATGGTCGCGCCAAACTGGCCGACTAAAATCGGCGGCCATAGAAAGACATTGATGCTCTATCCGGAACTCTTCAGACAACTCGAATCCGTCCGCTGGGACATGGACAAGGACATTCCCTGGCAGTCGTTCGACGCTTCCTTGCTGTCGGAAGAGCAGGCGCAAACCATCAAGATGAATGCCATCACCGAGTGGGCGGCGTTGCCGGCCACCGAGATGTTCCTGCGCGACAACCGCCACGATAGCGATTTTTCCGCTTTCATGTCGATCTGGTTCTTCGAAGAGCAGAAGCACTCGCTGGTGCTCATGGAGTACCTGAAGCGCTTCAGCCCCAAGCACGCCCCCACCGAGGAAGAACTGCACGAAGTGCGCTTCGACTTCGACCCGGCCCCGCCGCTCGAAACCCTCATGCTGCATTTCTGCGGCGAAATCCGCCTCAACCACTGGTACCGCCGTGCCGCCCAGTGGCACACCGAGCCGGTCATCAAGCACATCTACACCACGCTGAGCCAGGACGAAGCCCGCCACGGCGGCGCCTACCTGCGCTACATGAAGCGCGCGATGGAAAAGTTCGGCGACGAGGCCCGTGCCGCGTTCACCAAGGTCGGCGTCCTGATGGCCAGCGCGCGGCGCACGGCGCAGGCCCTGCACCCGACCAACCTGCACGTCAGCAAGGCGCACTTCCCGCGCGACACTATCCAGAGCCGCATGCCCGATCCGGACTGGCTCGAACACTGGCTCGACAAGCAGATCAAGTTCGATGCCGTCTGGGAAACCAAGGTTGGCGAGCGCATCCTGCACAACCTGAGCCTGCTGATGAACCGCAGCTTCAAGACGGTCCAGGAACTGAACCGCTACCGCAAGGAACTGGCGGCCACCCTGGGCCCCAAGCCCGAATACCAGGGCGCATAAAGAAAAACGCCCCGCACGCCGGGGCGTTCTTTCTTGAAGGACCCGTGTCACAAACCGGGGACGCCAGCCGTCTAGCTCCCATGGACGACGCCACCCTCACCTTCGACCGCCACCGCCCTCGCCTGCAGGGCATCGCCTACCGCATGCTCGGCTCCATGGCCGAGGCAGAAGAGGTCGTGCAGGACGCCTGGCTACGTTGGCATGAAGCCGCCAGAGACACCTTCGACAGCGCCGAAGCCTGGCTCGTGACCGTGGTCACGCGCCTGTCGATCGACCGGTTGCGCGCCGCCAAGGTCCAGCGCGAGCATTACATCGGCGCCTGGATGCCCGAGCCCATGCTGACCGAGGCGCCCGACACGCCCGAGCAACTGCTGGAGCGCGCCGACAACATCTCCGTTGCCTTCCTCGCCGTGCTGGAGCGCCTCGCCCCCGAAGCCCGCGCCGCCTTCCTGCTGCGCGAGGTGTTCGACGCCGACTACGAAGAAGTCGCCCGCACCCTCGGCAAGAGCGAGGCCGCCTGCCGCCAGCTCGTGCACCGCGCCAAGGTCCAGGTGCAGGAAGGACGCCCGCGCTTCACCGTGCCGCGCGAAACCCACGAGCGCCTGTTGCGCGCCTTTGCCGACGCCGCCGCGCGCGGCAGCCTGCAGGACCTGAAGGCGTTGATGGCCGAGGACGTCGAACTCATCGGCGACGGCGGAGGCAAGGTGCAGACCTTCAGCAAGATCCTGCGCGGCAGCCAGCGCCTGGCGCAGCTGTACTACTCGCTGTGGCGCCGCATGGGGCCGGCGGTGCGCATGGAAATGGTCGACATCAACGGCGAGCCGGGCATGCTGCGTTTTCTCGACGGCGAACTCGAATCGGCCCAGACCTTCGAAATCGAGAACGACCGCATCGTGCGCATCCGCGCGCAGCGCAACCCCGACAAGCTGGCGCGCATCGCGCAGCTTTTTTCTTCGAAATAGTTCGCGCGGCGTGTCACAGGGCGCATGGCTCGCCCGTCTTCAGTGGGTAGCAAGCAGATTTCATCGCAACCCACCTGGAGAAACCCATGAATACCACCGCACGCCTGAACTGGTTCAAGCTCGTCCCGAAGTCCTTCGAGGCCATCCTCGCCGTCAACACCACCATCGAGTCGAGCACGCTCGGCAAGACACTGGTCGACTTCGTCTTCGCCCGCGTCTCGCAGATCAACGGTTGCGCCTACTGCCTCGACATGCACGTGCGCGACCTGCGCAAGCAGGGCGAGGAGTGGCAGCGCATCAACAGCCTGCCCACCTGGCGCGAGGTGAGCTTCTTCAACGAGCGCGAACGCGCTGCTCTGGCCTGGGCCGAATCGCTCACGCGCCTGGCCGACGACCATGACGAACGCGAAGCAGAATTCGCCGCGCTGAAGGCCAATTTCAGCGACGTGGAAATTGCAGAACTCACCGTGGCAATCGCGCAGATCAACACCTGGAACCGCCTCAACGTCGGCATGCGCGTGCCGGTCGCGGTCAAGCCGCTGGCCTGAACGGGCTTACCTGCGCTCCACCACCATCGGCGAGATGCGCAGGCTCTCGCGCAACCGCGCGACCGCTTCGCCGGCCGCATTGCGCGAGGCGAAAGGCCCGGCCTGCAGCCGGTGCGTGCCGGCTTCGCTGAACACATGCAGCTGCGGCGCCAGCGAAGGCAACCCGCGCGCGGCCTGGTTCAGCAGGCTCTGTGCACCGTCGCGTTCGCGAAAGGCGCCGAGTTGCACCCAGAAGCCCGGCAGCGCCAAGGGCTGTGCAGCGCCGGCAGGTGGCTGTGACGCAGGCGCCGCCTGCAACGGGGCCAGGTCGCTCACCACGATGGCCTGCCGAGTCGGTGGAATGGACGGCGGCGACTGTGCCGACTCCGGCTCGGCACCTGGCGGCAGCGCCGCAGCCATCGGCGTCTGCGGCGTGACGGGCATCGTCGATGCCGGTGGCGGCATGTCGTCATTCACCGTCGCGACTGGCGCCACCCATTCGGCCGGCACCCGCACCTGCTGCGCACTCGCCACGCGCACCGGTGCCGCGCGCACGGGAACAGGCGCTTCAGCCGCCGCATACGCCGTCCCCGAATCCCGCCGCCATGCGCCCGTGCGGATATCTTCGTTCGTGATCCGCTCGATCTCCACCGGCGCGACGCCGCGCAGCAGGTCGAGCTTGAGCGCGGCCGTGTAGCTCAGGTCGATGACGCGGCCGTCCACGAATGGGCCGCGGTCGTTCACGCGCACGATCACCTCGCGCCCGTTGGCCGGGTTGCGCACGCGCACATAGCTCGGCAGCGGCAGCGTCTTGTGCGCGGCCGTCATGGCGTACATGTCGTAGGGCTCGCCACTCGAGGTCGACGCCGCGTGGAACTTGCGACCGTACCAAGAGGCCAGTCCCGACTCGCGGAACGGCCGATCGTCGGTGAGCGGCGCATAGCCGCGACCCAGCACCGTGTACGGCTTGCTGGTGCCGCCGCTGGTGCGGATGGGCTCGATGCGGGGCTCGGCATCGGGCACGCTGGCAAGGTCTGGCGGAATGTTGGTGCCTGGCCCGTCGCGGCCGCTGGCTACGCCGCTGCCGCTGCGCGGACCGCTCGCGCAACCGGCCAGAAGGGCCGCGACAGCCACCGCGCACGCTGCCAGCGCGGTGGCGGCGGAGGAGCGAGCGCCGTCAGCCAAATACCGCCTTCCACAGCGCCAGCATGGCCTCGCGCTCAGGGGCCAGTGCGGGCGGGGTGACCTGCGTCGGTTCTTCGTTCAGGCGTGCGCGATGCTGCACGCGGCGCAGCTCGCGATAAGCCCGCGCCGCGCTGCGGCCCACGCCTTCGGGCAGCAGCCCCGCCAGTTCGGCGCGCAGCAGCAACGCGATGTTGCCCACGTTCGGAATCAGCTCGGGATGCTCGCCCGACGACGACAGCACCAGAAACTGCACCGCGAACTCGGCATCGACCATGCCGCCGGGGCTGTGCTTCACGTCGAAGCGATCGGCCTTCACCGGCCGCGCGCCGCGCAGCTTCTCGCGCATGGCGATGATCTCGGCCTTCAGCGCCTCGCGGTCGCGCGGCGACACGAGCACGGCCTCGCGCACCTGGTCGAAACGCGCGCCCAGTTCGGCGCCGTGGTCTTCGCTGCCGAGCACGAAGCGCGCGCGCGTCATGGCCTGATGCTCCCAGGTCCACGCGGTGTTGCTGCCGCGGCCGAGCTGGTATTTCTCGTAGGCCTCGAAGCTGGTGGTGAGCAGGCCCGAGTTGCCGTTGGGCCGCAGGGCGGTGTCGATCTCGAACAGGTCGCCCTCGCGCGTCTTCACCGTGAGCCAGTTGATGAGCTTGCGCACGTAGGCTGCATAGACCTCGCCGGCGCGCTCGTCGTCATCGTCGTAGACGAACACGATGTCAAGGTCGCTGCCGTAGCCCAACTCTTTTCCTCCCAACTTGCCGTAGCCGATGATCGCGAACTGCGGCACCTCGCGGTGTCGGTTGCGCACGTGCGGCCAGCACCAGCGGGCGGTCACGCGCAGCGTGGTGTCGGCCAGTGCGCTCAGGTCGTCGGCCACCTGCTCGACGGTGATGCGGCCGTCCACGTCGCGAGCCAACGTGCGGAACACCTCGGCGTGGTGCGCGTGGCGCAGCAGGTTCAGCAGGCGCTCTTCGTCGGCCTCGCCGGTGCGGGTGAGCGATGCGTGGCGCGCTTCGAGCTCACGCTCGAACTCGGCGGCGACGAAGCGGCCCGACAGCATTTCGTCGCTCGCCAGTTCGTCGATCACGCCCGGGTGCTGCATCAGGTAGCGTGCCGGCCACTTGGCCGCGCCCAGCAGGCGCAGCAGGCGCTCCTGCACGGCCGGCCGTTCGACCAGCAGCGCGAGATAACTCTCGCGGCGCATCAGCGGCTCGATCCAGTCGGCCCAGCGCATCGCGGCATCGACGTGGCGCGGCGTCTGCCCGGCGCCATCGCCGTCGGGCTCCTTGAGCCACTGGCCGGTGCGCTGCACCAGCTGGCGCAGCCGCCCGCGTGTTTCTTCGCGCAGGGCCAGCACGCGGGGCTGTTCGCACCAGTCGCGGATGCGCTCGGCAAACACCGGGGGCAGGTCGTCGAGCAGGTCGGCCAGATCGGCGGGCGCGGCGGTCTTCTTGCCGCTGCACTTGCCGTTGCAGGGCTTCTCGCCGCCGAGCAGCTTGTCGAACTCCTGCGCGACGAACTCGCGGTGCGTGTCGAGCTGCGCCAGGAAAGGGCAGCACTCGGGATAGCCCAGGGTCTGGGCGATCCAGCGCAGATCGTCGTCGGACACCGGCAGCACATGGGTCTGCTGGTCGTCGAGGTATTGAATACGGTGCTCGACGCGGCGCAAAAAATCATAGGCCGCGGCCAGAGCATCGGCCGTTTCCTGCGGCATGAGGTTGGCGCGCGCCAGGCGCTGCAGCGCATCGAGCGTGGGCCGCGTGCGCAGCTCGGGAAACTGGCCGCCACGCACCACCTGCAGCAGCTGCACGGTGAACTCGATCTCGCGGATGCCACCGCGCGACAGCTTCACGTCGTTCGCGCGCTCGGGCCGCCCGGCGCTGCGGCGCGCCGACTGCTCGCGGATCTGCCGGTGCAGCACGCGCAGCGAATCGAACACGCTGTAGTCGAGATAGCGACGGAACACGAAGGGCAGCACCGCGCCGCGCAACCCCTGGGCCTGGCCCGCGAGCACGATGTCGCGCGGAGCCACCACCCGGCTCT
Source organism: Variovorax sp. GW821-FHT09D05 (assembly GCF_059416325.1). Classification (NCBI taxonomy): domain Bacteria; kingdom Pseudomonadati; phylum Pseudomonadota; class Betaproteobacteria; order Burkholderiales; family Comamonadaceae; genus Variovorax; species Variovorax sp. GW821-FHT09D05. The sequence goes on along the minus strand of NZ_JBWKOZ010000002.1, from coordinate 483,162 downwards.
TCATCCAGGCGAAGCGCTCCCATTCGCGGCCCTGCACCTGGAAATACTCTTCGAGCGCATCGAGCGAGACCACGCTCGGGCCCGAGTTGCCGTTGGGCCGCAGAGCCAGGTCGACGCGGAACACGAAGCCGTGCTCGGTGGTGTCGCCCACCAGCGCATAGATGCGCTTCACGGCGCGCGCAAAGTACTCCTGGTTGGCCAGCCGGCCGCGCCCGTCGGCGTCGCCCCTGGTCTCGCCGTCCACGTCGTAGAGGTAGATCAGGTCGATGTCGCTCGACACGTTGAGCTCGCGCGCGCCGAGCTTGCCCATGCCGACGATCCACAGCTGAGCGCGCTGGCCTTCGGGGCCGAGAGGGGCGCCGTGCACTGCGTCGAGTTCGTGGCATGCGTCCTGGCACGCAATATCGAGTGCCAGTTCGGCCAGCTCGGTGACGGCGGTGGTCACCACGGCCAGCGGCGCCTGCTCGTCGCAATCAAGCGTTACAAGCCGCTCCATCACAAGCTGCCGCACAATTCGCAGTGCATCGCCAACGCTGTCCCCACGTTGGCGCAATGCCTCGTAAGCCACCGTCATCGACTCGCGCCGCGGCGCACCAGGGGGAAGCAATGAAAGCTCGGCCGCATACCTGCGACGCAGGCGCTGCACGAAGCGTGAGTAAGAAGAGAGCGCGCTGCGCGTCGAAGTGGCTGGCAACTGGTTCACACTGATGCTGGTTTCCGTGGAACCCCTCTGAATGCTGGCGGTCATAATTCCCGACACAGCGCGATCCTCAATGAACGACACGGCGTCTACCCCTTCACGTCTGCTCAAAATCACCGCTGTGACGGCGCGCTGGCTGCTGGGTCTGTTGATCGCTGCATGGCTTCTGCTGGCGCTGTCAGTCGTTGTCCTACACGCGTGGATTGTGCCGCGAATCGGCGATTTTCGCGGCGCACTGGAGGCACAGGCTAGCAAGGCCATCGGCGTGCCGGTACGCATCGGATCGATCACCGCCCGCTCCGAAGGGCTTTTCCCGGCCTTCGAACTGCGCGACGTGGTGCTGCAGGATGCAGACAAGCGAGAGGCGCTGCGCCTCGTGCGCGTGGTGGCCAGCGTGTCGCCGCGCTCGCTCTGGCGGCTCAACTTCGAGCAGCTCTACGTAGAGGGCCCGGAGCTCGACGTGCGCCGCGACACTCAGGGAAAACTCCATGTGGCTGGATTGCACATGGCGACCGATACGACCGGAGAGACCCGCGGTGCCGACTGGTTTTTCGCCCAGCGCGAGCTGGTCATCGAAGGCGGCACCGTGCGCTGGACCGACGAGCAGCGCCAGGCTGAACCCCTGCTGCTGACCGACGTGCGCTTCGTTGCGCGCAACAGCGCCCGGCGCCATGGCCTGCGGCTCGACGCCACGCCGCCGGCCGGCTGGGGCCAGCGCTTCACCCTGCGCGGCCAGTTCCGCCAGCCGCTGCTGTCGATGCGCAGCGGTCACTGGCAGACCTGGGACGGCCAGCTCTATGCCGACCTGCCCTACATCGACGTCACCCGGCTCGGCCAGTACGTCTCGCTCGACGCCCGCATTCGCCAGGGCAACGGCGCGCTGCGCCTGTGGGCCGACGTCGACGACGGCCAGGTCGTCGGCGGTGCGGTCGACCTGGGGCTCGACAAGGTCGACGTCTCGCTCGACAAGGGCCTGCCGCCGCTGGTGCTGAACGCCGTCACCGGTCGTCTTGCGGGGCGGCTCTCCGAGGAAACGCTCGAGTTCTCGACCACCGCGCTGCAGTTCGACACCAGTGACGGCCTGCGCTGGCCCGGTGGCAACCTGTGGCTGCAGCACACGCCGAACAGGGGCCGCACGCCCGAGCACGGCGCGCTGCGCGCCGACCGCCTCGACCTGGCCGCGCTCGCCCTCATCGCCGACCGGCTGCCCCTGGGCGACGCCACGCACCGCGTGCTCGACGCCTACGCGCCGCGCGGCCTCGTCGAGCACGTTGACCTGAACTGGCAGGGCTCGCTGGGCGCGCCCAGCCGCTACCAGGCCAAGGGCCGCGTCAGCGGCCTGCGCATCGCCTCGCAGCCCGGCGCGGCGGATGAGGCTGCGGGCCCGCCCGCAGCGGCGGCCTCGGCACCGTCGGCGACCACCGCTGCGGCCACCCCGCCCAGGGTCCATGCGGGCACCCCCGGCCTGAGCGGCGCCACGATCGACTTCGACGCCACCCACACCGGCGGCACCGCCACGCTCGCCATTGCAAAGGGCACGCTCGAATTCCCGGGCGTGTTCGAGGAGCCGGTCATTCCCATCGACCGGCTCTCGACGCAACTGCAATGGAAGCTCGACAACGGCAACGCGCAGCTGCAGATGTCGAAGCTGAGCTTCGCCAACGCCGACGCCGAGGGTGACGCCCAGGCCAGCTGGCGCACCAGCGACCCGGCCACCTCGAGCAGCAAGGCCCGCTTTCCCGGCGTGCTCGACCTGCAGGGCAAGCTGACCCGCGCCGACGGCACACGCGTGTTCCGCTACCTGCCGCTCGACATTCCCCAGCACACGCGCGACTACGTGCGCGAAGCCGTCACCAAGGGCGTTGCCAGCAGCGTCGACTTCCGCGTGCGCGGCGACCTGCACGACATGCCGTTCAAAGATCCGAAGCAGGGCGACTTCCGCATCGCGGCCAAGGTGGCGGACGTCAACTACGCCTACGCGCCGCCGTCCGTCGCAGCGCCGTCGCGCAACGGCGTGCCCGCCCCGGTGTGGCCCCCGCTCACCGGCCTTTCGGGTGAGCTGGTGTTCGAGCGCGACGGCATGCTGGTGCGCAACGCGCGCGGTCGCCTGGTCGGCGCCGCCGGCGTGGAGGTGACCAAGGGCGAAGCGCAGATCCCCGAGCTGTCGCACCATGCGCAAGTGCTGCGCGTCGATGTACAGGCCAAGGGCCCGCTCGGCGAGGTTCTGCGAGCGGGCGCGCCGCTGGCCGGAGAAACCGGCGAGATCATGCGCACCGCGCGCGCCACCGGCTCGGCCGACTACAAGCTGCACCTCGAGCTGCCCCTTGCGGCCATGGAGAACGCAAAAGTGCAGGCCTCGGTCGTGCTGGCCGACAACGAACTGCAGGTCGTGCCCGAGGCGCCTTCGTTCACGCAGGCCAAGGGCACGGTCAGCTTCACCGAAACCGGCTTCTCGCTGGCCGGCGTGCAGGCCAGGCTGCTGGGCGGTGACATCCGTGTCGAGGGCAAGGGCCGCTTCAGCGGCCCCAACCGAGAAGTCGCCCTGAAGGCGCAGGGCACGGCCACCGCCGAGGGCCTGCGCGGCGCGCGCGAGATCGACTGGCTCGCCCGCCTCGCGAAGAACTCGACCGGTAGCACGCCCTACGCGGCCACCTTCTCGGTGCGCGACGGCACACCCGAGTTCTCGCTCACCAGCAGCCTGCAGGGCCTGGCGCTGCAACTGCCGCTGCCGCTCGTGAAGACCGCCGAAGAGCAGATGCCGCTGCGCATCGAGAAGAAGGTGCTCGCGCGCGAAACCCGCCAGGGCACGAGCGTTGCCACGCAGGACCAGCTCTCGCTCGACCTCGGCCGCGTCGGCGCCGTCCAGTACGTGCGCGATCTCGTCGGCAACGAGGCGCGCGTGCAGCGCGGCAGCATCGGCGTCGGCCTCGCGCAGGGCGAGACGGCCAGCCTGCCCGACAAGGGCGTGTTTGCGAACGTCAACGTCGCCAAGCTCGACATGGCCGCATGGCAGGCGCTGATCGGCGACGCCGCCAGCACCGGCACCGAGGCCGCGGAGCGGGCCGACGATCCGTCGCAGGCCTACCTGCCCACGCGCATCGCGGTGCGCGCGCAGCAGCTCGGCATTGCGGGCCGCACGCTGCACAACGTGGTGCTCGGCGGCACGCGCGAGGGCGCCGTCTGGCGCGCCAACATCGACGCCACCGAACTCAGCGGCTACGCCGAATACCGCCACACGCAGGCCGGGCGCCTCTACGCGCGGCTTGCGCGGCTGAAGATCGCGCCGGCCGAGGCCACGCAGGTCGAGGCCCTGCTCGACGAGCAGCCCGGCACCCTGCCGGCCCTGGACATCGTGATCGACGACTTCGAGCTGCTCGGCAAGCGCCTCGGCCGCGCCGAGATCGACGCCGTCAACCGCGGCGGCGCGGGCCGCGAATGGGCGCTCAACAAGCTGGTCTTCACCATGCCCGAGGCCAGCTTCGCGGCCAAGGGCAGCTGGGCCGCGGTGCCCGGCGCCGCGGCCGGCCAGCGCCGCACCGCCATGACCTTCAAGCTCGACATCGCCGATGCCGGCGAACTGCTCACGCGCTTCGGCATGCCGGGCGTGCTTGCGCGCGGCCGCGGGCGGCTCGAAGGCGACGTCAACTGGCGCGGCTCGCCGTTCTCGCTCGACTACCCGAGCCTGGGCGGGCAACTGCAGGTCGACGTGGAGCAAGGCCAGTTCCTCAAGGCCGACCCGGGCCTGGCCAAGCTGCTCGGCGTGCTGAGCCTGCAGGCGCTGCCGAGGCGGCTCACGCTCGACTTTCGCGACGTCTTCAGCCAGGGCTTCGCCTTCGACTTCATCCGCGGCGACGCGAAGATCAACAAGGGCATCGCCAGCACCAACAACCTGCAGATGAAGGGCGTCAACGCCGCCGCGCTGATGGACGGCTCGGCCGACATCGTGCGCGAGACGCAGAACCTGCGCGTGGTGGTGGTGCCCGAGATCAATGCCGGCACGGCCGCGCTCGTGGCCACCGCCATCAACCCCGCCATCGGCCTGGGCACATTCCTGGCCCAATGGGTGCTGAGCAAGCCGCTCGCGGCGGCGGCCACGCAGGAGTTCCACGTCGAGGGCACCTGGGCCGACCCCAAAATAGCGAAGGTGCCGCGCACCCTGCAGCTGTTGCCACAGAGCATTCCGAACATCCCCGGCCTGCCGGGCTCGTCGACGGCAGACGAAGGCAAGAAAACGGAGATCACGCAATGAAAGTCGCAGCCATCCAGATGGTGTCGGCCATCGCCCGCGAAGCCAATCTGGCGCGCGCCCACGACCTGCTCGCGCAGGCTGCTGCGGCCGGTGCCGAACTGGCGGTGCTGCCCGAGTACTTCTGCATGATGGGCGCGCGAGACACCGACAAGCTCGGCCTGCGCGAGACCGCCGGCGCGGGCGCGGTGCAGGGCTTCCTGGCCGACGCGGCGCGCGAGTTCGGCCTGTGGATCGTCGGCGGCACGCTGCCCATCGAGAGCACCGACGCCGAGCACGTGTTCAACAGCTCGCTGGCCTTCTCGCCCGAAGGCCGGTGCGTGGCGCGCTACGACAAGATCCATCTCTTTTTCTTCGACAACGGCACCGAGCGCTACGACGAGCGCCGCGTCATCGCGCCGGGCAAGGAGCCCGTGGTGTTCGACCTGCCCTCGCGCGACGGCCACAGCTGGCGCGTGGGCATGAGCGTGTGCTACGACCTGCGCTTTCCCGAGCTGTACCGCGCGCTCGCCAAACAGGGCGCCGACCTGCTGCTGGTGCCCAGCGCCTTCACGCGCACCACCGGCGCGGCGCACTGGGAGGTGCTGCTGCGCGCCCGCGCCATCGAGAACCTGGCCTGGGTGGTCGCGCCCGCGCAGGGCGGCACGCACGAGAACGGCCGTCACACCTGGGGCCAGTCGCTCGTAATCGACCCCTGGGGCACGGTGGTGGCGCAGCAGGCCAGCGAAGAGGGCGTGGTGCTGTTCGACATCGATGCTGCGCAGGTCGAGCGCACGCGAACGCAACTGCCCGTGCTCTCGCACTGCGTTCTCTAGCAATGTCCGATGCGCTGCTGACCGTCGCACCGCAGCGGTGGGCGCTGCTGGCGTACGCGCGGCTACGCTCGCTGTGGCAGCGCTGGTTCTTGTGGCTGCTGCTGGCGGTGCTGGTGTCGGTGCTGCTGGTCACGGTGGTGTGGCTCGCGGGGCGGCACGAGGTCGAGCAGGTGCAGGCGGCGCTCGACCGCGACACCGCCGATGCCGTCTCCGACCTGCGCAGCGGCTTCCAGCGCAATGCGCAGAGCCTGCGCGCCACGCAGGCTCCGGGCGTCGACCGCGCGCAATGGTCCGAGGTGGCGGCCGCGCTGCTGCGCGAGCATCGCGAATGGCTGCGGCTCGAATGGCGCGACGCCGCGCTGCGCCCGCAGCAGGCCGTCAACACGCCTTATCGCATGCGCATCCTCGACGAGGAGAGCCGCGGGGCCGAGCAGTCCGACGTGACGCTGGCCTGCGCCGCCGCGCGCAAGCTCGGCGCGCCGGCCTATTCGCCGAGCCACTACGTGCCGATTGCCGGCGGCGGTGGCATCGAGGTGATGGAGCTGTGCGTGCCCATCGATGCCGGGGGCTATCTCGTGGCCAGCTACTCGCTGCGCGACGCGCTGATCGAACTGGTCGGCCCCACGCTCACGCGCGGCCAGGAAGTGGCCTTCACCGAGGCCGACGGCACGCGGCTGGTAGCGCTCGGCACCTCGCGGCGCACCGGCACGCGCGTGTTCACCTCGCAGCAGCTCATCGACCTGCCGGGCACTGCGTTGATGCTGCGTGTCGACGGCTGGCGCGCCGCGCCCGACCTGTTCCCGAACATGCTCACGGCGCTGGTCACGGCGATTTCCATCGCGCTGGTGTCGGTGCTGGTGCTGCTCGCGCGCGACACGCGCCGCCGCCTGCGCGCCGAGCGCGACCTGGCCGATGCGCTCGCCTTCCGCAAGGCGATGGAAGACTCGGTCATCACCGGCCTGCGTGCGCGCGACCTGCAGGGCCGCATCACCTACGTGAACCCGGCCTTCTGCGAGATGGTCGGTTTCAGCCCCGAGGAGCTCATGGCCGACAACGCCGATGCGCCCTACTGGCCTACCGAGCTGGCGCACGAGTACCAGCAGCGGCAGGCGCGGCGCCTTGCGGGCGGCATGCCGCCGCGCGAAGGCTTTGAGTCGGTCTTCATGCGCAAGGACGGCACGCGCTTTCCGGTGCTGATCTTCGAGGCGCCGCTGATCAACGCGCACAAGGTCCAGACGGGCTGGATGAGCGCGTTCATCGACGTGAGCGAGCAGCGCCGCATCGAGGAGCTTTCGCGTGCCAGCCAGGAGCGGCTGCAGGCGAGCGCGCGGCTTGCAACGGTGGGCGAGATGGCCTCGCTGCTGAGCCACGAGCTCACGCAGCCGCTGGCCGCCATCGCCAGCTACGCGAGTGGTTCGCTCAACCTGCTCGGGCCGCATGCCAAGGGCGACCAGGGCGAGGTCGCGATGGCGGTGAGGCGCATTGCCGAGCAGGCCGACCGCGCGGGCCAGGTCATTCGCAGCGTGCACGACTTCGTGCGCCGGCGCGACCGCACGCGCGAGGCCGTGGCGCCGCAGGCGCTGATCGATGCGGTGCTGCCGCTGGTGCGGCTGCAGGCGCGCAAGCTCGGCGTGATCATCGAGGTGGTGCTGGAAGACCGCCTGCCCGCGGCCATGTGCGACCGCACGCTGGTCGAGCAGGTGCTGCTGAACCTCGCGCGCAATGCGATGCAGGCCATGGACGGCCCCGACAATGTCGGCAGCCGCGTGCTGCGGCTGCGCGTGGCGCGCGCCAACGCGGTGGGCGCCGCGGTGCAGGAAGACGGGCGGCGCTGGCTCGAGTTCTCGGTGGCCGACCTGGGCAGCGGCATCAGCGAGGAAGTTGCCGAGCGGCTCTTCACGCCCTTTTTCACCACGCGCGCCGATGGCATGGGGCTCGGCCTCAGCCTGTGCCGCACGGTGGTGGAGCAACATGGCGGGGCGCTGGTGTTCGAGCCGAACAAGCCGCGCGGCACCGTGTTCAGATTCACGCTGCCGGCCGCGGGCTGACGGCGTTTCAATCAATCAATCAAACAAACTTCTGCTGGATCTCACCGCATGCAACCGCTGATCGATGGCTTGATCTTTATCGTGGACGACGACGCCAGCGTGCGCGAGGCGCTGGCCTGGCTGCTGCGCTCGCGGCGCCTGGCCAGCGAGCACTTCGCAAGTGCCGAGGCCTTCGAGCAGTTTCTCGACCAGGGCCCGCTGCCCGAGCAGCCGCTGTGCCTGCTGCTCGACGTGCGCATGCCCGGCACCAGCGGACTGGTGCTGTTCGACCGGCTGGCCGAGCGCGGCCTGCTGCCCTCGATGCCGGTGATCTTCCTGACGGGCCACGCCGACGTGCCGACGGCCGTCGACGCGGTCAAGCGCGGTGCTTTCGATTTCTGCGAGAAGCCGTTCTCGGACAACGCGCTGGTCGACCGCATCGAGCATGCGTTGAATGCGTCGCTTCAGGCGCTGGAAGTGCAGCGCGTGCGGCGCGGGCTGGCCGAGCGCATCGGCGAGCTGACCGACCGCGAGCGCGACGTGATGCGGCTGGTGATCGAGGGCCTGCCCAACAAGCTCATCGCCGACCAGCTTGCGATCAGCGTGCGCACGGTGGAAGTGCACCGCGCGCGCGTGTTCGACAAGATGGAAGTGAAGTCGGCCGTCGAATTGGCCAACCGACTTCGGGATCTCTAGAAGATCAGACCTTTTCCGCGACGAAGATTTCGACGCGGCGGTTCTGGGCGCGGCCTGCTGCCGTGCCGTTGTCGGCCAGAGGCTCGCGCGAGCCGCGGCCGTCGGTGGTGATGGCCGTGGTCGACACGCCGCGGCCCACCAGGTGGTTGCGCACGCTGTCAGCGCGGCTCACCGAGAGGCGTTCGTTGCCTTCTTCGCTGCCCGTGTTGTCGGTGTGGCCGACCACGCGCACGCTGGCGGCGGTGGCGTTCTTCAGGCCATCGGCGACCTTGTCGAGTACCTGAGCCAGGTTGCGCTTGACGTTGGCGCGGCCGGTGTCGAACGACAGCTCGTTCGGGATCACCACGTGCAGCTGGTTGTCGGCGGTCTGTTCGATCACCGCGCCCGTGCCCTTGGTCGAGGCTTCCAGGTCGGTCTTCAGTGCGGCCAGGCGGGCCGTCCAGCTGTTGGCTGGCGCAGCCGGTGCAGCAGCCGGAGCGGCGGCTGCCGGCGGCGGCGACTGCGAAGCGCAGCCCGCAATAAAAAGCAAAGCGGCCGCAGCCGCACTAGCAACAACAAACTTCCTCATGAATTTCCCTCTCTATGGACCAATGGAACGGTAGTGGTGGGAACCGGCCTTTCAGCGCGGCCGGTTTCCCGGGGTGGTGAACGCTCAGCCCTGCGGCGCGCGCTCGCCCACGTAGATTTCGACTCGGCGGTTCTGCGCACGGCCGGCATCGCTGTTGTTGTCGGCAATCGGTTCGTGCGAGCCGCGGCCCTCGATGCGGAAGGCCGCCGCGTTCACGCCGCGCGCCACGAGGTAGTCGCGGGTGCTGGTGGCACGCTCGACCGACAACGGGTTGTTGATGGCGTCGGAGCCGGTGCTGTCGGTGTGGCCGATGATGCGCACCTCGGCGTTCGGGTTGTTGCGCAGGCCGTTCGCGAACTGGTCGAGCACCGGCGCGAAGTTCGACTTGATGTTGGCGCGGCCCACGTCGAAGGACACGTCGCTCGGGATCTGCAGCTTCAGCTCGTTGTTCGGCGTCTGCGTCACGGCGATGCCGGTGCCCTGCGTGGCAGCTTCCATCTGGCGCTTCTGGTTTTCCATGCGCTGCGACCACAGGTAGCCGCCGAGCGCGCCGGCTGCCGCGCCGAGCACCGCACCCGTACCGATGGCACCGCGGTTGCCGCCCGTGGCCGAGCCGATGGCGGCGCCGCCGAGCGCGCCGATACCGGCGCCGATGCCGGTGTTGCGCTGCGTGTCGGTCATGCCGCCGGCGCAGCCGGACAGGATGAGCGCTGTGGCAGTGGTGGCGAGTACAAACTTTTTCATGGCGATCCCTTTCTAGGTTGAATCAGGCGGGCCACAGCTTAGCTTCCGGGCGTACGCGATGGTACGGGCTCAAAGCCCCACAGAAAATAAGAAAAGTTTCGCCATAGCGCATGAATGCTACGATGATTGCTACTAAAGTAATAGCGATGGGGTAGTTGTCCGACATGGCGGCGCGGCGCGGGACTGCACAAGCAATTCACGTTTCCGGCGGCGGGTTTCGATCGGTGGCGTCGCGGCCTGCTTCAGGCTCGTCGTCGTCATGCAATTCACCCTTGTTGCGGCCGGAAAACATGGTCCACCAGATGATCAAGATGAACACGAGTCCCGCGGCGAGGGCTTCAAGCAGAATCAAACCCATGAGAAATGGACTCCAGTGGCTGGTCGGGCTTGTGATCGTAGCAACGCTCGCGGCCTGTTCCACCGGCCCGCGCGCGCCCGAGGCCCCCACCCGCCCCCCCGCCACCCAGCCGCGAGACCTCGGCCCGCTCACCGGCTCGCTCGCGCACCCCAAGAGCCGCTGGGTGCCGGTTGGGTGGGGCGAGCTGCCCGGGTTCGGCGAAGACCCGCTGCACGAGGCCTGGATCGCGCTGCTGGCGAATTGCTCGCGCCCCAACGCCGCCTTCGCGCCGCTGTGCCGCGACGTGCGCCAGCTGACCATCGCCACCCCCGAAGAGCAGCGCCAGTGGATGACCGACCGGCTGCAGCCCTACCGCATCGAGGCGCTCAATGGCCAGACCGAAGGCAAGCTCACCAGCTACTACGAGCCGGTGTACGAAGCATCGCGCGTGCCCACCGCCACCTTCAACGTGCCGATCTACCAGGCCCCCGACGGCCTGGTGCCGCGCCGCCCCTGGTACACGCGCCAGGAGATCGAGACCCTGCCCGAAGCCCAGGCCGCGCTGCGCGGCCGCGAGATCGCATGGATGGCCGACCCCATCGACGCGCTGATGCTGCACATCCAGGGCTCCGGGCGTCTGCGCATCACCGAGGCCAACGGCTACCAGCACACCGTGCGCGTGGCCTTCTCGGCCACCAACGAGCAGCCCTACCGCAGCGTGCAGCAATGGCTGATGAGCCAGGGCGTGAGCAAGGTCGGCAAGTGGCCCGACGACACAAAAGCCTGGGCCGCGCAGAACCCGCAGCGCGTGACGCAGCTGATGTGGAGCAACCCGCGCTACGTGTTCTTCCGCGAAGAGACGATGAGCGAGGTCGACGCCGCCTTCGGCCCGCGCGGCGCCCAGGGCGTGCCGCTCACGGCCGGCCGCTCCATCGCGGTCGACCGCGAGAGCATCCCGTACGGCACCCCGGTGTGGCTTGCGTCCAACGGGCCGGCGGCGCAGCTGCAGAAACTGGTGGTGGCGCAGGACACCGGCAGCGCCATCCTCGGCGCCGTGCGCGCCGACTACTTCGCGGGCACCGGCGCCGATGCGGGCAGGCTTGCGGCGAGCATGAACCAGCCGCTGCGCCTGTGGGCGCTGTGGCCGCGGCAACTGCCCGCGCCCTGAGCCGCGCGGGCCTGAAGGGTTGATGAAGAGGTACTGAAAACGGCCTGATTCAACCTGACTGGAGCCTGAGCAATTCACGGAGTCGTCATACGAAGTGCCTAACTTCGCGGGCTGGTTTCTCCCCCAACCCACGAAGAAAGACATTGCGCATGACCGCAAATACCCGCACCGACGATCCCTCGGTCGACCTCGACGACATCGGCACCAACCCCACGTCGAACCCCTCGTTCACCGACCTGATCGCCTCGCGCCTGAGCCGCCGCCATCTGTTCGGCCTGGGCGTCGGCACTGCCGGTACCGCGCTGCTCCAGGCATGCGGCGGTGGTGGCGGCGGTAGCTCCAGCTTCCCGGTCCTGCCCCCGGCCCCCGCACCCGCCCCCCCTGCGCCGGCTCCCGCTCCTTCCCCCGCTCCGATGAAGCTCGGCTTCAATGCCGTCGCAAAGAGCCTCGCCGACGTCGTGACCGTGCCTGCCGGCTACACCGCCAGCGTGCTGTACCGCCTGGGCGACCCGATCGCCTCGGGCGTCGCTGCCTACAAGAACGACGGCACCGACGACGCCACCACCTACGACCGCCGCGCCGGCGACCACCACGACGGCATGACCTTCTTCGGCATGAATGCCTCGAACAAGTGGGATGCCGCCAACGCCTCGCGCGGCATGCTCGTGATGAACCACGAGGCCATCACGCCGCTGTTCCTGCACCCCGCCGGCCAGACCATCACCGGCACCGGCAATGCCGCCGTGCGCACCGTCGCCGACGAAGTGCTGCGCGAGTTCTACCTGCACGGCGTGAGCGCGATCGAGGTCAACAAGAGCGGCAGCACCTGGAGCTACAAGCAGGACTCGACTTTCAATCGTCGCGTCCACACGCTGACCGAGATGACCTTCTCGGGCCCGGCCGCCAAGACCGACTACCTGAAGACCAAGTACTCGACCGACGGCAGCAAGACCCGCGGCACGCTCAACAACTGCGCCAACGGCACCACGCCGTGGGGCACGTACCTGACCTGCGAAGAGAATTGGGCCGGCTACTTCCGCCGCATCAAGGCCAACGACGACCCCCAGCGCACCGCGAAGGAAATCGCAAGCTTCACCCGCTATGGCGTGGCCAGCGCCGGCCGCGAGCTCTGGGCGACCGTCACGCCCGACACTGCCGACAACCTGTATGGCCGCTGGAATACCGAGGTCATCGGCGCCACTGCCGTCGACGACTACCGCAACGGCTCCAACACATACGGCTGGGTCGTCGAGATCGACCCGTTCGCTCCCACCAGCACGCCGAAGAAGCGCACCGCGCTCGGCCGCTTCGGCCACGAAGGCGCTTGCCTCGGCCCGGTCGTGGTCGGCAAGCCGCTGGTCTGGTACATGGGCGACGACTCGCAGAACGAGTACCTCTACAAGTTCGTGTCCACCAAGAACTGGGACGCGGCCGACGTCGGCGGCGGCATTGCGGCCGGCGACAAGTACATGGACGACGGCAAGCTCTACGTCGCCAAATTCAAGGCCGACGGCACGGGCGACTGGCTCGAACTGAAGCTCGGTGTCAACAACATCACCTCGAGCTACGCCGGCTATGCATTCGCCGATGCGGCCGATGTCGTGATCAACGTACGCCACGCAGCCGATGCGGCTGGCGCCACGAAGATGGACCGCCCGGAATGGACGGCCGTCAACCCGAAGAACGGCGAGGTGTACCTCACCCTCACCAACAACTCGGCACGTCCGGTCACTGGCACCGACGCGGCCAACCCGCGTTCGTACAACGACCCGAAGAACGGCGTCGATCAGAAGGGCAACCCGAACGGCCACATCATCCGTTTCGCGGATGCCGGTGGCGACCCCGCTGCAGTCACCTTCAAGTGGGACGTGTACCTGTTCGGCGCGCGCTCGACCGCGTCGGCCGACGTGAACCTGTCCGCCCTTGGAGCTGACAACGACTTCTCCAGCCCTGACGGCATGTGGTTCAGCCAGGCCGCGCCCGGCCTGCTGTGGATCGAGACCGACGACGGCAAGTACACCGACGTGACCAACTGCATGCTGCTCGGCGCCCTGCCGGGCAAGGTCGGCGATGGTGCCGCGAAGACCATCACCAACGTCGATGGCGGCACCACCGCCACGCAGGCCACCTTCGTCGGCAAGGCCCCGGGCACCGACGGCCTGCGCCGCTTCCTCGTTGGCCCGGTTGATTGCGAAATCACCGGCATCGCCGAATCGGGCGACGGCCGTGCGCTGTTCGTGAACATCCAGCACCCGGGCGAGAACACGGCCAAGGCCAACATCAGCGATCCGACGAAGTTCCTCAGCCACTGGCCGCAAGGCGGCACCGCCCGTCCTCGCTCGGCGACCGTGGTCATCACGAAGGACGACGGCGGCCTGATCGGCCTCTGAGCGTTGAATCCCTAGGCCCCTTCGGGGAACACCGTGGAACCGGCTTTGCCGGGCCACCGGTGTTGCCCCCGGCGAGGGGGTGGGCGAAGCGACACGAAGTGCGCGAAGCCTGGGGGAGTACCTACTCCCTCGGCAACGGCAGCGCCGTTTTGTATCGCACTTGCTTGAGTGCAAAGCTCGAGCGGATCTTCTCGATTCCCGGAATCGGCGTGAGCTGTTCCAGGATGAATTTCTCCAGCGCAGCCATGTCCGCCACCGCGATGCGGATCAGGTAGTCGCTGTCGCCCGTCATCAGGTAGCACTCCATCACCTCGTCGTGCTCGGCGATGCGTTGCTCGAAGTCGGCGAGCGATTGCTTGCTCTGCGTCGTCAGGCTGATCGAGATGAACACGTTGAGCCCCAGGCCCAATGACTTCGCGCTGACGAGCGCCACATAGCGGTCGATCACGCCGTTCGCTTCGAGCACCTTCACGCGCGCCAGGCAGGGCGACGGCGACAAGTGCACGCGCCGCGCCAGCTCCACGTTCGACAGCGCACCGTCGCGCTGCAGCTCATCCAGAATGCGCAGGTCGATGGCGTCGAGTTGCATGAAATGCTTTGAATTCAAGAAATGGCGGAATTTTATGCTGCGAGGCTGGCGTGGGATTGCCCGCGCCAGTAGCTAATTTTCCGCAAGGCGGCCTAAAGTGCCGGTATGAACGCCCCGATTTCCGCCGACCAGATGCGCGCCTTGCTGCTCGACCCGCAGCTTTCGCACGACCCCGATCCTGCCGAGACCGCCGAATGGCGCGACGCCTTCGTGGCGCTGGCGCAAACGCAGGGGCCGCAGCGCGCCAGGCAGATGCTGGTCGAGCTGGCGCGCCTCGCGCGGCAGCAGCGCATTGGCTGGCAGCCCGAGCTCGCGACGCCGTACGTCAACACCATCGCCGCGGAAGACCAGCCGCCGTTCCCGGGTGACCTTGCCATCGAGGAAAAGCTCGCCTCGCTCATGCGCTGGAACGCGCTCGCGATGGTGGCCAAGGCCAACCAGGCGTATGGCGAACTCGGCGGCCACATCGCCAGCTACGCCAGCGCGGCAGACCTGTTCGAGACCGGCTTCAACCACTTCTTTCATGCGCGCAGCGAGCAGCACCGAGGTGACCTCGTGTTCTTCCAGCCGCACAGCGCGCCAGGTGTCTATGCGCGGGCCTACCTCGAAGGCCGCCTGAGCGAAGAAGACCTGAAGCACTACCGCCAGGAGCTCACCGCTCCCGCCTTCGTCGACGGCAGCGGCGCGCGCGGCCTGTGCAGCTATCCGCATCCGTACCTGATGCCGGACTTCTGGCAGTTCCCCACCGGCTCGATGGGCATCGGCCCCATCAGCTCGATCTACCACGCGCGCTTCATGCGCTACCTCACGCACCGCAACCTGCTGAACTGCGAAGGCCGCAAGGTGTGGGGCGTGTTCGGCGACGGCGAGATGGACGAGCCCGAGTCGATGAGTGCGCTGACGCTCGCCGCGCGCGAGAAGCTCGACAACCTTGTGTGGGTCGTCAACTGCAACCTGCAGCGGCTGGACGGCCCGGTGCGCGGCAACGGCCGCATCATCGACGAGCTCGAAAAGCTGTTTGCCGGCGCGGGCTGGAACGTCATCAAGCTCGTGTGGGGCAGCGACTGGGATGGCCTCTTCGCGCAGGACACGAGCGGCGCGCTGGCCCGCGTGTTCGCCAACACCGTCGACGGCCAGATGCAGACCTTCGCCGCAAAAGACGGCCGCTTCAACCGCGACAACTTCTTCGGCCAGAACCCCGAGCTCGCGCGCCTGGCCGAGGGCATGACCGACGAGCAGATCGATCGCCTCAAGCGCGGCGGCCACGACCTCGTGAAGATCCATGCGGCTTACGCGGCTGCGGCCAAGCACAAGGGCCAGCCCACCGTGATCCTCGCCCACACCAAGAAGGGCTACGGCATGGGCAGCGCCGCGCAGGGCAAGATGACCACGCACTCGCACAAGAAGATGGGCGACGTGGACCTCATCGAATTCCGCGACCGCTTCAACCTGCCGTTGACCGATGCGCAGGCCACCGCGATGGACTTCTATCGCCCCGCCGAAGACAGCGCCGAGATGCGCTATCTGCGCCAGCACCGCGAATCGCTCGGCGGCGCCATGCCGCGCCGCGAGACCGCCTGCGACGTGGTGGCCAAGCCCGACATCGCGAGCTACGCGCAGTTCGCCACGGCCGCCGCCGGCAAGGAAATGAGCACCACCATGGCCTTCGTGCGCATGCTGGGCAATCTCATGAAGGACAAGGCCCTGGGCCCGCGCATCGTGCCCATCGTGGCCGACGAGGCGCGCACCTTCGGCATGGCCAACCTGTTCAAGCAGGTGGGCATCTATTCGAGCGTGGGCCAGCGCTATGCGCCGGAAGACATCGGCTCGGTGCTGAGCTATCGCGAAGCCACCGACGGGCAGATCCTGGAAGAAGGCATCAGCGAGGCCGGCGCCATCGCGAGCTGGACGGCCGCGGCCACCAGCTACAGCGTGCATGGCCTGGCGATGCTGCCCTTCTACATCTACTACTCGATGTTCGGCTTCCAGCGCGTCGGCGACGCGATCTGGGCTGCCGCGGACCAGCGTGCGCGCGGCTTCCTGCTCGGCGCCACGTCCGGGCGCACCACGCTCGGCGGCGAAGGCCTGCAGCATCAGGACGGCAGCAGCCACCTCGTGGCCGCGACCATTCCCAACTGCAAGGCCTACGACCCGGCCTACGCGGGCGAGATGGCGGTGATCGTCGATGCGGGCATCCGCGAGATGATGGTCGAGCAGAAGGACGTGTTCTATTACGTCACGCTCATGAACGAGAACTACGCGCAGCCCGATGTGCCCGGGGGCGCGGAAGGCGACATCCTGCGCGGGTGCTATCGCTTCGGCACGTATGCGCCGGCATCGGGCAGGGCGAAGAAGAAGGTCACGCTGATGGGCTCCGGCGCGATCCTCACCGAAGTCGTTAAGGCCGCGCAGCTGCTGGCCGAAGAAGGCATCGAGGCCGAGGTGTTCAGCGTCACGAGCTGGAGCGAACTTGCGCGCGAAGGGCTGGCCTGCGAGCAGCGCGCGTTGTCGGGTGAAGAAGCCGGTACCGCGTTCGTCGCGCAGAAGCTCGGCAAGGGCAGCAAGGCGCCCATCATTGCCGCCACCGACTACGTGCGCGCCGTGCCTGAGAGCGTGCGTGCCTTCCTGCCGGAAGGCCGCCGCTACATCACGCTGGGCACCGATGGTTTCGGCCGCAGCGACACGCGTGCGGCGCTGCGCGGATTCTTCGGCGTCGATGCGGCCAGCATCGCGCGGGCTGCTCGCCACGCGCTGAACTGAGGCCGCGGCGGTCGCGCAGGGCCTGCGTTAGAGTCGCAGGCCCCACCCCATTCGCGCCCATGACCGCCCGCTTCCAATCCCTCGCCCCCAGCGTCCGCCTGGCCGACCAGGTCGCCGATGCATTGGCCGCCGAGGTGCGCAGCGGGCGCCTTTCCGAAGGCGACCGCCTGCCGACCGAAACCGCGCTGGCCGAGCAGTTCGGCGTGAGCCGCACCGTGGTGCGTGAAGCGGTGTCGCGGCTCAAGTCGCTGGGCCTGCTCGATTCGCGCCAGGGCAGCGGCGTGTATGTGCGTGCCGCCGGCGTCGAGCCGCTGCGCTTCGAGATGCCGCACGTGGCCTCGCGCGAAGCCGTCATCCAGATGGTCGAGCTGCGCCGCGCGCTCGAAGCCGAAGTGGCCGCGCTGGCCGCCGAGCGCCGAACGCCAGACGATGTGCAGCGCATCCGCGACGCCATCGATGCGCTGCACGCCGCCGTGGAAGCGGGTGGCAACGGCGCCGACGAAGACGTGCGCTTCCACCGCGCCATTGCCGAGGCTGCGCGCAACCCCTTCCTCATCGGCACGCTGCAGTACCTGCGGCAGTTTTTGCACGGCGCCACCCGCGTCACGCGCGCCAACGAGGCGCGCCGCGCCGACTTCGCGCGCGAGGTGGCGCAGGAGCATGCGCGCATCGTCGAAGCCATCGAGGCCGGCGACCCGCTGCGCGCGCGCGAGGCGGCCAAGAACCACATGGACAACGCGATCCGCCGCATCGAGCAGGCCGATCCCGCGTTCTGGCAGCAGGAAGGCGCGCAGCTCGCGCGGCCCTTGGTCGAAGGCTGGCCAATAGGCAGCTAAAGCGAGCTTGTAGGCAGCCGAGCCGACACAGAAAGACACCAGAAAGTCGCCGCGAACGGCGCGATCTCCGGGTTTACCCGGGTCAGTTCACAAATCTCAAATTTGTATGATGACCTGACAAATCAACCGAGACAAAGCTTTCTCATGACTTCCTCGACCCTCAAGGCCGGCGCCATGCCGTCGTCCGCCGCAGCCGATGCCGCGCTCGAAAAGCGCACTTACGCCAAGGTGTTCTGGCGCCTCGTGCCCTTTCTCATGCTGTGCTACGTGGTCGCGTATCTCGACCGCGTCAACGTGGGCTTCGCCAAGCTGCAGATGGGCCAGGACCTGGGCTTCAGCGAAACCGTGTTCGGCCTGGGCGCGGGCATCTTCTTCCTCGGCTACTTCCTGTTCGAGGTGCCGAGCAACCTGCTGCTCAACCGCGTGGGCGCGCGCATCTGGATCGCGCGAATCATGATCACCTGGGGCCTGCTCTCGGCCTGCTTCATGTTCGTGAAGACGCCGACCAGCTTCTACATCCTGCGCTTCCTGCTCGGCGTGGCCGAGGCGGGCTTCTATCCGGGCGTGATCCTGTACCTCACGCACTGGTACCCGGCGCACCGGCGCGCGCGGATCATCGCGGTGTTCATGTCGGCCATTCCGGTGGCGGGCATCTTCGGCAACCCGCTGTCGGGCTGGATCATGGACAGCTTCCACGGCGTCTCGTCGATGAGCGGCTGGCAATGGATGTTCCTCATCGAGGCGGTTCCCGCCGTGCTCGTGGGCGTGATGGTGCTGGTCTACCTCGACAACGGCATCGCCCAGGCGCGCTGGCTGAGTGCTGAAGAAAAAGCGCTGCTGCAGCGCGAGGTGGCGCGCGACGCCGCCCACGGCGCCAAGGGCCCGCACTCGGTGGCTGGCGTGTTCCGCGATGCGCGCATATGGTGGATGGCGTTCATCTACTTCGCCTTCGTCATGGGCCAATACGCACTCACTTTCTGGCTGCCCACGCTGGTCAAGGCCACGGGCGTGCAGGGCAACCTGAACATCGGGCTGCTCAGCGCGATCCCCTTCGTCTGCGCCATCGTCGCGATGAACCTCTTCGGCCGCAGCGCCGACCGCCGCCAGGAGCGCCGCTGGCACCTGATCGTGCCCGCGCTGATGGGCGCGATCGGCTTCACCGTCGCGGCTTCGTACACGCAGAACACGGTCGTGTCGCTGGCGTTCCTCTCACTCGCCGCAGCCGGCGTGCTGACCTGCGCGCCGCTCTTCTGGTCGCTGCCCACAGCATTTCTCACCGGCACGGCGGCGGCCGCCGGCATCGCGGCCATCAACTCGGTGGGCAACCTCGCGGGCTTCGTGAGCCCGTACCTCATCGGCTACCTGAAAGACCTGACCGGCAGCACGCAGATCGGCATGTACGTGCTGGCCGGTGCGCTGGTGCTCGGCGCCATCGGCGTGTGGCTCACGCCCAAGCAACTCGTCAATCGCTGACCTCGAAAGAAAGAATCCCTGCATGACTTCCAGCACCAACACTCCCGTCGTCGGCCTCGTAGGCCTCGGCGCCATGGGCGCCGGCATGGCGCAATCGCTGCGCCGTGCGGGCCATGCGCCGCACGTGTTCGACGTGCGCCGCGAGGTCGCCGAAGCCTTCGCGCGCGATGGCGGCACGGCCTGCGACACGCTGGCCGCGCTCGGTGCGCAGTGCGACATCGTCGTCAGCGTCGTCGTGAATGCGGCGCAGACCGAATCTGTGCTGTTCGGCGACGGCACCGCGCCCGGCTGCGCCGCATCGATGAAGCCCGGCAGCCTGTTCGTGATGTGCTCCACCGTCGATCCGAACTGGTCGGTGGCGCTCGAAGCGCGCCTTGCCGCGCAGGGCATCCTGTACCTCGACGCACCCATCTCCGGCGGCGCCGCGAAGGCCGCGAGCGGCCAGATGACGATGATGACCGCCGGCACACCCGCCGCCTACGAGAAGGCCGGCGCGGTGCTCGACGCGATGGCCGCCAAGGTCTACCGCCTGGGCGACAGCGCGGGCGCGGGCAGCAAGGTGAAAGTCATCAACCAGCTGCTGGCCGGCGTGCACATCGCCGCGGCGGCCGAGGCCATGGCACTGGGCCTGCGCGAAGGCGTGGACCCTGCGGCGCTGTACGAAGTCATCACGCACAGCGCCGGCAACAGCTGGATGTTCGAGAACCGCATGGCGCACGTGCTCGCGGGCGACTACACGCCACTGTCGGCCGTCGACATCTTCGTGAAGGACCTGGGCCTGGTGCTCGACGTGGCGCGCGCGACCAAGTTTCCGCTGCCGCTGTCGTCCACCGCGCACCAGATGTTCATGCAGGCATCGACCGCGGGCTATGCGCGCGAAGACGACAGCGCGGTGATCAAGATTTTCCCGGGCATCGAAGTGCCGGTGCCGAAAAAACAGGCCTGAACAAGACAAGAAGGACACACTCGCTCATGAACATCCTCATCACCGGCGGCTGCGGCTTCCTCGGCGTCCGCCTCGCCCGCACGCTGCTCGCGGTCGGCAACCTCGCACTGGCAGGCGGCACCGCGCAGCCGGTGTCGCGCATCACCCTGGCCGACCGCGTGCCGCCGCCCGCCGACCTGGCCGGCGATGCCCGCGTGCAATTCGTGCAGGGCGACCTGTACGAGCAGGCTGGCAACGGAGCGTTGCCGCTGACCGACACCGACGCGGTGTTCCACCTCGCCGCCGCTGTGAGTGGCGAATGCGAGGCCGACTTCGACCTGGGCATGCGCAGCAACCTCGACACCACGCGCGGCCTGCTCGAGGCCTGCCGCCGCGCGGGCCACTCGCCGGTGTTCGTGTTCTCCAGCTCGGTCGCCGTGTTCGGCGATTCGCCCGAGCAGCGCCTGCCCGCCGTGATCGAAGACACCACGCTGCCGACACCGCAGAACAGCTACGGCATCCAGAAATTCATCGGCGAGCAATTGGTGGCCGACTTCACGCGCAAGGGCTTCGTGCAGGGCCGCAATGTGCGGCTCATGACGGTGTCGGTGCGCCCAGGCAAACCCAACGGCGCGGCCTCCAGCTTCCTGAGCGGCATGCTGCGCGAGCCGTTGGCTGGCGAGCGTGCACGTTGCCCCGTGTCGCCCGACACGCCGGTCGCGCTGGCATCGCCCGGCAACACCGTCGCGGGCATCGTGCGCGCGGCCACCGCCAGCGCCGCGGAATGGGGTGCACGCACTGCGATCAACCTGCCGGCATTGACGACCACCGTGCGCGAGATGGCGCAGGCGCTCGAACGCATTGCCGGCAAGGACGCCACCGGCCTGATCGACTGGGAGCCCGACGCCGCCATCGCGAAGATCGTCACCAGCTGGCCCAGCCGCATCCACGCAGCGCGCGCCGAGGCGCTGGGCCTGAAGGCCGACGCCAGCTTCGACGCCATCCTGCGCGACTACGTGCGCGAGAACGCACAGGCCGTGAAGCTGCCTGTCGTGAAGGGCTGACCCATGGCAAAGCTCGTTCTCGGCTGCATCGCCGACGATTTCACCGGCGCCACCGACCTCGCCAACAACCTCGTGCGCGCGGGCATGCGCGTGGTGCAGGCCATCGGCGTGCCCGAAGGCCCGCTCGATGCCGATGTGGATGCGGTCGTCGTTGCGCTCAAGTCGCGCACCATCGCGCCGGCCGAGGCCGTCGCGCAATCGCTCGATGCGTTGCGCTGGTTGCAGGCGCAGGGCGCGAAGCAGATCTACTTCAAGTACTGCTCCACTTTCGACAGCACGGCGCAAGGCAACATCGGCCCCGTGACCGAGGCGCTGATGGATGCGCTGCAATGCGACTTCACCATCGCCACGCCCGCCTTTCCAGACAACAAGCGCACCGTGTTCAAGGGCTACCTGTTCGCGGGTGAGGTGCTGCTCAACGAGAGCGGCATGCAGAACCACCCGCTCACGCCGATGACCGACCCGAACCTCGTGCGCGTGCTGCAGGCGCAGTGCAAGCGCAAGGTGGGCCTCATCGACTACACGGTGGTGGCGTGCGGTGCGGCCGCCATCGATGAGCGCATCGCTCAGTTGAAGGCCGAGGGCGTGTCTATCGCCATCGTCGACGCCGTGTCGAACGACGACCTTCTGCGCATGGGCCCGGCGCTCGCGAAGATGCCGTTGCTCACCGCGGGCTCGGGCGTGGCCATCGGCCTGCCGGCCAACTTCGGACTCGCGCCTTCTTCGCAGGCCAGTGCATTGCCAAAGGCCGGCGGCAAGACGGCGGTGGTCTCGGGCAGCTGCTCGCTAGCCACCAACCGGCAGGTGCTCGATTTCATCCAGCGCGGCGGCGCGGCAATGGCCGTCGACCCATTGCGCATCGCCGCGGGCGTGGACGTTGCCGCCGAGGCTCTGGCTTGGGCCGCGCCCTTGATCGACAAGGGCCCCGTGCTCGTCTACTCGACCGCCGAAGCCGGCGCCGTGAAGTCGGTGCAAGGCAGGCTCGGTGTCGAAGAGGCCGGCGCGATGGTCGAACGCACCATTGCAGCCATCGCGCGCGGTTTGGTCGAACGCGGCGTACACCAGCTGGTGGTGGCCGGCGGTGAAACCTCGGGTGCATGCGTGCAGGCGCTGGGCATCGCGCAGATGCAGATAGGCCCGCAGATCGACCCCGGCGTGCCGTGGTGCCATGCGCGCTCCGATGCTGCGCCAGAGGCAGGCGTGCACATCGCGCTGAAGTCCGGCAACTTCGGAAGCGACGATTTCTTCACCAAGGCATTTACAGTGCTCGCATGACCGAGAACGAAGCCCGCGAAGAAATCTGCCGCGTCGGCCGCAGCCTGTTCGAGCGCGGCTACGTGCATGCCACAGCCGGCAACATCAGCGTGCGGCTGGACGACGGCTTTCTGATCACGCCGACCGATGCCTGCCTCGGTTTTCTCGACCCGGCCCGATTGGCAAGGCTCGACGCGCAAGGCCAGCAGACCAGCGGCGACCGCGCCAGCAAGACCATCGCACTGCACACGCGCATTTACGCCGCGACGCGCAAGTTCGATGCGAACACCGCCTGCGTGATCCACACACACAGCACGCACTGCGTTGCGCTCACGCTGAACGAACCGGGCGACGAACTGCTGCCCGCGCTGACACCGTATTTCGTGATGAAGGTCGGCCACGTGCCGGTCATCCCGTACCACCGGCCCGGCGCGCCCGAAGCGGCCGAACAGGTGGCACAAACCATCGAGCGCTTCGGCACCGCCGGCACGCCGATTCGCGCCGTGATGCTCACGCGCCTCGGCCCCAACGTCTGGCACGACACGCCGGCCGCCGCCATGGCCGTGCTCGAAGAGCTCGAAGAAACCGCACGGCTTCAACAGCTCGCGCAGGCCGCACGGCCCGAGCCGCTGAACGCCGATCAGATCGATGAACTGCGCCGAACCTTCGGTGCGCGCTGGTAGTACAAACACCCCATGCCCCAATTCGCCGCCAACCTCTCGATGCTCTACCCGGAGCTCGCTTTTCTCGACCGCTTCGACGCCGCCGCGAAAGACGGCTTCAAGGCCGTGGAATATCTCTTCCCCTACGACTTCGCGAAAGACGAAATCCTGGCGCGGCTCAAGCACAACGGCTTGCAGCAGGTGCTGTTCAACGGCCCGCCCGGCGACTGGAACGGAGGCGAACGCGGCCTGGCCTGCCTGCCGGGGCGCGACGCCGAGTTTCGCGAAGGCATTGCCAAGGCTATCGACTACGCCGTGGCGCTCGACTGCCCCCGCATCCACGTCATGGCCGGCCTCGTGCCCGACGGCCTGGAGCGCGACGCGCTGCAGCCCGTGTACCTCGACAACCTGCGCTGGGCCGCGGCCGAAGCCGCCAAGGCCGGCCGCGACGTGTTGATCGAGCCGATCAACACGCGCGACATTCCGTGCTTCTTCCTCAACCGGCAAGACCACGCGCACGAGATCGTCGAAACGGTGGGCGCGCCCAACCTCAAGGTGCAGATGGACCTGTACCACTGCCAGATCGTCGAAGGCGACGTGGCAATGAAGATCCGCAAGTACCTTCCCACCGGCCGCGTCGGCCACATCCAGATCGCCGGCGTGCCCGAGCGCCACGAGCCGGACATCGGCGAGCAGAACTACCCGTACCTGTTCGACGTGATCGACGAGGTGTCGGCGCAGTGCGGCTGGCAGGGCTGGGTCGGCTGCGAATACCGGCCGAAGCGCGGCTCGGAGCCGGGCGGCACCTCGGCCGGCCTCGGCTGGCTGCGGGCCTGGGAGCAGCGGCACGCATGAAGCTCGAGGCGCTGCGCATTCCGGCGCCGCTGCGCGCATTCGCGGCGGGCGATGCGCAGTTGTTTGATGTCACGTTGACTGGCGACAGCGTTGCATCCATCGTGCCGAGCGCCCAACAGAAGCACGCAAGCGGCACGCTGCTGAGCGCGCTGGTCGAGGCGCACGCGCACATCGACAAGAACTACACCGTGCAGGACGTCGGCGCTGCGCAAGGCAACCTGTTCGCCGCCATCGAGCGCATGAACAGGCACCGCGACAGCTGGACCGGCGAATCGCTGCGGCTTCGCATGGAGCGTGCGCTGCACGACGCGTGGCAATCGGGCACGCGCGCACTGCGCACGCACCTCGACTGGGTGCAGGCCGAACCGCCGGCCGCGCTGGCTGTGTTCGAGTCGCTGCGCGAGGAGTGGCGCGGCCGCGTCGAACTGCAGTTCGTCTCGCTCACGCCGCTCGACCTGTTCGCCGACCACGCCGCAGGCGAACGCATCGCGCGCGAGGTGAAGCGCGCGGGCGGTGTGCTCGGCGCATTCGTCTATCGCAACGAAGGCATCGTCCACAAGCTCGGGCGCGTGTTCGACCTTGCGCAGCAACACGGGCTGGGCCTCGACTTCCATGTCGACGAAGGGCTCGACGCCGAGGCCAGCGGCCTGCGCAGCATCGCGCAGCTGGTGCGGGCGCGCGACTTCAGGCACGGCGTGGTCTGCGGCCACGCCTGCTCGCTCTCGGTGCAGGACGACGCGGTTGCCGGGGAAACGCTGGCACTGTGCGCCGGCGCGGGCATTCACCTTGTTGCGCTGCCCACCACCAACCTCTACCTGCAGGGCGCCTGGGACCGCACACCGGTGCAACGCGGCATCACGCGCATCCGCGAGGCGGCGGCACGGGGCTTGCGTGCGAGCCTTGCAACCGACAACGTGCAGGACGCCTTCTATCCCTACGGCAGCTACGACTTGCTGGAGACCTACGGCCTCGGCGTGCAGATGGCGCACCTGGCGCCGGCCTCCGACTGGCTCGACACCGTCACCGTGAGCCCCGCGAAAGCGCTGGGGCTCGCATGGGACGGGCGCATCGCGCCGGGCTGTCCGGCGGACCTGCTGCTACTGTCGGCCACAGACGAACACGAACTCATCGGCCCGCGCGGGCGGCAACGCACCGTCATCCGCGCTGGCCAGGTACTGGAGAAAACACAATGAGCACGATGGGCAAGCCAATGGCCAACTACGCCGCCGCCAAGCGCGTCGGGGATTTCGTCTTCATGAGCGGCGTGGTCGCGGTCGACCCGGCCACGCGCCGCGCCGTCGCCGGCTACGACGCGATTCCCGAAGCAGCACGCACCGCGCTGCAGGGCGTGGGCTACGCCACGGGGCAGATGTCGGTCGACGTGTTCGAGGCGCCCATCGTCGCGCAGAGCTGGTTCGTGCTGGAGCGCATCCGCCAGATTGCCGCCGAGCATGGCGGCACCATGGAAGACGTGGTGAAGCTGGTGCAGTACTTCCGCCACCTGCCGCACTACGCCTTCTACAACCGCGTGCGCGGCCTGTTCTATCCGGGCGAGCCGCCGGTGAGCACGGTGGTGGAGGTGTCGCGCTTCCTGCCGGGGGACGAAGTGCTGGTGGAAGTCGAAGCCACCATGTACCTGCCCCAGCGCTCTTCTACTTGACCCCCGCGCCCTTCAGCAGGAACTCCGTCACCTGCTCGATCAGGTAGCGCCGGTCTTTGCCGTCCTTGTCCTGGCCCTGCTGGGCTGCGTTGCGGTAGTAGGCCGCCTGCGTGGCGTGGTCGGCGTAGAACTGCGTCACCGCCCAGATGTGGAACAACACCAGCATCGGGTCTGCCTTGTCCATCAGGCCTTGGTTCATCCAGTTCTGGATCACGGCTGCAGCCTGGTCGGTGCGCTGCTTGCTCGTGTCCATCATGTTGTTGATGACGGGCGCGCCGCGCATCATCTCGGCCGTGAAGATGCGCGAGCGCAGCGGGTGCTCGAACGAGAACATCATCTTGCGCTGGATCAGGTCGCCCAGCACCTTGCGCGGGCCGAAGGCCTCGTCGCTGAAGCCGAACACCACGATCCAGTCGGTGAGGATGTCCTGCAGCACCTGGCGGTACAACGCTTCCTTGCTCTCGATGTAGTAATGCAGCTGCGCCTTCGAAAGCCCCGCCTTGTCGGCGATGGCCTGCGTGGACGCGCCGGCCAGCCCTTCGCTTGCGAACACCTCGATGGCGGCCTGGTTGATTAGGCCGAGCACCTGCGTGTACTTGCGCGAGCGGCCGCGCGTGGCGGGCGCCTCGGCGTCGCTCTCTTCGTTGACGGAAGCCGGACGCGCGCTCACAGCTGGAGTTCCAGTTCCTGGCCCCTGGCGCGCGAGCAGCACAGCGCAATCTTGTGGCGGCGCTCGCTGCCCGTGAGGCAGAAGTCGCGGTGCTCGGCGTCTTCGCCGTCGCCCTCGACCACGCAGGTGCCGCACAGGCCCTGCTGGCACGACACGGGAATGTCGATGCCGACTTCGTGCAGCGCGTCGACGGCTGTCTGGTCGGCAGCCACCGGCACGGTGATGCCACGCCGGGCGAGCTTCAGCGTGAAGGGCAGGCCGGTGGTGGCGTTGGCGTCGGTCGGTGCGGCGAAGTATTCGGCGTGCAGCGCGTCTTCGGGCCAGTGCGCGGCTGCGTCGCGCACCGCCTTCATGAAGCCGCCGGGGCCGCAGACGTAAAGGTGCGTGCCGGGCGCGCGGTCGGCCAGCAACCCATGCAGATCGATACGCTGCAAGGCATCGCCCTGGTCGAGATGCAGCCGCAGGTGCGGCGCCAGCGCGGGCGCGTGCAGTGCATCGGCGAAGGCCAGATGCTCTTCGCTGCGCGCGAACACGCACAGCGTGAACTGCGCGCCGCGCGCCGCAAGCGCCTGCGCCATCGCCAGCAGCGGCGTCATGCCGATGCCACCGGCCAGCAGCAGGTGGTGCGTGGCTTCCTCGCGCAGCGGAAAGGTGTTGCGCGGCGCGCTGATCGGCAGCAGGTCGCCTTCGCGCACGCGCTCGTGCATCGAGGCCGAACCGCCGCGGCTGGCGAGCTCGCGCTTCACGCCGATCACGTAGGAGTTGGCGTCGGAGGGCGCGCGCGCCAGCGAGTACTGCCGCGAGAAGCCGCCGGGCATGTGCACGTCGATATGCGCGCCAGCCTCGTAGGAAGGCAGCGGCCGGCCCCACGGGTGGGCCAGCTCGAAGGCCAGAATTTCCGGCGTCTGCCGCGAGATGCGTTCGACGCGGACGGTGAGCGTGCGTTCGAGGCTCATGGAGTTGTCTCCCTGTGTCGATGTTTTCTAGATGCTGCCCAGCTTGCGCGACACGCGCTCGATGAAATGGGTCCGGTCGCGTGCGGTCGCTGCGTTCATGTCGTGCAGCTGCAGCCACGTCACCTTGCAGCGCCACGCGAACAGCGCACGCAGCGCGCGCGTGAACAGCCGCCGGCCCGGGTCGCCGATCATCAGCACGAACCAGCGCGGCGAGCCGCCGGTGGTCACCACCGTCAGCCGCCTGATGTGCCGCATGCCCGACTTCGCGAGCTGTCCCTTGCGTTCCGCCGGCAGGAAGGCCACGCCCGGCAGCCACACCCGTTCGAGCCAGCCCTTGAGCATCGACGGCGGCCCGTGGAACCAGGTGGGAAACACGAACACAAGATGCTCGGCCCACAGCAGCGCTTCGACGTGGGGTTTCACGCGTTCGCGGATCAGGTCGGGGTTGTCGAGGTAGGCGATGCGCTCTTCGCGTGTCAGCGTCGGGTCGAAGCCCTCGGCGTACAGGTCGATGGCCTTGACGGGGTGTCGCGGTTCGAGCGCCTCGAGGGCGG
The DNA here is from genome assembly GCF_059416325.1 of Variovorax sp. GW821-FHT09D05. Taxonomy (NCBI): domain Bacteria; kingdom Pseudomonadati; phylum Pseudomonadota; class Betaproteobacteria; order Burkholderiales; family Comamonadaceae; genus Variovorax; species Variovorax sp. GW821-FHT09D05. The sequence continues at coordinate 455,213 of NZ_JBWKOZ010000002.1, read as the reverse complement.
TGCGATAGAGCGCGTGGTTGAAGCTGTCAGGGTTCGGATGGCAGTGGACGACTAGCGTTTTCATGGTTGAGGGCCGGTTCGCTCAGGACTTGCGTCGCTGGCGAGACGGGGTCAGAGCCCAAGGAGTGAAAGGCCGCGCGGTGCCTTATGGCAACCCAGGCGCCGGCATCTGACCCCGGCGCAAGCCCCGCGCGACCCACGGGAAAAAATCGGTGTGCTTACTTGCCGGTGAGCTTCTTGCGGACATCGACGCCGACGCCCTTGTTGACGAACTGCGTGGTGACCACCTTCGACAGATCGACCTCGCCGGTCTTGTACAGGCCGGCCTTGACCATCTTGTCGTAGAAGTCCTTCACGCGGGCCTCGTCCATCGCGCCGATGCCCTTGGTGAGCGATTCGCCGCTGTCGACGATGCCCATCTTCTTCATCAGCTCGATGGAGCCCTGCGAGGCGGCCACGGGCGAGTCGGGGTTGATCTTGGCGATCATCTCGTTGGCGGCCTTGTTGTCGCCGTAGAGGTAGTTGTTCCAGCCGATGATCGAGGCCTCGACGAACTTGCGCACCGTCTCGGGCTTGGTCTTGATCAGGTCGGCGCGCGTCTCGATGGTGGTCGAGTAGGTCGAGAAGCCGTTGTCGGCCAGCAGCTGCACCACCGGGTCGAAGCCGGCCTGCGCCTTGATCGACAGCGGCTCCGAAATGGCATAGCCCTGTTGAATGGACTTCTTGTCCGCCAGGAACGGGCCCACGTTGAAGGTGTAGGGCTTGAGCTGCGAATCCTTGAAGCCGTGCTCGGACTTCATCCACTGCCAGAAGCTGAACTGGCCGTCCTTGCCGATGAAGGCCACGGGTGCCTTGGTCATGTCCTTGAAGGTGTCGAAGCCCTGGCCCGGGTGGGCGAACATGGCCTGCGGGTCCTTCTGGAAGAAGGCCGCCACCACCACCGTGGGCACGCCGTTCTTCACGTTGTCGAAGGACTGCAGCAGGTTGCCCGTCATCAGGAAGTCGACCTTGCCGGCCGGCAGCATCGGCCGGTTGTTGACCATCGGGCCGCCCTGCTGGATGTCGACGTCGAGGCCGTACTTCTTGTAGGTGCCGTCCACCAGCGCCTGGTAGAAGCCGCCGTGGCCGGCCTGCGCCTTCCAGTTGGTGGCGAACACCACTTTTTCCTGCGCCTGCGCGGCGAAGGCGGCGGCCGCGAGGGCCAGGCCGAAAGCAAGCGGTCGGAGATTGAAAGCGGGGATGCGCATGGGGACGGACTCCTGTGGAGGTTTTGGAAGGTACGGGATGCGGAGACTAAATCTTTTCAGCGTTCGGTCGCCATCTCTGGCGACCAGCCGCGCGTCTTGCCCGGGTTCATGAGGCCCATCGGGTCGCTGCGCTTCTTGAATTCGATCTGCTGCGTGTCGATGGTCTTCATGCCGCCGTCCTCGATGGTGACGACGTGCGGGTTGAAGATCTGGCAGCCGCCCTGCGACTCGATCTCGCGGATCACTTCGTACTGGTGGGCCTCGCCCTTCCAGCGCACGAGCAGGATGCCGAAGGTGCCGCACTCGCCGTTGGCGCGCGCGAAGTCCTGGTGCTGCAGCACGTCGTCGCCGAAGATTTGCAGATGGCGCTCGACCACGGCCGGATCGAAGGGCTGGGCGTAGGCCACCTGCAGGTAGGTCCAGCTGCGGTCTGCCTTCAGCGCCTGCAGCGTCGTGTGATTGAACGCGCATTCGTAGGCCGGGGGCAGGCCTTCGGCGAGCAGCTCGGCTTCGGTGCCGGCGACAGAGATCATGCCGCCCTGTGCATCGGCGAGCGCACGGAAGTCCGCCATCGAATCCGGCGAGACCATGGCGAACACGGCGTGCCGGTCGGCCGGAAAGCGGTCGCGCATGGCGGTGTAGTAGGGCGAGAAACGCGCCTCCACCGTCGAGAGCAGGAAGATGTCGAGCGAAGGCGCCTGCGCGGCAATGCCGAAGTCGAGCGCGCCGCGATACGTCTCGAACAGCACCGTGCAGTGCACCCATTCGACGGCCGGGCTCAGCGCCACTTCCACATCCAGGATCACGCCGTTGGTGCCATAGGCGTGGTGCACCTGCTGGATCTCGTCGCCGTGCAATTCGATGATGCGTGGCTCGCGCTCCACCGTCATCACGCGCGCGCGCAGCAGGTTGCCCGGGTCACGCAGGATGCCGTGGCGGAACGAGCCGATGCCGCCGAAGCCGCCCGCGATGAAGCCGCCGATGGACGCCACGTGCCAGGTCGAGGGCCACATGCGCAGCGCCTGGCCGGTCTCGCGTGCGGCGAGGTCGATGTCGTGCATGCGCGCGCCGGCCTCGACGCGGATGCGTCCGGGCTGGATGTCGAGCACGCGGCACATCTGCGTCACGTCGAGCACGATGCCGCCTTCGAGTGGCACGCACTGGCCGTAGTTGCCAGTGCCGCCGGCGCGTACGGTGAGCGGCAGCTTCCATTTTGCGGCCACGGCGGCGGCCTGCCGCACGTCGTCTTCGGTGCTGACCTTGACGACGAGGTCGGCCACGCAGCCCGCGAGCTGCGCGCTGAGGATGGGGCTGTACCAGTAGAAGTCTTTCGACAGCTGCTTGCGCTGGGCCGGCGCGGTGATCAGGTTGAGGCCGCGGAGGTCGGCGCGCACGGCATCCCAGTCGACGGCAGGCACGATGGTCCTAGCGTTCACGGCGCATTTCGCTTTCGTGCCAATGCCCGAGCACCAGCCGCGACAAGGCCGCGAACACGATGAAGATCACGATGCCCAGCAACGACACCAGCAGCAGCGCCGCGAACATCATCGGAATCTCGGTGCGGAAGCTCGATTCGAGAATGCGCGATGCAAGACCCGTTTCCTTGCCCGCTGTGCCGGCCGTGAACTCGGCCACCACCGCGCCGATCAGGCTCAGCCCGCCCGCGATCTTCAGGCCCGCCATGAAGTACGGCAGCGCGCTGGGCGCGAGCAGGTAGCGGAAGGTCTGCCACGGCGAGGCCTTGTAGAGCTGGAACAGGTCGCGAAGGTTGCTGTCCGCGCTTTTCAGTCCGATGACGGTGTTCGACAGGATCGGGAAGAAGGCCACGATCCACGCGCACAGCAGCAGCGCCGCCGTGGTGCTCGACACGTAGATCAGGATCAGCGGCGCGATCGCGATGATCGGCGTCACCTGCAGGATCACCGCGATCGGGAACAGGCCGATTTCCACCCACTTGAAGAGCGCGAACGCGATGGCCAGCAGCACGCCGCCAACGATGGCCGCGGCCAGCGCGAGCAGCGTGAGTTTCACCGTGAACCACAGAGCGCTCGACAGCGAATCCCAGTTGTCGAACAGCGTGCGAAGAATGAGCGAGGGCGCGGGCAGGATGTAGTGCGGAATGTTGTTGGCGCGAACCGTCCATTCCCAGATGAGCAGCAGCAGCACGACGATGCCCGCGGGCACGACGATGCGCAGCAGCGACTCGCGCCGGCGCAGCCGGTCTTCGTGCGCGCGCAGCGATGCCTCGGAGGGCGCCGCATCCGCATTGGCATCCGCGAGGGCGACGGGCTCAGTGATCGATGTCGAGGCCATGCAGGGCTCCGTGCAGGGATTGCGACACGGCAGTGCAGTGCGCGTTGTAGCGGCTCGATGTGCGGAACTCTTCGCCGCGCGGATAGGGTTCGTCGATGCGGATCTCGTCGATCACGCGGCCAGGGCGCGCCGCCATCACCACGATGCGGTTCGACAGATACACCGACTCGTACACGCTGTGCGTGACGAACACGACGGAGAAGCGGTGCTCGCGCCAGATGGCCAGCAGGTCGTTGTTGAGCTTGATGCGCGTCATCTCGTCGAGCGCGGCAAAGGGCTCGTCCATCAGCAGCAGGCGCGGGTGCGTGACCAGTGCGCGCGCAATCGACACGCGCATCTTCATGCCGCCCGAGAGCTCGCGCGGATACACGTCGGCAAAGCGCGAGAGCCCGACCATTTCAAGCACCTGCTGCACCACCGGCGCGGCCGCATCGCGGCTCATGCCTGCGAGCTTGAGCGGCAGCCATACGTTGTCGAACACCTTGGCCCAGGGCATGAGCGTGGGCTCCTGGAACACGAAGCCCAGGTCGCGGTCGCTCTGCGTCTTTCCGGTGTTGGCACCCGACCAGTGCATGTCGCCCGAACTGAGGCGCGTGAGCCCCGCGATGAGGCGCAGCGCGGTGCTCTTGCCGCAGCCCGAGGGGCCCAGGAAGCTGATGAAGTCGTGCTCGCCGATGTCGAGCGTCATGCCCTGCAGCGCGAGCATGCCGTTGGCGAAGCGCTTGCTGACGTTGCGCAGCGTGACCAGCGGCGGGGTGGATGGCGTGGTGCTTTCCATGATGGCTGCGAGCCTAGCGCCAGGCGGGTTGGTTGGCGAGGCGCGACAGGGGGAAGCGGTCGACCTCGTGCAGCAGCTCGACGAAGCGGCGGCCCACGTGGTCGAGCACCGCCGCGCCCTTTTCGGCGGTGGCGCGCGTGGCGTCGCCGGCTGCGCCCGCGGGGTTGATGTCGTGCATCTGCCAGCCGAGCTTGCCGCTGGGGGTGATCGACAGGAACTTGTTCTCGGCGGCCAGTTGCTCCGTCATGGAGCTGAAGTTCTGGAACTGGTCCTTGCGCACGTAGTCGGGCGTGAGGTGCAGCATGACCGAGCTTTCGAGGTCGCCGGCGTGGATGCCGTGCCTGCCTTCGTGCGCGGTGAACAGGCCTTCGGGCAGGCCCAGCGTGTACCAGTTGGCGGCCACGACCATCATGTCGTGGGCTTCGCGCAGGTCGCGCGCCACAATGTCCATCACGCTCATCTGGCCGCCGTGGCTGTTGTAGAGCACCAGCTTGCGCACGCCTGCCTTGGCGACGCAGGCGCCGATGTCGGTCCACAGCGAGATCAGCGTGTTCGCCGACACGGTGAGCGTGCCCGGGTAGCGCGAGTGCTCGTTGCTTTTGCCATAGGGCACGGTGGGCAGGAACAGCACCGGCAGGTCGTCGGGCAGGTGCGGCAGCGTGGCGCGCACCATGCCGTCGATGGTGGCGGTGTCGGTCGACATCGGCAGGTGGGGGCCGTGCTGCTCGGTCGCGCCCACGGGCAGCACGGCAATCAGCCGTTCACGGTCGAGGCGGGAGAACTCTTCGCTGGTCAGGTCAGACCAGAAACGGCTGCGCAGTGGGGGCGGATTCATCGTGGTGTACCTCGTGGCGACGGACGGGATGATGGTCTAAATTATCCATACGGTCAAAAAAGATTGGCTATCCGTGGATACCCGTTGATCTCTCATGACCGATCCCATGCAAGCTGCATGCCATCAAATTTGCTCGAATGGTCAAAAATTGACCATGAGCGCCCGCCGCCCGGGGTTCACCAGCGCAGGCGCAGCCCCACTTGCCCCTGCACGCCGGTCTGCTCGGTGATGCCGATGGCGCTGGTGTACGCCAGGCCGCCGTAGACCGCCAGCGTCTTGTTCACCTGGCCGACAACGCCGCCGCCGACTTCGAGCGCGCTCGAATTGCGGCGGTTGACGACCTGGTCGGTGGGCCCGAAGTAGAGCGCGTTGCTGCCGCTGAAGGTGTGCCACAGGTTGACCTTCAGGTAGGGCTTCCAGACGCCGCCGCCCGCGTCGAAGCGGCCTTCGAGCCGCGCGCCCAGCCGGCCGGTGACGGCGTTGTCGCGCTGGAAGCGCACGGTGGAAAGGCCGTCGTCGAAATCGTCGATCGAGCTGCGCTGCCAGATCAGCTGCGCCTGTGGCTGCAGCGTCACGGTGTCGCTCAGGGCAAACGGATAGCCCGCTTCCAGCGATGCGGTGATCGTCTTGCCGTGCGGCCTGCCGCCGCGGCCGAGCGTGGAAATCGCGTCGGTCTTGAAGCGGGTGGCCATGAGCACGGCGTCGCTGTACCAGCCGCTGCTCGCGATGCGGGTCCAGTACGCGCCGAGGCTGTAGCCCTCCACGCTCAGCCGGCCGGCCGCCTCGTTGGTGGCCCCGTCGGCGACGCCGCTCGCGCTGCCGCTGGCGCGCGTGTAGCCACCCAGCACGCCGACGCGGTTGCGTCCGCCGGCGGCGTCGGTGCCCACCAGGAAGTCGTGGCCGAGCTGCAGGCCGTGGACGTTGCCGTCGAACTGCGGATTCGCATCGCCGCGCAGGCGCTGCCGTGTGCTCTCGCCGAACACGCGGCCCCACGAGGCCTGCCGGCCTTCGCTGTCCCCATCACCGGCCAGCAATTGCTGGTCGCCCTGCCGGTCGTGGAAGCTGCCCAGCTGCGCGAGCCCGAGGCGGCGCACCGCGATCGGCAGGGCGCTGTAGAGCGGGACCTCGGGCCGGTAGAGCTTGACCGGCTCCACCGACATGGCGGCTGGCGGCGCGCCGGGCACCGGCGGCGTTTCGTTGAGGACTGCGAGCGCTTCTGTCAGCGAGCCCACCACGGTGCCGCCGACCAGGTAGCCGTTGTTGCGCAGGTACCAGTTGTCGGGGTTGTTGCCGGCCGCGCCGCCTCGGAACAGCCGGTAGTTGTAGGCGCCGGCCTCGACCGCCTGGGTCAGCGAGAACGCGGTGGGGGCCGTGGTGGCGCCGTTGAGTGCCTGCACCACCAGGATGCCGTCGGCCAGCGTGGGCGCGCCCAGGCCGCCGCGGTTGACCACGCGGATGCCGGTGCTGCCCGATGCCGCGCCGCCGTCGATCACGAGCTTGTCCGATGGCGAGTTGTCACCGGCCAGCACGGTGTTGACCTGCATCAGCGCGCCGCTGCCGCCGAAGTAGTTGCCGCGCACGGTGAAGGCCCCGAAGTTCACGCCGTCGTTAGGCCCGGGCAGCAGCGTGCCCTGGTTGGTCACGTTGCCCGCGAAGGTGCCGGTGCCGGCCACCGTTGTGCCGGGGAGCACCGTGATGACGGGGCTCGTCAGCGTCGCGGGGAGGTTGAAGCGGCCGGACTCCACCCGTATCGAGTCGGAGAAATTCGCGTCGGTCAGCCACGACCATTCGGTGCCGCGCATCGTCAGGTTCTGGAAATTGCGGAACGCGTTGTCCACCGTACCGGTGCCTTCGAGGAAGGTGCTGGCGGTTTTTCCGACGCCGCCGTCGGCGCCGCCACGGATGACCGAGCCGGTCTGCAATATCAGCGTGCCGTTGCCCAGCGCGCCCATGTAGATCGCGTCGGTGTTGGCGGCGCCGCCGTGTCCTTCGATGGTGCCGGCGTTGACCAGCACGTCGTTGCCGTTCTGGCCGCGATAGCCGTAGCCGTTGGCGCTGGACAGCGTGCCACCGGCCCGGTTCTCCACGCGCGAGAAGAAGCTGGAGCCGAGCGTGTTCGCGTGCACCGCGTCGGCGCCGCCCGCGGGCGAGTTGGCACCGGTGGTGGTGATGGTGCCGGTGTTCACCAGCAGGTTGGCGACGAGGTTGCCGCCCTGCAGGTAGACGCCCTTGGCCGAGGTGCCGCTGGTATTGATGGTGCCGTTGTTGATCACCGTGTTGCCCGGGCCCAGCATGGAGACGCCGTGCGAGCTGCCGCCCGTGGTGCTGATGCTGCCGTTGTTGGTGATGACCGTGCGCGTGCTGCTGTTCGACGTCACCAGGATGCCGGAGGTGCTGCTGCTCGTCGTGCGGATGGCGCCGTTGTTGGTCAGGGTGTTGTCGTTGCCCGTGGCGACCATCGCCGCGCGAGCAGAACCCGAGCCGCCCGAGACGGTGATGGTGCCGTTGTTCGTGATGGTGCTGGCATCGCGCACCAGCAGGACCTGCGTGGCGTTGGTGCTGAGCGTGGCGCCGTTGTTCACGGTGATGCTGACGCCGGTGCTGCCCGGCGCGGCGATCACGCTGGCCGAGCCGGTCGTTGCGCCGTCGCAGACCACAGCGGTGTTCGAGCCCGGCGTGGCGGTCGGCGCGCAGGCGGCATAGGCGCCATCGGCGGCCAGCGTGGCGAGCGTTGCCGCAAGGCAGCGAGCAAGAGGGGAAGGGGAAGGAAGGTGACGCGGAATCCGATGCGATCGCGCGATGCTCATGCTTGCTCCTTTGTTCTTGGTTGTCTCTCGTGCACGACCCTGAGGCTGGGCGGTCGTTTGGCCATTTGCCAAGACATTTGGCACGATTAACAATCAAGAAACAATCGAGCGAATGTTTGCATGTTGCTGTAGTGAGACGGCGCGGGCGCCGGTGTCTTTCAGGCCGCCACGGCCTGCGTCTTGCGGCGCGGCCACGGAATGAGCAGGCATGCGCCGAGCAGCGTGACAACGCCCACCAGGCCGCAAAACAGGGTCACTGAGAAGCGCGGGACGACGGTGCCCAGCGCGAACGAGACCGAGAAGATGCCCAGGTTGAGCAGGCTCGCGTGGTACGAGTTGATGGTGCCCCGGCAGCGCTCGGACAGGGAGCTCAGCCTGGCATGGCGCCCATCATCGGGCCGGCGAGCACCTCCGCCGAGCCGATCAGGAAGAGGCAGCCGAAGAGCGTTGCGATCTGCGAGGTTTTCATGCTCATCGCCGCACCACATAGCGCGTGACCACGGGCGGCGATTCGCCGAGGTGAAAGGCCAGCCGCCGTTCGCGCAATGCCATGTCGCTGGCCGTCGCGCGATTGAAGCGGCGCAGGTGGTCGGTCCACGATTCGTCGACGATCTGCTCCACGTAGCGCTCCGGCTGCGCGATGTCGTGCAGCAGCTCCCAGCCGATGGCGCCCTGGCTCAGGCGCGCGCGGCGGGTCTGCTGCATCACGAGGTGAAAGGCCGCGGCGCGGGCCGGGTCGATCATGAATTCGACGGTGATGACCACGCGGCCGTCTTCCTGCGGCGCCTCGGTCGGCGGGCCGGCGGCCCAGCCGGCCTGCGCGGGGCTGGTGTCGTCCTCGCCGCTGACGTCGGTGACCCAGCGCAGGGCCATGAGCATCAGCAGCGTGCCGCTGATGGCGGCGACGGAAAGGCTGGCGACCAGCGAGGTGACCGTGGCCACCTGCCCCCAGATCGCCGCGCCGATCGCGCTCGCGCCCATGATCGCCATCTGGTACATCGACATGCCGCGCGCGCGCACCCAGTCGGGCAGTGCGAGCTGGGCCGACACCGACAGCGAATTGGCCACCGTGATCCACGCCATGCCGCCGAAGAACATCGCCGGCACCGCGACCCATGCGTTGGGCGCGAAAGCCATCACGGCCGTGGCGCCCGACTGCAGCAGCGTGCCGCGCAGCACCAGCTGGTCGCGCCCCAGCGCCTGGCGCAGCCGCGGCAGGAACAGCACCGCGATGATCGCGCCCGCGCCCATGGCCGCCAGCAGCAGCGTGAAGGTGCCCGCGCCGCCGCCCTGGAGGTTGCGCGCCAGCAGCGGCAGCAGCGCCAGCAGCGCGGTCGAGTGGAAGAAGAAGATAGAGATGCGCGTGAGCACCGCGCGCATGCGCTGCGACTGCCGCACGAACTGCACGCCCACGCGCATCGCGCTGATGAGCTTCTCGCGGCCCAGCGGGTTGGGCGTGTGCTCGCGCCGCCAGCGCAGCACCACGAAGCCCGAGGCCACCGACAGCACCGCGTTCAGCGCAAAGACCCAGATGCTGCCCGCGCTCGCGATCAGCATGCCGGCGGTGAGCGGGCCGACGATGCGCGAGGCGTTCATCGCGATGCCGTTCAGGCCGAGTGCGGCCGGCAGCTGCGGTCGCGGCACCAGCTCGGGCACGATGGCCGCGAACACCGGCCAGCGCAGCGCCAGGCCGATGCCGTTGGCAAACGTGAGCGCCAGCAGCAGCGGCGCGGTCATGAGGTCGAGCGCCAGCGCGGCGCACAGCACGATGGCGGTGCCGGCCAGCCAGAACTGCGTGGCCACCAGCCAGCGCCTGCGGTCGAGGATGTCGGCCAGCGCGCCGCTGGGCAGGCCCAGCAGGAAAACCGGCAGCGTGGAGGCCGACTGCACCAGCGCCACCCAGATGGGCGAGGTGGTCAGCGAGGTCATCATCCACGCGGCGGCCACGTCGTTCATCCACATGCAGATGTTGGCGACGAGCCATGTGCTCCACAGCATGCGGAACACGGGGAGCTTGAGGGGCTCGAGGGCCGCGAGCTTCGTTGGCTGCGGCCGCGCGGGCGGGATCGGTGTCTCTTCGGGGGATATGGGCGGCATGTGCCGCTATTGTGGCGCGGCCTCTTCTCTCAACCCCGGTCGCTGCGTGCGAGGCGGTGTTCGAGGCGGCGCAGCATCGTCGTGAGCACCAGCGTCATCACCCAGTAGATCACCGAGATCGCGAGGTACGGCTCCCAGTAGCGCGCATAGGCGCCGGCCACGGTGCGCGCGGCATAGGCCAGCTCGGCCAGGCCGATGGCGGAGACCAGCGAGGTGTCCTTCAGCAGCGCGATGGCGTTGTTCCCCAGCGGCGGCAGCATGCGGCGGAAGGCCTGCGGCAGCACCACGTAGCGCATCACCTGCGCGGGCGAAAAGCCGATCGAGCGGCCGGCATCGAACTGCCCGCGCGAGATCGACTGGATGCCCGCGCGGAACACTTCGGAGATGTAGGCCGCCGAGTTGAGCGTGAGCGCCACCACGCCCGAGATGAGCGCGCCGTGCTCCTGCTTGAGCGTGCGCGCGAGTTCGCCGTCGATCAGGATGCCCGAGGTCGGGTGGATGAACACCGGCATCACCGCGAAGTGGATCAGCAGGATCTGCACGAACAGCGGCGTGCCGCGAAAGAAGCTCACGTACACCGTGGCCGGCCAGCGCAGGAAGAAACGCGCCACCCAGGTCCACGGCGCATGGCGCGGGTGCGCCAGGCGTGCGAGCGCAAGGCACAGCCCCCAGCTGGAACCCAGCAGCACGCAGACCACCGTCATGCGCAGCGTCATCCAGGCGCCCTGCCAGAACAGGTCTTTGTATTCCACGAGGATGTCCCAGCGGAACCATCCGAAAAGCAGCACTGGTTGTTCCATGCTTGCGTCCTCAACTCTCAGTCAACGAAAAACGAAACGGCCGCGTGAGGGCGGCCGTGTTCAGGGAAATGCCGTGCGGCTCAGCGCACGTTCGGGTCCTTGTTGAACCACTTCTTGTAGATCGTCACATAGCTGCCGTCGGCGCGAATGGCCGCGAGGCCGGCCGTGAGCTTGTCGAGCAGGGGCTTGTCGCCCTTCTTCACGACGATGCCGAAGCCTTCTTCGGGGAAGGACTTGTCGTCCAGCGTCTTCAGCTCGGGGTTCTGCGCCACGCGGTAGGCGATCACGCCGTTGTCACCCATGGCTGCATCGACGCCGCCGCCGGCCAGCTCGGAAATGATGAGCGGCGTGCTCTCGAAGCGGCGGATGTCGGGGTTGGTCTTGCCGAATTCGCGCGAGGCGATGTCGTCGGCGGTGGAGGCGCTGACCACGGCGATCTTCTTGCCGGCCAGGTCCTTCAGCGAGGCGACCTTGCTGTTCTTCGGCAGCGCGATCAGCTGGCGGGCCGCGAAGTAGGGAGGCGTGAAGTCGTAGCTCTGCTTGCGCTTCTCGTTGATGGTGACGCCCGAGATCACGAGGTCGACGTCGCCGTTGTTCAGCGCGCCGAAGATGCCGGTGAAGGGCGTGTTGACGATCTTGATCTTCAGGCCCTGCTGCTTGGCGATGGCGTTGATGATGTCGATGTCGAAGCCGACGATCTGCTTGTCCTTGTTCTCGAAGGCGAAGGGCGCGTAGGTGGCACTGGAGGCCACCGTCAGTTCGCGGTTCTGGGCCTGGGCGCCAACGGCGAGCGTGGCGGCGGCGAGGCCGAAAGCCAAGGCGCGGCGGAGGGAGTTCATTCGGGGTCCTTGTTGTTCGCCGTCCGGCGGGAGGAAGGTGGTGGGCGGGGATTTTAGGCTGTCGCTATCGGTGGCCTTCCGTTGGACCTGTTCCGGGGATCGCCGCGCGAGGCCAACTAAGGTTCTCCGGGCGGAACGAAGGGCATCGGCCGGCGATCGCTGCCCGCTGGCTAGCATCCGGGGCTTTCCGGCCCAGGAGCGCCTTGCATGACGACACAGCGGCTCGCTACCCTTGCTTCCCATCTTCTTTGCGGCATCGGCCTTGCATCGGGCGCCGCCGTCGCGCTGGCGGCGGATTCCGCGGCGCCGCGCTTCGATCCGCAGCGCCTCTCGCAGATCGTGAAGACGGTCTCGGGCGACGATTTCGAGGGCCGCGCGCCGGCCACGCCGGCGGAAGCGAAGACGGTCGACTACCTCATCGCCCAGTTCAAGGCCGCCGGCCTCGCGCCTGGCGGCGATCTCGAAGGCGGCCGGCGCGGCTGGACGCAGTCGGTGCCGCTGGTGAAGACCGAGTTCCGCGGCACGCCGCAGATCACGCTGCAGGTGGGCACGCAGCGAGACGCGCTGGCGCAGGGCGAGCAGATCGCGGTGCGCGCGGCGCTCGACGGCTCGACCGCGGTGTCGATCCAGCAGGCGCCGCTGGTCTTCGTGGGCTATGGCGTGAGTGCGCCCGAGCGGCGCTGGGACGACTACAAGGGCGTCGATCTGAAGGGCAAGATCGCCGTCGTGCTGGTGAACGACCCCGACTTCGAAACCGGCAGCGGAGACTTCGGCGGCAAGGCAATGACCTACTACGGCCGCTGGACCTACAAGTTCGAAGAGGCCGCGCGCCGTGGTGCGCTGGGCGTGCTGATCGTGCACGAGACCGCTCCTGCCGCCTATGGCTGGGCCACGGTCAAGAACTCCAACACCGCGACCATGCTCGACATCGAGCGCGAAAAGCCGGCCGCCGTGCATCCGAAGCTGGAGGGCTGGATCCAGCGCGAGGTGGCGGTCGATCTGCTGCGCCGCGCAGGCCTGGACTTCGAGGCGCAGAAGAAGCTGGCGCAAACGCGCGAGTTCCAGCCGCAGCTACTGAAGGACGCGAGCCTGTCGGCCGAGTACGCGATCGACCGGCAGGTGATCGTCTCGAAGAACGTGGTGGGGCGCGTCGAGGGTCGCAAGCACCCGGACGAGACGGTGATCTACAGCGCCCATTGGGACCACCTCGGCGTGGGCGCGCCCGACGCGAAGGGCGACCGCATCTACAACGGCGCCGTCGACAACGGCACCGGCCTGGCCGCGCTCATCGAGATGGGGCGTGCCTTCGCGAGTGCGCGCCACAAGCCCGAGCGCTCGGTCGTCTTCCTCGCGGTGACGGCGGAGGAGCGCGGCCTGCTGGGCTCCGAGTTCTACGGCGCGAAGCCGCTGTACCCGCTCGGGAAGACGGTGGCCGTGCTCAACATGGACGCGCTCAGCCCCGAAGGCCCGGCGCGCAACTTCAGCACCTCGGGCAGCGCGGTCTCGCAGCTGCAGGATCTGCTGGTCGAGCAGGCGCGGGGCTTCGGCCTGGCCTACGCGCCCGACCCGCATCCGGAGGCCGGCTACTTCTTCCGCTCTGACCATTTCTCCTTCGCCAAGCGCGGGGTGCCCGCGCTGTCCTTCGCCTCGGGCAACGACCTGGTGGACGGCGGCCTCGCGGCCGGCGAGGCGGCGAGCAAGGCCTACACCGCCGAGCGCTACCACCAGCCGGCCGACGAGTGGCGCGCCGACTGGTCCTTCACGGGCATGGCGCACGACCTGCCGCTGCTCTACCGGGTGGGCGAGACGCTGGCGAACAGCCGGCGCTGGCCGGAGTGGGGGCAGTCGTCGGAATTCCGCGCGGTGCGCGAGGCGAGCCGGGCCGAGCGGCGCTGACGGGGGCGCTGCCTTCAGTGGATGGGAGTAGGGCGCGATCACAGCGACGACGAACACTTTTCCAACGACTCGAGGCGGGCCCCGCCGTTGTCGACGATGTCTACGTGGACACCCGTGTCACATCGCATTGATCGAGCCATCTCCAAGTTCCGAGACGCTCCCGTTTTCGCAGACAAGCACCCGGTCTGCATGTTCCAAAGTACTGGGCCGATGAGCGATGGCAACTCTTATGGCAGGCAGTGAACTTAGAGAATCAACAATCCGCTTCTCTGTGGCTTCATCAAGGTGACTAGTTGCTTCGTCAAGCAACAAAATAGACGACGCCTTATAGAGTGATCGCGCAATCAAAATTCGTTGCTTCTGGCCACCCGAAATGCCAGACCCCATGTCGCCGATATAGGTGTGATAGCCCATCGGCATCGAGCAAATATCCTCATGAATTTGAGCCGATCTTGCACACAATTCAATATTGTGTTGATCAATGCTTTCGCTCATAAAAGAAATATTTTCCTCTAACGTGCCGCTAAAAAGCATTTCATCTTGCATCACGGTGGCAACGTAATTTCTGTAGTGAGGAAGATCTTGAGCCGACAGCACGCGCCCATTAATTCGAAGCTCCCCTTCGGTTGGTAGATACAGCCCCGCGATAATTTTCAGCAGCGTTGTTTTGCCAGAGCCAGACTGGCCAGATAGTGCTACAAATTCTCGAGCTCGAATACAAAAATTCACATTGCGAAAAACCCAGGTCGGACTATTTGCACCCTCATAAAAAAAACCAAGATTTTTAGCTTCTATGGATTCAATGCCCTCATTAGTCCAAGTTGACGGCGCAGGTTGTTCTGCAAACTCTGGCGCACTAAGAGAAATATCGGCCAGTCGCTCTGCATGTACGCTCAGCATTCGCAAGTCAAAAAAATAATCCACCAATTTCGATGCTCGCGCCGTAAAAATCGTCTTGTATGACAAATACGCAAATAGCATGCCGATTGAAAATGACGAGCCACTCTTTTCAGAGTGCATTATCTCGCTGGCTCCGAGCCAAAATACAAGTATGCCCTCCAAGCCAAAGACAAATGTTTTTGATGACGAAAAAATTGCAGACAGCTTTGCTGTTTTGATATCCCTGTTTTGTACATCAATCACAAAATTCTGCCACTGCCGTGCACGCTCCCCCCGCTTGCCAAAAATCTTTATGGAAAGAACATTTCGCAGGCTTTCTATGAAATGAGCACTTTCTCTTGCGGAAAGTGCAAGTTTCTCGGCTGCAGCAAGCTTTAACGGAAAAAAGATCAATATTCTGATTGAGATATAAAAAACAACGGCAACTAGCGTGGGAACTACCATCGTGGATGAATAAGCAAACATCATCGTCAATGTTGCCACTGCCATAACACCATCGAGAGTCGCTTCAGCGGCAGAGGTAGTCATAAAACTCTGTATAGTGCCAAGAGAGCCAAACTTAGAAATCACATCGGCCGCATGCCTCCTCTCAAAAAAAGAAATCGGTAATTTGAGTGTGTGATTGAATAGCGTCCGGGACCAAACCAATGCGAGAGACTGAGAAATGACGAGCAAAGTCCAAGAGCGACCGATCCCAATCAGTATTTGTATCCCTAATAGCAGCGCAAATCCTGCGCTTAAAATTGACAGCAGATCGTAGTCGCCGGATGAGACGGCTTGATCAATTGCCAATTGCTGAAATAGCGGGGCGAATATGATGAGCGCTTCTAAGGTCAGTGAAAGTAAAAATATCTTTAAAAGAGTACGCTTAAGCCCAAATACTTTCCCCGCGATGCTTGATAGTGCAATTTTTGGAGAAACCGATTGCGGTAGAAAAAGAGGGCCTGGTGTTAATTCTAGGACAACGCCAGTGAAATGCTTGGCAACTTCATGAATGCCAATTTTCATTTCCCCAGCCGCAGGGTCGAGGATGGTTGCTTTGCCTCTTCGGATGGATTTAAGCACAACAAAATGCTTGAAATCCCAATGCAGGATGCAAGGCATTTTTATCATGCTCAAGCTATCCATATCGATTCGAAGTGAGCGAGTAAGGAAATTCAGTTGTTCTGCAATTTCAATTATTTGAATAAGAGTGCTGCCTCGTGCAGAAATTGGAAATGACTGCCGAAGAGTGCGCAGATCAACCGAAAGACCATAACGTGAAGAAATCATGGCGAGACAGGCAAGACCACATTCGGCAGTCTGATCCTGCATAATCAATTTCATTTAATATGATCCGCTCGACCAGTAACGCCTGGAACGCCGGTATTCAAAATATCTACATTGACCAAGTCGGTTAAATACATGTTTATTTCTCGATCGTCGCCATCCAGTTTGGCTGAAAGTTCGGTCATGAGAATTCCGGGGTGTTTCTCGACAACCTTTAGGATGTCACAAGCCTCTTTGTCGATTCCAATAATATTTCCGTTGACAATTGCTGCGGCTTCATTTATTTGAAAGTATGTAGAGTTTAAATAAAGTGATAAATTGCCGCCCCTCATCTCATTGGGGCTGATTAGGTAGCTTAAATCAAAAGACGAATTGGATCGCCTTTTCTTTTGAGTGAGGAGTAGGTATTCGCTTTGAATTTCCGCGTTGACAATCAAGTCGGCTAATGTTTTTCCGAGATCATTCAAATTATTTTCTTTCTGAAAACTCTTGCGAGCGACCAGATAATCCGGAAGTTTTTGAGTGCAAACCCACGTTGCATAATCAATTACTTTGGGCGGATGTACACCTATTGCAACGTGAAAACTAGTCCCGGGTAATGGTTCTGTGTCATGCCACCAACCTCTGGGAAGATAAAGAATGTCGCCTCTTTCAAGAGTTAAATCCATAATTGGCATGGCCGGCCGCTTCGCCTTTTGAGTTTGGCTAGTCTCAAAATCCAGCGGCAAGACATGCGTTGGCTCAAATATCTGCCACCGCTTGCGGCCGATCTATTGCACGGCGAAGACGTCATGGGTATCCCAGTGCGCACCAAAAGAGCCGTCGCCACCCATACAAAGATAGCCATTGGCTGTAACAGGTGATTGTCCAAGTAGCGCACTGACTTCTCCGCACTGCGCGGCAATTGCTGGCGAGAGTCTGTGAATTTTATTTAGCGATAAAGTCGCACCTTGCCGAAGCAACGCTTGGAGTTTTCCAGGGTCAAATCGAAATTCCGAAGCTATATCAGGGTCGCCTCTCGATTGGGCATAGTATGACCAATGAATCACTCCTTTTAAAAATACATTCACGCGAGGCGGTTGAGCATTGATCGCATGAAGTATCGACTCCAAATCGGCTAATAAAAAAGGAATTTCTAATGCGGCACTCTTTAGCAAAAGAGGGCGCTTTTCAAGGTAATTCGATAGAAAATCTTCTCGATCGGGAAGCCTTAGCAGCGATTTCATTATTTACTTTTCGTCTAGAAAATACAGCGGTGCTGCGGCACCGAAGCCAAACTGCAAAATCTCTATGACATTCTTTTTTGCATAGCTCGAGCCTCCGACTTGATACACTCTTATCGAATTGATATTGAGCTGTGGCACCGCGCCTCCGAGAATTGAAACGTTAGGGTTTTTGCCAATCAGTTTGGTTGCCTCATCAGCAGAAATCTCGATCATTCCTGTGTTTGAAAGATCGTGTGTACCCACAAGTTCAGCATATTTTTCCAAATTGATGCTTGAAGGCTTCATTGCCGAGGTTGATGGTTGCCCGAGCGAGCCTGTCATTTGCATAACAAGCGCACCGAAAATAAATGCGTTTCGCAAAATCATTTGGCAGAAGACAGTCAATTATTCATCGCCATCTAGACCCCATCGACTCACATCAGAGCTAGGCCCAAAGAAGATTCGAAAGCATCCGATCCCCTCGCCGTCTACTGTAATGTTGGCGATGTTTTCTCCCATCACTGTGAGAACAGTCGTAACTGATTGGCCATTAGCCGCCGTTACAATACCGGTCATTGTGCCGGCGGCGTCGTCAACAGAGGCGGCATAAGTATTTCCGCCGACGACAAATTTAATTCCACTGGAGGTTTCAACGATGTCCTGAATGGTCACTCCATTTAGGGTAATAGGCTCAAATCCCCCTCCCACGATTAGCTCTTCAGCTCGCGATAAAGTTCGGGAGTTTGGGATTGGAGAAAAGTTGCTCACGCTTCTGTTTCGAATGCTAATAAACATGGGTTGTATTGTCTGGGTTACCTGGTTGTAATGTGGGCTGTTTTATAGAATCCGATGAGCGGTTCAAAAGCCCATTCCAATATAGATCGACGTTCCTTAAGAACGTCAGCGTCAACTGACATGCCGGGTACTACGTTGACTTTGGTTGCGCCGTGGCTTAGTTCTCCTCCTTTCAAAATCGCTTTAACTCGATAAAGTGGTTCATTGCTCTGCAATGATGTAAGACTTGGGAGTAGCCCTGCTGGCAATTCCTGCTGATTGATTGGCGCGCTGCTTATCGATTCCACGGTCCCTTGAAGCATTCCAAATTTTTGATACGGATAAGCGCCAACTCTGACCCATATTTTTTGACCTTGCTCAATGAAGCCAATATTTTTCGACGCCGCGTATAGCTCTATGCCAATAGTGTTCTTTTTGTCGTTGCCAAAGGATTGAATTGTGGCCAGCGACTGTCCGTTTTGCACGTTGCTCCCAGAGCGGACGTGAAGTGCTGCTAGACGCCCTTTCACCGGAGAAGTAATGACCCAACGAGTTCGATCATTTACTGCCGCTTCCTGATCCAATCCTGCCAAATCTCTTTCGAATTTGCTTAAGGCGGATTTAAGCAGGATTTCGTTGCTTTTAATATCGGCAGATACGTCATTTAAATCCCCGATGGAATTGGTTAGGGCTCTCCTGGCCGTGATTAATTTGCTTTGAATGTTTAATAGCCCTTCTTCTTTTTCATGGATTTGAAGTTTGGAGAAGAAGCCTTTTTCCTCTAGATCGCGATATTGATTGACGCGAGCGGCGGCGTGCTTCTCAATGCGACTGGATTTTGCAAGATCAAGTTTCGAATTTTCGATATTTGCTTCTATTCCGCGGCTCTTGGCGCGCAGCGCGATAGCTCGCTGCTGGGCCGTTTCTATCGTGATTTTTTTTCATCATTTATCGCTTTGCGGCGACGATCAATAGTCTTCGAAACTAGCTCGGAGAAATTTCCTTTTTCGGTGTTGTGATCACTCGTTATTCGAAAAAGACTCTGGCCTGCCTCTAGGGGAGCACCCTCTTTTGCCAGGATTTCAACAATGGTTCCAGCCTCCTTCGGCCCAACAGATATCACGCCTTCATTGAAAATCACCCAGCCTGGTAAGCGCGCCTTTTTTTGAAATTTTCCAAAATATGAAAACAAAAAGGCGGCAATTAAAATTATTGCAGCACAAATCGCAATCAAATCCAATGAGGCGTGTCTCGCCAGGTGAATGTTGCCTAAATATTGAGCCTGACTATTGCTGGCGGCTTGCCTTCTAAAAAGTAGGCTAATCTCGTCATCTTGTTTCATCTCTTTTCCACATCGTGTGCTCCTAAGGCCAAGTTCCACTTGCTCGTACTATGAGCATAACCTTGAGCAATAAGAAAAATGTCAGCGCTTTGTTGCCTATTGAGAAAAATGATGTGGGCGAGAAAAACGGTCTTGGAATTGAGTAAAAATTGCTAAGCAGACGTGCGTTTGTTGGTTTTGAATTGCGTCTAATTTGTGAAAGCAATGAGCGGGATTCATCCGTGAGTTTGGAACTCTCTGGCTCGAGGCGAGAGAGTCAGGCGTACAGAACCTGAGCAGAAATGAGCACTCGGGGCGTTAGTGCTCGAAAGGCGGGAGATCGACTGCGCCATCGGGCGGCGAACCTAGCGACTTTGCTCTGCTTAGGTCTGAGGCGGGAGAGGGGCAGAGGCTCGTGCGAGCCTTGGAAGAAGACGGAAGACCGGACTCGCCGATTTCGCTACGCTAGCAATGGTCACCCGTACGTGTAGGGGTGTACGAAGACCGCAAAGCGGGCAAACGGTATTGACAAGACCGCGTCAGCGGCAGGGCGTCGGTGTTACTTCGCCAGATGCCCTAGCGGCAGCGCGCTGCTGGCCTTCACCTCGCCCAGCGAGAAGCTGGTGTGCAGGTCCTTCACGTTCGGCAGGTTCATCAGGTGCTGGCGCGCGAAGGCCGAGAAGCTGTCGAGGTCCTGCGCCACCACCTGCAGCTCGAAGGTGCCGGTGCCGCTGATGTAGTGGCAGGCGATCACGTCGGGCAGCTTGCGGATCGCGTCTTCCAGCCGGCGGGTGGCCTCGTGGGTAACGCGCTCGGTATCGACCCGCACGAAGGCGAGCACGCCCAGGCCGATCTTGTGGCGGTCGATCTCGGCGTGGTAACCCTTGATGAAGCCGGCTTCCTCCAGCGCGCGCACCCGGCGCCAGCAGGGCGCGGCCGACAGGCCCACGCGCTGCGCAAGCTCGGCATTCGTGAGGCGGCCGTCGGCCTGCAGTTCTTGCAGGATTGCGAGGTCGAACTTGTCAATGCTTTCCATGGATGGCAATCTTAAGCAAGATTCTTTCTGGAAGCGGGTTTTTCAGGGCAAAGAACGCAAACACCTGTCGCGGACCCCGGCATACACTTTGCACGATCATGGGCTCGTGCCCTACCCGGGCACAGACCCACAGTAATCAGCCAGGCTCACAAGGCCCTGCCATACGGAGACAAAGAACATGAATGCACCGCTACCTGCGCACATTCGCAAGGCCCTGGAGACCGTCACGCTCGACGACAAATATTCTCTGGACTACGGCCGTGCCTTCATGAGCGGCGTCCAGGCCCTCGTCAAGCTGCCCATGCTGCAGCGCCTGCGCGACCAGCAGGCCGGCAAGAACACCGCCGGCTTCATCAGCGGCTACCGCGGCTCCCCGCTCGGCGGCTATGACCAGGCGCTGTGGAAGGCCAGCAAGTTTCTTAAAGAACAGAACATCGTCTTCCAGCCCGGCGTGAACGAAGAGCTCGCGGCCACCGCGCTCTGGGGCACCCAGCAGTTGGGCTTCTCCCCGCAGGGCACCAACAAGTTCGACGGCGTCTTCGGCATCTGGTACGGCAAGGGCCCGGGCGTGGACCGCTGCTCGGACGTCTTCAAGCACGCCAACATGGCCGGCACCACCGAGTTCGGCGGCGTGATCGCGGTGGCGGGCGACGACCACATCTCCAAGAGCTCCACCGCCGCGCACCAGAGCGACCACATCTTCAAGGCCTGCGGCACGCCGGTGTTCTTCCCGGCGAACGTGCAGGAAATCCTCGACCTGGGCATCCACGCCTTCGCCATGAGCCGCTTCTCGGGCGTGTGGTCGGGCATGAAGACGATCCAGGAGATCGTCGAGTCGAGCGCCACGGCCATGATCGATCCGGATCGCGTGGAGATCGTCATTCCCACCGACTTCGAGATGCCGCCCGGCGGCCTGCACATCCGCTGGCCCGACCATGCGCTGGAGCAGGAAGCCCGGCTCATGCACTACAAGTGGTACGCCGCGCTGGCCTACATCCGCGCCAACCGGCTCAACCACAACGTGATCGAGGGCCCCAACGACCGCTTCGGCATCATGGCCAGCGGCAAGGCCTACAACGACACCCGCCAGGCGCTCATCGACCTGGGCCTGGACGACGCGGCCTGCCGCCAGCTCGGCATCCGCCTGCACAAGGTGGGCGTGGTGTGGCCGCTGGAGGCGCAGCTCACGCGCCAGTTCGCCACCGGCCTGCAGGAGATCCTGGTGGTCGAAGAAAAGCGCCAGGTCATCGAATACCAGCTCAAGGAAGAGCTCTACAACTGGCGCCCCGACGTGCGGCCCAACGTGGTCGGCAAGTTCGACGAGGGCGAGGTGCACGCGGCCGAGGGCTACTCGGGCGGTGAATGGTCGATGCCCAACCCGACCTCGCACACGCTGCTGCGCGCCAACGCCGACCTGAACCCGGCGCTCATCGCCAAGGCCATCGCCACGCGCCTGAAGAAGACCGGCCTGCTGGCCGCCGCCGGCGCCGACATGGCCGCGCGCATCGACGCGCAGCTCGCCATCCTCGAAGCCAAGGAGCGTTCGATGGTGGTGCAGCAGGCTTCCACCAGCGTGGTCGACGCCACGCGCCAGCCCTGGTTCTGCTCGGGCTGCCCGCACAACACCAGCACCGTGGTGCCCGAAGGCTCGCGCGCAATGGGCGGCATCGGCTGCCACTTCATGGCGACCTGGATGGACCGCTCCACCATCGGCTTCACGCAGATGGGCGGCGAGGGCGTGCCATGGGTGGGCCAGCAGCCCTTCACGACCGACCAGCACATCTTCGCGAACCTGGGCGACGGCACGTACTTCCATAGCGGCCTGCTCGCCATTCGCCAGAGCATCGCGGCGGGCGTAAACATCACCTACAAGATCCTCTACAACGACGCGGTCGCCATGACGGGCGGCCAGCAGGTCGGCGAACGGCCCGAAGGCCACTCGGTGCTGCAGATTGCCGAGAGCCTGCATGCCGAGGGCGCCAAGAAGGTTGTCATCGTCACCGACGAGCCCGAGAAGTACGAGGGCGTGAACATCCCCGGCGACCACGTGCAGGTCAAGCACCGCGACCTGCTCGACGACGTGCAGCGCGAGTTCCGCAAGATCCCCGGCACCACGGCCATCATCTACGACCAGACCTGCGCCACCGAGAAGCGCCGCCGCCGCAAGCGGGGCACAGCCGTCGATCCGGCCAAGCGCGTGGTCATCAACGAGCTGGTCTGCGAAGGCTGCGGCGACTGCAGCGTGCAGAGCAACTGCCTGAGCGTGGAGCCGCTGGAGACCGAATTCGGCCGCAAGCGCACCATCAACCAGAGCAGCTGCAACAAGGACATGAGCTGCCTGAAGGGCTTCTGCCCGAGCTTCGTGACGGTCGAAGGCGGCCAGCTCAAGAAGAAGGGCAAGAACAAGGCGGCCACGCCGGCCGAGTTCGGCCTGCTGCCCGAGCCCGCGATTCCGTCGCTGGTGGGCGGCAAGGTCTGGGGCGTGGTGGTGGCGGGCGTTGGTGGCACCGGCGTGATCACCATCGGCCAGCTGCTGGGAATGGCTGCGCACATCGAGGCCAAGGGCATCGTCACGCAGGACGCGGCCGGCCTTGCGCAAAAGGGCGGCGCCACCTGGAGCCATGTGCTCATCGGCGACACGCAGGACGACATCCGCACCACGCGCGTGGGCACCGCGGCGGCCGACCTGATCCTGGCCTGCGATCCGCTGGTCACGGTGAATGCCGAAACCATGGCGCGCATGCGCGAAGGGCGCACGCACGTGGCGCTCAACAGCCACAGCGCACCGACGGCCGCCTTCGTGCGCAACGCCAACTGGCAGAACCCCGAAGACGCCTGCGCAGCCGAGATCACGCGCGCCGTGGGCATCGACGGCATGGGCACCTTCGATGCCGACGCCGCCGCGACCACGCTGATGGGCGACACCATCTACGTCAACCCGATGATCCTGGGCTACGCCTGGCAGAAGGGCTGGATCCCGCTGGAACACGAGTCGCTGATGCGCGCCATCGAGCTGAACGCCGTGGCGGTCGAGAACAACAAGACGGCGTTCGAATGGGGCCGCCAGGCAGCGGTGCGCCCCGAAGAGCTGCAAAAGCGCGTGCGCCCGGGCCAGGTCATCGAGTTCAAGAAGCGCGAGTCGGTCGAGGCCATCGTGGCGCGCCGCGTGGAGTTCTTGACCGGTTACCAGAACGCGGCCTATGCCGACGAATACAGGCAGTTCGTGGGCAAGGTGCAGCAGGCCGAGTCGGCCACCGGCAAGAGCACGGCGCTGACCGAGGCGGTCGCGCGCTACCTGTTCAAGCTGATGGCATACAAGGACGAGTACGAAGTCGCCCGCCTGCACACCGACCGCACTTTCCTCGACCGCGTCGAGGGCATGTTCGAAGGTGACTACAAGCTCAACTACCACCTGGCTCCGCCGATCATCGCGAAGAAGAACTCCAAGGGGCAGCTGCAGAAGCAGAAGTTCGGCCCCTGGATGCTGACCGGCTTCAGGTTCCTCGCGAAGCTCAAGGGCCTGCGCGGCACGGCGCTCGACATCTTCGGCCGCACTGAAGAGCGCAAGACCGAGCGCGCGCTGATCGGCGAATACCGCGCCAGCATCGAGGAAGTGATCGGCGCCCTGCGCGCCGACAACCACGCGCTGGCGCTGGAGATCGCCAGCCTGCCCGAGCAGATCCGCGGCTACGGCCACGTGAAGGATCGCAACCTGGCAGCGGCCCGCACCCGCTGGAGCGAACTGATGGCCAAGTGGCGCAACCCGCAGGCGCAGCGCGTGGCGGCCTGATTTTCAGGGCTGGTTGATCATGCAAAGGGCGCCCATGGGTGCCCTTTGCTATTGAAAACGTAGCAAAACACGATCAGCCCGAATAGCAGGAAAGCCCTCCCCACCGCGCCGGATAAGCGCCCGGAGCGGCTATCCGCCCCGAATACAATGCCCGGTGCTGTGCGCGGCCAAGCCCCGCCAAGCTTTGATTTGCGGCCCGTTTCCCTTGTGGCCGCGAAGCCGCGAAAGAGGCGGAATGACGGACCCCGGTCCGCGCTCCTCTCGTTTTCTCTTCCCTCTGCTGGAGACTCTCTTGTTCATTTCCTCTGCTTTCGCCCAGACCGCGCCCGCTGCAGCCGGCGGCGGTGACATGTTGTCTTCCCTCGGCAGCATGCTGCCCCTGGTGCTGATGTTCGTGGTGCTGTATTTCGTCATGATCCGGCCCCAGATGAAGCGCCAGAAGGAAGCCCGCGCCATGATCGAAGCCTTGGCCAAGGGCGACGAAGTCGCCACCGCCGGCGGCGTGCTCGGCAAGATCACCTCGCTGGGCG
This sequence comes from Variovorax sp. GW821-FHT09D05, assembly GCF_059416325.1. Classification (NCBI taxonomy): domain Bacteria; kingdom Pseudomonadati; phylum Pseudomonadota; class Betaproteobacteria; order Burkholderiales; family Comamonadaceae; genus Variovorax; species Variovorax sp. GW821-FHT09D05. The sequence goes on along the minus strand of NZ_JBWKOZ010000002.1, from coordinate 430,776 downwards.
ACCAGTACCTCGGCCTCGAGATCGCCAACGGCATCGAGATCAAGATCCAGCGCAGCGCCGTCGTGCAGGTCCTGCCCAAGGGCGCCGTCAAATAAAAGCGTGAGCCGAGCCTTGCGCTTTGCGGCGCAGGGCCCCATTTCACGCCGTGTTCCATTTCTGAAAAGCTTGTAAAAAGCGCCCTCTCATGAACCGTTACCCGGTCTGGAAGTACGCGATCATCGTGATCGTGTTGCTCGTGGGACTCGTCTACGCCCTGCCCAATTTCTTCGGTGAGGCGCCTGCAGTGCAGGTGTCGGCGGCCAAGTCCACCGTCAAGATCGACGCGGCTACCCAGGCCAGGGTCGAAGGCCTGCTCAAGACGGCCGGCCTCACGCCCGATCTGCTGAGCCTCGAACCCACCGCGGTGCGTGCGCGCTTTGCCACCACCGACGACCAGATCAAGGCACGCGACACGCTGCAGCAGGCGCTGGTGCCCGATGCGGACGACCCCTCCTACGTGGTGGCGCTGAACCTGGTGTCGCGCTCGCCCTCGTGGCTGACCGCGCTGCACGCCTTCCCGATGTACCTGGGCCTCGACCTGCGCGGCGGCGTCGACTTCCTGCTGCAGGTCGACATGCGCGGCGTGCTCGACAAGAAGGCCGAGTCCTTCGCCGGCGACATCCGCATGGGCCTGCGCGAAAAGAAGGTTCGCGGCAGCGCCGTGAACCGCAACGGCCAGACCGTCGAGATCACGCTGCGCGACGCCGACAGCGTGGAAACCGCCCGGCGCCTGATCCAGGACCAGATGCCCGACCTCACCACGGTCGAGAGCCAGCAGGGCTCCGAATGGCGCATCGTGGCCAGCATCAAGCCCGAAGCCGCGCGCCGCATCCAGGACGCGGCACTCAAGCAGAACGTGACGACGCTGCACAACCGGATCAACGAACTCGGCGTGGCCGAGCCGGTGATCCAGCAGCAGGGCATCGACCGCATCGTCGTGCAGTTGCCCGGCATGCAGGACCCGGCCCAGGCCAAGCGGATCATCGGCCGCACCGCCACGCTCGAAATGCGCCTGGTGGACGAAAGCGCCGAAGGCCGCTCGGCCGAACTGAACGGCGGTCCGGTGCCCTTCGGTTCCGAGAAATTCCTCGACCGCTCGGGCCGTCCGGTGATCGTGAAGAAGCAGGTGCTGGTCACCGGCGAGAACCTCACCGACGCGCAGCCCGGCTTCGACCAGCAGAGCAACCAGCCCAAGGTCGACCTGACCATGGACTCCAAGGGCGGCACCATCATGCGTGACGTCAGCCGCGAGAACTACAAGAAGCGCATGGCCATGCTGATCTTCGAGAAGGGCAAGGGCGAAGTGCTCACGGCCCCGTCGATCAACGGCGAGCTGGGCAACCGCTTCCAGGTGTCGGGCTCGATGACCGTGGCCGAAGCCAACGACCTCGCGCTGCTGCTGCGCGCCGGCTCGCTGGCCGCGCCGATGGAAATCATCCAGGAACGCACCATCGGCCCGACGCAGGGCGCCGAAAACATCAAGAAAGGCTTCGACAGCGTGATGTACGGCTTCGCCGCGATCATGGTGTTCATGTGCATCTACTACGCGCTGTTCGGCCTGTTCTCGTCGATCGCGCTGGCCGTCAACCTGATGCTGCTGGTGGCCATTCTCTCGATCCTGCAGGCCACGCTCACGCTGCCGGGCATCGCGGCCATGGCGCTTGCCATCGGCGTGGCCATCGACTCCAACGTACTGATCAACGAACGCGTGCGCGAAGAACTTCGCAACGGGGCGTCGCCGCAGGCGGCCATTCATGCGGGCTACGAACGCGCCTGGGGCACCATCCTCGACTCCAACGTGACCACGCTGATCGCGGGCATCGCGTTGCTGGCCTTCGGCTCGGGTCCGGTGCGCGGCTTCGCGGTGGTGCACTGCATCGGCATCGTCACCTCGATGTTCTCGGCGGTGTTCTTCTCGCGCGGCCTCGTGAACTTCTGGTACGGCCAGAAGAAGAAGCTCAAGACGGTGTCCATCGGCACGGTCTGGCGCCCCAAGATCGACGGCGCTGCCGTGGCCGAAACGAAGTAAGAGGCAGAAGAGACAGTCATGGAATTCTTCCGCATCCACAAGACCATCCCGTTCATGCGCCACGCGCTGGTGCTGAACATCGTTTCCTTCGTCACCTTCGCGCTGGCGGTGTTCTTCCTGCTCCACCGCGGGCTGCACCTGTCGGTGGAATTCACCGGCGGCACGGTGATGGAAGTCGCCTACACGCAGTCGGCCGATGTCGGCAAGGTCCGCGAAATCGTCGGCACGCTGGGCTACACCGAAGTGCAGGTGCAGAGCTTCGGCAAGTCGGTGCAGATCCGCCTGCCTGTGAAGAAGGGCGCAACTTCCGCCCAGCAGAGCGCCGAGGTGATGACCGCGCTGAAGGCGGCCGAGCCGACGGTGGAACTGCGCAGCAACGAATTCGTCGGCCCGCAGGTCGGCGACGAGCTCACCACCAACGGCCTGAAGGCCCTGGCCATGGTGGTCGTCGGCATCATGATCTACCTGGCGTTTCGCTTCGAATGGAAGTTTGCGCTGGCTACCGTGCTGGCCAACCTGCACGACGTGGTGATCATCCTGGGCTTCTTCGCCTTCTTCCAGTGGGAGTTCTCGCTGGCGGTGCTGGCGGCGGTGCTGGCGGTGCTGGGGTATTCGGTGAACGAGTCGGTCGTGATCTTCGACCGGATCCGCGAGAACTTCCGCCGCTACCGGAAGATGTCGACCACCGAGATCATCGACAACGCGATCACCTCGACCATCAGCCGGACCATCATCACCCACGGCTCCACCCAGCTGGTGGTGCTGTCGATGTTCTTCTTCGGTGGCCCGACCCTGCACTACTTTGCGCTGGCGCTGACCATCGGCATCTGCTTCGGCATCTACTCGTCGGCCTTCGTGGCGGCGGCAATCGCCATGTGGCTCGGCGTGAAGCGCGAAGACCTGATCAAGGGCGGCCCGGCCAAGCGCGACGGCGAGTCCGAAGACGACCCGAACGCCGGCGCCGTGGTCTGACGGATACTTCGGGGTTCAACAAAGCGGTGGCGGCAATGCTGCCACCGCGGTCCGCAGGCAACGCCGGGTACTCTTCGCACTTGTGCGGTAGCGCTTCCCGATGCAAGCTCGCGGTTGTTGCCGATGAATCGATCACCCAGGCCTTTCCGACTTTTCAATGAGCATTGCGCGGTCCGCCTCTTCCCTGCAGCTCGCACGCGAGACGCGTGAGCGTTTCGTATTGGCCACGGAAGGCGCCATTGCGCCGCTGGCCCGCGCGATCCGGGACCGGCTGACGTCGCTGTCCTCCGAGGCCGGCACCGCCCGCGCCATGCAGGAAAACCGCGACGACTTCGTCGCATTCCAGGGGCAGGCCACGCAGTGGGTGACGCTCTCGCAGACCGGCTGGCGCAAGGCGCTGGGCGCCGGCTCCGGCAGTCCGTCGACGCTGCCTTCGGCGCTGCGGCTCGAGCTGATCGGCGACGAAGTGGTGGAAAGCAACATCCTCTCCTCGCGCCTCGCGCAGCTGATCCACGACAAGGCCAGCTTCGAACTCAGCGACCTGCGCCTGCGCATCCAGCACCTCGAAGGCACCACCGAACTCGACGCCAAGGACGTGCTCAAGCCCGAGACGCTGGCCAAGCTGCTGGTCGAGCAATGGCTGGCGGTCGGCCTGAGCCGCGGGCTCTGGACCCGGGTGCAGGACACGGTGCAGCAGGGTCTGGTCGAAGTGGTCGTCAAGGCCTACGAGAGCGCCAATGCCTACCTGATCGCCAACGGCGTGATGCAGGAGATCGACCTCAAGAGCTTCGTCCGTCGCACTGGCAGTGCGGGGGGCGGCGGTGGCAGCGGTGGTGGATCGGGCGCCGCACCGGTGGACAGCGGCATGTCCTCCGGCGGACCCCACAGCGCGCAGCGGCCTGGTTATGGATTCGGAGGACAGCAGGCATCCGTGCCGTCGACCGTGGCCGCGGCGCCCGCATCGACCACCGGCGGCTCGCCGCTCTCAATTGCGCGGCAGCGAGCGCAGACCGCGCTGTTGAGCCTCAAGCGCTTCGTGACGGCGCGCATCGGCGGCGAGGCGGGCGGCTCCGCCGCACAGTTCCAGACTGCAGGCGCGGAAGGGCGCGCCACGGGTGGCAGCGGCCAACCGGGCCAGGGCGGCGGCATTGCGGCGCCCCGCGTGTTCTCCAGGACCTTCGCCGGTGCCATCGCCGACGCCGAGGTCGCCTACCGGATGGCTGCCACGCAGTACATGGACGGCGCGGCCGAACAGGCCACGCTGATCCAGCAGACGGCGGTCGACCTGCGCCGGCGCAGCACCGAGCTCAAGAAACGCGCGCCCACCACGGCCGACAAGGCCACGGTCGAGATCGTGGCGCTGATGTTCCAGGCCATCCTTGCCGAGGAGCGCATTCCGTTTTCGGCGCGCGTGTGGTTCGCGCGCCTGCAGATGCCCGTGCTGCGCGTGGCCATTGCCGAGCCCGAGTTCTTCGGCACCCTGCAGCACCCCGCACGCATGCTGATCGACCGCATGGGCTCGTGCGTCATGGGCTTCGACGCGGCAGCCATCACCGGCAGCGCGCTCGAAGGCGAGATCCGCCGCGTGGTGCAGGTGATCGAGCAATACCCCGAAACCGGCCAGCGCGTGTTCAAGCTGGTGTTCGACGAATTCGTCGCCTTCCTCAACCGCTATCTGACGCAGAGCGACACCACGCAGCGCGTGATGAGCGTGGCGCAGCAGGTCGAGCAGAAGGAAACGATGGCGATCCAGTACACCATCGAGTTGCGCAAGATGCTCAACGACATGCCGGTGCGCGACGAGATCCGCGAGTTTCTCTTCAAGATCTGGGCTGAGGTGCTGGCCATTGCCGCGCTGCGCTACGGCGCGCAGGGCGAGCAGACCGTCATGCTCAAGCGCGTGGCCTCCGAGCTGGTGTGGGCCGCGAGCGCCAAGCCCAACCGCACCGACCGCGCCCGCGTCATCCAGGACCTGCCGCAGCTGCTGCAGCGCCTGCGCCAGGGCATGGCGCTGCTGGGCATCGTCGACGAGCCGCAGGAAGCCCACATCAAGACCATCGGCGCTACGCTGTCCGACGCCTTCCTGTCGAAGACCGAAGCCATTCCGCAGGCCAAGATCGAGGCGATGGCCGAGCGGCTGGCGCACCTGGAAGACTTCGTGAGCGACGTGGGCGGCACCGCCGACCTGCCGCTCGATGCCCACAGCATCGAACTGCTGCTGGGCGTGGATGCAGCGTCGATCGAAGTCATACCGGACGCCGCCGGCGCCAGGGTGCCCGAGGACATGATTGCCTGGGCGCACGAGCTGCAGGTGGGCAACTGGTTCATGCTCGACCACAACGACCGCGTGAGCCAGGTGCAGTTCGTCTGGCGCAGCGAGCGCAAGCAGCTGCATCTGTTCGCGACGTCGGATGGGCGCAGCTTCCTCATTCAAGCCGGCCGGCTTGCAACCTACCTGCAGGCGGGCCTGCTGGTGCCGGCGGAAGAAGAAACGCTCACGGTGCGCGCCACGCGCGAGGCGCTGGCGAAGCTGGATGCCAACCCGGAACGGCTGCTGAACTAACGGCGAGCCTGGTCAGTGAGCCGTGCGGCCTTCGCGGCTTTCGCACAGTTCGTCGAGCACCAGCGCATCGGGCTCGATGCCAGTGCTCCAGTGCACCATCAACACGATGATCTTCAGCTCGTCGAGCGCCACCGGGTCGCCGGGCGCCGCCATTGCGCGCTCGACGACGATCTCGCGCAGGCCGCAGGGCAGCACGTTCGACGATTCGAGAAAGCGGATGAAGCCGAGGCATTCGGCACCAAGGTGCTCTTGCTCGGCCTGCGAGTAGATGCGCATCGCGTCGTCAGATTGGGGCATTGCCGCTTCGGGTGTGCCCCGAAGAATGACCGTGGCGCTGGCCTCGTCGTTGGCGCTGCGTTCGATCTGCATGCCTTGCGTTGCAAGGCTGAGGCCGTCGAGCCAGTGAAGGGCCTCGCGGATTTCTTCTGCCTCGAAGCCGTGTGCACTGAGCTTGCGGCCCAGTTGCTCCGGCTCTGGGCAGGCATCGCCGCGCCAATAGTTTTCGTACACAAAAACAAGCACTTCGAACATGAGCCCAATATAGCCGACGTTCGTGCAATCCAGACTAGGTGGAAGCCGCTCGCTGGAAGAGTCCGCCCGGCAGGCGTGAGATATGGCCTTCCAGCTCGAGTTCGAGCATCTTCGCCTGCAGCGCGGCCGCACTCCATCCGGTGCGCGCGCTCAGTGCGTCGAGGCTGACGGGGTCGAAGCCGAGGGCCTCCAGCAGCGGGTCTTCGGTGGTGGCGGCCGGGTGCCCGTTGCCGGCAGAGGGCGCGGCCGCAGCTGGTGCCCCGAGGGGCGGAAGTTCTTCGAGGATGTCGCTCACCGACTCCACCAGCTTCGCGCCCTGGCGGATCAGCGCATGGCAGCCGCGCGATTGCGGCGAATGGATCGAGCCCGGAATGGCGAACACTTCCTTGCCCTGCTCCGAAGTGAGCCGCGCGGTGATCAGCGAGCCCGATTGCAGCGCCGCCTCGACCACCAGCGTGCCGCGCGCCAGCCCGGCGATGAGCCGGTTGCGCTTCGGAAAATTCTGCGTGAGGGGCGGCGTGCCCAGCGGCAGCTCGCTCACGATCAGCCCCTGCAGCGTGATGCGGTGCGCCAGGTCGCGGTGCCGCGCGGGGTAGACGCGATCGAGCCCGGTGCCCACCACGGCCACCGTCGCGAGCCGCGGGGCGTCGCCGGCCGCATCGAGCGCGCCCTGGTGCGCCGCGCCGTCGACGCCCAGCGCGAGTCCTGAGACCACGGGCAGCCCCGCCTCGCCCAGCGCCCGAGCGAAGCTGCGCGCATTGGTCGCGCCCTGCGGCGTTGGATTGCGGCTGCCCACCACGGCAATGCTGTGGCCGAGCTGCGTGAGGTCGAAGCCGGCGGCGCCGACTACATAGAGCATCAAGGGCGGGTCGGCCATTTCGAGCAGCGAGGTCGGGTAGCTGGCATCGCCCAGCGTCACGACGCGGCGCGAGACACCGTTGTCGGTCGTGTGGAGCCACTGCCAGGTCTGGTCGATCTGTGTCTGCAAGCCCACGGGCGGTTGCAGCAGCGCCTCGGCCTGCGCAGAAGAGACGACCTCGCGCAGCGCGGCATGCGGCTGCGCGAAGACGCCCTCGGGCAGGCCAAAGGCCGCGAGCAAACGGCGCGCGGCACCGTCACCGATGCCGGGCGTCAGTGAAAGTCGCAGCCAGCCTGCGAGTTCTGCGCGTTCCAAACGAGTGTCGAGAAGGAAAGCCGGAGTCGCAGGTCAGGGATTGACGAGGAAGTCGCCGGCGCGCGGAGTGTCGTTGATTTCGAGCACCAGCGCGTACGAAACCTTCTCGAAGGTGCGGAACACCATCAGCAGGCCGATGCGTTCGTTCGGCAGCTTGATGGTTTCCTTGCGGGCGCCGGTGCGGTCGAGGATGGTTTCGCCGTTCTTCAGGATGGCCAGCACGTGGCCGTTGTCGATGCCGTCGCGCGTGCCCTTGTTGATGGCCACCACCTGGTTCTGCGCCGCGAACTGCACCGCGTTGCCGTAGACCGAGATGATGCGGCCGTCGACCTGTGTCGACGGTGCGCGCGGCACGTAGCTCAGCAGCTGGCGCGGCGGCTCGGGCAGCAGGCGGTCGCCGGCGCGCATTTCCTCGCGCGACGCGATGATGTCGATGCTGGCCGGCACCACGGTGATGACGTCCTTGTCTTCCACCGTTTCGACGGTGGTCGATTCGCCGCGCTGCAGCCGGGCCTTGCCCAGGTACTGCGCCTCGTAGCCGAGGATTTCGCCCGTGCCCGGGTCCTTCAGCGGCGTGGCGTTGCGGAAGATGCGGAAGTTCTGCACCGGGCCCGGTGTCTCGACCAGCGGCGATTCGGCGTTGCCGCGGGCATAGGCTCGGTCGCCGCGCGACAGCAGCACGCGGCTGTCGTTGCCCGCAACGATGCGCGGGGCGCTTTCCAGCGTGCCGGCGTCCACCACGATGGGTTCGCTGAGGAAGGGCTCGATGATGCTCGGGTTGAGCGTGGGCAGTGCCATGCCGGCCAGCGAGTCGAAACGGGTGCGAGGTGACAGCTTGATGGTTCCGCCGTCGCCGCTGAAGCCGCCGCGGCGGGTGGTCAGGCGGGCGCGGCCACCGCTCTTGTCCAGGTAGAGCACCTGGCCCGGATAGATCCGGTGCGGGTTGGCGATTTCATTGATGTTCATGCCCCACAGCTCCGGCCAGCGCCAGGGGTGCAGCAGGTAGAGGCGGGAGATGGCCCAGAGCGTGTCGCCGGACTTGACGGTGTATTCGTCGGGTGCCTTGGGCGACAGTTCGTTCAGCGGCACGCCGGCCTGGGCGGTCTGCTGGGCGGTGGCGCGTTGTTGCGGCGTGACGGGGTAGTTCTGAGCCCAGGCTGTCGTGGCGCCGCAACTGCCGATCACCGCCAGGGCTATCAGCGTGGCAAGGAGGGAGGGGCGCTGGCGGTCGGTGAGTCTGAGCTTTTTCATGTCTGGATGGGTGAGCGCGCGACGTATCGCTGCGCATACGAATCTCACAATTTGCTACGAATTCTGCGCTGAACCCCTTGGGAGGGCAACGTTTTCGGGGCCAGATGGCGCGTCACGTCGCGGAATTGGCGAAAATAGCCACAACTTTCCCCCGATTTCATGGCCAAACGAATCATTCTGAGTTACCCGGACAAACGCCTGCACACCGTGGCCAAGCCGGTGCAAGGCGTCGACGCACGCATCAAGACCCTGGTCGCCGACATGCTGGAAACCATGTACGACGCCAACGGCATCGGCTTGGCAGCGACCCAGGTCGACGTGCACGAGCGCCTCGTCGTCATCGACGTGTCCGAGGAGCGTAACCAGCCGATCGTGCTCATCAATCCCGAAATCACCTGGGCCAGCGACGAAAAGGTGCTGAACGAAGAAGGCTGCCTGTCGGTGCCCGGCATCTACGACGGCGTGATGCGCTCGACATCGGTCAAGGTGCAGGCGCTCGACGAGAACGGCGAATCGCGCAGCATCGAGGCCGACGGTCTGCTGGCCGTGTGTATCCAGCACGAACTCGACCACCTGCTGGGCAAGGTGTTCGTCGAATACCTCTCCCCCCTGAAGCGCAACCGCATCAAGAGCAAGCTGCTGAAGCAACAGCGCGAAGACATGCGGGAACGGGCTTGAACGCCATGGCGGCACGGCGCTTCGGCTCCCTTGCGGCACTGGGGGTCTTCGCGGTCGCCGGGCTGGGGCTCATTGCCGGCTGCGCCAACGAACCCACGCGCGTGCAACCCGGTGCCACCGCCGCCGACACCCTGCAGCGCCTGGGCGCCCCCACCGGTCGCTACCCGCTCACTGGTGGTGGCGAGCGGCTGCAGTACTCGCGCATGCCGGCCGGCTTTGAAGTCACCGACATCGACGTCGACGCTTCGGGCAAGGTCGTTTCGGTGACGCAGGTGCTCAGCGAAGCGCGCTTCGGCTACGACATCAAGGTCAACCAGTGGCGCCAGAACGACGTGATGGCCTTCTATGGCCGTCCCTATGAAATCACCCGTGTCAGCTCTTTCGACGGTGCAGTCTGGACCTGGCGCTACAAGGCCGTGAACGAGCGCCGCATGCTGTACATCTACATCGATCCGACCGGCGTGGTCCGGCGCTATCACACGGGGGACGATCTCGATTTCGATCGGATCCGGGATTGAGCCGCCTCAGAGTCGTTTTTGCGGGCACGCCCGAGTTCGCGCGCGTCGCCCTCGAAGCCATTGCCGCCGCCGGCCATGACATCGTGCTGGTGATGAGCCAGCCCGACCGCCCCGCCGGCCGCGGCATGAAGCTGCAGGCCTCCCCCGTCAAGCAATGCGCTGTTGCCAACAACTGGCCCGTGGCGCAGCAGCGCAGCCTGCGACTGGACGGCAAGTACCCCGACGAGGCCTCGGCCGCGCGCGACACCCTGCTGGCCGCCAGGCCCGACGTGATGGTGGTCGCGGCCTATGGCCTGATCCTGCCCCAGTGGGTGCTCGACCTGCCGGCGCACGGCTGCCTCAACATCCACGCCAGCCTGCTGCCGCGCTGGCGCGGCGCTGCGCCCATCCACCGCGCCATCGAGGCGGGCGACGCCCAGACCGGCATCACCATCATGCAGATGGACGCCGGCCTCGACACCGGCGACATGCTGCTGCGCGAGGCCGTCGACATCGGCAGCGATGACAACACCGCGCGCCTGCACGACCGCCTGGCCGATCTGGGCGGAAAGATGATCGTCGAGGCGCTGGCGCACATCGGTACGCTCACTCGCACGCCGCAGCCCGCCGAAGGCGTCACCTACGCCAACAAGGTCGAGAAGCACGAAGCGCTGATCGACTGGGCCCAGCCGGCCGACGCCATCGTGCGCCGCATTCGCGCCTTCGACCCGTTCCCGGGGGCCAACAGCCCGCTCGACGGCGAGACCGTCAAGCTCTGGGCCGCCCACTCTGCAGGCTCGCCCGAGGCGTCCGCCGCGCCGGGCACGATCCTGGCCGTCAGCGATGCCGGCGTGGCCGTCGCGGCAGCCGACTCGGTCGTGAACGTCACCGAACTCCAGCGTCCGGGCGGCAAGCGCCTGCCCGTGGCCGATTTCCTGCGCGGCTTCGACCTGAAGCCCGGGCAGGTGTTCGGCTGATGTTTCTCTCGAAAAGCATCCGCAGCCGCCCTGAATTCCGCGTCGGCATGCGCGACATGTCCCCGGTGGCGATGGGCATCGGCGCGTGGGGGCTCATGACCGGCGTGGCCATGGTCAAGTCGAACATGAGCACGGTCGAGGCGCTGGCGATGACGCTGCTTGTGTACGCGGGCAGCTCGCAGCTGGCGGCGATTCCGCTGCTGTTCGCGGGCGCCCCCGCCTGGGTGATCCTGGCCACGGGCTTCTGCGTCAACCTGCGCTTCGTGGTGTTCAGCCTGCACCTGCGGCCCTACCTCATGCACATGCCGCGCTGGCGCCGCATGACGCACGGCTACCTCACGGCGGACATGAGCTACGCGCTCTTCACGAAGAAGTACCCGAAGCCGCCGCTGACCATCGCCGAGCAGGAGTCGCAAGAGGCCTACCTCACCGGCAATTACTTCGTGACCTGGGGCGCCTGGATGGGCATGAGCCTGCTGGGCGTGGCGCTGGCCAACTTCATTCCGCAGACCTGGGGCCTGAGCTTTGCTGGCGTGCTGAGCCTGGTGGCCATCGTCTGCTCGATGGCAACGACGCGCCTGCGCGTGCTGGCCGCGCTGATTGCCGGCGCCACTGCCGTCGCGGCTTACTCGCTGCCGCTGAAGCTCAACATCGTGGTCGCCATCGGCGTGGCCGTGCTGCTGTGCTTCTGGCTCGAAAAGCAGTTCGGCCTCGACCCCACCGCGGAGGACGACAAGTGAGCGGAACGGGCGCGAGCACCGACTGGTGGACCATGGGCGTGATCGTCGGGCTGGCGCTCGTCACCGTGCTCACGCGCTGCTTCTTCTTCATCCTCGACCGGCCCTGGGGCCTGCCCGAGTGGGCGCACCGCGCGCTGCACTACGCGCCGGCCGCCGCGCTCGCGGGCGTGATCGCGCCCGAGATCGTCATGACGCAGGGCCATCTCATCACCACGCTGCACGACGCCCGCCTGTATGCGGCGGTCGTCGGCGCGGCTTACTTCTACTGGCGACGCGGCGTGCTGGGCACCATGCTCGCCGGCATGGCGGTGTACCTGCCGCTGCACCTCGGCCTGGGCTGGTAACGGGCGGCCGCCGCCGGGCCGCCCCAAGGCGGGCCGCGCCTCCCCCTTGGGGGGTGGAGTTACACGCAGCGAAGCGAAGTGAAAAGCCCGGGGGGCTCGTGGCTCGTCAATCCAGCTTCACGCCAGCGGCCGCAATGATCTTTCCCCAGCGCTCGCTCTCGGCGCGAGACAGCTTGTAGAAATCCTGCGGCGTTCCGGGCAGCGCCTCGAAGCCGAAGTCCGCGAACAGCTTCACCACCTTCGGCGCCTTCATCGCCTTGTGCAGTTCGCCGTTGAGCCGCGCCACCGTTTCGGGCGGCATGCCGGCCGGGCCGATCAGGCCGTGGAAGGCGTAGGCGTTGACGTCGCTGAAACCAGCCTCGACGAAGGTCGGCACCTCGGGCAGGGCGCTCGCGCGCTGCGGCAGCGCTATGGCCAGCACCCGCACCTTGCCCGACCTGATGATCGGCAGGCCCGAGGCCAGGTCCAGCATCATCGTCGGCACCTGGCCCCCCATCACGTCGGTCATGGCGGGCGCGGCGCCCTTGTACGGCACGTGCGTGATCGTCAGGCCGGCCTTCTGCTTGAAGAGCTCCATCGCCATGTGGTGCGGCGAGCCGTTGCCGGGCGAGGCGTAGCTCACCTTGTCGGGGTTGGCCTTCACGTAGCGCACGAACTCGGCCACGTTCTTCGCGGGAAAGTCGGGGTGCACCACCAGCGCCACCGGAAAGCGGCCGATGGTGCCGATGTAGGTGAAGTCGCTTGCAGGCTTGTACGGCAGCTTGGCGAACATGTGCTCGTTGAAGAGCAGCGCCGCGTTCTCGGCCTGCATGATCGTGTAGCCGTCAGGCTTGGCCTGCATCATCACGGACACGCCGATGTTGGTGGACGCGCCGGGCCGGTTGTCGATGATGAGCGGCTGCCCGAGCGAAGGCTGCATCGCCTCGGCGAGCGTGCGAGCCAGGTTGTCGGTGCCACCGCCGGCCACGTAGGGCACGATCCATTTGACGGGCTGGCTGGGGTAGGCGGCCGGCTGCGCCGATGCAAGGCTGCTGGCCAGCGTGAGGGCTGCACTCAGCAGGGGCAGAAGGAATCGCTTCATCGTCTCTTGTCTCCGTTGCTTGTTTTGAAATCGGTTCAGGTCATTCGCCGCGCAGCGTCTGCCAGAGCTCGCGGTCACGCTCCGCGGTCCACACCACGGGGTGCTCGATGCCGCGCAGTTCGTCGTACGCGCGCGAGACGTCGAAGGGCAGCACGTGCTGGAACACGGGCCAGTCGCCGAAGCGCGGCGTCATCGCCGCCTCGGCGCGCGCAAAGCAGCCCTTGAGCGTGTCGCCCGCGGCGATGCCGGCCTTCACGCTGTCGAGCAGCGTCGAGAGAAATGCCTTGGTCAGGCCGATGGCCTCGGCGCATGCGGCTTCGTCCTGCAGCACCGCGCCGCGCCCGGGCACCAGCATGCGCGGCTTCAGCGCCGCCACCGCGTCGAGCGTGCCGGCCCAGTCGCCGATGTAGGCGTCGCCCGCGTACACGCCGCAGCGGTTCTCCACCACGTCGCCCGAGAACAGCACGCCGCAGTCGGGCAGCCATGCGACCGTGTCGCCGCCCGAGTGACCGCGGCCCAGCGCCTTCAGATGCATTTCACGGCCACCGCCGAGCTGCAGCGTCATCTCGCGCTCGAAGACCTTCGTTGGAAGAGTCAGGCCAGGAATCTCCTCGACGCCGGCGAACAGGCGCGGAAAGCGGCCGACCTCCGAATCGAAATCGGCCTGGCCGCGCGTGCGGATCCAGTAGAGCGTGCCGTTGCTCGCGATGATGTCCTTCACTTCGTCGAAGGCGCTTGCGCCCATCACGCGCACCGCGTGGTAGTGCGTGAGCACGATGGTGCGGATGGGCTTGTCGGTCACCGTGCGAATGGCCGCGAGAAAGTCGCGCGCCATGCGCGGCGTGGGGCGCGTGTCGATCAGCACCACCTGCTCGTCGCCGACGACGAAGCCGCAGTTGGGATCGAAGTCGCTGATGTAGCCGTAGACGTCGGGCGCGAGCTCGCGCAGTTGCGGCTTCTGCTCGCGGGTGTCGGACGCAGAGGCGAAAGAGACGGAAGTGGTCATGGGGCGGTTGTTGTCGTGGTGTCTTCGGCGGCTGCGCGGATGCAGGCGAGCAGCACGTCTTGGTCGGCGCACTGGTTGGCCAGCAGCAGCACGAGGCGGGCGTTGAGGTCGGCGCTCTGCGCGTCGGTGCGGCCTTCGTGCGCGGCGAGCAGGGCCGCGTAGAAGCCATCGGGGTCGGGAATGCGGGGCTCGGTGATCATGGGTTGCTGTCGTGGCCCAGCGCGGTGCGCAAGGCGGAGGCGATGATTTCCGGTGTGGCATTCGCCAGCACGGCGGCGCGATAGGCGTCGGGCCGCACGAGAGCAAAGCTGCCCGCATCGCCGATGCCGAGATGGCTCGCGAGCCTGTCGTCGGCCTGCAGCGTGGGTAGGCCGCTGTCGCCGCCCACGGCCAGCAGGTGCAGCGGCAGCGACGCCGTGGCGTCGAGGGCCGCCTTCGCCTGCTCGCGCGTCGGCGCGAACCAGAGGCCGATGCAGTGCGTCCCTTCGGACAGCAGCTGCATCAGCGTCGTCTCGCGGCCATCGGCCCAGCGCAGCGGCAGGTTCTGCACCGAACGCGCGCCCTCGGGTAGCAGCGGCGCGGCGGGGTAGTCGTTGGCGACCGACATGCGCCCGGTGTTCACCAGCGCCCGCGCAAACGGATGGCGGGCCGCCAGCGCCACCACGGCGCGGCGCAGCGTGTGCTCGGCCGGCGAGCGCGGCGCCAGGAAGCGTGCCGATCGGCTCGTCACCTGCAGGTTCTGCTGCGCGGCGGGTTGGCGTTCCGCGTCGTAGCTGTCGAGCAGGGTGTCGCCGGCCTTGCCCTGCGCGACCAGCGCGAGCTTCCAGCCCAGGTTCGCTGCATCCTGGATGCCGCTGTTGCCCCCGCGCGCGCCGAACGGACTCACCACATGCGCCGCATCGCCGATGAAGAACACGCGGCCATGCCGGAAGCTGTCGAGCAGGTGGTCGCGGTAGCCGTACGGCCCGATCCACACGAACTCGAACTCCACGTCCGGCCCGAGTTGCTCGCGCAACCGCGCACCCGCCACTTCGGGCTGGCTGATATAGGCCGTGTCGCAGTCTTCGGGCATCTGGTAGTCGATGCGCCACACGCCGTCGGCCATCAGGTGCTGCCATACGCCGCGGCCTTCGTTGAAGGGCGCATCGACCCAGGTCCAGCGCTCGGTCGGCAGAGGCTTCCTGAAGCGCACGTCGCTGATGCACCAGCGGTCGGTGCTGCGCGACGCGTGCGCCTCGATGCCCAGCTGGGTGCGGATCGGGCTGTTGGCGCCCGTCGCGTCGATCAGCCGGTCCGCCTCGATGGTGTAGCTGCCGGCGGGCGTTTCGATGTCCAGGCGCACGCCATCGGCCAGCTGCTCGACGCGCGTGACGCGGCTCTTCCAGCGCACGTCGGTCAGCCCGAGTTCGAGGATGCGCTCGACCAGAAACCACTCGACGTAGAACTGCTGCAGGTTGATGAAGGGCGGCTGCCTCGAGACGCTGTTGGCCTGCAGGTTGAAGTTGTAGACCTCCTGCTCGCCGGAGAAGGTGCGCCCGAACGACCAGGTGATGCCCTTGGCCGCGATGCGTTCGTAGATGCCCAGGCGTTCGAAGATCTCCAGGCTCTTCTGCGCATAGCAGATGCCGCGCGACGAGGCGCCGCGCACGCCGACGGTGTCGTCTTCGTCGAGCAGCACGGCGCGCACGCCGCGTTGTGCGAGGTCGCAGGCCAGCGTGAGGCCCGAGGGGCCGGCACCGACGATCACTATGGGGTGGCGCACGGGCTTCGTGCTGCCCAGTTCGGGCGGTGGCGTGAAGGGCCAGACCGGCAGCTCGTAGGCCGGCGCGAAAGCAAAGTTTTCCATGTCTCTTCTACAGCGCGTGCGCGAACTCGGCGATGGCGTCCGCCGCCTTGGGGATCAACTCCGGCTGACCCGCGAGATAGTGGTTGCCGCCGACGATGTCGACGTTGCGGATGCGCGACTCGCCCGCGGCCATCCACGCATCGCGCGTGCTCGGAAAGGTCGACTGGTCGCCCGTGTAGGTCAGCAGCAGCTTCGGCACCGTGGTTCGCGCGAGGTTCGTCGGCCCGTCGGCCTGCGAGCGTGACGACCATTGCGAGAGAAACGCCGTCAGCGAGGTGGTACGCCCCATCGCATTGGCCGAGTAGTTCACCTGCCGGGCGTCGCCCCACACGCTGCCCGGAAGGCGGTCGTTGGGGTCGAGCGACAGGTCCACGCAGCGCGGATCGGCATGCGTGCGATAGACGATGAAGGTCTGGTCGCGCGGCGCGCCCGGCGTGTTGCGCAGCAAGGCAAGCCGGTCGATGGCCCATTGCTCGATGCGGTCCAGCCGTGCCTTCTGCGCCGCGCTGAAGCGTGCGAGAAAGTCGCTGTCGTAGGGCACGCGGTGGCGCGGGTCGTACATGTCGAGTTCGGGGTTCACCGAGAGCGGGTCGTGCTCGTCGGTGACCGACGGGTCGATCCAGTCGCGCATCAGCCGCGTGCGGCCCAGGTGCGCGGCGCACAGCGCGATGCCGTCCACGGGCGGAAGGTCGCTCGGGTGCAGGTGCGTGGGGTCACCGTCGGGCAGGTGCGTGGCCGTGAGCTTCTCGGCCTGCGCCTGGTAGAAGCTCGCGAGCGCCGCGCCGCCCGAGTTGCCGACGAGAAACACCTTTTCGTAGCCGGCAGCGCGCAGGTACTGCACGCCGGCGCCCAGGTCTTGAATGGCACGCTCCATCAGCAGCACCGTGTCGTTGCCCACGAAGCGCGAGTTGAGCCCCATGCAGCAGATGCCGCGCTCGGCCAGCGGGCCGATCAGGTAGTGGCCCATGAAGTTGCTGGTCGGGTGCATCACGATGGCGGCGACCTTCTTCGGGCCTTGCGGTGCGCGGAAGGCGCCGTAGATGCGCGGGCGCAGCATCTGCAGGCCCGACTGGCTCTCCATCGCCGCGCCGGGCTTCACGTCGATGACGGCGAGTTGCAGCTCAGACATTCGGCGCACCCTTTGCTGCTGTCGCACGAAGTTCGGCCTTGCGCGCGGTCCACGCATCGAGGTCGGCGCGAGCGCGCAGCGCGTGCGCGTCCATCTCCGTTTGCGGCACGGTCGGCGTGGTCAGTTCCACGCGAATGCCGTTGGGGTCGAAGAAGTAGATCGATTCGATGATGTGGTGGTCGGTCACGCCCAGTACCTCGACGCCCGCGCCTTCGAGCCGCGCCTTGGCCGCCAGCAGGTCGGCCACCGAATCGACCCGCAGCGCGATGTGGTTCACCCACGAGGGCGTGTTGGGCGAGGGCAGTGCGGCGATGTCGTCGCCGAGGTCGAAGAAGGCGATGTACGAGCCGTCGCGCATCTGGAAAAAGATGTGCACGTAGGGGCAGTACTCGCCCGTGCTCGGCACGTGGTCGCTCTTGATGACGTGGGCCAGCGGCAGGCCCAGCAGGTCTTCGTAGAAGCGGCGGGTTTCCTCGCTGTCGCGGCAGCGCCAGGCGAAGTGGTGCAGCCCGCGCACGGGTGGGGGGATCGGCATGGCTCGTGTCTCCAGTGAGCCGTTATTGGGCGATGCCGCGTCTTATGATGCAATCGAAATTAATTCATCGATTGATGAAATAACCGTATATATGAATCTCACCCTGCGCCAGTTGCGCGCCTTTGCCGCCGTGGCCGAAACCGGCAGCTTCACCGCGGCGGCGCTGCAACTTCATCTCACGCAGTCGGCGCTCAGCGTGCTGGTGCGTGAGTTGGAGCGAGAGATGGGTGTGCAGCTGCTCGACCGCAACACCCGCAGCGTGCAGCTGTCGGAGGCGGGGCGCGAGTTCTTGCCGTCGGTGCATCGCCTGCTCGGCGACCTGACGAGCGCGGTGGCCGGCGTCACGGATTTGCGTGACAAGAAGAAAGGCTTGCTACGGCTTGCGGCGCCGCAGCTCATGGCCTGCACGTTGATGCCACGCGTGATCGCGCTCTACCGCGAGCAGTACCCCGACGTGGATGTGCGCCTGACCGACACGCTGCCCGAGAACCTGCTCGCGGGGGTGACGGCCGGCGACGTGGAGTTGGCCGTGGGGCAGGACGTGGCCGTCGACAGCGCCATCGAGCGCCGCACGCTGCTGCGCGACCGGCACTGGCTGATCTGCCCGCCCGGCCATGCCTTTGCCAACCGCCGCAAGGTGCGATGGCACGAGCTCGAGCCCTACACCTTCATCGCCCCCACGCGCGACTTTCGCCAGCGCGTGCTGCCCGAGCTGGCCCCGGCAGAGCGCGACTACATGTTGCGCCCCGCCACGCAGGAGGTGTCGTACATGACCACCGCCCTCGGCATGGTGGCCTCTGGGCTGGGGCTCACGGTGTGCCCGACCTATTCGGCGCCGCTGGTGCGTGCCCATGGCCTGCAGATGGTGAGGCTCGAATCGCCCGACTTTCACCGCGAGGTGTGCGTCTACAGCGCGGCGCGGCGCTCGCTGTCGCCGGCCGCCGCGAGCTTTGTCGGCGTTCTCGAAAGCTTCGCCAAGGCGCAGCAAAAGGGCTGAAAAGCATCGGAGCGCTGCAACAGGCGCGTAGAGCGGCAGTGGGGCCAAACCTACAATGCAGGCCGACCCGTCTTCCACCTCCTCCAGATCCATGAACGTCATTCGATTCACCGACCTCTGCGCACAGGGCAAAGCCGCCGGCCAGCGCGTCTTCATCCGTGCCGACCTCAACGTGCCGCAGGACGACGCAGGCAACATCACCGAAGACACGCGCGTGCGCGCCTCGGTGCCTTGCATCCAGCTGGCGCTCGACGCTGGTGCAGCAGTGATGGTCACGTCGCACCTGGGCCGCCCGACCGAAGGCGAGTTCAAGCCCGAAGACTCGCTTGCCCCCGTCGCCAAGCGCCTGGGCGAGCTGCTCGGCCACCCGTACGAAAATGGGGTGCCGCTGGTCTCCAACTGGGTCGACGGCGTCGACGTCAAGCCCGGTCAGGTCGTGCTGCTCGAGAACTGCCGCGTCAACAAGGGCGAGAAGAAGAACGACGAGGCACTGGCCAAGAAGCTGGCCGCCCTCACTGACATCTACGTGAACGACGCCTTCGGCACCGCCCACCGCGCCGAGGCCACCACCTACGGCATTGCGCAGTTCGCGAAGATCGCCGCGGCCGGCCCGCTGCTGGCGGCCGAGATCGACGCCATCACCAAGGCGCTGGCGCAACCCAAGCGGCCGCTGGTGGCCATCGTGGCCGGCTCCAAGGTCAGCACCAAGCTCACCATCCTCAAGAGCCTGTCGGCCAATGTCGACCAGCTGATCGTGGGTGGCGGCATCGCCAACACCTTCATGCTGGCGGCCGGCCTGAAGATCGGCAAGTCGCTGGCCGAGCCCGACCTGGTCGACCAGGCCAAGGCGGTGATCGACGCCATGCGCGCGCGCGGCGCCGACGTGCCGATTCCGGTGGACGTGGTCACGGCCAAGACCTTCGCGGCCGACGCGGCTGCCACCGTCAAGGACGCAAGCGATGTGGCCGACGACGACCTGATCCTCGACATCGGCCCGAAGACGGCCGCGATCCTGGCCGCGCAGCTGCGCGAAGCCGGCACCATCGTCTGGAACGGCCCGGTGGGCGTGTTCGAGTTCGACGCCTTCGCCAATGGCACCAAGGCCATCGCGCAGGCCATTGCCGAGAGCAGTGCCTTCTCTATCGCCGGTGGCGGCGACACGCTGGCGGCCATCGCCAAGTACGGCATCGAAAAGCAGGTCGGCTACATCTCGACCGGCGGCGGCGCCTTCCTGGAAGTGCTGGAAGGCAAGACTCTGCCGGCCTTCGAGATCCTGTCGAAGCGCGCGGCCGGTTGAGCAAGGCCCTGCGCGGGAAAACCCATGGGTGACTTCCGTCCGACACACAAAGTGTATACAGTAGCGAATACAAAACGGAGACTACCCTCATGAGCACGGACCGCATCCCCCGCCACGCCACCAAGATCGTTGCCACGCTCGGTCCGGCGTCCAGCACCCCCGAATTGCTGGAAAAGATGATCCAGGCCAAGGTCAGCGTGGTGCGGCTGAACTTCAGCCACGGCACCGCGCAAGACCACATCGACCGCGCCGCCATGGTGCGCGAAGCCGCCCGCAAGGCCGGCCGCGAAGTGGCCATCATGGCCGACCTGCAGGGCCCCAAGATCCGCGTCGGCAAGTTCGCGCAGGGCAAGGTCTGGCTGGAGCCGGGCGCCAAGTTCGTGCTCGACGCCTCGCGCACCGAACTCGGCGACGCCGATGCCGTGGGCCTCGACTACAAAGACCTCCCGCGCGACGTGAAGCCCGGCGACAGGCTGCTGCTGAACGACGGCCTCATCGTGCTGACTGTCGACGCCGTCAAGGGCGAGGCCGTGCACACCACCGTCAAGCTGGGCGGCGAGCTGTCGAACAACAAGGGCATCAACAAGCAGGGTGGTGGCCTCACGGCGCCCGCGTTGACCGCCAAGGACATGGAAGACATCAAGACCGCGATGAGCTTCCAGGCCGACTACGTGGCCGTGAGCTTCCCGAAGAACGCCACCGACATGGAAATGGCGCGCCAGCTGTGCAACGTGGCCGCGGCCGAGTACGGCCACAAGCCCGGCATGATCGCCAAGATCGAACGCGCCGAAGCCATCCCCAAGCTGGAAGAAATCCTGCGCGCCAGCGACGGCATCATGGTCGCGCGCGGCGACCTCGCGGTCGAGGTGGGCAATGCGGCCGTGCCGGCGCTGCAGAAAAAAATGATCCGCATGGCGCGCGACATGGACAAGGTGGTCATTACCGCGACCCAGATGATGGAGTCGATGATCACCAACCCCGTGCCCACGCGCGCCGAAGTGAGCGACGTGGCCAACGCCGTGCTCGACGGCACCGACGCCGTGATGCTCTCGGCCGAGACCGCCTCGGGCCGCTACCCGCTCGAGACCGTGCAGGAGATGAGCCGCATCTGCGAAGCCGCCGAAGCTGCCGAAGACAAGACGCTCGACGCCGATTTCAGCGGCAAGACCTACAGCCGCATCGACCAGTCGATCGCCATGGGCGCGCTGTTCACGGCCCACCACCTGGGCGCCAAGGCCATCGTGGCGCTGACCGAGTCGGGCTCCACCATCCTGTGGATGAGCCGCCACCGCGCGCACATTCCCATGTACGCGCTGACCTCGCGGCTGGCCACGCAGCGCAAGCTGGCGCTGTATCGCAACGTGCGTCCGCTGCTGATGGATTCGGAAAGCGACCGCGACACCGCGCTGCAGCAGGCCGAAAACCACCTGAAGAAGCGCGGCATCGTGCAGAGCGGCGACGTCTACGCCATTACCTGCGGCGAGCCGATGGGTGCCCCGGGCGGCACCAACATGCTCAAGATCTGCCGCGCGAGCTGAATCGGCTCAACCGTTGCGGAACAGGAAGCTGTAGGCGTTCAGCGCGGGCACCCCGCCCAGGTGCGCATACAGCACCTTCGAGCCGGCCGGGAATTCCCCCAGCCGCACCTTCTCGATCATCCCGTGCATCGACTTGCCCTCGTACACGGGGTCGGTCAGCATGCCCTCGAAGCGCGCGCACAGGCGAATGGCTTCCAGCGTGCCGTCGTTCGGCAGCCCGTACTCGGGGCCGCCGAAGCGGCGGTCGAGCACCACGTCTTTCTCGGTGATGTCGCGGCCCAGCTCCACCAGCTCGGCCGTGTTCTTCGCGATGCGCAGGATCTGGTCGAAGGTCTGCTGCGGCTTGGCCGAGGCGTCGATGCCGATCACGCGGTCGGCCCGGCCGTCGGCCGCGAAGCCCACCACCATGCCGGCTTGCGTGCTGCCGGTGACCGCGCAGACCACGATGTAGTCGAACTTGAAGCCCAGCTCGGCCTCCTGCTGGCGCACTTCTTCGGCAAAGGCGACGAAGCCGAGCCCGCCGCGCGGATGCTCCGAGCAGCCCGCCGGAATCGGAAACGGCTTGCCGCCTGCCTTGCGCACGCTCTCCATCGCGTCTTCCCAGCTCTTGCGGATGCCGATGTCGAATCCTGCCGCGTCCAGCCGCACGTCGGCGCCCATGATGCGTGACATCTCGATGTTGCCGACCCGGTCGTACACCGCGTCGGAGTAGTTGACCCAGTTCTCCTGCACCAGCACGCATTTCAGCCCGAGGTGCGCGGCCACCGCGGCCACCTGCCGCGTCTGGTTCGACTGGATGCCGCCGATGGACACCAGCGTGTCGTAGCCGCCCTCGAGCGCCTCGGGGATCAGGTATTCGAGCTTGCGCGTCTTGTTGCCGCCGAAGGCCAGGCCGCTGTTGCAGTCCTCGCGCTTGGCGTACAGATCGACCTTGCCGCCGAGGTGCGCGCTCAGCCGCTTCAGCGGGTGAATCGGCGTGGGGCCGAAGGTCAGGGCGTAGCGGGGAAACTTCTTCAGATTCATGGGAGCGGCTCCAGGGAGTTGAAGCCTTAGATCGTAGAAAGAAGCGAACGCAACGTGCTTGCGAAGTTTTGTGGATTCTCTAGAGAAAAAAAGGCACTATGGCCAGATCGAAAACTTTCAAGCCGAAAAATAAGGCATGAACACAACAAAATTGCGTATCGCGCCGGAGCTCGATCGCACCGACCGCGCCATCCTCCGCGCCCTTCAGCGCGACGCCTCGCTGTCGAACGTGGCGCTGGCCGCCAAGGTCAATCTCAGTGCAGCCGCCTGCCTGCGCCGCGTCGAGCGGCTCAAGGCGGAGGGGTTCATCAAGGGCATCGTCGCCCTGCTCGATGCCGACGCGCTCGACGTCGGCATGCTCGTGATGATCGGCGTGGTGCTCGACCGCTCCACGCCCGACTCGTTCGCCGATTTCGAGAAGGCCGCGCAGAAGGTGTCGGGCTGCCTCGAATGCCATGTGGTCACGGGCGAGTTCGATTACTTCATGCTCGTGCGCACGCGCGACAACGACAGCTTCAACCACCTGCATGCCGAGCAGCTGCTGTACCTGCCGGGCGTGCGGCAGGTCCGGACTTTCGTTGTGCTCAAGCAGGTGCTGTCGACCACGCAGTTGCCGATCTGACGAAACCGGCGCCCGCCCGCGTGCGTACTGTTGCGATGAGTCTTCCCACCTTCGCGTCACTCCGCCGGCGCCGCGGCGCTTTCTTCATCGCCCTCTGCGTCATCGCCGCCGCAGTGCTCCCGGCCTGCTCGCCGGTCAAGGTGCTCAACGGCCTGGTGCCCACCGACACCTACCGGTTCCAGGGCGGCATCGCCTACGGCCAGGCGCCCCGCCAGTTGCTCGACGTGTACCAGCCGTTGCCGGCCACCCGGCCGGCCCAGGGTGTGCGGCCGCTGGTCGTGTTCTTCTACGGCGGCACCTGGACGACCGGCGACCGCGCCAGCTACAGGTTCGTCGGCGAGGCGCTGGCCGCGCGCGGCGCGGTGGTGGTGGTGCCCGACTACGGGCTGTCGCCGGCCTTCACCTACCCGGCGTTCGTGCGCGACAGCGCGCTGGCCGTCAAATGGGCGCTCGACAACGCGGCCCGGCTGGGTGCCGATCCGAAGCAGGTGTTCGTGATGGGGCACAGCTCGGGTGGCTACAACACCGCGATGGTGGCACTCGACGAGCGCTGGCTCGGCGAGGTGGGCGCCAGCCCGAAGCAACTCGCGGGCTGGATCGGCCTGGCCGGCCCCTACGACTTCCTGCCCATCGGCGACCCGCAGGCGCAGGCCGCCTTCAACTGGCCGGACACGCCGCCCGACTCGCAGCCGCTGGTGCATGTCACGCCAGCCTCGCCGCGCGCGCTGCTCATGGCGGCATCGAAAGACGACCTGGTCTACCCCGACCGCAACACCGGGCAGATGGCCACGGCGCTGCGCGCGGCGGGCGTGCCGGTGCAGGTCAGGCTGTTCGACAACCTGAGCCACGTGACGCTGATCGGCGCTTTCGCCAGGCCCATCCAGTGGCTGGGTGGGCCGGTGCTGCCGCCGGTGATGGAGTTCCTCGGGTTGGCGTCAGTCCTGTCCCACAAGGGGGCTCGGTAGAATTGCGGCAGTTTTCTCCTGTCTTTCAGCCTTCTTCTTTCCCTAATTTCCGCGAGGTATTTCCATGGCACTCGTCTCGATGCGCGAACTGCTCGACCATGCCGCAGCCAATGGCTACGGCATTCCGGCCTTCAACGTCAACAACCTCGAACAGGTCCAGGCCGTCATGGAGGCCGCCAAGGAAACCGGCGCGCCCGTCATCCTGCAAGCCAGCGCAGGCGCCCGCAAATACGCCGGCGAAGCCTTCATCAAGCACCTGATCCAGGCCGCCATCGAGCAGTACCCGAACATCCCGCTGGTCATGCACCAGGACCACGGCCAGAACCCCGACGTCTGCAAGGGCGCCATCGACCTGGGCTTCAGCTCGGTCATGATGGACGGCTCGCTCGAGGCCGACGGCAAGACCATCGCCAGCTACGACTACAACGTTGACGTCACCAAGAAGGTGTCGGACATGGCCCACCGCCTGGGCGTTACCGTCGAAGGCGAGCTCGGCTGCCTCGGTTCGCTCGAGACCATGAAGGGCGACAAGGAAGACGGCCACGGCACCGACGACACCATGACGCGCGAACAGCTGCTCACCGACCCCGAGCAGGCCGCCGACTTCGTCAAGCGCACCCAGATCGACGCGCTGGCCATCGCGATCGGCACCAGCCACGGCGCCTACAAGTTCACGCGCGAGCCCACCGGCGACATCCTGGCGATCGACCGCATCAAGGAAATCCACCGCCGCATTCCCAACACCCATCTGGTGATGCACGGCTCGTCGAGCGTTCCGCAGGAACTGCTGGCCATCATTCGCCAGTACGGCGGCAACATGAAGGAAACCTACGGCGTGCCCGTCAAGGAAATCCAGGAAGCCATCAAGCACGGCGTGCGCAAGATCAACATCGACACCGACATCCGCCTGGCCATGACCGGCGCGGTGCGCAAGTTCCTGGCCGAGAACCCCGAGAAGTTCGACGCCCGCGAGTGGCTCAAGCCCGCGCGCGAGGCCGCAAAGCTGATCTGCAAGCAGCGCTACATCGAGTTCGGCTGCGAAGGCCAGGGCGCCAAGATCAAGGGCGACACGCTGCAAGTGGTCGCCGCCAAGTACGCCAAGGGCGAACTGGCTCAGGAAGTCGTCTAAAAACTTCCCTGCGATTCGAGGGCCACCGTTCGCGGTGGCTTTTTTCTGCGCGCACAATCCGCTTTCCCGTCATCAGTTTCCCCACAGCATC
Source organism: Variovorax sp. GW821-FHT09D05 (assembly GCF_059416325.1). Taxonomy (NCBI): domain Bacteria; kingdom Pseudomonadati; phylum Pseudomonadota; class Betaproteobacteria; order Burkholderiales; family Comamonadaceae; genus Variovorax; species Variovorax sp. GW821-FHT09D05. Next base: position 405,722 of record NZ_JBWKOZ010000002.1, on the reverse strand, counting down.
TGTTCCCATGACCACCGTCCACACCTCCTCCATCCAGAGCCTGCCCCTGCTTGCGCGCGGCAAGGTGCGCGACAACTACGCCGTCGGCGAAGACCGCATCCTGATGGTCGCGAGCGACCGGCTCAGCGCCTTCGACGTGATCATGGGCGAGCCCATTCCCGGCAAGGGCGAGATCCTCACGCAGATGGCGCTGTGGTGGTTCGAGCGGCTGGGCCAGATCTGCCCCAACCACCTGACCGGCGACGCGCCCGAAAGCGCTGTAACACCCGACGAGGTGCCTCAGGTCACGGGCCGCTCGATGCTGGTCAAGCGCCTGAAGCCCATTCCGGTCGAGGCCGTGGTGCGCGGCTACCTGGCCGGCAGCGGCTGGAAGGAATACCAGGAAAGCCGATCGGTCTGCGGCGTGCCGCTGCCCGAGGGCCTGACCAACGCCAGCAAGCTGCCGCGCCCGATCTTCACGCCCGCCGCCAAGGCCGCGGCCGGCGAGCACGACGAGAACATCAGCTACGACCGCGTGGTCGAGATCGTCGGCCCCAAGCTGGCCCAGCAGATCCGCGAGACCAGCATCGCCATCTACGAAACCGCCGCCCAGATCGCCCTGACCAAGGGAATGATCATTGCCGACACCAAGTTCGAGTTCGGCCTGGACGAGGCCGGCACGCTCGTGCTGATGGACGAAGTGCTCACGCCAGACAGCTCGCGCTATTGGCCGGTCGAGGGCTACCAGGCCGCGCTGGCCACCGGCGCCAACCCGCCGAGCTATGACAAGCAGTTCGTGCGCGACTGGCTCGAAGCCACCAAGATCAACGGCAAGCCGTGGGACAAGACGCCCCCGGCGCCGCGCCTGCCGGCTGAGGTCATCGAGAAGACGGCTGCCAAGTACCGCGAGGCGCTGGAGCGCCTGACGGGCTGATCCTTCAGCGCGACGTTCCCGAATTCAACAGCGCCACCGTCCGCCCGCCGCCGTCCAGCAGCGCCAGCCGGCTCGGCCCCGCCAGCCGGTAGCTCGCGGTGCTCTGCAGCGCGGAAATGAACTGCGCTTCATTGGCCCCACGCGCCGGGTCCGCGCAGGCCATGCGGGTAGAGGCCAGTTGGCCGATCTTCAGTGTGATGCCGCTGCGCGTGAATGTGCCGGAGATGCGGTTGCAGCCGCCCGATCCGCTGACGCGGCCGCTGCTGCGGTCGAACTGAACTTGCGCTTCGCTCTGCCCGACCGGCTCTTCACCCAACTGAGCAAGGCGCCAGACCGGCCCTTCGATTGGTTCGTCGAGGCTGATGCCGCTGCCGCAACCGGTCAGGGCGGTCAGCAGCGCCGTCGTGGCAAGAAGGGGAAACACGATACGGCGGGCGAAGGAGCGCATGGCCAGTCTTCCTTTTCAATCTGCAACAAGTTGAATCGGGCGTGATCGTATTCGAGGCGGCCACGAAAAAGCGACCCCGAGGGTCGCTTTGTGGATCCGCTTTCCGGATCAGCTCAGCACGATGCTGCTGAGGCGGCGGCGATAAGTGGCCACCACCGGATCGTCCGGCGGGATCTGCCCGTCGGCCACCTTCACCTTCGGCGGCTCGATCAGGTCGAGGATGGCGATGTAGGTCTTGCGGGCCAGGTCTTCGCTCCAGGTCTTGTCGCGCATCAGGATGTCGAGCAGCTCGTCCATCGCGTCGGTCCAGCGCTGTGCGGCCATCAGCAGGCGGGCACGGCCGAAGCGGGCGTCGAAGTCGCGCTTGTTGGCGGCGATCTTCGCCTCGAACTCGGCGATCGCAGGCGCGGCGCCTGCCACCGGTGCTGCGAAATCGATAGCATCCATCCAGCGCTGCAATGCATCGAAGCGGCGTACCAGCGTGGTCTTGGCGATCACCGGGGCAAAGGCGACCTTGGCGTCGTCGACGCGGCCTTCCTGCAGCAGCAGCTTGATGTAGTCGAAGCGGGCGTCGTCGTTGGCCGGGTCGGTGGCCACGGCGTGCTGCAGCCGTTCGAGCGCGCCCTGGGTGTCGCCCTCGGCCAGCGCTTCCTGCGCGGCGGCTTCTTCAGAGGCGGCCTCGGCCTCGTCGGCGCCCGGCACGTGCTTGTCGAGGAATTCGCGGATCTTCTCGGCCGGAATGGCGCCGACAAAGCCGTCCACCGGCTGGCCGTCCTTGAACATCACGCAGAACGGGATGCTGCGCACGCCGAACATTTCGGACAGCTGCGACGAAATCTGCGGCACCTTGTCGGCGTCGAGCTTGGCCAGCGTGAAGCGGCCGGCGTACTCGACTTCGAGCTTTTCGAGCACCGGGCCCAGCTGTTTGCAGGGGCCGCACCATTCGGCCCAGATGTCCAGCAGCACCGGCGTGGCCACTGAGCCTTCGATCAGTTCGGCCTGGAAATTTTCGAGAGTGATGTCGATCATCGGAACCAGCTGAGGGTGAAACGTAAAATTGAAACCATGAACGAAACCATTCAGGTCGGTGTAGTGATGGGCTCGAACTCCGATTGGGAGACGATGCGCAACGCGGTCGAGATTCTCCAGCAATTCGGAATCAGTCACGAAGCAAAGGTGGTCTCGGCCCACCGGATGCCCGATGCGCTCTTCGCGTACGCCGAAAGCGCCGCCGGGCGCGGGCTCACCGCAATCATCGCGGGCGCGGGCGGCGCGGCCCATCTGCCGGGCATGCTGGCCTCCAAGACCACGGTGCCGGTGCTGGGCGTGCCGGTGGCCAGCCGCCACCTGCAGGGCGTCGATTCGCTCTACAGCATCGTGCAGATGCCCAAGGGCGTGCCGGTGGCCACTTTTGCTATCGGCAATGCGGGCGCGGCCAACGCGGCGCTGTTCGCGGTGGCAATGCTGGCGGTGAACGACCCGGCGCTGCGCGCGAAGCTTGATGCCTTCCGCACGGCGCAGACCGCCGCCGCCGAGGCCATGACGCTGCCGCCGGCTCCTGCCGGCGGTGTTGGAGAAGTGCCCCCCGTGTCCCCTTTCTCGCCGCAAGGCGGAGGTGCCCTGTGAGCAACAGCAAGAACGGTGACCTGCCCATCCTCCCGGGCGCCACGCTCGGCGTGCTCGGCGGCGGCCAGCTGGGGCGCATGTTCGCCCATGCGGCCCAGCGCATGGGCTACTTCACGGCGGTGCTCGATCCCGACACCGACAGCCCCGCCGGCCGCGTGAGCCACCACCACATCCACACCGACTACGACGACGTCGACGGCCTGGCCCGCCTCGCCGGCCTGGCCGATGCGGTGACGACCGAGTTCGAGAACGTGCCAGCGCCCTCGCTGGAGCACCTTGCGGTCGCGCGGCCGGTGTCGCCCGGCGCCTCGGCCATCGCCATCGCGCAGGACCGCATCGCCGAAAAGGCCCACTTCACCCGCTGCGGCGTGCCCTGCGCGCCCTACGCGGTCATCGAGACCGCGGCGCAGCTCGCCGCCGTTGAAGACAGCCTGCTGCCCGGCATCCTGAAGACCGCGCGGCTGGGCTACGACGGCAAGGGCCAGCAGCGCGTGAAGACGCGCGCCGAGCTGGTCGACGCCTGGCAGGCCACGGGCTGCGTGCCCTGCGTGCTCGAGAAGATGCTGCCGCTGGAGTTCGAATGCTCGGTCATCCTCGCGCGCAGCCGCGACGGGCAGATCGTGCACTTTCCGCCGCAGCGCAACCTGCACCGCGACGGCATCCTGGCTGTCACCGAGGTGCATCCGCAGAACATGCCGAAGACGGTGGCGCAGGGCGCGGTCAATTCGGCGAAGAGCATCGCCAACGGCCTGGGCTATGTGGGCGTGCTGTGCGTCGAGTTCTTCGCGCTGGCCGATGGCTCGCTGGTCGTCAACGAGATGGCGCCGCGCCCGCACAACAGCGGCCACTACACGATGGAAGCCTGCGACGTGTCGCAGTTCGAGCTGCAGGTGCGCACGCTCGCCGGCCTGCCGCTGGCCGCGCCGCGCCAGCACAGCCCCGCGATCATGCTCAACCTGCTGGGCGACCTGTGGTTCACCGCCGAGGGCGGCGACAAGCCGGTTTCGCCGCGCTGGAGCGAAGTGCTCGCGCTGCCGGGCGTGCACCTGCACCTCTACGGAAAGATCGACCCTCGGCGCGGCCGCAAGATGGGCCACCTCACGCTCACCGGCGCCACGCTCGAAGCCGTGCGTGCCACCGCCTCGCAGGCCGCGCTGCTGCTGGGCCTGCCGGCGGTGACTACCGCCGATCTCGCATGATCCTCGACGGCCGCTCCCCCGAGTCCATTGCCGAAGCCGCGCGTGTGCTTCGCGCGGGCGGGCTGGTGGCCTTTCCGACCGAGACTGTCTACGGCCTGGGGGCCGACGCGAGCAGCGACATGGCCGTGGCAGGCATCTTCAAGGCCAAGGGGCGGCCCGCCGATCACCCGCTGATCGTCCACGTGGCGGCCGGCATCAAGGGCACCGAGTCGTTGTCGCGCTTCGCCCAGCCGCTGCCGCTCTTCGCGCAGAAACTCGTGCAGGCCTTCTGGCCCGGGCCGCTCACGCTGATCGTCACGCGCCAGCCCGGCGTGGGCGCGGCGGCGGCCGGCGGGCAGGACACCATCGGCCTGCGCTGCCCCTCGCATCCTGTGGCGCAGGCGCTGCTCGAAGCCTGCGCCCAGCAGGGTGTGCCCGGCCTTGCGGGGCCCAGCGCCAACCGCTTCGGCCGCGTCAGCCCGACCACGGCGCAGCACGTGCACGACGAGTTCGGCGACGCGCTGCTGGTGGTCGACGGCGGAGCCTGCGAGGTCGGTATCGAGTCGACCATCGTCGACTGCAGCCGCGGCGCCCCCGTGCTGCTGCGGCCCGGCCTGATCACGCGCGCGCAGATCGAGGCCGCCTGCGGCGAGAGGCTCAGCGACCGCGAAGTGCTCGAAACACCCGACCCGCGCGCCTCGGGCACGCTGGAGGCGCACTACGCCCCGGACGCCAAGGTGCGGCTGATGGACGCCAAGGCGATCCAGACCGGCCTCGACGTGCTGGGCGCGAATGCCGCGCACATCGCCGTGTGGTCGCGCACCGTGGTGCGCAGCCGCTCGCAGCGCGTGCTGCAGCGGCGCATGCCCGACGATGCGGCGGCCAGTGCGCAGCAGCTCTTCGCGGTGCTGCGCGAGTTCGATGCGCAGGGCGTCAAGCTGATCTGGGTCGAGATGCCACCCGACACGCCCGATTGGGAAGGCGTGCGGGATCGGCTGCAGCGCGCGTCAGCGGCCTGATCCTCGATCAGCCCCCAGCGGCGAGCACGCCCTGGAAGAAGCCACGGGCGGAGGCCAGGCAGAACGGCGGTGCCAGCGTGCCGTGGTACGCCAGCGTGACCGCCTGCGCCTTGTCAGATGCGCTGCCCGACGTGTTCTGCGCCAGCAGGGCCTTGGCCTGCGCGAAGCCGGCACGGGCCGTCGAGTAGGCGTCGATCGCGGCCGAATCTTCCAGGTCCACCACTGCCAGCGCGGTGGCCGGCACGCCCTTGGCGCGGAAGTAGCCTGACGTGGCGCGGGTGCTCACGAAGTTCACCGTCGGATCGTTGGCGCCGCCGCACATCAGCATCGGCCGGGTCGGCGTCCAGTTGCGCAGGTCGTTGGCGAGCGCCGCCTTGCGGAAGCCCGTGGACGGCTTGCAGTCCAGCGGCGATGCCGTGCTCAGCGACGCCGATGTGGGCGGCAGCGCGTTGCCGGGGCAGGGCGTGGCCTGGATGTCGCCGGCGGCCTGCGTCAGGAAGCTCTGCTTGATGAGGTTGTTGGCGCCGTAGAAGATCGACAGCGAGGGGCTCACCGGCCCCGGCGTGGCGTTCGCCGGGAACAGCGCCAGCTGCGGCAGCTTGCCGCTGGAGAACAGCGTGCCGGGCGAGGTGCTCGGCAGCAGGGTGTCGATGCCGTTGGCGTACTGCGCTTCATACACGTCGCTGGTGGAGCTGTAGACGTTGCCGAACTGCTGCTGCCAGCTGGTCGACAGCAGCGGCACGAACAGCGTGGCGCCCAGCGCCGGCCAGCCCTGGTAGGTGTAGTCCGTCAGCAGGCTGATGGCCGAGGGTGCCGACAGTGGCGCCGACGCCGTCACCGTCTTGCCCGTGGCCTGCATCTCGCGGTGCGCCGCCATTGCCACGTAGCCGCCCTGCGAGTAGCCGGTGATGAACAGCGAGCCGGCGTCGTTCGCGCCGATGCCCGAGAAGGTCTTGCGCGCGGCGGTGAGCGCGTCGACCATGTCCTTGCCCTGCTGGTCGCCGTTGAGATACGGGTGGTAGGGCAGGGTCGACTTGTCGTAGCCCGCGTAATTGGGCGCCACCACGATGTAGCCCTGCGCCGCGAACATGGCGGCAACCATCAGGCCCTCGCCGGCAGCCGCCTGCGTGCTGTCGGTCCACTTGGCCAGGTTGTAGGCCTTGGCGGCGGTGGTGCCGTGGGCATAGAGCACCACTGGACGCTGGCCGCCGCAGGCCACGTCGGAGCCGGTGGGCACCATGATCGCGGCGGTGGCGTTGGTGGCCTCGCTCTTCGCGCCGATGGTGCGGTATTCGAGATAGCGCAGGTCGATGCCGCACTTGGGCGTGCCCGCCACCTGCAGCAGCGCCTTGCCCTGGTCGCTGGCCTGCAGGCTGGCGGTGAACTGGTCGGCGGTCAGCTTCGCCGTCTGCTCGGGCGGGTTGGTGACCACCGAGCCCCGGCCGTCGTCGGTGGCGGGCGGCGGAACGCCCACCCCGATGCCGATACCCCCGCCACCACCACCGCCTCCGCAGGCGGCGAGCAGCAACAAGGTTGCGCCTGCGAGCGCCGTCAGGGCTGCTGTCTTGCGCATCGGGACGGACGAATGGGGGTGGGGCTTTGTCAAGGCATGTCTCCTGCGTTGGTTTTGTACGGAAAAGAACGACCGTCCGATTCTGTGCAGGGGCATGCCCGCGCGCAAGCGGGCGTTTGCCCTCAGAAGATTTCAGTACACGGCCGCTGGCCGTGCGCCTTGTCGAGCCGTCGGCCTCAGTTGTCCTGCGAGGCCCAGTCGACCAGCGCGTCGAACGCCGCGCGCGCCGCGCCCGCGTTCTCGCCGTTGGCAATGGCCACCAGCACGTAGCGGCGCCCGCTTGCGCCGTCCACGTAGCCGGCCACGCCGGATGCGTCGCGCAGAGTGCCCGTCTTCAGGTGGGCCGAGCCGCCGGAGCGCAGCGTGCGCTTCTTCAGCGTGCCGTCCACGCCCATGGCCGGCAGCGAGGACATCAGCTCCGGCATCACCGGCGAGCGCCACGCCACCTGCAGCATCTTGCCGAGCGCGGCGGCGCTGATGCGCTCGTCGCGCGACAGGCCAGAGCCGTTCTCGAACACCGGCTGCGCCTCGCCCGTGCCGATGCGCTCGCGCCACCACTGGCCCAACGCGGCGCGCGAGGCCTCGAAGGTGCCGCGGTTCTTCTGCGTGAGCCCGATCGTGAGGAACAGCTGCTGCGCCATCACGTTGTTGCTGTACTTGTTGATGTCGCGGATCACCTCGGCCAGCGGCGGCGATTCGAACTCGAAGGCCGGCTTCAGCCCCGCCGGCACGCGCCCCTCGCGCATTTGCCCGCCCACGCGCCCGCCCATCTCGGCCCACATGCCGCCGATGGCGCGCATGGCGTAGGTGCGCGGATCGCCGTAGGCCACGGCCCAGCTCTTCTCGCCACAGCCGGCCGGGAAGCCGCCGTTGAAGCGGATGCGGTTCACGTCGCTGAAGTCGGTGCGCAGCGCGGCGCGCCAGTCGCCGCATTCGCCGGGCACGATCGCCACGGTTGGCGGCATGGCCACGCTCGCCAGCGGAGGCTCGTAGCTCACCCGCGCGATCTGGCCGGCGCGGTCGGGCGCGAAAGTCATGTTGACCGACTTGAAGTTCACCAGCAGCGCGTCGGGCGAGGCGTTGTAGGGGCGCAGCGGCTCGCCGTCGAAGGCGCCAGGGTCGCCCTCGACCGTGGTCTCGAAGGCGCTGCGGTCGATGACGATGTCGCCGCTCACCGTGGTGATGCCCAGCCCCTGCACGTGGCGCAGCAGCAGCCACACGCGCTCCAGCACCAGCTTGGGGTCGCCCTGGCCCTTGATGTAGAGATTGCCGTTGAGCACGCCGTTGTTCACCGTGCCTTCGACGTAGACCGGCGTGGTCCAGCTGTAGGCCGCGCCGAGCAGGTCGAGCGCGGCGTAGGTGGTGACCAGCTTCATGATCGACGCGGGGTTCACCGGCGCCTGCGTGCGCCAGGCCAGGCGCGGCTGGCGCGTGCCGTCGGCCTCGACCACCAGCATGGTCACGGACTCGCGCGGCACCTTGGCACGGGCGAGGGCGGCATCGACCTGGGTCGGGAGTGCTTGCTGGGCGAAGGCGCCAGCCGGGGCCAGCAAGGAGAGAGTCAGTGCGCAGGCCGCGCGGCGGAAGGCAAGAGGCATCCGGCGATTATCCCGGCGCAAACACGTGAAGCTTCGCGTGATACAGCAGCATCACCGTCTTGGCGTCGGCGATGCGGCCGTCGGCCACCATGGCCAGCGCCTCGTCGATGGCCAGCTCCAGCACCTCGATGTCCTCGCCCTCCTCGGCCAGCCCGCCGCCCGCGCCGATGCGCATCGAGGGCTCGTAGGGCGCGACGAAGAAATGCAGCTTCTCGGTAACGGAACCCGGGCTCATGAAGCTCTCGAAGATCTTCTGCACCGTGCCGAGCCGGTAGCCGAGTTCTTCCTCGACCTCGGCGCGGATGCGCTCCTCGGGCTCCGCGTCGTCGAGCAGGCCGGCCGCGGCCTCGATCAGCAGGTCGTCGTGGCCGTTGACGAAGGCCGGATAGCGGAACTGGCGCGTCAGCAGCACGGTGCGCTGCGCGAGGTTGTAGGGCAGCAGGGTGGCGCCGTTGCCGCGGTCGTAGGTTTCGCGGTGCATGCGCTGCCATTGGCCGTCGTTGCGCCGCCAGTCGAAGGCGGTGGTGCGCAGCGTGTACCAGTTGTCGGAAAGCAGGGTGACTTCGTGCACCCGGACGCGGTCGTGGATGGTCATGGCGGCGAGCATATGTGCGAATTCGTGCAAAAACAAGAAAAAACGTGCAATAAACGGCGCGCACCGATACCATCGGCCGATGCTCACCAGCCAGCGCAAGCAACACATCCTCTCGGTCCTGCGACGTGACGGAAACGTCGTCGCGAAGTCGCTCAGCGAAGAACTCGGCCTGTCGGAAGACACCATCCGCCGCGACCTGCGCGAGCTGGCCGCCGAAGGCCTGTTGCAGCGCGTGCACGGTGGCGCGCTGCCGGTCGCGGCGGCCGAGGCCGACTTCGCGGGGCGCCAGCAACTGGCTCCTGATGAAAAGGTGGCCATCGGCCGCGCCGCTGCGCGCCTCGTGAAGCCGGGACAGGTGGTATTCATCGATGGCGGCACCACGGCAGTGCAGCTCGCGCGCCACCTGCCGGCGAATCTGCAGGCCACCGTGGTCACGCACAGCCCGTCGGTGGCCATCGAGCTGGTGGCGCATGCCGGCATCGAGGTGGTGCTGATCGGCGGGCGCCTCTTCAAGCACTCGGTGGTGGCGGTCGGCTCGGCGGCGATGGCGGCCATTGCGCGCATCCATGCCGACACGTATTTCATGGGCGTCACCGGCGTGCACGCCGAAGCAGGGCTGACCACGGGCGACCTGGAAGAGGCCGAGATCAAGCGCGCGCTGATGGCGTCGGCGGCCGAGACGGTCGTGCTGGCCTCGTCGGAAAAGCTCGGCGCAGCGTCGGCCTGGGTGGTGAACCCCGTGACCTCGGCCACCAGCCTGCTGGTATCGCCGGACGCTCCTGCCAAGGCGCTGGCGCCGCTGCGCAAGGCGGGGCTGACCATTTTGCGCAGCGATAACGGCGCGTGACCCTGGGGATTGGCCGCCCCTCGATAATCGGCGGATGCCCCTCGCCCTGCCCAAGCTGCTCGCCTTCGACACCAGCACCGAGCACCTGTCCGTGGCCGTGCTTCACGGCGACAGGCTGCTCGCGCACAACGGCGTTGGCGGCGCGCAAGCCTCGACCACCCTGCTCCCGCTGATCCAGCAACTGCTGGGCGACGCCGGGCTGGCACTGTCCGAGCTCGACGCCATCGTCTTCGGCCGCGGCCCCGGTTCGTTCACCGGGCTGCGCACCGCCTGCTCGGTGGCACAGGGACTGGCCTTCGGCGCCAAGGTGCCGCTGCTGCCGGTCGACACGCTGCTCGCCGTGGCCGAGGAAGCGCGCCATGCCTTCGGTGCCCAACAGGTGGTGGCCGTGCTGGACGCCCGCATGGACCAGATCTATGCCGCGCGCTACGACTTCGCGGCCAACGGCCCGCTTGGTGGCGACGACGAGCCTCTGCTGCTGTCGCCCGAAGACCTCGAAGTGCCCGCCGGCTGGGCGCTCGCCGGCAATGCCTTCGCCGCCTACGGCCTTCGCCTGGCCCCGCCCGCCACCCGCCACGAGGCGCTGCCGACCGCCACCGCCATGCTGCGGCTGGCCCCCGCGCTGCTCGCGGCCGGGCGCACAGTGCCGGCCGCGCAGGCCTGGCCGCTCTATGTTCGCGATAAAGTGGCGCAAACCACCGAAGAGCGCGCCGCCATCAAGGCGGCCGCAGCCGCCGCCAACTGACCCGCATGAGCGCCGTCCTCCAGCCCGTCGAAGCCCGCCTCGAACCGCTCACCGTCGAGCGGATCGATGCCGTCTGCGCGGTCGAGCAGACGGCCTACAGCCATCCCTGGACGCGCGCCAACTTCACCGATTCCATGGCCGTGGGCTACCACTGCCAGTGCCTGCTGGCGCCCGGCGTGGCACCGGGTGTGAGCTCGCCGGTCACGGAGCTGGGCGAAACGCTGATCGGCTACTTCGTCGCCATGAAGGGCGTCGACGAGGTGCACCTGCTGAACATCACCGTGGCGCCGGCCTTCCAGCGCCAGGGCTGGGCGCCGCTCATGCTCGAGGCGCTGGGCGGCTGGTCTCGCGGCGAGGGCGCGCAGTGGCTGTGGCTCGAAGTGCGCCAGAGCAACCAGCGCGCGCTCGACATCTACATGCGCCAGGGCTTTCGCAGCGTCGGCGTGCGCAAGGGCTACTACCCGGCGCACGACGGCAAGCGCGAGGACGCCGTCGTCATGAGCCTGCGTTTGAACGAATCAGGCTCCGCCTGGGGAGCCTTGCGATGAGTGCGGTACAGACATTGAAGCTCGACGCCCGCCAGCGCGCGATGCTCGACGAAATGGGCGTGAAGGTCTGGTGGCCCGTGCCCGAGGCTGTCGAAATGGCGGTGCCTGAGACGGCTGCTGTTGCCGAAGAAGAGGTGGCCGTGGCCGAGGAACGCGTGCAGGTCGAAGCACCCGTTGCCGCGCCAGCACCAGCCGCCCGGCCTGCTGCGGCACCAGCACCGGCTGCCCGCCCGGCGGCTGCGCCGCTGTCCCAGGGCGCTGCCGTACTGGTCGAGGCGCCCTGCCGCCTCTACGCCGACGCCGGCGCAGCCGAATCCACGCAGGGCGGCTGGCTGGTCGTGGCCGACATGCCGCCCGAAGCCGACGGCCGCCACGGCGAGCCCTTCGAGGGCGACGCCGGCCGCCTGCTCGACAACATGCTGCGCGCCCTGAAGCTGCACGACGGCCATACGCCAGTGCACCTCATGCGCACCCACCGCGGCGTGGCCGCCGGCCAGCCCGGCAGCCCGCGCGCAATCGATGAGGCCTTCGACGAGCACGCCGCAGCGCTCGCACCCCGCATCGTGCTGGCGATGGGCCCGCTGGCGGCGCAAAGCCTGATGCGCAGCGGCGACCCGCTGGGCAAGCTGCGCGGCCGCGTCGTGCCGCTGGATTCCGTCGGTGGCGCGGCGGTGGTGGCGACCTACCACCCCGCGTATTTGCTGCGCAACCCCGCCGACAAGGCACGCGCCTGGGCCGACCTCTGCCTGGCCGCCGAACAGCACACGCCCGCGCCCAACTGAGGGCCGAAAGCGGGCCGCCTAAAATCAGGCCCCATGACTTTCCTCGACAAGCTGGCCGCCGCACAGCAAAAAAACGGTTCCTTGCTCTGCGTGGGGCTCGATCCGGAGCCAGCCAGATTCCCGGGGCAGTTCAAGGGCGACGCCAGCCGCATCTATGACTTCTGCGCGCGCATCGTCGACGCGACGGCCGACCTGGTCATCGCCTTCAAGCCGCAGATCGCCTACTTCGCGGCCCACCGTGCCGAAGCCCAGCTCGAACAGCTGATGGAGCACATGCGCCGCAACGCGCCCCACGTGCCCACGATCCTCGACGCCAAGCGCGGCGACATCGGCTCCACCGCCGAGCAATATGCCCTGGAAGCCTTCGAGCGCTACGGTGCCGACGCGGTGACGCTGTCGCCCTTCATGGGCTTCGACTCGGTCGCGCCGTACCTCAAGCACGAGGGCAAGGGCGCCTTCCTGCTTTGCCGCACCAGCAATCCCGGCGGGTCCGACCTGCAGGGGCAGCGGCTGGCGGATGTAGCGGGGCAGCCCTTTTTGTACGAACACGTCGCCAGGCTGGCGCAGGGGCCGTGGAACCTGAATGGCCAGCTCGGCCTGGTGGTGGGTGCGACCTACCCCGCCGAGATCGAGCGCGTGCGTGAGCTCGCGCCGACGGTGCCGCTGCTGATTCCGGGCGTCGGCGCCCAGGGCGGCGATGCTGTAGCCACGGTACGCGCCGGCTGGCGTGCCGATGCGCCGATCGTCGTGAACTCGTCGCGCGCGATCATTTATGCGTCGTCGGGCGACGACTTTGCCGAAGCGGCAAAAATCGCCGCGCGCACCATGCGCGACACCCTGGAAGCCGCCAAGCCCTGATCGGCCCCGGGTTCAGCCCCGGCGCAGGCGGGTGAAGAGCTCGAATTCCCAGTTGCGCATGCCCAGCAGCAGCGTGTAGCCCTCGCGGTCCTTGGCCGACAGCTTCTGGTCCGTCTGGTGCTGCTGCGCGAAGTCCTGCGCCACGCGCTGCAGGCGCTCCAGGAAGGCTGGCGCCAGTGAGCGGCTGATCGAGCCGTGCACCAGCAGCAGGCCCTCGGCCGGGCCGTCGAAGCCGCCGCGGTAGTAGTCGAGCACCACGTTCTCGCGGAAGAACTCCATCACCGGGCCGTGCGGCCGCCAGCGGAAGGTCTTGGCGAGCTTCAGGCGATACCGGTTGAGCGGGCGCAGTTCGATGATGCCGATGCGGTCCAGCTGCGCCAGGCAGCCGATGCACTCGGCCTCGCTCACGCGGTAGGCCGCCACGATCTGCTCCAGCGTCCACTGGCTCAGCACGCTGATGGCCACCAGCAGCAGCTTCTTGTCCTTGACCACGGCCTTTTCCTGCTCGTGCGTCAGCTCCTTCAGCAGCGGCTGGGCGTCGGCCACGCGGCGCGCCAGCTCGGCGAAATCGATCTTCAGCGCCCGGCAGATGGCGTCCACCCGCGACAGCGGCATGTCGCTCTTGGCCAGCATCCGCTTGACGCTGGATTCGGCCATGTCGAGCGACCGCGCCAGGTCGGCGTAGGTCATGCGGGCGCTCTTGAGTTCGTTCTTGAGGGCTTGGACGAGATCGACGGTGGTGCTCATGGGGCGGAAGCGTACACGGGCGCCGGCAAGTATCGATTGAAGATACCGTCAGGTGTGAATTAGTGCCACGTATCGATTCTCGATGCCTGTGGAGCGGCCCGCCACTAAATTCCGCGGCTCGTACAGACCACCCACCGAGGACCGCCATGCTCTTGCCCTCTCTCAGCCGCCGCGAACGCGGGTTGCTTTTCACCTTCGTGCTGCTCGCGCTGATCGCCTTCTTCGGGCCCGAGCTGCCGGCCGCCGAAGTCGCCATCGCCTCGGTGTTCGCCGACGACCGCGCCTGGCACGGCCTGCCCAACGCCATGGACGTGCTGAGCAACATCCCCTTCGTGGTGATCGGCCTGTGGGGCCTGTACCGGCTCAACCGCATCGACCGCTCGCACCAGGAGGCGCTGTCGCAATTCCCCCTGGCCCCGCCCGCCAGCGACCCGCCCGACAACACGCTGGACTGCGCCTGGCTCTTCTTCGCCGGCCTGATCGCCACCGCCGCGGGCTCGGCCTTCTTCCACCTCGTGCCCGACGCCCCCCGGCTCGCGGCGGACCGCGCCGGCATGGCGGTGGCCTTCGCAGGCTTGATCGGGGTGGCGGTCTGCGAGCGGGTGAGCCAGCGCGCCGGCTGGCCCGCCGCCTGGTTCGTACTGACGGCCGGCCTGCTCTCGGCCGAGGTGTTCCAGGAAACCGGCAACGTCATGCCGTGGGCGCTGGTGCAGTTCGGCGGCATGGCGCTGGTGGTGACGCTGGCGCTGGCCACGCCGATGCGCAAGTCGGTCGGGCTGAAGCTGGGCTGGGTCATCTTCTTCTACGTGCTGGCCAAGGCTTTCGAGCTGGCCGACCACCAGATCTACGAATTCACGCGGCACACGGTTTCGGGCCATACGCTGAAGCACCTGACGGCCTCGCTCGCCGGGCTGCCCGTGGTGCTTGCGCTTCACAAGCTCGAAATGCGCTGGGAAGCCGCACTACGGCACAATCCGGGCGCCGCCGCCGTGGCCGCCTGAGGAGCACTCTTCGAATGACAAATCCCGCCGCTGCCGCAGCCACACCCGTGGCCCATGAAGCGAACGCCCACGCCAACCAGTTCGCCCTCCTCAAGCAGCGGCGCTTCGCGCCTTTCTTCTGGACCCAGTTCGCCGGCGCGGCGAACGACAACCTCTTCAAGTTCGCCTTCACCGTCATGGTGACCTACCAGCTCCAGCTGGGCTGGATGCCGCCGGCCATGGCGGGGCTGGTGATCGGTGCGCTGTTCATCTTGCCGTTTTTGCTGTTCTCGGCCACGTCCGGCCAGCTCACCGACAAGTTCGACAAGACGAAGATGATCCGCTTCGTCAAGAACCTCGAGATCGTCATCATGCTGATCGCCGCCTGGGGCTTCGTCACGGCCAATGCCGTGGTGCTGCTGGGCTGCGTGTTCCTCATGGGGCTGCATTCCACGCTGTTCGGGCCGGTCAAGTTCGCCTACCTGCCGCAGGTGCTCGACGCGCGCGAACTCACGGGCGGCAACGGCATGGTCGAGATGGGCACCTTCGTCGCCATCCTGCTCGGGCAGGTGGCGGGCGGGCTGCTGGTGGCGATACCGCAGATCGGCCACATGAGCGTGGCCGTGGGCTGCGTGCTGCTGGCGCTGGTCGGGCGGGGCGTGGCGCAGGCCATTCCGAAGGCGCCGGCCACCGATCCGGGGCTGGTCATCAACTGGAACCCCATCAGCGAGACCTGGCGCAACCTCAAGCTCGCGAACGAGAACGTGGTGGTGTTCCGCTCGCTGCTGGGCATTTCGTGGATGTGGTTCTTCGGCGCAGTGTTTCTGAGCCAGTTTCCGAGCTTCGCCAAGGAAGTGCTGCACGGCGACGAGCAGGTGGCCTCCCTGCTGCTGGTGGTGTTCTCGGTGGGCATCGGCGTCGGCTCGCTGCTGTGCGAGACGCTGAGCCGCCGGCAGGTTGAAATCGGCCTGGTGCCGCTGGGCGCCATCGGCATGAGCGTGTTCGCGATCGACCTGTACTTTGCCTCGCGCGGCCTGCCCAAGGTGCCCGAGATGGGCATCGGCGCCTTCGTGCACCAGGGCGCGCACTGGCGCGTGATGGCCGACCTGGCACTGCTGTCGCTGTTCGCGGGGCTCTACAGCGTGCCGATGTACGCGCTGATCCAGCTGCGCAGCCAACCCACGCACCGCGCGCGCATCATCGCGGCCAACAACATCCTCAATGCGCTGTTCATGATCGGCAGCTCGGTCATCGCCGGCGCGCTGCTGGGCGCGGGCTTCACCATTCCACAGATCTTTTTGTTCACAGGCATCGCCAACGCGGTGGTGGCGTTCTACATCTTCATGCTGGTGCCCGAGTACCTGCTGCGCTTCGTGGCCTGGGTGCTGTCGCGCTTCGTCTACCGCTTCGATATCAGGGGCGAGTCGCACATTCCCACCGAGGGCGCGGCCGTGCTGGTGTGCAACCACGTGAGCTTCATCGACGCGGTGCTGCTGATGGCGGCGAGCCCGCGGCCGATCCGCTTCATCATGGACCACCGCATCTTCAAGGTGCCGGTGCTGGGCTGGCTGTTCAGGCTGGCCAAGGCGATCCCCATCGCGCCGCAGAAGGAAGACCCGGCAGCGTACGAAGCGGCCTTTGCCAAGGCGCTGGGCGTGCTGCGCGAGGGTGACCTGCTCGCCATCTTCCCGGAGGGCGCGATCACGCGCGACGGCACGCTGCAGCCCTTCAAGGGCGGCGTGATGAAGATAGTCGAGAGCGCACGCGCCGAAGGCCTGGAGCCGCCGGTGATCCCGATGGCGCTGATCAATCTCTGGGGCTCGTACTTCAGCCGCATCGAGCTGCGCGGCGGCGAACAGGTGGCCATGGCCAAGCCTTTCCGCCGCGGCTTCTTCAGCCGCGTGGGCCTGAACGTCGGCGGCCCCGTGCCGCCGGCCGAGGTGCAGCCCGAGTCGCTGCGCCAGCGCGTGAGCGCCCTGCTGGGCGCCTGAAACACCTCAAAAGTATCGGCTACAGATACCAGTGGCGCTGAAAGCCGCCACTGGTGCAAGCATTCAAGCCTCGCGGTGCGGGGGCGAACCATCATTCGCTCACCTTCACTACGCCGCGAGGCACACATGCAACCCCTCTCATCCACCTCGACCGTTTTCATCCAGCGCGACACGCGGGCCTGGCAGTTCCAGGCCTGGGCTTCGTTCGCGATCGCCGTCTTCCTGTGCGCCACCGGGCTGAGCTGGCTGCCAGGGGAGGCGCTGGACCGGGCGTTCATGGTGATGGGCTACGTGTTCTGCCTGAGCACCGCCTTCATGCTGGCCAAGTTCGTCCGCGACAGCCAGCAGGCCGCCGAGCGCGGCGCCGATGCGGGCCGTGACGTGCCGATGTGGAAGCTGGTCGTCTGGGGCAGCTTCTTCACCGCGATGGGCCTGACCGGCTGGGGCCTCGTGCGCATGGAGATCAACGAGGCTTACAAGGCCTTCCTGGGCGTGAGCTGGCTGTTCCTCATCAGCTCGGCCTTCACGCTGGCCAAGACGCTGCGCGACCGCCATGAGGCCGACATGGCCGAAGCCCGCATGCAGGGCCGCCGCATGGCCCGCGCCGAAGCCGCTGCTTCCTCTGCCGAATAACCCGTGTCCGATCAACGAAAGCCCATCATGAAAAAGTCGATTGCCGCTGTCCTCGTCGCTGCCTGCACCGCCTTCGCCGGCGTCACGGTTCCCCTGCTTGCCCAGGCGCAGAGCGAAGCCTCGGTTGCTCTCTCTTTGATGCCTGTGGCATCGGTGGTGGTTACCGCCTCCGCCGTCGGGGCTTCTGCCACCACGGCGGTTGCGCTGCCTGCCGCGCTGTCGGTTGCCGGCTCTACGCTCACCGTGGTCGCGGTCGAAGCCTCTGCCGATGGCACGGTGTACGTACTCGAACGCGCCTCGGACGGCGCGCGTGCCAGCATCAAGGTGGCGGGGCGCGCGGCCAACGGCCTGTCGAATGCGGTGGGCACCAGCGTCGTCGTCAGCGTGATCGGCACGGGCGTCGTGCTGTCGGCCGCCGGCGAGGTGCTGGCCTTCGTGCCCAACGCCATCGGCCGCGCGCTGCTCTACAACGAGAGGCTGTCATGAAGCGCGGCGCGCTGCCCGTGTTCTGCGGGTTCGCCACCATCGTCGTCTTTGCCGCGATGGCCTTGCTGCCGATGCAGGCGCAGGCCGGCCGCTCGTGCGAGCAGGTCAAGCCGACGCCCGACGTGATCGTCAAGGGCATGCAGATGGCCGAGCGCACCTCGCAGGCGCTCGACGCCAGCGGCGCGCGCGTCGTGATCCTCGCGCGTGCCGGGCAGGACCTGAGCAAGTACGGCCTGCGCTATTCGCACCTGGGCTTCGCCTACAAGACCGATGCCGGCCCGTGGCGCGTGGTGCACAAGCTCAACCAGTGCGGCACCGCGGTGGCCGCCGTCTACCGCCAGGGGCTGGGCGAGTTCTTCCTCGACGACCCGTGGCGCTACGAGGCGGCCTGGGTCGTGCCCACGCCCGACGTGCAGACGCATCTGCTGGCCGCGCTGAACGAATCGCCCGCGCGCATCGTGCGGCTGCACACCGCGCCCTACAGCATCGTGAGCTACGTCTGGGGTCAGAAGTACCAGCAGTCGAACCAGTGGGCAGTGGAGACGCTGGCCGCCGCCATGGAGCCCGCCACCATCAACAGCCGCGCGCAGGCGCAGGCCTGGATGCAGTTCAAGGGCTACGAGCCGACCACGCTGAAGCTCGGGCCGCTCACCCGGCTGGGCGGGCGCGTAGGCTCGGCCAACGTGGCCTTCGACGATCATCCGAACGACAAGCGGTTCTCGGACCGCATCGAGACGGTGACGGTCGATTCGGTGTTCGCGTGGCTGCCGCGTGCGGGGCTGGGTGCGGCGCCGGTGACACTCAGGCTTCAATGAAGAAAGACAAGAAGGAGAAAACAACATGAGCAAATCCCTGCGCCTTTCCGAAAAATGGTTCCGCCGCGGCCTCTGGCTGGTGGCGCTGGTGTTCGCGAGCTTCCTCATCGGGCTCGGCAGCACCGTCGTGAGTGACCTGCCGCAAGTGGAGCGCGTGCGCCAGCTCGACGACTTCATCGACAAGCCCAGGGCCGAGCCGCTGCGCGCCACCATCAAGGCCTCGGAAGCCGCGGAGCTGCAGGCCGCGCGCGACCTCGACCAGATCCGCCTGCAACTCAACGCCGCGCAGCAGGCCAGCGCCAATGCACGCGAAACCTTCGGCAACTGGATCGCCACGCGCCGCGCCACCGCGCAGCCCGACCAGGACACCGAGCTCATCGCGCGCACCAAGACGCTCGACGCCTTCAAGCAGAAGGAAGACGAGCTGCAGCGCAAGGTCAACGCGCAGCAGCAGATCACGCTCGATGCGCGCCAGGCCGAGCAGCGCGCCCGCACGGCGCTTTCCGACCTGGAGCGCGACGCGCAGATCAAGCTCGACGCCGAATACCGCCGCATCGAGCTGCGCGTGTTCGCCTACCGGCTGGCGCTCACGCTGCCGTTGCTGCTGGTGGCCGGCTGGCTGTTCGTGAAGAAGCGCAAGAGCACCTACTGGCCGTTCGTGTGGGGCTTCATCTTCTTCGCGCTTTTCGCTTTCTTCGTCGAGCTGGTGCCCTATCTGCCGAGCTATGGCGGCTACGTGCGCTACGTGGTGGGCATCGTGCTCACGGTGCTGGTGGGGCGCTATGCCATCGTCGCGCTCAACCGCTACCTGGCGCGGCAGAAGCTGGCCGAGCAGCAGCCCGACCAGGTGCGGCGCGAAGAGCTCAGCTACGACACCGCACTTGCGCGCCTGGGCAAGAGCGTGTGCCCCGGCTGCGAGCGGCCGGTGGACCTGAAGAACAACGAGATCGACTTCTGCCCGCACTGCGGCATCGGCCTGTTCGACCACTGCGGCAATTGCGAGACGCGCAAGAGCGCGTTCTCGAAGTTCTGCCATGCCTGCGGCACCTCGGCCGCGCCGCGCGTTCTGCCGCCCATTGCGTCACCTGCCGCGTAGTCTGCGAATTCGGTCACAGGAGGCGGTCCGATCGACACACCGTGTAGCTGGTATGCCGCACGGTCGTGCTACAACCGCCGACTGCGACACAAACGTTGCCGCAGACTTCCAGCCAACCCCTTCGACGGAGCACCAGCATGAGCATTTTCGGCAGCATCCTTTCCAAGATTTTCCCGTCCGCAAACGCCGCGCCCGCACCTGCTGCGCCGGCCCCCGACGCACCCGCAGGCGCCCCCGCCGCAGCGGCGCCGCCGCCCGCCATCACCGTGGTGGACGTCGAGGCCCTGCTCGACGGCATGCCCGGCGCGAGCAGCCTGAACTGGCGCACCTCCATCGTCGACCTGATGAAGCTCCTGGGCCTGGACAGCAGCCTCGACGCACGCAAGCAGCTGGCCGCCGAGCTGAGCTACGGCTCGGACACCAGCGACAGCGCCAAGATGAACATCTGGCTGCATCGCCAGGTGATGACCAAGCTGGCCGCGAACGGTGGCAAGGTCCCTGCCGAACTGCGCGACTGATCCGCTCGCAGTGCAAACAAAAAAGCCCGGCATGCCGGGCTTTTTGCTTGGGGGAGAAGGCGAAGAAAGGCTTCAGGTCCAGCCTGCATCGACCACATAGTCCTGCGCTGTGCACATGCGCGAATCGTCCGCCGCCAGGAACAGCGCCATCGCCGCAATGTCCTCAGCCATCACGCGGCCCGGCAGGCATTGCGCCGCATCGATCTCCGCGCCCGATTCGGGCTTGACCCACAGCTTGATCTGCCGCTCGGTCATCACCCAGCCCGGCACGATCGAATTCACGCGAATGCTCTGCTTGCCCAGGTCGCGCGCCAGCGAGCGCGTGAGGCCGCGCGCCGCCGCCTTGCAGGCCTGGTACACCGGGTAGCCCTTGCCCTTGATCATCCAGCTGATGGAGCCGAAGTTGACGATCGAGCCGCCGCCCAGCGCGCGCATGTCGTCGGCCACAGCCTGCGCCGCGAAGAACTGGTGCTTGAAGTTGACGGCCACGAGGCGGTCGAAGTCGTCGCTGGTCACGTCGGCCATCTCGTGGCGGCGGTCGTTGGCCGCGTTGTTCAGCAGCACGGCGATCGGGCTGAAGCGCTGGCGCACTGCGTCGATGGCGGCGGCGAGCGCGACTGTATCGGTCACATCGCACGGCACGAACAGCGCCGGGTGCTCGCCTTGCAGCTGGGCTGCGAGCGCGTTGCCGGCAGCCGCATCGAGGTCGCAGAAACCGACCTTCGCGCCCTGCGCGTGAAAGGCCCGCACCAGCGATTCGCCGATGCCGCTGGCGCCGCCGGAGATGAACACGGTGCGCCCGGCCAGCGAGGGATAGCGGGCGGTGTAGGGCGAAAGTTGTGATGCGTTGGTCATGTGAATGCAGCAACAGCGGTAAGGAGAGGCGGCAAGCGTACCGGATGCATGTGCCCCTGCCGGGCGCGGGGCCGCCGGCCGGTGTATGGCTTACGGCGAATGGGCAGCGCGGGCCTGTGTGACTAGGCTTGCCCGCATGACGAAGACCTTTCCCCGCCGCGCCCTCCTTGCGCTCTCGCTTCTCCCTGCCGCCCTGGCGGTGCGCTCAGTTCGCGCCCAGGCGCCGGCAGCGCCCGTGCAGCTCTTCAAGGTGGTGTCACCGCGCGACGAGGTCGTCGTGGGCGTCGATGCGGCGCAGCTCGGCGCGGGTTCCAACCCCGCCGTGGAGCGGCTGGCCGCACAGCTCGCGGCGAAGGGTCAGCTCACGCTCTGGCAGTACGCCTCGCACAAGGATGCGAGCGGTGCGCTGGTGCAGGCGCCGCTCAAGCAGATCGTCGTCTTCAAGAACGAGCTGCTGCGCATCGAGCCCTATGCGACGCCGCTACCGATTCAGCCCTTGAAGTAGCGGCCGGCAGCCCTGGGCGTCAGACGCCGCGTGCGCGCTCCGACTTGAAGCGCGCGCGAAACTCCGTGAACGTGCCCGCGTCCAGCGACTCGCGGATCTCGCTCATCAGGTTCAGGTAATAGTGCAGGTTGTGGATGGTCGTGAGCATCGGCCCCAGCATCTCGCCGCAGCGGTCCAGGTGATGCAGGTAGGCGCGGCTGAAGCCCTCGCGCCCGCCGTCGTTCCAGCTCACGCCCGAGGTGCCCGCGCAGGCGTGGCAGGTGCAGCTCGGGTCGATCGGCTGCGGGTCGCTCTTGTGGCGCGCGTTGCGCATCTTCAGGTCGCCGAAGCGGGTGAAGAGCGTGCCGTTGCGCGCATTGCGCGTGGGCATCACGCAGTCGAACATGTCGACGCCGTCGGCCACGCCCTGCACCAGGTCTTCGGGCGTGCCCACGCCCATCAGGTAGCGCGGCTTGTTCGCGGGCAGCCGGTGCGGCGTGTGGCCCATGATGTGCAGCATCTCTTCCTTGGGCTCGCCCACGCTCACGCCGCCGATGGCATAGCCAGGAAAGTCCATGTCGACCAGCGCGGCCAGCGACTCTTCGCGCAGGTTCTCGAACATGCCGCCCTGCACGATGCCGAACAGCGCGTTCGGGTTCTCGAGCCGCGCGAACTCGCTCTGGCAGCGCTTGGCCCAGCGCAGGCTCAGCTCCATCGAGATGCGCGCCTCGGCCTCGGTCGTGATGTGGCCCTTGGTGTCGTAGGGTGTGCACTCGTCGAACTGCATCACGATGTCGCTGTTGAGGATGGTCTGGATCTGCATCGAGACCTCGGGCGTGAGGAACAGCTTGTCGCCATTGACGGGCGACGCGAACTTCACGCCCTCTTCGCTGATCTTGCGCATTGCGCCCAGCGACCACACCTGGAAGCCGCCCGAGTCGGTGAGGATGGGCTTGTCCCACTTCTCGAACTGGTGCAGCCCGCCGAAGCTCGCCATCACGTCGAGGCCGGGGCGCATCCACAGGTGGAAGGTGTTGCCCAGGATGATCTGCGCGCCCATCTCTTCCAGGCTGCGCGGCATCACGCCCTTGACGGTGCCATACGTGCCCACGGGCATGAAGATCGGCGTTTGCACCTTGCCGTGGTTGAGCGTGAGCGTGGCGCGGCGCGCGTGGCTGTCGGGGTCGGTCTTGAGGAGTTCGAAGTTCAGCATGTCATTCAGTCCTTGGTCCGTGCGAGCAGCATGGCGTCGCCGTAGCTGAAGAAGCGGTATTGATGGGCGATGGCGTGGGCATACAGCGCCATCACGCGCTCGTAGCCCGCGAAGGCCGAGACCAGCATCATCAGCGTGCTCTTGGGCAAATGGAAGTTCGTCACCAGCAGGTCGACGTGCTCGAAGGCGAAGCCCGGCGTGATGAAGATGCGCGTGTCGCCCGTGGCCTCGCCGCTCTTGGCCCACGACTCGAGCGTGCGCACGGTGGTCGTGCCGACCGCGACGATGCGTCCGCCCCGCGCCTTGCACTCGGCAATGGCGCGCTGCGTGGCCTCGGGAACCTCGTAGCGCTCGGCGTGC
This sequence comes from Variovorax sp. GW821-FHT09D05, assembly GCF_059416325.1. Lineage (NCBI taxonomy): Bacteria > Pseudomonadati > Pseudomonadota > Betaproteobacteria > Burkholderiales > Comamonadaceae > Variovorax > Variovorax sp. GW821-FHT09D05. Next base: position 382,814 of record NZ_JBWKOZ010000002.1, on the reverse strand, counting down.
ATCGTGTGTTCGGCGATGTTCTCGGTCTTCACCGGCTGGAAGGTGCCGGCGCCCACGTGCAGCGTGACGTTGGCGCGCTGCACGCCTCGCGCTTCGAGCTCGGCCAGCAGTCCTTCGTCGAAATGCAGCGCGGCCGTGGGTGCCGCCACCGCGCCGGGCACGCGCGCGAACACGGTCTGGTAGCGGCTTTCGTCGTCGGCCGAATCTGTATGCGTGATGTAGGGCGGCAGCGGCACGTGGCCGCAGCGGGCCATCAGCGCGTACGGGTCTTCGCCCGCGTCGCTCTCGAAGCCGAAGCGGAACAGCGCACCCTGCTCATCGGGCCAGCGGCCGAGCAGCGTGGCGCGAAAGCCGCCGACCATCTGCAGCGTGGTGCCGACCGGAGGCTTCTTGCTGACCTTCATATGCGCGACCACCTCGTGGCCCTGCAGCACGCGCTCGACCAGCAGTTCGAGCTTGCCGCCGGTCGGCTTCTCGCCGAACAGGCGCGCCTTGACCACGCGCGTGTCGTTGAAGACCAGCAGGTCGCCCGCGCGCAGCAGCGAAGGCAGGTGCTTGAAGATACGGTCGACCGGTGCGGGCCCTGTGCCGTCGAGCAGACGGGAGGATGTGCGTTCGGTGGCCGGGTGTTGCGCCACCAGATCGGGTGGCAATGCGAAATCGAAATCGGAGAGCGTGAAGGCGCGCATGGTGCTTGAGGGCCGGACGGGCCCGTGCCAAGGAGGCATGGGGAAAAGAAAAACAGGGCGGGAGCCGGGCAGAATTGTCCCATGCCCGCCGCGTCCAAGCCCGAACCGCCCGAAAAGACCGCAGCCGCGCCTGCGGCACCGGCGGCACCAGGTTCGGGCCTGAGCCTCGTGCAGCGCGCGCTGCGCAAGCTCGGCCTCGTGCGCGACATCGACTTTGCGCTCTACCTGCCGATGCGCTACGAGGACGAGACGCGCATCGTGCGGCTCGCCGACACGCGTGACGGCGACATGGCGCAGGTCGAAGGCGTCGTCACCGAATGCGAGGTGGTGTACCGCCCGCGCCGCCAGTTGCTGGCGACCATCGACGACGGCAGCGACACGTGCCAGCTGCGCTTCTTCAACTTCTATCCCTCGCAGCAAAAGCAGCTGGCGATCGGCGCGCGGGTGCGCGTGCGAGGCGAGATGCGCGGCGGTTTCGTGGGGCGGCAGATGATGCATCCGACCGTGAAGGCGGCCGGCACCGCGCTGCCGAATGCGCTCACGCCGGTGTATTCGACCGTGGCCGGGCTGGCGCAGCCTGTGCTGCGGCGCGAGGTGCGTTCGGGCCTTGCCCGCGCGGTGCTCGACGAGACGATTCCCGTGCAGATCGGCCTGCGCGGTGCGTGGGACCTGCGCGCCTCGCTGAGCTTTCTGCACTACCCGACGCCCGACGTGGCGATGGCCACGCTCGAAGACCACAGCCATCCGGCCTGGCAGCGCATCAAGGCCGAGGAACTGCTCGCGCAGCAGCTGTCGCAGCTGCAGGCCCGGCTGGAGCGCGCGGCGCAGCGTGCGCCGGTGCTGCCCGCGCCTGCCGAGCCGGTCGCGACTTCGCTGCACGCGCAGCTGCTCGCGGTGCTGCCCTTCGGCCTTACCGGCGCGCAGCAGCGCGTGGGCGAAGAGATCACGCGCGACCTGGGGCGCGAGATCCCGATGCACCGCCTGCTGCAGGGCGACGTGGGCTCGGGCAAGACCGTGGTGGCGGCGCTCGCGGCGGCGCGCTGCATCGACGCGGGTTTCCAGTGCGCGCTGATGGCCCCCACCGAAATCCTCGCGGCGCAGCATTTCGGCAAGCTGGTCGGCTGGCTCGATCCGTTGCTGGCCGAGCGCGGCCTGCGCGTGGCGTGGCTCACGGGCAGCCAGAAGAAAAAGGAGCGCGATGGGATGTCGGCCGCCGTCGAAAGCGGCGAGGCGGCGCTGGTCATCGGCACCCACGCGGTCATCTCGGAGAAGGTGCGTTTCAAGAACCTCGCGCTGGCCATCATCGACGAGCAGCATCGCTTCGGCGTGGCGCAGCGCCTGGCCTTGCGCGGCAAGGCCGGCGGGCACCTGGAGCCGCATCTGTTGATGATGAGCGCCACGCCCATCCCCCGCACGCTCGCGATGAGCTACTACGCCGACCTCGACGTGTCGACGCTGGACGAGCTTCCGCCTGGCCGCACGCCCATCGTCACCAAGCTGGTGGCCGACCACCGGCGCGATGAAGTCATCGACCGCATCCATGCGCAGATCGCGCAGGGCCGGCAGGTGTACTGGGTGTGTCCGCTGATCGAGGAGAGCGAAGCGGTCGACCTGCGCAACGCGACCGAAACGCGCGACGAACTGGCCGAGACGCTGGGCGATCCCATTCAGGTCGGCCTGCTGCATTCGCGCATGCCCACGGCCGAGAAGCAGGCCGTGATGGCCGCATTCACCGCCAATGAAATCCAGGTGCTGGTGAGCACGACCGTGATCGAAGTGGGCGTCGACGTGCCGAATGCCTCGCTGATGGTGATCGAGCACGCTGAGCGCTTCGGCCTCTCGCAGCTGCACCAGCTGCGCGGCCGCGTGGGGCGCGGCGCGGCGGCCTCGGCCTGCGTGCTGCTCTATGCGCCGGGCGACAGCGGCCGCGTCGGCGAGGCGGCGCGTGCGCGGCTCAAGGCGATGGCCGAGACCAGCGACGGCTTCGAGATCGCCCGGCGCGATCTGGAGATTCGAGGGCCCGGCGAGTTCCTTGGCGCGCGGCAGTCGGGCGCACCGCTGCTGCGCTTTGCCGACCTCACGACCGACACGCTGCTGCTCGACTGGGCCCGTGAGCTCGCGCCGGTCATGCTCCGCAAGCATCCCGACCTGGCCCAGCGCCACATCGACCGCTGGCTCGGCACCAAGGCCGAGTACCTGAAGGCCTGAGGAAGATCAGGCTGCAGGACGGCGCGTGAAGGCCAGGATGAGGCCGAAGCCGACCATCATGCTGCCGCTCACCCGGTTGAACCAGCGCATCGCACGGCTGCCATCGGCCAGCCGGCGCATGCGCGCACCGAGCATCGCGTAGAGCGCGATCGCGACCAGCTCGAACACCAGGAAGGTCACGCCCAGCAGCATGTAGCTGGAGGCGTAGGCGCCCGGCACCACGAACTGCGGAAAGAAAGCGGTGAACACCAGGATGGCCTTCGGGTTGCCCGCCGCCACGGTGAACTCCTGCCGCGCCAGCGCGCGCATGGAGGGCGGCGCGGATGCGTCGCGCGCCTGCACCTCGGCCGTCGGCGCCGGGGCGCGCAGCAGGCGGATGCCGATCCACACGAGATACGCCGCGCCGATGTACTTGATGACATCGAAGGCCAGCTCCGACGCCACCAGCACCGCGCCCATGCCCAGCCCCGCGATGGCGATCATGATCGCGAAGGCCACCAGCCGGCCGCTGGCCGCGATCACCGCCGGCGACACGCCGTGCTTTGCGCCGTTGGTCACCGACAGCAGGTTGTTGGGGCCGAAGGCCATGTTGATGGCGAAGCAGGCCGGCAGGAAGAGCAGGTAGGCAGACAGGGTCATGGCGGGTCCGTCGGCGGGGCGTTGCAGGGGCTGCCATTATTTCAGCTCATCCCGAGAAAGCCGCGGCGAATGCCATGACAACGAATTCCCCTCTGAAGATACGCAAGGCCGTGCAGGTCGATCTCCCCGCCATCACCGCCATGCTGGCCGACGACGTGCTCGGCGCAGCGCGCGAGCGCCTGGGGTTCGAGGCCACGCACGAGGGCATGAAGCTCGAACTGGCGGCTGCCTAGTTGTCGATGCCGCTTTCCGGCATCTGCCGCGCGTAGACCGCGAGCACGATGCGCTCGGAGTGAATGAGGTAGTCGTTGAGCGCCACCGCTCCCTCGGCGAACTTGCCGGCCTCGATGAGTTCGAGCAGCTTCGTGTTCATGTCCACGTAGGGCGCGTGCAGGAACTCCGGGTCCTTGAGCAGGCCGAAGGCCAGCCGAAGCTCGACCAGGATGTGCGCGAACAGCACGTTCAGCCGCTCGCTGTCGGCCAGCTCCACGATGCCCTTGTGGAACTCCATGTTGGCCGTGCCCACGCCCAGCCAGTCGCCTGCGTCGCGGCATTTCAGGGCCATTTCCACCGCCTCGCGCATGTGCTTCTTGGCCGGGTGGCGCGGGTAGGCCTGCGCCAGCGCCTGGCATTCGATGAGGCGGCGCACCCGGTAGATGTCGATGATCGACGCGATGCTCGGCACCGCCACGAACACGCCGCGGTTCGGCGCGTGCTTGAGCAGCCCTTCCTTGGTCAGCGTGCGGAACACCTCGCGCAGGGTGTTGCGCGAAATCTCGAAGCTGTCGGCCAGCGCGGCCTCCGACAGCCGCTGCCCCGGCGAGAACTCGCCCTTCACGATCTTCTGGCGGATGAGCTCCGCCACCCTGTCGTTGAGCGTCTGCGCGCCGGCGGCTGGCGAGGCGGGTGAAGTCGGGGAGGCCAGTGGAGTCATGCCGGAAGGGGGTGGAAGGAGCGGGGAGTCCGGGCGTTTGTAGCAGGTTTTCCCCGCCGGACGGCACCCGCGCGGCCGCCGGCCGATGCACCAAGTGTTGACACGCTCAGGGTTTTCATGGGGTCAACCGAGCACTGTTGTTGGGCACACTCGTATAAATTGTTCAACAATTTATGAGAAATGAGTGATTCAGATGATTTGAATTGCTCATTCATTGGCACGCAGTTTGCAAGAAGCGGCTTGCCGGCGCCCCCGCGCAAGGTGTCTCCGAATCCAGAACCGAAAGACCAACATGACTCCTGACATCCCTCATCTGTGGCCGCTGATCGGCGTCGCCGTGATCATTGCGGGCTTCATCCTGCGCTTCAATCCGATGCTGGTGGTGATCGTCACGGCCATCGCCACGGCGATCGCCGCGGGCTTCGGCCCGATGGCGATCCTCACGGCCATCGGCACCGGGTTCATCAAGACCCGCAACCTGCCGCTGATCATTCTTCTGCCGCTGGCGGTGATCGGGCTGCTCGAGCGCCACGGCCTGCGCCAGCACGCGCAGAACTGGATCAGCCGCATCAAGTCGGCCACCGCCGGGCGCCTGCTGATCGTCTACCTCGCGGCGCGCGAACTCACGGCGGCAGTTGGCCTGACCAGCCTGGGCGGCCACCCGCAGATGGTTCGCCCGCTGCTCGCTCCCATGGCCGAAGGCGCCACCGAAACCCGCTACGGCAAGCTGCCCGACCGCATCCGCCACAAGCTGCGCGCCTATGCAGCGGCCACCGACAACGTGGGCCTGTTCTTCGGCGAAGACATCTTCGTGGCCTTCGGCGCCATCGTGCTGATGAGCACCTTCCTGCACGAGGCCGGCATCGACGTCGAGCCGCTGCACATCGCGCTGTGGGGCATCCCGACCGCGATTGCCGCCTTCATCATCCACGCCTGGCGCCTGCGCCGGCTCGACCAGTCGCTGGCACGTGAACTGGGCGGCGCACCGGCGTCCGATGCGCCCGCCGTTCCGGCCACGCAGGAAGGCCGCTGATCATGATTCTCTCGATCCAGCACCTCTACATCCTGGTCGGCCTGATCCTCGCGATCACGGCGGTCATGACGCTGGCCGACCGCCAGCACCCCAAGCGCTACACCAGCGCGCTGTTCTGGGGGCTCTATTCGCTGGTCTTCCTGGTCGGCGACAAGCTGCCGCCCGCATGGGTCGGCGTGGGCGCCATCGGCATGGCCGTCATTGCCGGCCTGCGCGGCGTCGGCGCGGGCAAGCACAAGGAGCCCACGCCGGCCGAGTACGAAACCAGCGCCAGGCGCCTGGGCAACAAGCTCTTCATGCCGGCGCTGGCGATTCCGCTGGTCACGGTGATCGGCACCGTGCTGATGAGCAAGGTGAAGATCGGCGACGCCTTCCTGCTCGACCCCAAGAACACCACGCTGGTGAGCCTGGGCGTGGGCTGCGTGGTGGCGCTGGCGCTGGCCTGCTGGCTGACGCGCGAGACGCCGGTGCAGGGCATGCGCGAGTCGCGCCGCCTGACCGACGCGCTGGGCTGGGCCGTGGTGCTGCCGCAGATGCTGGGCATGCTGGGCCTGGTGTTCTCCGACGCGGGCGTGGGCAAGGCCGTGGCGTACATCACCACGAGCTACATCAACATGGACATCCGCTTCGTCGCCGTTGCGGTGTATGTGCTGGGCATGGCGCTGTTCACCATCATCATGGGCAACGGCTTCGCGGCCTTCCCGGTGATGACGGGCGGCGTCGGCGTGCCGGTGCTGGTGGGCGTGTACCACGGCGACCCGGCGGTGATGGCGGCCATCGGCATGTTCTCGGGCTACTGCGGGACGCTGATGACGCCGATGGCGGCCAACTTCAATATCGTGCCGGCGGCGCTGCTGGAGCTGCCCGACAAGAACGCGGTGATCAAGGTGCAGATACCGACCGCGGCCGCGCTGCTGGTGGTCAACATCTTCCTGATGTACTTCCTGATGTTCCGCTGAGGCGCCGAGCATGACGAAGACCACCGATGGCGCGGCGCCCCGCGTGCTGCTCGCGGGCTTCGAGCCTTTCGAGAACGATCCCGTCAACCCTGCGTGGGAAATCGCGCGCTCGCTCGACGGCTGGGCCTGCGAAGGCACCGTGGTGCAGGCGGTGCAGCTGCCCTGCGTGTTCGGCCGCGCCATCGACACGCTCGACCAGGCGCTGGTGGGGCCGCCCCCACGGCTGGTGCTGTGCATCGGCGCGGCAGGCGGGCGCACCGAGATCTCGCTGGAGCGCGCGGCGCTGAACGTCGACGACGCGCGCATTCCCGACAACGCGGGCTACCAGCCCATCGACACCGAGGTGGTCGCGGGTGGGCCGTCGGCCTACTTCTCGACGCTGCCGATCAAGGCCATGGTGCGCGACATGCGCGCAGCGGGGTTGCCTGCGGCGGTGTCGAACAGCGCCGGCACCTTCGTGTGCAACCACATCTTCTACGCGCTGATGCACCGCATCGCGACGAGCCCGGCGCTCGCACACACGCTCGGCGGATTCATCCACGTGCCCTACCTGCCCGAGCAGGCGGCCTCCAAGCCGGGCGTTGCCAGCATGGCGCTGGCCACGCAGGTCGAAGCCTTCCGCGTGGCGATACGCACCGCGCTCACCGTGCGCGACGACGTGCGCGAGACCGCCGGCCGCCTGCATTGATGACCCTGGGACCGACGATGAACATCGACTTGAACAGCGACCTCGGCGAGAGCCTTGGCGTTTGGCGCATGGGCGACGACGCCGCCATGCTTTCTCTCGTGAGCAGCGCCAACGTGGCCTGCGGCTTCCATGCGGGCGACCCGGCCGGCATTCTGCGCACGCTGCGCCAGGCGAAGGAGCGCGGCGTTGCCGTCGGCGCTCACGTGGCCTACCGCGACCTGGTGGGCTTCGGGCGCCGCAACATGGACGTCGACAGCGCCGACTTGCGCGCCGACGTCATCTACCAGATCGGCGCGCTGAAAGGCCTTGCCGCCGCCGCCGGCACCACCGTGCGCTACGTGAAGCCGCATGGCGCGCTCTACAACACCATCGCCCACGACGAGCGCCAGGCGCGCGACGTGATCGCTGCCATCCGCGAGATCGACCCCGGCCTGTGCCTGGTGGCGCTGGCGGGCTCGCCGCTGCTGGGCTGGGCGCGCGGCGAAGGCCTGCGCGCCGTGCCCGAAGCCTTTGCCGACCGCGCCTACACGCCGCAGGGCACGCTGGTGTCGCGCCGTGAACCCGGCGCGGTGCTGCACGACGCCGACGAAGTGGCCGCGCGCATGCTGCGGCTGGCCACCGATGGCACGGTCACGGCCATCGACGGCAGCACGGTGCGCATCGAGGCCGAATCGGTCTGCGTGCACGGCGACAGCCCGGGCGCGGTCGAGATGGCGCGGCAGGTGCGCGCGCGGCTCGAACAGGCAGGCGTGACGATCCGCTCTTTCGTGGATTCAGCCGCATGACGATGCGCTTCCTGCCGGTCAATTTGAACGCCGTGCTGGTCGAGCTCGACGACCTGCCGCAAACCCTCGCGCTGCTGGCCTCGCTGCGCGCCGAACCCATCGCGGGCGTCGAAGAACTGGTGCCTGCGGCGCGCACGTTGCTGATCACTTTCCGCCCGGCCGCCATCACGGCCGATGAACTGGTGCGGCAGGTCGGCGGGCGCAGCCTCGGCGCGCGCGAGACGCGCATCGACAAGCGCATCGAGATTCCCGTGCGCTACGACGGCGAAGACCTGGCCGAGGTGGCCGGTCTGCTGGGCATCGCGCCCGAGGAGGTGGTTCGCCGCCACACCGGCAGCGACTACACCGTCGCCTTCACCGGCTTCGCGCCGGGCTTTGCTTATCTCTCGGGCGGGCACCCGAGCTTGAACGTGCCGCGCCGCACGGTGCCGCGCACGCGCATTCCGGCGGGCGCGGTCGGCCTTGCGGGCAGCTTCAGCGGCGTCTATCCGCAGGCCAGCCCTGGCGGCTGGCAGATCATCGGCATCACCGATGCGCCGATGTGGGACCTGGCGCGCGAGACGCCGGCGCTGCTGCAGCCGGGCGACACGGTGCGCTTCGTGGATGTCACCGGATTGCCGCAGGCTGTGCCTGTGACCGTGGCGCCTGTGCCTTCGCAACCGGCTGCTGTGGAAGGCGGCTGCGCCTTCGAGATTCGCGCTGCGGGCCTGCAGGCACTGCTGCAGGACGGCGGCCGGCATGGCCAGGCCGGGCAGGGCGTGTCGGCCTCCGGCGCGATGGACCAGCGTTCGCTGCAGGCGGCCAACCGGCTGGTCGGCAACGCATCGGACATGGCCTGCGTGGAGATTGCCTATGGCGGCTTCCAGCTGGTGTGCCGTGGCGACGCGGTGGTGGCGATCACGGGTGCGGACGGCCCCGTCACGCTGACCCGTGCCGATGGCGCGAAGTGGCCGCTGCCGCGCTACCAGCCCATCGCGCTGGCCGATGGCGACGTGCTTGCGCTCGGCGAGCCGCAGGCCGGCATCCGCAGCTACATCGCCGTGCGCGGCGGCTTCGACATCGCGCCCGTGCTCGGCAGTCTCTCGACCGACACGCTGGCCCGCGTCGGCCCGCCAGCCATTGCCACGGGCGACGTGCTGCCCGTGCGTGCGGTCGCCACCGGCGCCGTGGTCGGTGCGCCCGAATCGCCGCCGGCGGACCTGCCCACCGTGCCGGAAGAAGTCGTGCTCGACATCGTGTTCGGCCCGCGTACCGACTGGTTCACGCCCGATGCGGTCGAGCTTCTGTGCAGCCAGCCGTGGGTGGTCACGCCGCAATCGAACCGCGTCGGCATCCGGCTCGCGGGCGAGGTGCCGCTGGCACGCGCCAATCACGCAGAGCTGCCCAGCGAGGGCACGGCGCGCGGCTCGATCCAGGTGCCGCCCAGCGGCCAGCCCGTGCTGTTCCTGGCCGACCATCCGCTGACCGGCGGCTATCCCGTGATCGCCTCTGTCGCCACCCACCACCTCGACCGCGCGGGGCAGATTCCCGTGAATGCGCGCGTCCGCTTCAAGCCGATGGCCGACGCCGGCTTCGTCGAAACCTTTGCACCGTGAGAGCCTCCCGATGAAAAAACTCCTGATCGCCAACCGCGGCGAAATTGCCGTGCGCATCGCACGCGCCTGTGCCGACCACGGCGTGCAATCGGTCGCGGTGTATGCCGATGCCGACTTGAATGCGCTGCACGTTCGCATGGCCGACGAGGCCTATGGGCTCGATGGCAACAAGCCCGCCGACACCTACCTGAACATCGGCAAGCTGCTGGCGGTGGCCGCGCGCAGCGGCGCCGACGCGGTGCACCCGGGCTACGGCTTTCTCTCGGAGAGTGCGGCGTTCGCGCAGGCCGTCATCGACGCCGGCCTCACGTGGGTCGGCCCGTCACCGGCCGCGATCGCGATGCTGGGCGACAAGGTGCAGGCCCGCAAGCTCGCGATGAAGGTCGGCGCGCCGCTGGTCGCGGGCACGGCCGATCCGGTGAAGAACGCTGGCGAGGTGCTTGCCTTCGCCGAGAAGCACGGATTGCCGGTTGCGATCAAGGCCGCGTTCGGCGGCGGTGGCCGCGGCATCAAGGTGGCGTGGCGGCTCGACGAGGTTGAAGGCCTCTACGAATCGGCCGTGCGCGAAGCGGTAACGGCCTTCGGTCGCGGCGAGTGCTATGTCGAGCAGTTCCTCGACCGCCCGCGCCACGTCGAGGCGCAGGTGCTGGCCGACACGCACGGCAACGTTGTGGTGCTCGGCACGCGCGACTGCTCGCTGCAGCGGCGCAACCAGAAGCTGGTGGAAGAGGCGCCCGCGCCCTTCCTGAGCGACGAGCAGCGCGAGCGCATTCACCAGTCGGCGCGCGACATCTGCGCGGAAGCCGGCTACACGGGCGCCGGCACGGTCGAGTTCATGCTGAGCGCGAGCGGTGCGATCTCTTTTCTCGAAGTGAACACGCGGCTGCAGGTGGAGCATCCGGTGACCGAGGAAACCACGGGCATCGATCTCGTGATCGAGCAGCTGCGCATTGCCGAGGGGCTGCCCTTGTCGGTCAGGCAGACGCCGGTGCCGCGCGGCCATGCCTTCGAATTCCGCATCAATGCAGAGGACGTGGGGCGCGGCTTCATGCCTTCGCCCGGGCCGGTCAAGGTGTTCGATGCGCCTTCGGGCCCAGGCGTGCGTGTCGATGCCGGTGTGGATGCCGGCTCGCAGGTGCCGGGCACCTTCGATTCGCTGATGGCCAAGCTCATCGTCACCGGCGCCACGCGCGAGCAGGCCATTGCGCGGGCGCGTCGTGCGCTGAAGGAGTTCCGCATCGAGGGCCTGCCCACGGTGCTGCCGTTTCATCGTGCCGTGATGGCGCACCCCGACTTCGTGTCCGGCGATGCCTTCAAGGTGCACACGCGCTGGATCGAGACCGACTTTGCGAACGGCGAGGCCGCAGCTATGCGGCCGGACCCGTTGCCCGATGCGGCCCTGCTGCGCACGTCGATCGAGGTGGATGGGCGGCGGATGTCGCTGGGCCTGCCTGCCGTGCTGCTGAGCGGGCTGTCGGCGGCCGCTGGCGGCGCGGGCGCTGCACCGGTTGAAGCGGCAGCAGTGGTGGACGCCGCTGCAGTGGCCGCGCCGGTCTCCGGCACGGTGCAGGGCTGGAAGGTCGCTGACGGCGACGAGGTCGCAGCGGGCAGTGTCATTGCCGTGATGGAGGCGATGAAGATGGAAATGCAGGTGCTCGCGCATCGCGCCGGACGCATCGTGTTCTCGGTCGCTGCGGGCGGCTACGTGGCGGCCGGCGCCGCCATCGCGACCATTGGCTGAGGCCATGAGCCAGCACCTCATCACCCGCCGGACCTTCGCACTGCTGGTGGGCGGTGCGGGCGCCTTGTCTTCCGCCGCATCTGCTGCTCCCGGGGCGACGGTGTGGCGGCTGGCCACCGGCTATCCGTCGGAAAACTTCCACACGGCTAATTTGCTGGCCATGGCGAAGGAGGTCGAGCGCTCGACTGCAGGGCAATTGCGCATCGAGATCCACGCCGGGAACTCGCTGTTCGCGCTGAACGCCATCCGCGCGGCGGTGCAGGACGGCAAGATCGAGGCCGGCGAAGCCATCATGAGCAGCCTTGCTGCCGACGTGCCGCTGGCCGGCGCCGATTCCGTCCCGTTCATCACCAGCAGCTATGCCGACGCGCAACGGCTCTGGCGCATCCAGCGCCCGCTGATCGAACAGGCCTTCGCCGAGCGCGGGCTGCGCGTGCTCTACGCCGTGGCGTGGCCGCCGCAGGGCCTGTACTCGACCAAGCCGCTCGGCGCGATGAGCGACCTGCGCGGCATGCGGATGCGTGCCTACAACGCCACCACCGCGCGCATCGCGACGCTGATGGGCGCGGTGCCCGTCGACGTGCCGGCCACCGAACTCGGCAAGGCGCTGGCGGACGGCCGCATCGACTGCATGATGACCTCCGCCGTCACGGGCGTGGAGAGCCGGGTGTGGCAATCCATGCGCTTCTTCTACGAGATCAATGCCTGGTTTCCCAAGAACCTCGTGTTCGTCAACGACAAGGCCTGGAGCGCCCTCGAGGCGCCTTCGCGCGATGCGCTGAAGGCCGCCGCTGCAGCCGCCGAACTGCGCGGTTGGGCGAACAGCGCTGCCGCAGCAGCACGCTCCATGGACGAATTGCGGCGCAACGGCATGAAGATCGAGCAGGTGTCCTTCCTGTTCAGCCGTGATCTCCAGCGCCTTGGCGAGCACTTCTCGCTGGACTGGGTCAAGCAGGTGGGCGTGGCCGCCAACGGCGTTTTCATTCCGTATTTCGACAAGCGGTGAGGCGGCGAACAGAGGGAAGACCCTACTCGTCGCTGAAGAAGTTGCTGCACCGCAACATGCTTTTGTAGCGGTTTTTTTTCGCAATACGACTAAAGATTCCCAATTCCGGAAACCGCGAATTGGGTGATCGCTTTGCGATGAAATCTTTCGCGCTCAAAGCTCCACGTGAAATGTTTTCACCCGGAAAGCTGTCTCTGAAATTGTTGAAACAGCTTGTACATTGATTCGGAGTTTGCGATTGTTTCCTGAGGGATTCGATCGCTGCCGATTCAATTCAAGACGTGGAGAAGTTCATGAGCACGGTCGATCCCCAGGGCGCCGCATCTGCCCTTACCTCGGGTCAGATGGCGATGTGGCTCGGCGCGAAATTCGCCTCGCCCGACACCAACTTCAATCTCGCCGAAGCCATAGAAATCGACGGCTGGATCGATCCCGCCGTCTTCATGGCCGCCATGCGGCAGGTGACCGAAGAAGCCGAGGCCACGCGCCTGAGCTTTGCCGACACCCCGCAGGGGCCGCGCCAGATTGTCGCGCCCGCTTTCATGCGCGAAATGCCTTACCTGGACTTCAGCGGCGCAGAGGATCCGGCCGCCGCCGCGCAGTCGTGGATGCACGCCGACTTCAGCCGCAAGGATGACCTGGCGCGGGACCAGCTCTGGATGTCCGCGCTGATCCGCATGGCGCCCGAGCGCCACATCTGGTACCACCGCAGCCATCACATCGTGCTCGACGGTTTCGGCGGCGGCCTGGTTGCGCGCCGCTTCGCCGACGTCTACACCGCACGCATCAACGGCACCGAGGTGCCCGAGGCTTCGCGCATCGCGCCCATCTCGCAACTGGTCGAGGAAGAGAAGGCCTACCGCGAGTCCGGCCGCTTCCCGCGCGACCGCCAGTACTGGACGGAACGCTTCGGCGACGCGCCCGACCCGCTGAGCCTTGCTTCGCACCGCTCGGTCAACGTCGGCGGGCTGCTGCGCCAGACGGCGCACCTGCCGGCCGCCAGCGTGCGGGCCCTGGCGGACATCGCGCAGCAGCTGGGCACCACGCTGCCGCAGATCCTGATTGCCACCACTGCGGCCTACCTGTACCGCGCCACCGGCATCGAGGACATGGTGATCGGCATTCCCGTCACGGCGCGCCACAACGACCGCATGCGGCGCGTGCCCGCGATGGTGGCGAACGCACTGCCGCTGCGGCTCGCGATGCGCCCGGACCTGCCGGTGCCTGAGCTCATCAACGAAGTGGGCCGGCAGATGCGGCAGATATTGCGGCACCAGTCGTACCGCTACGAGCACCTGCGCAGCGACCTGAACATGCTGGTCAACAACCGGCAGCTGTTCACCACCGTGGTCAACGTCGAGCCCTTCGACTACGACTTCCGCTTTGCCGGGCACGCCGCCAAGCCGCGCAACCTGTCCAACGGAACGGCCGAGGATCTGGGCATCTTCCTGTACGAGCGCGGCAACGGGCAGGACCTGCAGATCGACTTCGACGCCAATCCGGCGGTCTACACTGCGCAGGAGCTGGCCGATCACCAGCGCCGGCTGCTTGCCTTCATGACGGCAGTGATCCGCCAGCCCGACCAGGCCATCGGCCACATTGACCTGCTGCAAGCCAGCGAGCGCGAGCAACTGCTGGTGACGTGGAACGACACGGCCCATGCGGTGCCCGACACCCATCTCACTGCGTTGATCGAGGCACAGCTTGCGGCCAACCCGCAGGGCATCGCATTGCGCTTCGCCGGCGAGGACATGCGCAACGACGAGCTCAACCGGCGCGCCAACCGCCTCGCGCACCTGCTATGCGCACGCGGCGCGGGCCCGGAGCGCACCGTGGCGCTGGCCATTCCGCGTTCGCTGGACCTGATGGTGGCCTTGCTTGCCACGCTGAAGACCGGCGCCGCCTACCTGCCCGTCGACCCGGACTTTCCGCAGGACCGCATCGCCTTCATGCTCGGCGACGCGCAGCCGGTGTGCCTGGTCACCACCGCAGCGCTCGCGGAGTCGCTGCCGGCAGACGCCCCGAAACTTCTGCTCGATGTAGCGCAAACGTTTGCGGATCTGGCGAATTGCGCCGAAACCGATCCCGCCGTCGCGATCGATCCCTCGCACCCGGCCTACGTGATCTACACCTCGGGCTCGACCGGGAAGCCGAAGGGCGCGGTCGTGTCGCACCGCGCCATCGTCAACCGCCTGCGCTGGATGCAGGACCGCTACGGCCTGCAGGCCGATGACCGCGTGCTGCAGAAGACGCCGTCGAGCTTCGACGTGTCGGTCTGGGAATTCTTCTGGCCGCTGATCGACGGCGCCAAGCTGGTGCTGGCACAGCCGGGCGGCCACAAGGACGCGGCGTACCTTGCGGGGCTGATCGCGGACGAAGGCATCACCACGATCCACTTCGTGCCGTCGATGCTGGAGGTTTTCCTGCTCGAACCCATGGCCGCCAATTGCACCTCGCTGCGGCGCGTGATCTGCAGCGGCGAGGCCTTGTCGCCCGCGCTGCAATCGCAGTTCCAGCAGATCCTGCCGTGCGAGTTGCACAACCTCTACGGGCCGACCGAGGCCGCTGTCGACGTCACCTCGTGGGAGTGCCCGCGCACGCCCGAAGACGAGCTGTCGTCGAAGAGCGTGCCTGCCGTTCCTACCGTTCCGATTGGCCGCCCGATCTGGAACACACAGATGCACGTGCTCGACAGCGGCCTGCAGCCGGTGCCGCCCGGCACGACCGGCGAGCTGTACATCGCGGGCATCGGCCTGGCGCGCGGCTATCTGAACCGCCCGCTGCTGAGCGCCGAGCGCTTCATTGCCAACCCGTACGGCGAACCCGGCAGCCGCATGTACCGCACCGGCGACCTCGCGCGCTGGCGCGCCGACGGCAGCCTGGACTTTCTCGGCCGTGCCGACCAGCAGGTGAAGATCCGCGGCCTGCGCATCGAGCCGGGCGAGATCGAATCGGCGCTGCTGCAGCATCCGCAAGTCGCACAGGCCGCGGTGATCGCGCGTGAAGACGTGCCGGGCGAGAAGCGACTCGTGGCCTACGTGGTGGCGGCGGATGCGGCCGACCCGCAGGCGGCCGAACTGCGCACCCACCTCGCGCAAACGCTGCCCGAGTACATGGTGCCCTCGGCCTTCGTCGGCATGCCGGCCTTGCCGCTGGGCCCGAGCGGCAAGCTCGACCGCAAGGCGCTGCCGCCGCCCGAACTGCAGGCGGCCACACCTTATGCCGCGCCTCGCACGCCCACCGAACGCATCCTCGCGGGGCTCTGGGCCGAGACGCTGCACCTGCCGCGCGTCGGCATCAACGACAACTTCTTCGAGCTCGGCGGGCACTCGCTGATGATCGTGCAGCTGATCTCGATGATCCGGCAGCAGTTCATGATCGACCTGCCGCTGGACACGCTGTTCCAGGTCTCCACCATCGCCGGCCTCGCGGAGCTGCTCGACCAGGCCTCGCAGGCGCGGCCCAGCCTCACGCCGATGCCGCGCCCGGCGCGCATTCCGCTGTCGTTCGCGCAGCGCCGCCTGTGGCTGATGAACCAGCTCGAGAACTCGAACCCGGCCTACAACATGCCGCTGGCCCTGCGCCTTTCGGGCGTGCTCGACCGCGATGCGCTGCAGGCCGCGCTGGACGACCTGGTGCAGCGCCACGAAAGCCTGCGCACCATCTACCCGAACGAAGACGGGCTGCCGTACCAGCAGATCCTCGATGGCGCACAAGCGCGCGCGCTGCTGATCGAAGCCGACAGCAGCGAAGACGAGATCGCTGCCCAGTTGCACGCCGCGGCACGCCTCGGTTTCGACCTCGGCAACACGGCCCCCTTGCGCCCCCATCTGTTCAGGCTGGCCGCCGACGAGCACGTGCTGCTGCTGCTGACGCACCACATCGTCGGCGATGGCGCCTCGCTGCTGCCGCTGGCGCGTGACCTGAGCATCGGCTACGCCGCACGCAGCGAAGGCAAGGCGCCCGGCTGGTCGCCGCTGCCGCTGCAATATGCCGACTACGCGCTGTGGCAGCAGGAACTGCTCGGCAGCGAAGACGACGCCGAGAGCATGGCCGGCCGCCAGCGCGAGTTCTGGCGCGAGACCCTGCGCGACCTGCCGGAGCGGCTGAGCCTGCCGGTCGACCGTCCGCACCCGGCCGTTCCCAGCTACCACGGCGACGTGGTGCCGGTGCAGATACCGGCGCATGTGCACGAACGCATGCTGCAGCTGGCGCGCGACGGCCAGGCCAGCGTCTTCATGGTGCTGCAGGCCGCGCTCGCAGGCTTGCTGAACCGGCTGGGCGCGGGAGACGACATCGTCATCGGCACGCCGGTTGCCGGCCGCAGCGATCACGCGCTGGACGACCTGATCGGCTGCTTCGTCAATCCGCTGGTGCTGCGCACCGACACCTCGGGGCAACCGGGCCTGCGCGACCTCGTCGCGCGGGTGCGGGCCACCAACCTTGCCGCGTATGCGAACCAGGAGTTCCCGTACGACCGGATCGTGGAACTGCTGCGGCCGCAACGCTCGGGTGCCAACCTGCCGCTGTTCCAGGTCATGCTGGGATTCCAGCAGGGCGGCAACCGGTTGTCGTTCAGCCTGCCCGGCCTGTCGATCACGCCGCAGCCGGTGGCCGTGGACACCGCCAAGTTCGACCTGTCCTTCATCCTCGACGAACTGCGCGGCGCCGATGGTCTGCCGGGGGGCATTGCTGGCGGCATCCAGTACAGCACCGACCTGTTCGACCGCAGCACCGTCGAAGCCATCGCGGCGCGACTGGTGCGCCTGCTGGAGCAGGCCTGCGACGCGCCCGACGCCGCGCTGGGCAGCCTGGACATCCTGAGCGAAGAGGAAGACCAACGCCTGCTTGCCGACTGGAGCGGCAGCACGCTCGGCATCGCGCCGCTCTCGCTGGCCGCCATGGTGGAGTCGCATGCCGCCGAGCGTCCGAATGCACCGGCGGTGGTGCTCGACGGCGCGACCGTCAGCTACGCCGCGCTCGACGTGCGGGCCAACCGGCTTGCGCACCTGCTGCGGGGCCGGGGCATCGGCGCCGGCGCCATCGTCGCGACGGTGTTGCCGCGTTCGCTCGACCTCGTCGTGGCGCACCTTGCCATCGTGAAAGCAGGCGCGGCCTACCTGCCCATCGACCCGAACCACATGGCCGGGCGCAGCGCCTTCGTGTTCGGCGAGGCGGCGCCCGCAGGCGTGTTGACCCATGCATCGCTGCTGCCGGAGCTGGCCGGCATTCCGCATTGCCTGGCGCTCGACAGCGACGAGACGGTCGCCGCACTGGCGATCCAGTCTGACGACCCCGTGGCGCAGTCGCGAGCGGTCGATGCGCGCGATGCCGCCTACGTCATCTACACCTCCGGCTCCACCGGCCTGCCCAAGGGCGTGGTGGTGCCGCATGCCGGCCTGAGCAGCCTTGGCGCATCGATGGCGCAGCGCTTTGCCATCGGCCACGACTCGCGCGTGCTGCAGTTCTCTTCCAGCGGCTTCGACGCTTCGGTGATGGACCTGCTGATGGCCTTTCACGCCGGCGCCGCGCTGGTGGTGCCGTCGCCGCAGCAACTGCTGGGCTCGGAACTGGCCGAGCTGCTCGAGCGCCAGGCCGTGAGCCATGCGCTGATTCCGCCGGCCGCGCTGGCAACCCTGCCGCACGGCGAATTCCCGCATCTGCAGACGCTGGTGGTGGGCGGCGATGCCTGCCCCGCCGCGCTGGCCGCGCGCTGGTCGCAAGGTCGCCGCATGATCAATGCGTACGGCCCGACGGAGATCACCATCTGCGCGAGCACGAGCGCGCCGATGAATGCCGAAGAGCAGCCCTCCATCGGCCAGCCGGTCTGGAACACGCGGGTGTACGTGCTCGACGACAGCCTGCAGCCGGTGCCACCCGGTGTCGCGGGCGAGCTCTACATCGCCGGCAGCGGGGTGGCGCGCGGCTACCTGAACCGCCCGCTGCTCAGCGCCGAACGCTTCATCGCCAACCCCTTCGGCGAACCCGGCAGCCGCATGTACCGCAGCGGCGACCTGGTGCGCTGGCGCGGCGACGGCAGCCTCGACTTCCTGGGCCGCGCCGACCAGCAGGTGAAGATCCGCGGCTTCCGCATCGAGCTGGGCGAAATCGAATCGGTGCTGCTGCAGCACCCGCTGGTGACGCAGGCGGCAGTGATCGTCCGCGAGGACGTGCCGGGCGAGAAGCGCCTCGTGGCCTACGTGGTCGCCGCGGCCGATCCGCAGCCGATCGAGTTGCGCGCCCACATGGCGAAGGCGCTGCCCGACTACATGGTGCCCTCGGCCTTCGTCCATCTGCCGTTCCTGCCGCTGACCCAGAGCGGCAAGCTCGACCGCAAGACATTGCCGGCGCCCGAGCAGCAGGCTGCGGCACCGTATGCCGAACCTCGCACACCCACCGAAAGGCAACTGGCCGTGCTCTGGGCCGAGACGCTGCACCTGGAACGCGTCGGCATCCACGACAACTTCTTCGAGCTCGGCGGGCATTCGCTGATGGCCATCCAGCTCGGCATGCGCATCCGCCAGCAGGTGCGTGCGGACTTCCCGCATGCCGAGGTCTACAACCGACCGACCGTCGCCGAACTCGCCGCGTGGCTCGACGACTCTGCCGGCACGGCCGAGGCGCTGGACCTGTCGCGCGAACTCGATCTGCCCGCGCACATCCGCAGCCAGGATGCTGCGCCGCCGCTGGCTGCAAAGCGCGTGTTCCTGACCGGTGCCAGCGGCTTCGTCGGCAGCCACCTGCTGGCTGCGCTGCTGCGCGACACATCGGCCTGCGTGGTCTGCCACGTGCGCGCCGTCGACGAAGAGGCGGGCAAGCGCCGCCTGAAGCTCACGCTGGCCCAGCGCCAGCTCGGCGCGATCTGGAACGACACGCGCATCAAGGTCGTCACCGGCGACCTCGGCAAGCCGCTGCTCGGCCTCGACGACAGCGCCGTGCAACTGGTGCGCGACGGCTGCGACGCCATCTACCACTGCGCCGCGCAGGTCGACTTCCTGCATCCTTATGCCAGCCTGAAGCCCGCCAATGTCGACAGCGTGGTCACGCTGCTCGAGTGGACGTCGCAGGGCCGGCCCAAGAGCATGCATTACGTCTCGACGCTGGCGGTGATCGACCAGAACAACAAGGACGGCACGGTCACCGAGCAGTCGACCCTCGCTTCGTGGAGCGGGCTGGTCGACGGCTACAGCCAGAGCAAATGGGTCGGCGATGCGCTGGCCCGCGTGGCGCAGGCGCGCGGCATGCCGGTCGCGATCTACCGGCTGGGGGCGGTCACCGGCGACCACACCCACGCGATCTGCAATGCCGACGACCTGATCTGGCGCGTGGCGCATCTCTATGCCGACCTGGAAGCGATTCCCGACATGGACCTGCCGCTCAACCTGACGCCGGTGGACGACGTGGCGCGCGCCATCCTCGGCCTTGCGGGCCAGCAGGCGTCGTGGGGCCAGGTGTTCCACCTGATGAGCCAGGAGGCGCTGCGGGTGCGCGACATTCCGCCGGTGTTCGAGCGGCTTGGCATGCGGCTCGAACCGGTGGGGCTCGAGCCCTGGCTGGAGCGGGCGCATGCACGGCTCGCCGTGGGGCAGGACCGCGACCTTGCGGCGGTGCTGGCGATTCTCGACCGCTACGACACCTCGGCCACGCCGCCGCAGGTCAGCGGCGCGGCCACGCATGCACAGCTCGAAGCCATCGGCGCGGCGATCCGCCCGGTGGACCGCGAGCTGCTGCAGCGCTACTTCGTCGACCTCGGCATCGACACCAAGGCACGCCGTGCCCTGGAAACCAGCGCTTC
The DNA here is from genome assembly GCF_059416325.1 of Variovorax sp. GW821-FHT09D05. Lineage (NCBI taxonomy): Bacteria > Pseudomonadati > Pseudomonadota > Betaproteobacteria > Burkholderiales > Comamonadaceae > Variovorax > Variovorax sp. GW821-FHT09D05. The sequence continues at coordinate 362,742 of NZ_JBWKOZ010000002.1, read as the reverse complement.
ATAGGAGACCCGACATGGCACGCTATCTCATCGCGGCAACCGCATTGCCGGGACACGTGTTGCCGATGCTGGCCATCGCCCAGCATCTGGTGAACCTCGGGCACGAGGTGCGGGTGCACACCGCGAGCCGGTTCCGGGCGCAGGCCGAGGCCACCGGCGCGAGCTTCACCGCCTTCGACGCCGCGATCGACTTCGACTACCGCGAACTCGACCAGCGCTTTCCGCAGCGCCAGCGCCTGCCGTCTGCGCACGCGCAGCTGTGCTTCGGCCTGAAGCACTTCTTTGCCGACGCCATGGCCGCGCAACGGGCCGGCCTGGGCGCGATCCTGCAAGACTTCGAGGCCGACGCCATCGTGGTCGACACGATGTTCTGCGGCACCTTCCCGCTGCTGCTGGGGCCGCGCGAGCATCGCCCGGCGATCGTTGCCATCGGCATCTCGGCGCTGCCGCTGTCCAGCTGCGACACGGCCTTCTTCGGCACCGCGCTGCCGCCGTCATCCACGCCGGAAGGGCGCGTGCGCAACCGGGCGATGAACGCCAACCTCAAGCAGGCGATGTTCGGCGAGGTGCAGCGCTACTTCGATGCGTTGCTGACGTGCGCGGGCCTGCCCGCGCTGCCGGACTTCTTCATCGACGCCATGGTCAAGCTGCCGGACCTGTATCTGCAGCTGACGGCGGCGTCCTTCGAATACCCGCGCAGCGACCTGCCCGCCTCGGTGCGTTTTGTCGGCCCGCTGCTCGCGCCCGCCAGCCGCGACTTCACGCCGCCCGACTGGTGGCACGAGCTGGACGACGGCCGCTCGGTCGTGCTGGTCACGCAAGGCACGCTGGCCAACCAGAACCCGGCGCAGCTGATCGGCCCGACATTGCAGGCGCTGGCCGGGGTGAAGGACATCCAGGTCATCGCCACCACCGGCGGCCCGCCGCCGGCCGCGCTGAACATGGCGGTTCCGGCCAACGCCCGCGTGCTGCCGTTCCTGCCCTACGACCGGCTGCTGCCCAAGGTGCATGCGATGGTGACCAACGGCGGCTACGGCTCGGTCAACCATGCGCTGAGCCTCGGCGTGCCGCTGGTCGTGGCCGGCGCCACCGAGGAAAAGCCCGAGATCGCCGCGCGCGTGGCGTGGTCGGGCGCGGGCATCAACCTCGGCAACGGCCAGCCGAGCGCACGCCAGATCGGCGACGCCGTGCGCAGGCTGTTGAGCGAACCCAGCTACCGCCAGCGTGCGGGCGTGCTGCGCGAGGACTTCGCGCGCCATCACGCATTGACCGAAATCACCACGGCCCTCGTGGCGCTGCGCGAGGCAGCGCCCGAGTCCGTGGAAATGGCTTGAACGCCTGAACCCCATTCAAGGAAACCGACCATGAGCAACCCGTTTGACGACAAGAACGCCACCTTCCTGGTGCTGGTGAATGAAGAAGGCCAGCACTCGCTGTGGCCGAGCTTCATCGAGGTGCCCGCCGGCTGGCAGGTCGCGCTGGCCGCGACCGACAGGGCGGCCTGCAGCGCCTTCATCGAGGCGAACTGGACCGACATGCGGCCGCGATCCCTTGCGGCCATGGACCACGATGCCGCCAGGGCATGAGGGTGTTTGCCCTGCATCGGCGCGGCGCTGCCTGGGCGTATGCGTCGCGGTTCCGGTCGCCTGCTGCCGATGACTTGAACAAGGAACGCACCGAGCCGGCGGGGGGAGGGGCCAGCGTTCTTGTGAAGGCGCCTGGAGCAAGAAGGCAACAACAGGGCAGGCCGCGCCAGCGATGAGCGTCTTGTCCGTCTGGCCGTATTTCGTGCTCGTGCTGGTCGTGCTCGGTGCGCTGGCGCTGCCGGTTTTCCGCGCGGCCGACGAACCGCCGCAGCGCGACCAGCGCACCGCGACGCTCGACGGGCTGCGCGGCTTTCTCGCGCTGAGCGTGTTCGTGCACCACCTGACGGTGACCCACGGCTACATCGAGCGCGGCGAATGGACGTTTCCACACTCGGGCTTCCACACCCTGCTCGGGCAGGTCGGCGTAACGGTCTTCTTCATGATCACTGGCTTCCTGTTCTGGGGGAAATTGCTCGACGCCAAGGGCAGGCCGGACTGGACGAGCCTCTACATCGGGCGGCTCTGGCGCATCGGTCCGATGTACCTGGTGGCGGTGGGCCTGATGTTTCTCATCGTCGCCTGGAGAACCGGGTTCGAGCTCAAGGAGCCGGGCTGGTCCGTGCTGGGCGAGATGCTGCAGTGGCTGGCCCTTGGCATCGTGCCGATGCAGCCCGACATCAACGGCTATGACGGGACAAGGTTCATCCTCGCGGGCGTGACCTGGACGGTTTTCGTGGAATGGCTGTTCTACGGATCGCTCCGGCTGATGGCGCCCCTCGCGCGCGGTGGGCGGACGCCGCGCTTCGTCGCCGGGGCCTTGCTGCTGTGCCTGCTGGTGCTGACGTTCTCCGCGCTTTCGCCGGACGGCTCGCTTTGGCACCCGACGCTTTTGCTTGTGATCGGCGCCCTGGCGTGGGTGCTGGCGTCGTTCCTCATGGGCATGCTGTCGGCTTGGCTCGTCCGGCGCGATGGCGCGAGCATGGCGAGGCTGCGACTGCCGGAATGGGCGGCTTCGCTGCTCGCGCTGGTCTGCCTCGGTGCCGTGTTCCTCTGGTTCGAGCACATGGTTGGCCCCATTCAGGCATTGCTGCTCTGGGTCTTCTTCCACCTGGTCTGCCGCGGCAGCACGCTGTTCGGCCTGCTGGCCACGCGCGCGGCCCGGCGCATGAGCACGGTGAGCTACAGCATCTATCTGCTGCAGGGGCTCGTTCTGACCGTGGTCTTCGCGGCACGGCCGGTGCGCGATTTCGCGATGACCGGCGTACTGCAGTACTGGCTGGTGGGCATCCTCTGCGCGCTGCTGCTCGTGGCGGCCTCGGTCGTCAGCTACCGCCTGGTCGAGAAGCCGGGTATCGCTCAAGGCAAGCGTGCGCGATCGGGCCTGCGCCGGCTGCCCGCCGCACAGGGCGCCCGGCCCTGAGGGGGGCGGATCTGCGCTCTCCAAGACCCCAGGCCTGCCGGGTCACACACCCTTGCGCATAATTGACGCAAGCTATGACTCTCACCGAACTCAAATACATCGTCGCAGTAGCCCGCGAACGGCACTTCGGCAAGGCGGCCGAGGCCTGCTACGTTTCACAGCCGACCCTCTCGGTCGCGATCAAGAAGCTCGAGGACGAGCTCGAAGTCAAGCTCTTCGAGCGCAGCGCCGGCGAAGTGACCGTCACGCCGCTGGGCGAGCAGATCGTGCAGCAGGCGCAGAGCGTGCTCGACCAGGCGGCCAGCATCAAGGAAATCGCCAAGCGCGGCAAGGACCCGCTGGCAGGTCCGCTGAACCTGGGCGTGATCTACACCATCGGGCCGTACCTGCTGCCCGACCTCGTGCGCCAGGTGATCGCGCGCACGCCGCAGATGCCGCTGGTGCTGCAGGAGAACTTCACCGCCAAGCTGCTCGAGATGCTGCGCGCCGGCGAGATCGACTGCGCCATCATGGCCGAGCCCTTTCCCGACACCGGCCTCGCGATGGCGCCGCTGTACGACGAGCCCTTCATGGCGGCGCTGCCCAACAAGCACAAGTTTGCCGATCGCGAATCGATCACCTCCGAAGAGCTGCAGAGCGAAACCATGCTGCTGCTGGGCACCGGCCACTGCTTCCGTGACCACGTGCTGGAGGTGTGCCCGGAGTTCGCGCGCTTCTCCAGCAATGCCGAAGGCATCCGCAAGAGCTTCGAAGGCTCTTCGCTCGAAACCATCAAGCACATGGTGGCCTCGGGCATGGGCGTGACGCTCGTGCCGCGCCTGTCGGTGCCGGCCGAGGCGATCAAGCCCAAGGTCAAGGGCCGCAAGGAGCCCGAGCAGATGGTGCGCTATCTGCCGGTGCGCGATGCGCACGACCGCGACCCGCCCACGCGCCGCGTGGTGCTCGCATGGCGGCGCACCTTCACGCGCTATGAGGCGATTGCGGCGCTGCGCAACGCGATCTATGCGTGCGAGCTGCCGGGCGTCAAGCGCCTGTCGTAGATCGCTGGGATAGAGTCACGCTGTTGCGAAGCCGCGTGCCGGCTTTCAGAATTCAGGTGTTCTCCCCTCCAAATTGAAGAAAGACCTCCCGCCATGGCCAAAGACTCGAAAAAATCATCGTCCGCCTCCTCCGCCGGCAAGGTGCCCAAGAAGGGCGGTGCGGTGGTTGCGCAGGAGTCGGGCAGCCGCAATGCGCCGATCATCAACATCGGCATCGAGCGCCAGGACCGCGCCGCCATCGCCGAAGGCCTGAGCCGCGTGCTGGCCGACACCTACACGCTCTACCTCACCACGCACAACTTCCACTGGAACGTGACGGGCCCGCACTTCAATTCGCTGCATGCGATGTTCATGGGCCAGTACACCGAGCTTTGGGGCGCAACCGACGTGCTGGCCGAGCGCATTCGCGCCCTGGGCCACTACGCGCCGGGCTCGTATGCCGAGTTCAGCAAGATCGCCACCGTGCCCGACGTGCCGCAGACCCCGCCCAAGGCGATGGAGATGGTGCGCATTCTGGTGAAGGGCCACGAAACCGTGTCGCGCATTGCGCGCGAATTCATTCCTGTCGCCGAAGAAGCCGGCGACGACCCGACGGCCGACATGCTGACCGCGCGCTGCACGGTGCACGATCAAACGGCCTGGATGCTGCGTTCGCTCCTTGAAGACTGAGTCCGCTCCCCCCGTCACTGCGCCCGCGCCTCCCCGCGGGCGTTTTGCGTTGTACCTCGACCTGATCCGCTGGAACCGTCCCGCGGGTTGGCTGCTGTTGCTGTGGCCCACTCTCGGCGCGCTCTGGTTCGCGTCGGGCGGCTGGCCCGGCTGGCACCTGCTGGTCGTGTTCACGCTCGGCACCTTCCTCATGCGCAGCGCGGGCTGCTGTGTCAACGACGTGGCCGACCGCGACTTCGACCGCCATGTGAAGCGCACGGCGCAGCGGCCCGTTACCAGCGGCGCGATGTCGGTCAAGGAAGCGCTTGGGCTGGGCATGGTGCTGGCGCTGGCGGCCTTCGGCCTGGTGCTCACGACCAACCGCACGACAGTGCTGTGGTCGTTCGCGGCGCTGGCCATCACGCTGATCTATCCGTTTGCGAAGCGCTTTGTCTCGGTGCCGCAGGCGGTGCTGGGCATCGCCTTCAGCTTCGGCATTCCGATGGCCTTTGCGGCGGTGCAGTCGACCGTGCCGGTCTTTGCCGCATGGCTGCTCGCGGGCAACCTGTTCTGGGTGCTGGCCTACGACACCGAGTACGCGATGGTCGACCGCGACGACGATCTCAAGATCGGCATGAAGACCTCGGCCATCACCTTCGGCCGCTTCGACGTGGCGGCAGTGATGGCGAGCTACGCGATCTTCCTTGCGGTCTGGACCTGGGCCGGCGCGAGCCGTTCGCTGGGCGTGTTGTTCTACGTGGGCATTGCCGTGGCCGTGGCGCAGGCGCTGTGGCACTGGCGGCTGATTCGCGACCGCACGCGCGAAGGCTGCTTCAAGGCCTTTCGCCTGAACCACTGGCTGGGCTTCACGGTGTTTGCCGGCGTCGTGGCCGGCTACGCCGTTCGCTGAGAGCGCGCATGCTGGAGCGACTGAAGCAGAAGATCGGCCAGGAGGGCTTCTCTGAATGGCACCGCATCACGCAGGAGATGGTCGATCGCTATTCGGAGCTGTCGGGCGACGGCGAAGGCGAGTGGATTCACCTCGACCCCGAGCGTGCGGCGCGTGAGGCGGACTACGGCGGCACCATCGTGCAGGGCTTCTTCCAGGTCTCGCACCTCATCCGGCTGACCGGCGAAGCCATGCGCACGCTGCTGCCCTTCGATTCGAACCATGCGCTCAACTACGGCTTCGACCGCCTGCGCTTCGTGCGGCCGATGCCGGTGGGCGCGCGCTTCAGGGCACGGCTGCGCATCGCGGAAGTGACGCCCAAGCCCGGCGACAGCTTTCTGCTGAAGGAAGAAGTCTGGCTGGAGCTGGAGGACGGCACCGTCACGCTGGCCGCCGAATGGCTGTTCTTCCTCGGGCCGCGCGCGCTGCCCGAAGCCTGAAATCAGTCGCGGCCGAATTCTTCGCCCAGTTCGGCGGCGCGCTTCTGTGCCGCGCGGATCGCGGTCTTGAACTGTGCCTTCACGTCGGCCTGTTGAAGCGAGGTGATGGCCGCGTAGGTCGTGCCGCCCTTGGAGGTCACGCGCTCGCGCAGCACCGAGGGAGGCTCGGTCGCGCTGTGCGCCAGCGCCGAGGCGCCGGTGAAGGTGCCGATGGCCAGCCGCTGGGCTTGGTCGGGCGTGAGGCCCATCTCGACGCCGGCTTCGGTCATCGCCTCGATGAAATAGAACACGTACGCCGGGCCCGAGCCGGACATGGCGGTCACGGCGTCGAGCGCCGGTTCGGCGTCGACCCAGATCAGTTCGCCGGTGGGCGCCAGCAACTTCGCGACCGTCGAGCGGTCGGTGTTCTCGACGCCTGGCCGGGCGAACAGGCCGGTCATGCCCTTACCCACCAGCGCGGGCGTATTGGGCATGGCGCGCACCACGCGTTCCGTGCCCAGCCAGCGGGCGATGCTGCCGGACGGAATGCCCGCGGCCACGCTCAGGTGCAGGGCGTCTTCGGCAAAGTCGCGCACCGCGCGGGCGGCTTCGGCAAAGGTCTGGGGTTTGACCGCCCACACCACCACGCCGCAGCGCGACAGGGCCTCGCCCGCCTCGGCCTTCGCGACGATGCCGAAGGACTGGGCCAGCTTCGTGCGGGCCTCCTCGAAGGGCTCGACCACCTCGAACGCATCCGCCGGGGTGCCTTGCTGGATCAGCCCGCCGATGATGGCGCTGGCCATGTTGCCGCCTCCGATGAAGGCGACGGGGGGCAGCGGCGCGGGGCCGGTGCGGGGCAGGAAGGTCACGGCGATGGTCATGGTCGGTCGGCGTATTCGAAGGCTGCGAACTGGGTGATTTGAAGCGGATTGAAATTGTCGTCGCTCACGACCACCAGCATGCGCTTGCCGTTGGGCAGGGGCGGCCCCCAGCACATGCCTTCGGTGTTGTCGAGGCGGGACAGGCCGAGCGCGGCGAAGTCGGCCACCAGAGTCTTGGCGGCTGGCCGGTGGTTACCCGGCGCCAGCGTGTCGACCGCGAGCACGTCGCTGGCAGCGCGGGTGTCGATTTCGTAGAGGCGCAGCGAATTGCCGGCGCCGGTGGCGTAGGCGCGCTCCAGCACCAGCATGCGGTCGGCGTCGAGCATCAGGATCTCGCTCACGCCGTTGTCGGCGTAGCTGCCGGGAAGCAGCGGGCGCAGCGGGATGGCGTCGGGTATGTAGGCGATCTGGCGGTCGGCCTGGCCGGTTTCCAGGTCGATCCGGGTCAAGCGGCAGGGGCCGCCGGGCGCGCCGGTGGTGGGCTTGGGGCCGTCCTGGATCAGTGCGTTTTCCATCGCCAGCCAGGCGAAACGGCCGTCGGGCGTGAGGGTGACGCCTTCGAAGGTCAGGTTGTCGCGCGGGCCGCGGCGCAGGGCCGGGTCGGGCTGGAACATCGCCGGCATCGGGAATTCGCGCAGAAAGCGGCCGTCGCGGGCCGATTCGTACAGCGCGGGGCCGAAACCACGGGCGATATCGCCCTCGCTGGTCCAGAGCAGGGTGTTGGTCGCCGGGCGCAGCCGCAGGGCTTCGGGGTCGGGCACGGGAAGTCCGTCGACCGCGTGGCGACGATCCGGCCAGGGTCCGCCGCCGGGGCGTTGCAGCTGCACAACGCCCGTCGGTTCGGGCTGTTGTGCGGCCTGTGGGTAGGGCCAGCGGGCGATGTAGTAGCGCACGGGTGCTTGGTCTGACCGGTCATCGCTGATGAGTAGGTACTCACCTCGGATCGGGTCGTAGTCGATGCCGGAGAGGCCGCCGGCCACGGTGCCTTCTATATGAAGGCGGTGCGGCCAGCGCGCCTCGCCAATGCGGCGTAGCCGGCCAGGGTCCGGATTCGGAGTCGCGCTCTTGCAGCCGGCCAGGCCCAGCGCCACCAGGCTAGCCCCGCTCGCCAGCAGGTGACGACGCTGGAGCAATGAGGGCGAAAGGGAGGATTTCAGGGGCTGGCGCACGCCCCGGAGTCTAGTGGCAGCGCGAGATGGTGTAATGGGGTTGTTGACATCGGCATTAGTGCGTGCAACAATCGCGGGCTTCGCTTCTAAAAGGCGAAGCTTTCAGCCCAAAGCGGAAGTGTCTCGAGTGGTTCGAGGCATGGACGACGGGCCCAAGACTGACCGCGGTGCCTCCCTCCTGGATGCACATCGGTACAAGTTGGGAATATCAAGAAATGATCCAAACTGAATCCCGGCTCGAAGTGGCCGACAACACAGGCGCGAAATCCGTCCTGTGTATCAAGGTGCTCGGTGGCTCCAAGCGGCGTTATGCCAGCGTGGGCGACGTCATCAAGGTCAGCATCAAGGAAGCCGCTCCGCGTGGTCGCGTCAAGAAGGGCGAGATCTACAGTGCAGTGGTGGTCCGCACCGCCAAGGGCATCCGTCGCGCAGACGGCTCGCTCGTTAAGTTCGACGGCAACGCAGCAGTGTTGCTCAACGCCAAGCTGGAGCCCATCGGCACCCGCATCTTCGGACCGGTCACGCGCGAACTGCGCACCGAGAAGTTCATGAAGATCGTGTCGCTGGCACCTGAAGTTCTGTAAGGACAACAACGCCATGAACAAGATTCGCAAAGGCGACCAGGTCATCGTGTTGGCCGGTCGTGACAAGGGCAAGCGAGGCACCGTGTCGCTCCGCAAGGACGATTCGCACGTGCTCGTCGAAGGCATCAACGTCGTCAAGAAGCACACCAAGCCGAACCCGCTCAAGGGTACGACCGGTGGCATCGTCGAAAAGTCCATGCCCATTCACCAATCCAACGTGGCGATCTTCAATGCCGCGACCGGCAAGGCCGATCGCGTGGGCATCAAGATCACCCAGGGTGCTGACGGCAAGCGCGTGGCTGTTCGCGTCTTCAAGTCCAGCGGCGACGAAATCAAGATCGCCTAAGAGGTACTCACATGGCACGTCTCCAACAACACTATCGCGAAAAGATCGCGAAAGACCTGACGGAAAAGTTCGGCTACAAGTCGCCGATGCAGGTTCCGCGCCTCACCAAGATCACCCTGAACATGGGCGTGGGTGAAGCAGTCGCCGACAAGAAGGTTCTCGACAACGCTGTCGCCGACCTGACCAAGATCGCTGGCCAGAAGCCCGTGGTTACCAAGTCGAAGAAGGCTATCGCCGGTTTCAAGATCCGCGAAAACCAGCCGATCGGCTGCATGGTCACGCTGCGTGGCGTGCAGATGTATGAGTTCCTGGATCGTTTCGTGACCATCGCGCTGCCGCGTGTTCGCGACTTCCGCGGCATCTCCGGCCGTGCGTTCGACGGCCGTGGCAACTACAACATCGGCGTCAAGGAACAGATCATTTTCCCCGAGATCGAGTACGACAAGGTCGATGCCCTGCGCGGTCTCAATATCAGCATCACGACGACGGCCAAGACCGACGAAGAAGCCAAGGCGCTTCTCGCTGGTTTCCGTTTCCCGTTCAAGAACTGAGGTGATCTGTGGCTAAAGCATCTTTGATCCAGCGCGAACTCAAGCGCGACAAGCTGGTTGCCAAGTTCGCTGCGAAGCACGCGGAACTGAAGGCAATCTCCAACGACGTGAAGAAGAGCGACGAAGAGCGCGCTGCAGCCCGCCTGGGCCTGCAAAAGCTCCCGCGCAACGCGAACCCCACGCGTCAGCGCAACCGTTGCGAAATCACCGGTCGCCCGCGTGGCACCTTCCGTCAATTCGGTCTGGCCCGCGCCAAGATCCGCGAACTGGCTTTCAATGGCGACATCCCCGGTGTCACCAAGGCCAGCTGGTAAGCCAGGCAGGAGCAAACAACATGAGCATGAGTGATCCCATTGCCGACCTGCTGACGCGTATCCGTAACGCGCAGATGGTGGCGAAGCCCACCGTGTCGGTCCCGTCTTCCAAGGTGAAGATCGCGATCGCACAAGTCCTGAAGGACGAGGGCTACATCGACGGCTTCCAGGTCAAGACCGAAGCCGGCAAGAGCGAGCTTGAAATTTCGCTGAAGTACTACGCTGGCCGTCCGGTCATCGAGCGCATCGAGCGCGTGAGCCGCCCTGGCCTGCGCGTCTACAAGGCGAGTGCTTCCATTCCGCAGGTTCAGAATGGCCTCGGCGTTGCGATCGTCACGACCCCCAAGGGCGTGATGACCGACCGCAAGGCTCGCGCCACCGGTGTCGGCGGCGAAGTTCTGTGCTACGTCGCCTAACCGAGACATCGAGGAGTTACTGAAATGTCCCGAGTAGGAAAAATGCCGATCACCATCCCCGCAGGCGTGGATGTGTCGATCAAGGAAGACCAGATCAGCGTCAAGGGCACGGGCGGCACGCTCAGCCTGTCGCGCAATGCACTGGTGAAAATCGTCAGCAATGACGGCAAGCTGAGCTTCGAGCCCGCAAACGAGTCGCGTGAAGCGAACGCGATGAGCGGCACGATTCGCCAGCTGGTGAACAACATGGTCGTCGGCGTCACGAAGGGCTTCGAGAAGAAGCTCAGCCTGATCGGCGTCGGCTACAAGGCTGCAGCGTCCAACAACAAGTTGAACCTGCAAGTCGGTTACTCGCACCCGGTCAACATCGACATGCCGCAAGGCATCACGGTGGCCACCGCGACCCCGACCGAAATCGTGATCAAGGGTGCTGACCGTCAGCGCGTTGGTCAAATCGCCGCTGAGATCCGCGCTGTTCGTCCGCCAGAGCCCTACAAGGGCAAGGGCATCCGCTATGCGGACGAGAAGATCGTGATCAAAGAGACCAAGAAGAAGTAAGGGGCAGCAAAATGATGTTGACCAAAAAAGCACAGCGTCTTCGCCGCTCGCGCCAGACCCGCATTCGCATTGCGACGCAGGGCGTGGCCCGTCTGACGGTGAACCGCACCAACCTGCACATCTACGCGACCGTCATCTCCGACGACGGCACCAAGGTGATTGCAACCGCATCGACGGCAGAAGCCGAAGTGCGTACCTCGCTCGGCGGTTCGGGCAAGGGCGGCAACGCCGCTGCAGCCACCGCCGTCGGCAAGCGCATCGCTGAAAAGGCGAAGGCTGCCGGCGTCGAGAAGGTCGCCTTCGATCGCGCAGGTTTCGCATACCACGGCCGCGTCAAGGCGCTGGCCGAGGCCGCCCGCGAAGCCGGCCTGCAGTTCTAACCGGACACGAGATTCAAAATGGCAAAGATTCAGGCAAGAACGCAGAACGAAGGCCCCGAGGACGGTTTGCGCGAGAAGATGATCGCGATCAACCGTGTCACCAAGGTGGTGAAGGGTGGTCGTATCCTCGGTTTCGCAGCACTCACCGTGGTCGGTGATGGCGATGGTCGCGTCGGCATGGGCAAGGGCAAGTCGAAGGAAGTGCCCGCTGCAGTGCAGAAGGCCATGGAAGAAGCGCGTCGCAACCTGCTGAAGGTTTCGATCAAGAACGGCACGCTGCACCACCAGGTGCAAGGCCACCATGGCGCTGCGACGGTCGTGATGTATCCGGCTCCCAAGGGTACCGGCATCATCGCCGGCGGCCCGATGCGCGCCGTGTTCGAAGTGATGGGCATCACCGACATCGTGGCCAAGAGCCATGGTTCGTCGAACCCCTACAACATGGTTCGCGCCACGCTCGACGGGTTGAAGAACTCGACGACGGCGGGCCAGGTGGCTGCCAAGCGCGGCCTCACCGTCGAAGAAATCTTCGCTTAAGCGCAAGCCGAAAGAAGCATTCAAATGACGACGCAACAACAAACCCTCAAGGTCCAATTGGTCAAGAGCCCGATCGGTACCAAGGAATCGCATCGCGCGACCGTGCGTGGCCTCGGCCTGCGCAAGCTCAACAGCGTGAGCGAGCTGCAAGACACCCCTGCGGTGCGCGGCATGATCAACAAGATCAGTTATCTGGTCAAAGTTCTGTAAGAGAGACTGATATGGAACTCAATGGCATCAAGCCGGCGGATGGCGCCAAGCACGCCAAGCGCCGCGTCGGCCGCGGTATCGGCTCCGGCATCGGCAAGACCGCAGGTCGCGGTCACAAGGGCCAGAAGTCGCGCGCAGGCGGTTTCCACAAGGTCGGCTTCGAAGGCGGTCAAATGCCGCTGCAGCGCCGGCTGCCGAAGCGTGGCTTCAAGTCGCATCTGCTGAAGTTCAACGCCGAAGTCACGCTGACTGCCCTCGAGCAGCTCGGCCTGGCCGAAGTGGACGTCCTGGCGCTGAAGCAAGCCGGCCTCGTTGGCCAGCTCGCCAAGGTCGTCAAGATCGTCAAGACCGGTGAGCTCACCAAGGCCGTCAAGCTGACGGGCGTGGGCGCAACGGCTGGCGCCAAGGCTGCGATCGAAGCGGCCGGCGGCAGCATCGCCTGATCACCATCGGACTGAAAGAAGTTCTTCGTGGCAACTAACGCGGCAACGATCGCAAAAACAGGCAAGTTCGGCGACCTCCGCCGTCGGCTCGTCTTTTTGCTGCTCGCGCTCGTGGTCTACCGGATTGGCGCGCACATTCCTGTGCCGGGTATCAACCCGGACCAGCTGGCGGCGCTGTTCCAGGGCCAGCAGGGCGGCATTCTGAGCCTGTTCAACATGTTCTCGGGCGGGGCGCTGTCGCGCTTCACCGTGTTCGCGTTGGGGATCATGCCGTACATCTCGGCGTCGATCATCATGCAGCTGATGACCTACGTGCTTCCGACCTTCGAGCAATTGAAGAAGGAAGGCGAGGCCGGCCGCCGCAAGATCACGCAGTACACGCGCTACGGTGCGCTGGGCCTGGCTCTGTTCCAGTCGTTCAGCATCGCGGTGGCTCTCGAGTCGTCGGCCGGTCTGGTCATCTCGCCTGGTTTCGGCTTCCGCCTGACCGCCATGGTGAGCTTGACGGCAGGTTCGATGTTCCTGATGTGGCTCGGCGAGCAGATCACCGAACGCGGCCTGGGCAACGGCATCTCGATCCTGATCTTTGCAGGTATCGCGGCCGGTCTGCCCAACGCCATCGGCGGCCTGCTGGAGCTGGTGCGTACCGGTGCCATGAATGTCATCGTCGCGCTCTTCATCGTCGCGGTGGTGGTGCTGGTCACCTACTTCGTGGTGTTCGTCGAACGCGGTCAGCGCAAGATCCTCGTGAACTATGCGCGGCGCCAGGTCGGTAACAAGGTCTATGGCGGCCAGTCGTCGCACCTGCCCTTGAAGCTGAACATGGCCGGTGTGATCCCGCCGATCTTCGCTTCGTCGATCATCCTGCTGCCCGCAACGGTGGTTGGCTGGTTCAGCACCGGTGAAGGCGGCTTCCGCTGGATCAAGGATGTTGCCGGCGCTCTGCGTCCGGGCGAGCCGATCTACGTGCTGCTGTACGCTGCTGCGATCGTTTTCTTCTGCTTCTTCTACACGGCACTCGTGTTCAACAGCAAGGAAACGGCCGACAACCTGAAGAAGAGTGGTGCATTCATTCCTGGCATTCGCCCGGGTGACCAGACCGCTCGCTACATCGACAAGATTCTGGTTCGCCTGACGTTGGCTGGCGCGGTGTACATCACCTTCGTCTGCCTGCTGCCCGAGTTCCTGATCCTGAAGTACAACGTGCCGTTCTACTTCGGTGGTACCTCCCTGCTGATCATCGTGGTCGTCACGATGGACTTCATGGCCCAGGTGCAAAACTACATGATGTCCCAGCAGTACGAATCGCTGCTGAAGAAGGCGAACTTCAAGACATCGTAGGGCTGTGTTTCAGTATTGAGTCCGGGCGGTAGACCGCCACGTTAAACAGTTTTAGGAGAATGAAATGAGAGTTTCGGCTTCGGTCAAAACCATCTGCCGTAATTGCAAGGTCATCCGCCGTAAAGGTGTGGTGCGTGTGATTTGCACCGACCCGCGCCACAAGCAGCGCCAGGGTTGATTGAAGAGTATTAGAGGACGCACATGGCACGTATTGCTGGCATCAACATTCCGCCGCACAAGCACGCTGAAATCGGCCTGACCGCCATCTTCGGCATCGGTCGCACCCGCGCCCGTCAGATCTGCGAAGCGAGCGGCATCGAATATTCGAAGAAGATCAAGGATCTGACCGACGCCGATCTCGAAAAGATCCGCGACCAGATCGCTCTGTTCACCATCGAAGGCGATCTGCGTCGCGAGACGACGATGAACATCAAGCGTTTGATGGACATCGGCTGCTATCGCGGCTTCCGTCACCGTCGCGGCCTGCCGATGCGCGGCCAGCGCACGCGCACCAACGCTCGCACCCGCAAGGGTCCGCGCAAGGCTGCGCAGTCCCTGAAGAAATAAGGATAGAACAGCATGGCTAAAGCACCTGCAAACAACGCCGCACAGCGCGTTCGCAAGAAGGTTCGCAAGAACGTCGCGGACGGTATCGCTCACGTGCACGCTTCGTTCAACAACACCATCATCACGATCACCGATCGCCAGGGCAACGCCCTGTCGTGGGCTTCGTCGGGTGGCCAGGGCTTCAAGGGCTCGCGCAAGTCGACGCCGTTCGCTGCGCAGGTGGCTTCCGAAGTGGCCGGCCGTGCTGCTGTCGAACAAGGTATCAAGAACCTCGACGTCGAGATCAAGGGCCCTGGCCCCGGTCGCGAATCGTCGGTGCGCGCACTGGCTGCGCTCGGCATCCGGATCAATTCCATTGCCGACGTGACGCCCGTTCCGCACAACGGCTGCCGTCCCCAGAAGCGTCGCCGCATCTGATCGTCAGTCCGCAAGGCGCAGCCAGCTTTGAATAGCGGCTGCGCATTTGTTTTTTAACTAAGCCCACCGCCATCCGCGTTTCGCCGATGGCTCCCGCAGGCAACTGCGGCAGATGACACAAAGGAAAAATCGTGGCACGTTACCTCGGCCCCAAGGCCAAACTTTCCCGCCGTGAAGGCACCGACCTGTTCCTGAAGAGCGCCCGCCGTTCGATCCAGGACAAGGCCAAGTTCGACTCCAAGCCCGGCCAGCACGGTCGTACCTCGGGTCAGCGCACTTCCGACTACGGCCTGCAACTGCGTGAAAAGCAGAAGGTCAAGCGCATGTACGGCGTGCTCGAAAAGCAATTCCGCCGCTACTTCGAAGAAGCTGATCGTCGCCGTGGCAACACCGGCGCCAACCTGCTGTTCATCCTCGAATCGCGCCTGGACAACGTCGTCTACCGCATGGGCTTCGGCTCGACCCGCGCCGAAGCGCGCCAGCTCGTGTCGCACAAGGCGATCACGGTGAACGGTCAGTCGGTCAACATCCCGTCGTACCTGGTCAAGACCGGCGACGTGATCGCCGTGCGCGACAAGTCGAAGAAGCAGAACCGCATTGTCGAAGCGCTGCAACTCGCCCAGCAAGTCGGTATTCCGGCTTGGGTCGACGTGAATGCCGACAAGGCCGAAGGCACGTTCAAGAAGGTGCCCGATCGCGACGAATTCGCCGCCGACATCAACGAATCGCTGATCGTCGAACTGTATTCGCGTTGATTTTTTCTACCCGCTTGCGCGTCTTTGCGCTGGCGGGAGATTGATATTGTTGTTCACGTTCCTGCTCCGCGCTTCGTCGCGGATCAGGTGCTTCACCAGCCTTACCGGTGTAACGAGCCGGGGGTATTGAGAGGAAGTCTGCATGCAAACCACCCTGCTGAAACCCAAGACCATCCAGGTCGAGCAACTTGCCCCCAACAAGGCCAAGGTCACGCTCGAACCTTTCGAGCGCGGCTACGGCCACACGCTCGGCAACGCGCTGCGTCGCGTTCTGCTGTCGTCCATGGTCGGCTACTCGGCCACCGAAGTCACGATCGCTGGCGTTCTGCATGAGTACTCGTCGATCGACGGCGTGCAGGAAGATGTCGTCAACATCCTGCTGAATCTCAAGGGCGTGGTGTTCAAGCTCCACAACCGCGACGAAGTCACGCTGAGCCTGCGCAAGGACGGCGAAGGCCCGGTCCTGGCGTCGGACATCCAGACCCCGCACGACGTCGAAATCATCAACCCTGACCACGTGATCGCGCACCTGTCGCAAGGCGGCAAGCTCGACATGCAGATCAAGGTCGAAAAGGGTCGTGGCTACGTGCCCGGCACGATGCGCCGCTACGCCGACGAGCCGACCAAGTCGATTGGCCGTATCGTTCTCGACGCGTCGTTCTCGCCCGTAAAGCGCGTGAGCTATACGGTCGAAAGCGCCCGTGTCGAACAGCGTACCGACCTCGACAAGCTGCTGGTTGAAATCGAAACCAACGGTGCGATCACCGCCGAAGACGCTGTGCGCGCATCGGCTAAAATCCTGGTCGAACAGCTCGCCGTGTTTGCGCAGCTCGAAGGCGGCGAACTCGCTGCATTCGATGCACCGGCACCGCGCAGCGCACAGCAATTCGATCCGATCCTGCTGCGCCCTGTTGACGAGCTCGAGCTCACTGTGCGTTCGGCAAACTGCCTGAAGGCCGAAAACATCTACTACATCGGTGACCTGATTCAGCGCACCGAAAACGAGTTGCTCAAGACCCCGAATCTGGGTCGCAAGTCGCTCAACGAAATCAAGGAAGTCCTCGCTTCGCGCGGCCTGACCTTGGGTATGAAGCTCGAAAGCTGGCCGCCGGCTGGTCTCGACAAGCGTTGATTTGAATTTTTGAAATAGGCTCCCTTAAAAGGGCCAGTGCACCGGGCAGTACCTGATACGGCTGCCTGTTTTTATAAAGTAAAGGAAAGCACCATGCGTCACGGACACGGACTTCGCAAACTCAACCGCACCAGCTCGCACCGCCTTGCGATGCTGCAGAACATGATGAATTCGCTCATCGAGCACGAAGTCATCAAGACCACGGTCCCCAAGGCCAAGGAACTGCGCCGCGTCATCGAACCAATGATCACGCTCGCCAAGAAGCCCACGCTGGCCAATAAGCGCCTGGCTTTCGATCGCCTGCGCAGCCGCGACAGCGTCGTCAAGCTCTTCGGCGAACTCGGCCCGCGTTTCGCCGCGCGTCCGGGCGGCTACACCCGCATCCTGAAGATGGGTTTCCGCGTGGGCGACAACGCTCCGATGGCACTCGTCGAACTGGTCGACCGTCCTGAAATTAAAGAAGAAGCAGCCGAGCAAAACGCTGCTGAATAAGCTATAATTCCATCTTGCCGCGCGATGGAGCAGCCTGGTAGCTCGTTGGGCTCATAACCCAAAGGTCGCAAGTTCAAATCTTGCTCGCGCAACCAATTTAAAAGGCCCTTTGAATTCAAAGGGCCTTTTTTCTCGGCCGGTAAATGAATTGAAAAAGCCCTCGCAAAGAGGGCTTTTTTGTTTCCGGAATTTGCGCGCTCGCTTGGCCTTAACCGTGCCAGGCCGAGCAGCGGATTACGCTGCAGAAGTTGCCCTGGTGGAAGTGCGGCTCCTTGTCCGCGATCACGTCCGCCTTGACGTTCCCGAACGTCGTCTCCGGCTTGTGCCGGATGCCATCGTAGAAGGCCTGGATGATGTCTTCTTTGAAGTGTTCGGTGCGCGGATGCGCATGCACGACCTTCGTGCGCTCGGCCTCGCTGTACTCCTTGTAGGTCAGGCCCAGCACGTCCATCTCGACGCCGGCCGTGACCAGCGCCACCACCGGATGCATGTGCTGCGGGATGCCCGGCGTCGTGTGCAGCGCGATCGAGGTCCACACCAGGTCGATGTCCTGCTTCGAGATTCCATGCCCGCACAGGAAGTCGCGCGCCACGTTCGCGCCGTCGACTTCGAAGCGCTCGTGCGCGCTGCTGTGCTTCTTCACCAGCCCCATGTCGTGGAACATCGCGCCGGCGTACAGCAGCTCCGGGTCGAAGGTCAGCCCGCGGCGCTTGCCGGCGAGCGCTCCGAAGTAGTAGACCCGGCTCGAATGGTGAAAGAGCAGCGGCGGGGCCGTGTCCCGGACCAGTTCCGTGATCTCGTGTGCGAGCTTGCTGTCGGGGATGCGCACCCCTTCGATATCAGTCGTCGTCAAAGTCATTTGGATTTCTCCTGTGAAGTTGAGACAACTTTAGGAGTAGGCTGTGATGGCCTCATTTGACGTAGTGCGGCGAATCCAGACATTGTCCGTCCGAAAGCGCCACAGATCCATGAAAGCTCCGAAGACCGTCGCCATCCTCGCCATGCCCGGCGTCCAGTTGTTGGATGTGTCCGGCCCGCTCGACGTGTTCGCCGAGGCCAACCTGCAAGCTCGTTCGCAGGCCTACAGGCTGCAGGTGATCGCAACCCGGCGAGGGCCAGTTCGCAGTTCCTCGGGTGTGCGGCTCATGCCCGATGCAGTCATCGGCGATGCAATGGACGAACCCATTCACACACTGCTCGTCGCGGGCTCTCCGCACGCGGCCGACGCGGTGTCCGATGCCAACGTGACCACGTGGCTGAGGAAACTCACACCCAAGATGCGCCGTTTCGGCTCGGTCTGCAGTGGCGCCTTCGTGCTGGCCCAGGCCGGGCTCCTGAACGGCCGGCGCGTCACCACGCACTGGGCCGTTGCCGACCAGCTCGCGCAGGAGTTCCCTTCGGTCACCGTCGACGCCGATGCCATCCACGTGCGCGACGGCCGCCTGCGCACCGCCGCAGGTGTCACGGCGGGCCTGGACCTATCGCTCGCACTGGTGGAAGAAGACCTCGGCCGCGACATCGCAATGAAGGTTGCCGCGCAGCTCGTGATGTTCTTCAAGCGCCCTGGCGGCCAGATGCAGTTCAGCCGCAAGGGCGAGGCCGCGCCCACCGGCCGTTCGGCCCTTCAGGAGGTCCAGCGCTGGATCTCGGCCAACCCTGCCGAGGATCACGGCGTTGCGAATCTCGCGGCGCGCATGGGCCTCAGCGAACGTCACTTCGCGCGGCTCTTCAGGCAGGAGGTCGGAGTCACACCCGCGGCGTGGGTGGAAGACGTTCGCGTGGCCGCCGCGCGCCGCCTGCTGGAGGCTGGAGACGCGGCACCCAAGCAGGTGGCATATGAATGCGGATTCGCCGATGCCGATACGCTGCGCCGCGCGTTCCAGCGGCAGGTCGGCATCACGCCCGCGGAGTACCGCAAGCGTTTCGGGGCGGCGTCAATCAGTCTGGAATGACTGCCGTCACCTCGATCTCGACCTTCGCGCGGTGCTCGACCAGTGCCGCCACCTGCACGCAGGTCATGGCCGGGAAGTTGCGGCCCATCGCATCGCGGTAGACGGGGCCGAGCTCGGCGAGCCGGCTGCTGTACTCGTCGCGGTCCGTCACGTACCAGGTCATGCGCACCATGTGTTCAGGGCCCGCACCGCCTGCGCGCAGCACCTCGGCGATATTGCGCAGCGCCAGGCCGCATTGGTCGATGAAGTCGTCCGACTCGAACTGCTGCTGCGCATTCCAGCCGATCTGTCCGCCGACGAACAGCGTCGTGCCGCGCGCGGCAACGCCGTTCGCATAACCTTTGGGAGGCAGCCAGCCTTCGGGCTGCAGGAGTTTGTGGATCATGATGTTGTGTTGAGTTGTCTCAGTTTGAATCGCTGGAGCTTGCCGGTTTCGGTGCGTGGCAGCACCGGCACGAACTCGATTTCCCGCGGGTATTTGAAAGGCGCAATCGTCGCCTTCACGTGGTCCTGCAGCGCTTTCACGAGGGCTGCGTTGCCCTCGTTACCGGGCTTGAGGACACAGAACGCTTTCACGATCATGCCGCGGTCGGCATCGGGCTTGCCGATCACGCCGCACTCGGCCACGGCCGGGTGCTTGAGCAGCGCGTCTTCGACCTCCGGACCGCCGACGTTGTAGCCGGCCGTGATGATCATGTCGTCGGCGCGTGCCTGGTAGAAGAAATAGCCGTCGTCGTCCTGCACGAACGAATCGCCCGGATAGTTCCAGCCGTTCTTCACGTAGTCGGCCTGGCGCGGATCGTCGAGATAGCGGCAGCCCACTGGGCCCTGCAGCGCGAGTTTGCCGACCGTGCCGCGCGGCACCTCGTTGCCTTCGTTGTCCACCACCTTCGCGGTGAAGCCCGGCACTGCCTTGCCGACCGCGCCGCGGCGCACGTCGCCGCCCGCAGCCGAAATGTAGATGTGGAACACCTCGGTGCCGCCGATGCCGTCGAGCATCTCGATGCCGGTGGCGTCCTTCCACAGTTGGCGCGTGGCGTCGGGCAGGGCCTCGCCGGCGCTCACGCTGATGCGCAGGCTGGGCATGCCGTGCTGCTTCACGAACGGCGCCATCTGGCGATAGAACGTGGGCGCCGTGTAGCAGATGGTCGCGCCGACCTCGTTGATGAGCTTCACCAGCCCCTCGGGCGTGAACGGCGCATCGGGAAAGTAGACCGAAGCCCCCGCCCACATCGGGAACACCAGCAGCCCACCGAGGCCGAAGGTGAAGGCCAGCGGCGGAGAGCCCACCACGATGTCGTCGCTGCGCGCGCGCAGCACATGGCGCGGCCAGGTCTCGCACATCGCGAGCACGTCGCGGTGTGTGGTGACGGGCGCCTTCGGCTTGCCCGTGGTGCCCGATGTGAATGCCAGCAGCGCGATGTCGTCCGATGCCGTGGGGCAGGCCTTGAACACACCGCTCTTCTTCTCCGCGCGTGCAGAGAGCGAGTCATCCGCTTCAGGCTTGTTGAATGCAATCACCGTGGCGAGCACCGGATGTGCCTGCTGAGCGATCACGAGTTCGTCGAGCAGGCGCCCATCGCACAGCGCGGCCACGGGTTGCGCCTTCTCGATGATCTCGCCCAGCTCCTTCGCGCGCAGCAGCGGCATCGTTGCCACCGCGATCAGCCCGGCCTTCACCACCGCGAGCCACGACAGCGCCATGGCCACCGAGTTGCCGCCACGCAGCAGCACGCGATTGCCCGGCACGAGTCCGAGGTCTTCCGTCAGCACCTGCGCGATGCGATTGACCTCGACGGCCGCTTGCGCGTACGTCAGCGTGCCCTGCGGCGAACGCAGCATCGGCTTGTCGCCGAGGCCCTTGGCCACCGCTTTGTCGAGCAACTCCTCGACCAGGTTCAGCTGGTCGGGCAACTGCAGCTCGGGCAGTTCGTAGCGAAAGACGGGCAGCTGCGCGGCAGGCGGCAGGCGGTCGTGAACGAAGCGGTCGACTTGGGCAGACACGGTGTTTATCCCCGCAGAACAGATTTACCGATGATCAGTTGTTGGACTTCCGTCGCGCCCTCGTAGATGCGCAGCGAGCGGATGTCGCGGTAGAGGCTTTCAATCTTCGTGCCAACCTTCACGCCGAGGCCGCCGTGCATCTGTAGCGACATGTCGATCACGCGGCTTGCGTTTTCGGTGGCGCACATCTTGGCCATTGCGGCTGCGGCAGAGACGTCGCCCACTGCCGGTGCACCGCGTTGCTCTGCGTCGTCGCGCATCCACGCAGCGCGGTACGTGAGCAGCGCGGCGCTGTCGATCAGCGCGGCCATCTCGCCGAGCTTGGCCTGCGTGAGCTGGAAGTCGGCCAGCGTCTGGCCGAACATGCGGCGGCTCTTCGAATGCGCAATGGCTTCAGCCAACGCGCGACGACCCATGCCGAGCGCAGCAGCCGCTACCGAAGCGCGGAAGATGTCGAGCGTGCGCATCGCGAGCTTGAAGCCGCCGTTGAGCTCGCCGAGCTGCGCCGAGCGCGGCACGATGCAGTTTTCGAAGCGCAGCGTGGCCAGCGGATGCGGTGCCATCACGTCGATGTGCGCAGAGGTGTCGAGGCCGGGCGTCGTTGCATCGACGATGAAGGCCGTGATGCCGCGCGTGCCTCCGGTGGGGTCGGTCTTCGCGAAGACGCAGTAGAAGTCGGCGATGCCACCGTTGCTGATCCAGGTCTTCTCGCCGTTGAGCATCCAGCCGTCGGCGGTTGCTTCGGCGCGCATTGCCATCGCGCCCACGTCGGAGCCCGCTTCGGGCTCGCTGAGCGCGAAGGCCGCGATCTTGCTGCCCTTGGCAACCGCCGTCAGGTAGTTGGCGTGCTGCTCCGGCGTGCCTGCAAGTGTGATCGCCCCGCTTCCGAGGCCCTGCATCGCGAACGCGAAGTCGGCGAGCGGCGAGTGAAAGGCAAGCGTTTCGCGCAGCAGCACGAGGGCACGCGAGTCGAGCCGTTCGAGCGCGCCGCCGGACGTGCCCGGCACGCAGTAGCGCAGCCAGCCGCCGGCGCCGAGCTGCTGAACCCAGTCGCGGCAGGCGGCACGGTCATCGCGCTCGTCGACTTCTTGCGCAGCGGCCCAGGGCAGCAGGCCGTCGGCGAGCGCGCGATGCGCATCGTCGAAGAACGGCAGCGCAAGGTGCGCAGTCGATGGCGGGGCGGGTGCTTTGGTCATCATCGCGTCAGTCTCCGCCGAACACCGGCTTGCGCTTGGCCGCGAAGGCTTCGTACGCGCGCTTGAAGTCTTCCGTCTGCATGCAGATGGCTTGTGCCTGCGCTTCGGCCTCGATGGCCTGGTCGATGGTCATCGACCATTCCTGCGACAGCATGGTCTTCGTCATGCCGTGCGCGAAGCTCGGGCCTTCGGCCAGCTCGCGCGCAACCTTCGTGGCGGCTTCGAGCAGCGCATCGCTTTCGTGCAGCGCGTTGAAGAAGCCCCAGGCGTGGCCTTCCTGCGCCGTCATCGCGCGGCCGGTGAACAACAGCTCCGATGCGCGGCCCTGGCCGATCACGCGCGGCAGCAGTGCGCAGGCGCCCATGTCCGCACCGGCAAGACCCACCCGCGTGAAGAGGAATGCAGTGCGCGTGGCGGGCGATCCGTAGCGCAGATCGCAGGCCAGAGCGATCATCGCGCCGGCGCCGGCACACACGCCGTCGATGGCTCCGACGATGGGCTGCGGGCACGCACGGATCGCCTTCACCAGGTCACCCGTCATGCGCGTGAACTCCAGCAGCTCGGGCATGCGCATGCCGGTCAGCGGGCCGATGATCTCGTGCACGTCGCCGCCAGAGCAGAAGTTGCCGCCCGCGCCGGTCACGACGATCGCCTTCACGTCGGTCGCGTAGTTCAGCGCGCGGAACAGGTCGCGCAACTCGGCATACGAGTCGAACGTGAGCGGGTTCTTGCGCTCCGGCCGGTTCAGCGTGACGGTGCCGACGCCGGCCTCGTAGCTCCATGCGAAGTGCTCGGCCTTGTAGCCTGCCTTCGCTTCGAATTGCGCGCGCATGGGGTTGCCTGCGCCGATGTAGTGCTTCATTCGGTCTCCACTATCAATTGGTTGTGTGAGTGTTCCTTGACCTTGCCGAGCAGCTTGTGGAGCTGCGAGATCTCCTTGCCGCTGAGGCCCGCGAAGGCCTCGACGATCCAGTCTTCGTGCTGCTGCGCCATTTCGTTGAAGAGCTTGCGCCCGCGCGGCGTGAGGCGCACGCGCCAGGCGCGGCGGTCGCCCTCGACGTTGATGCGCTCGACCAGCCCTTCGGTCACGAGCTGGTCGGTGATGCCGGTCACGTTGCCGCCCGTCACCATCATGCGGCGCGAGAGCTCGTTCATCTTGAGACCGTCGGGCGAGCGTTCGAGCTGCGACATCAGGTCGAAGCGCGGCAGCGTGGTGGCGAACTGCGAGCGCAGTTCGTTGCGCACCTGCTTCTCGATCAGCTGGGTGCAGGTGAGCAGCCGCAGCCAGAGCCGCAGTGCTTCGGGGTGTTCGCTGTGCGCGCGCGCTTCGAGGTCCATGTCAGTGCGTCTCCTCGCCGCTCTGGGCGGCCATCGCGGCATTCGCTGCCGCTGCGAGCTGTTGCTGCTTGGCGATCTCGCGGTACATCTGGTCGCGTCCGCTCAGGTATTGCTTGGGCCAGTCGACGTCGCGGCTCTGCAGCTTGGCGGCTTCGTGCAGCGTCCACGCCGGGTCGGCCAGGTGCGGACGCGCGACGGCGCACAGGTCGGCGCGGCCGGCGGCGATGATGCTGTTGGCCTGGTCGGCGTCGGTGATGGCGCCGACCGCGATGGTCGAGATGCCGACCTCGTTGCGGATGCGGTCCGAGAACGGCGTCTGGTACATGCGGCCGTACACCGGCTTCGCGTCGCGCGTGGTCTGGCCGGAAGACACGTCGATGAAGTCGGCGCCGGCTTTCTTGAAGAGGCGCGCGATCACGATTGCATCGGCATCGGTGTTGCCGCCGGGCGCCCAGTCGTGCGCGGAGATGCGCACGCTCATGGGCTTGTCTGCTGGCCACACGGCGCGCATGGCGCGGAACACTTCGAGCGGATAGCGGCAGCGCGCTTCGATGTCGCCACCGTATTCATCGGTGCGCAGATTGGTGAGCGGGCTGATGAAGGCCGACAACAGGTAGCCGTGCGCGCAGTGCAGTTCGAGCCAGTCGAAGCCGCATTCGACGGCGCGACGGGTGGAGGCGACGAACTGGTCGCGCAGCGTGTCCATCTCGGCCCGCGTGATGGCGGCGGGCAGCTGGTTCTGTTCGCCGTAGGGCAGCGCGCTCGCAGCCAGCAGCGGCCAGTTGCCGCTTTCGAGCGGTTCGTCGGTGCCTTCCCAGCCCACGCGGGTGGAGCCCTTGGGGCCGCTGTGGCCGAGCTGCATGGCGATCTTTGCGCTCGACTGCGTGTGCACGAAATCGACGATGCGCTTGAACGCGGCCTGCTGCGTGTCGTTGTACAGGCCCGTGCAGGCCGGCGTGATGCGGCCTTCGGGCGTCGGGCTGGTCATTTCGACGAACACCATGGCGGCGCCGCCGAGAGCGCGCGCGCCCAGGTGCACGAGCAGAAAGTCTTGAGGCACGCCGTCGACCGCGCTGTAGGTGGCCATCGGCGACACCAGGATGCGATTCTTCAGCGTAAGCCCGCGCACCTTGTAGGGCATGAGCATCGGCGCCATCGCCTTGCCGCCCGCAAGCCATTGCTCGTAGCCGCCGAGCCATTGCGTGTCGCGCACGCGCAGGTTCTCGTGGCTGATGCGCTGCGAGCGCGTGAGCAGCGAATAGGCGAACTGCTCGATCTCCATGCCGGTGTAGCGCGGCACGTTCTCGAACCACTCGGTGGAGTTGCGCGCGGCGTTCTGGATCTTCAGTACCTCGACGCTGCGGCGCGCTTCGTAGCCTTCGAGCACATGGTCGACCGTGCCGCCCTGCGCGAATTCGTTGGCCAGGTCGATCGCGTCTTCCAGCGCGAGCTTGGTGCCCGAGCCGATGGAGAAGTGCGCCGTGTGCGCGGCGTCGCCCATCAGCACCACGGGCACCGAGCGGCCTTCGACGTCGATGCGGTGCGTCCAGCGCTCGCACACCACGCGCGGAAAGCGGATCCAGTTGGCCGAGCCGCGCAGGTGCGTGGCATTGCTGATCAGCGAGTGGCCACCGAGGTACTTGGCGAACAGCTTCTCGCAGAAGGCGATGGCCTCGGGCTGCTCCATCTGGTCGAGGCCATGGGCCTTCCAAACGGCCTCGGGCGTCTCGACGATGAAGGTCGATGTCTTGTCGTCGAACTGGTAGGCGTGCGCCTGGAACCAGCCGTGCTCGGTCTGTTCGAAGGCGAAGGTGAAGGCGTCGAAGGTCTGGTGCGTGCCCAGCCAGACGAAGCGGCAGTTGCGCAGATCGACGTCGGGCTTGAACACGTCGGCGTAGCGCTGGCGGATGCGGCTGTTGAGGCCGTCGCTGGCAATGACCAAGTCGGCCTTGTACTGCGCGGCAATGGCCTGGTCGTCGGTGGCGTCGGTCTCGAACACCAGATCGACGCCAAGCGCGAGGCAGCGCTCCTGCAGGATGTTCAGCAGCCGCTTGCGGCCGATGCCGCAGAAACCGTGGCCTCCCGAGCGCACGTGGCGGCCCTTGAAGAACACCTGGATGTCGTCCCAGTGATGGAACTCGTTGCCGATGAGCGCCGCGGTGTCGGCGTCGGCCGCGCGCAGGTTGCCCAGCGTCTGGTCGCTCAGCACCACGCCCCAGCCGAAGGTGTCGAAGGGGCGGTTGCGCTCCACCACGGTGATCTGCAGCGCAGGGTTGCGCGCCTTCATCAACAGGGCGAAGTAGAGACCCGCCGGCCCCCCGCCAATGCACAGGATGCGCTGGAGGTCCGAAGCGGGAGCGGATTTGAGCGGGCTGATGCTGTTCATGGTTCAATAGTTTAGACATAAACAATCTCATGTCAATCCCGATTCGCACCGGGCGCCCGGCGTGCCGCTCGCGGCCGCCGCTGACACGGGTAGTCATGCAAAAACTTGGAAAAATCAATACCATGGGCCCCATGCAAAACTTGATACCCAAGATCGAGTCGCAGCTGGCTTCGCTGCCTGTCCCCATCGCGCTGGAGCTGCCAGATGGCCGGCGCGTTGCCCAGGCGGGAGCCCGCGTCACCCTGGCCTTCAAGGAGTGGACGGTGCTCGCCAAGCTGGCGGCCCGACAGGTGGGCGCCATCGGCGAGGCGTATGTCGAGGGCAAGGTGCAGATCGAGGGCGCCATGCGCGACCTGATCGACGCCACCGTCGGCATGCTGCCCGGCAACCCGGCCGAAACCGACACCGGCTGGTGGAGCCGCCTGCAGCACCGGGCCAAGTCCCACGGTTCGCATTCGCTGCGCAAGGACGCGGCCCAGATCGAGTTCCACTACGACGTCTCCGACGACTTCTACGCGCTGTGGCTGGACCCGCGCCGCGTGTATTCATGCGCCTACTTCCGCACGCCCGACCTCACGCTGGCGCAGGCGCAGGAGGCCAAGCTCGACCACATCTGTCGCAAGCTCATGCTGCAGCCGGGCGAGCGCTACCTCGACATCGGCTCAGGCTGGGGCGCGCTGCTGCTGTGGGCGGCCGAGCACTACGGCGTGGACGCCACCGGCATCACGCTGTCGAAGAACCAGCATGCCTACGTGCAGCGGCTCATCGAGCAGAAGGGCCTGCAGGGTCGCGTGCGCGTCGAACTGCGCGACTACCGCGAGCTGTCGGTCGACCAGCCCTTCGACAAGATCTCGTCGGTGGGCATGTTCGAGCACGTGGGCGCGGCCAACATGCCGACCTACTTCCGCAAGATCCATTCGCTGCTGAAGCCGGGCGGCCTGGTGATGAACCACGGCATCACTTCGGGCGAGCTCAACTACCGCCAGTTGGGCGCCGGCATGGGCGACTTCATCGAGAAATACATCTTCCCCGGCGGCGAACTGCTGCACGTGACGCACGTGCTGCGCGAAACGGCTGCGGCCGGCCTGGAGATGGTCGACACCGAGAGCCTGCGCCCGCACTATGCGCGCACGCTCTGGGCCTGGTCGGATGCACTCGAGGCGCAGCTCGACACCGCGCGCGAGGTGCTGCAGCGCAACGGCGGCCGCCAGGCCGAGAACGCCGAGCGCGTGCTGCGGGCCTATCGCCTCTACCTCGCGGGCTCGGCCATGAGCTTCGAGCAGGGCTGGATCTCGCTGCACCAGATGCTGTCCACCAGGCCCGACGGCAAGGTCGAGCACGGCGTTTTGCGCGGCGCGCAATCGGTGTACCCTTTTGCCCGTGACTACATCTACAAGTGAGTGAAAACACCATGCTCTATCGATTCCAGTCCCGAGCCTCCCCCGACTTCGTGATGCTCGAAGTGCATGCGCGCCAGTTGCTGGACATCGTCGGCAAGTCGGCGGCCCCGCAAGGCATCATCACGGTCGAGCAGATCCCCGGCGCCATCGCGGCCATCGAAGCCGCGCTGGCGCGCGAGGGCTCCAACGCCCACAACAACGACGACTACGCCGTCGAAGGCCACGCCAACGAAGCCGAGAAGCAGCATGTCGGGCTGCACCAGCGTGCAATCCCGCTGCTTCACATGCTCAAGGATTCGCTGGCCGAGAAGAAAGACGTGACCTGGAAGACCTGAGCTCCGTCAGTCGACTTTCGCGCCTGAGTCTTTGACGACCTTCGCCCACTTCACATGCTCGCTCGCAATGAGCTTCGTGAAGTCGGCGGGTGAATTCCCGCTCGGAATCGCGCCCTGCGCGAGCATCTTTTCCTTGATGGCCGGCGTGCCCAGCGACTTGGCCACTTCCTGCTGAATCCGGTTCACGATCTCGGGTGAGGTGCCGGCCGGTGCCAGCAACCCGAACCACGAGCTCGCCTCGAAGCCCTTGAGCGACGGGCCCCCCACTTCTTCCACCGTCGGAATGTCCGGCAGGGCAGGCGAACGCTGCGCGCTCGTCACGGCCAGGGCCGTGAGCTTGCCTGCCTTGATCTGCGCCATCGACGAGGGCAGGTTGTCGAACATCACGTCGGCGTTGCCGCCCACCATGTCCAGCAGCGCCGGGCCCGAGCCCTTGTACGGGATGTGCGCCATGAACGTGCCCGTCATGCTCTTGAACAGCTCGCCCGCGAGATGGATCGACGTGCCGCTGCCGCTGGAGGCCATGTTCAGCTTGCCCGGGTTGGCCTTGGCGTACTTGATGAAGTCCTGCACGTTGCGGATGTTCAGCGTCTTGGCCTTGTCGGCGTTCATCTCCATCACGTTCGGCACGGCGGCCACCAGCGTGATGGGCGCGAAGTCCTTGATCGGGTCGAAGGGCAGCTTGGGATACAGCGCGCGGTTGATGCCGTGCGTGCCCACCGTGCCCATCAGCAGCGTGTAGCCGTCGTTCGGCGCGCGCGCCACGATCTCGGCGCCCACGTTGCCGCCCGCGCCCGCACGGTTGTCCACGATGAACTGCTGGCCGAAGGCCTTCGACAGTTCGGGCGCGACGGCGCGCGCCAGGATGTCGGTGGTGCCGCCGGCCGCAAACGGCACGACGATGCGCACCGGCTTGGTCGGCCAGGTGCCTTGTGCCCACGAAGGGGCGGCCATCAGGGTCAGGGCGGTGGCTACGGATGCGGCCAGCGCGGTGCGGCGACTGGGCTTGAAGAGAGGGAAAGAAGAAGTCATGCGCGCGTTTGTACAGGTGCGCGCCACGGGCGTCGCGGGTGAAAACCCCGTGAGCCGGTGGGTCGACGCACAGTCGGCTCAGGCGACCTGCATGCGCTGCGCAAACCGCTCGTTGCGAAAACGCTCCAGCACGAAGTCGATGAACACGCGGGTCTTCGGCGGCAGCAGCTTCTTGCTCGGGTAGTAGAGCCACACTGCGCCCGCGTCCTGGTGCCATTCGGGCAGCAGCCGCAGCAGCTCGCCGCTGCGCAGCCCGCGTTCCACGAAGGGCATCGGCAGCATCGCCACACCCAGCCCCATCAGTGCGGCATGCGCGATGGCTTCGGGGTCGTTGAAGATCGCGCGCGGCCGGGGCAGATCGACCGTGACCTCCTCTGCGCGTGCCTGCCGCAGCGTCCAGCTGCGCAGCCGCCCCGTGGGCGAGGAGCGGCGCAGCAGGGTGTCGAGTTCCGCCAGATCCGAGGGGTGCCGCGGCCGCTTGCGCCCCTCCATGTAGCGCGGCGACGCCACCGCCACCACGTGGATGCGCGCCAGCTCCCGCGCCACCAGCCCGGCCGACAGCTCGATGCCGCCGCCGATGGCCGCGTCGAAGCCCTCGCCGACCAGGTCGACCTGCTGGTTGTCGAAATGCCAGTCCGGCAGGATGGCCGGGTAGCGCGCGAGAAAGTCGCCCATCAGCGGCAGCACGTGCTCGCGCCCGAAGGCCTGGCCCATGCTCACCTTCAGCGTGCCGGCGGGCTGACCGTCGTCGGTGTCGATGCCGGCCACGGCCTCCTGCAGCGTGGCCAGCGCGGGGCCGATCTGCGCCAGGAAGCGCTCGCCGCCCTCGGTCAGCGTGAGGCTGCGCGTGCTGCGCTGGAACAGCCGCACGCCCAGCCGCGCCTCGAGCCGCGCCACGTTCTTGCTGACCGCGGCCGGCGTCAGCCCAAGGCGCCGGGCGGCCGCCGAGAAGCTGCCGCCCTCCGCGCTCTGCACGAAGGATTCGAGGTGATTGAGCGGTTCCATGGCCGCATTTTCGTGGGCATCTTCAACTTCGGGTTGAATTTGATTGCGCCAATTGATGGCTACCGCCGAGGGAATGAAATGCCGACACTGAAGGTCTTCTTTCTCCCGTCCTCCTTCAACTGATCGGAAAAATCATGACTTCCAGCACTGCTTCTTCTTCCGCCGTCCTGGCCGGCAAGGTCGCCTTCGTCACCGGCGGTTCGCGCGGCATCGGCGCCGCCATCGTGCGGCGCCTGGTGCGCGACGGCGCCGCCGTGGCCTTCAGCTACGCCAGCTCGGCCGCCCCGGCCGACGAACTGGTGCGCAGCATCCAGTCCGAAGGCGGCCGCGCCCTCGCGCTGAAGATCGACAGCGCCGACGCTGCCGCGCTCACCGCCGGCATCGACGAAGCGGCCCGCGCCTTCGGCAAGATCGACATCCTCGTGAACAACGCCGGTGTGTTCCTCGGTGGCACCCTCGACGACTTCTCGCTCGAAGATTTCGACAAGACGCTGAACGTCAACGTGCGCGCCGTGTTCGTCGCGGCCAAGGCGGCCTCGCGCCACATGGGCGAAGGCGGCCGCATCATCAACATCGGCAGCACCAACGCCGAGCGCATGCCCTGGCCGGGCGGCAGCGCCTATGCGATGAGCAAGTCGGCGCTGGTCGGCATGGTCCAGGGCCTGTCGCGCGACCTCGGCCCGCGCGGCATCACGGTCAACAACGTGCAGCCCGGCCCGGTCAACACCGACATGAACCCGGTCGACGGCCCCAACGCTGCCGCCATGCACGGCCTGATGGCGCTGGCCCGCCATGCCCATCCGGAGGAAATCGCCGGCATGGTCGGCTACCTGGCCAGCCCCGAAGCGGCGTTCGTGACCGGTGCCAGCCTGACCATCGACGGCGGCTTCGCGGCCTGACTGTCGCTCGCCAGGCCGGTCCTTTCTTCTCTACTTATTTCTCTTATTAAAGATAGTAGTAGTAGATAAGGGTAAACCCCCGCTGTGGAAACTGCGATTTTTTCCATGGCTGACAACGACTTGCGCTGCCTGCTTCACTGTGCGCACCTCTGCTTTCGGGGCTGCCTAGAAAAAGGAACAACTTAAGGGCGATCAGGCCGGCTGTGGACAACCGGTCCCTTGTGCCAAAACTTTCCCCAGAGTTTTCCCGAACGTGTCGCGGCGAACAGTCGCACGACCGATAGCGGCCTCGATTCCTACGCCACTGAAAGACGCCTCGGCAATCGGTTGCAGGACGAGCGCCCGACCTGTGCCGCGGGCCTTCGATCCGCGAACGCGTGTGGCATCGTCCTGTCCTCCTTCCGCTTGCTCGCGGCCATCCACCTGCCAGGAGGCACATACCATGATCAAGATCGGCATCGTCGACGACCACGCCGTCGTTCGCACAGGCCTGAAGGCGTTCTTCTCTACATTCGTCGACTTCCGCGTTGCCGGCGAAGCAGGCACCGGTCGCGAAGCCATCGATCTCGTGCGTACCGCCGACCTCGATGTGCTGGTGATGGACCTGTCCATGCCCGGCCAGAGCGGCATCGATGCGCTCGCCATGGTGCGCGCCAAGGCGCCGGACCTCGGCGTGCTGATTCTCAGCGGCTACCCGGAAGAGCACTACGCGGTGCACCTGATCCGCCAGGGCGCCTCGGGCTATCTCAACAAGGAATGCGAGCCCGATGAAATCGCCAAGGCGATCCGCACGGTCGCGCTAGGCCGCCGCTACATCTCGCCGTCGGTGGCCGAACTGCTCGCGGGCCAGCTGGAGCGCAAGGACAACGCGCCGCCGCACAAGCATCTGTCGGAGCGCGAGTTCCAGGTGTTCCTGAAGCTTGCCAAGGGCGAATCGGTGGGCGCCATCGGAGAGGCGCTGTCGCTGTCGGTGAAGACCATCAGCACCTATCGCACGCGGCTGATGGAGAAGATGAACCTCTCCACCAACAGCGACCTGACCTACTACGCCATCAAGACGCAGCTCATCGACTGAGCACGCGGCGCGTGACCTCCGGCATGCGCGGATCCGACGGAGCTCGCCTATCCTCGGGGCTTTCATCCGACCCGACCCGCGTCCCATGCGCTTCCGATCCATAGCCCCGACACCCGCCGCGAACATCGCGCAAACCGCCATCGACGTATCGCCAGACCGGCCGGCGGCAGGGGGCTGCGGATGCTGAGCCCCGCGGCCCGGCGCCGGACCGTCGTTGCGCTCCTGGTCGCCGGGGCGTTCGTCGCGACTGGAGTGTCCGTGTACGGGGCTGCGACCTATCTCAATCTCAATCCGTCGCGGGAAGTGGGCTCGGTGGTCGACGAGTTCAACGGCGTGAAGGTCTACTACAACGGCGGCGTCAACAACTCCGAGGGACGCAACCTGTTCCGCGATGGCTACAACCTGGGCATCAAGTACCAGTGCGTGGAGTTCGTCAAGCGCTATTACTTCGAGCGTTTCGGCCACCGGATGCCGGACCCCTATGGCCACGCCAGAGATTTCTACGACCCGGCCACACCGCACGGCGCCCTGAATGGCAAGCGCGGGCTGCGCCAGTACCGGAACGCGCAGTCCGAGCCGCCGAAGGTGAATGACCTGATCGTGTTCGCGCCCACGCTCTTCAACCCCTACGGGCACGTCGCCATCGTGGCCGGCGTGACGGACCGCGAGATCGAGATCGTGCAGCAGAACCCCGGGCCGTTCTCGCACAGCCGGGCCCGCTTCGCGATGGATGCCGCCGAAGGCCGCTGGACGGTGGCGGGCGGCGTGCTCGGCTGGCTGCGCCCGGACGGCGGTGGCAGCGCTGCCGGCAAGCCTGCATAGTTTTGCCACCCCTCGACCTTCTTCGAAGACCGGCCAGATGACCACAGTGCAGCAGCAAATCGGCATTTCAGTGGCGGCGGATGTCGCCGTTTCCGCGCTGGCAATGTCGCCGCCTTCGGCTGATGCCTGCCTGGTCCTGGCCCATGGTGCCGGCGCGGGCATGGCACATCCGTTCATGAACGCGGTGGCCGAGGGGCTCGCGCAGCGGCGCATCGCCACGCTGCGCTACCAGTTTCCCTACATGGAACAGGGCAGGAAGCGCACGGACGCGCCGGCCCTGGCGCATGCCACGGTCCGCGCGGCGGTGGCATGCGCGTGCGCGCACTTCGGGGGGCTTCGCCTCTTCGCCGGCGGCAAGTCCTTCGGCGGCCGCATGACCTCGCAGGCCCAGGCGATGGCGCCGCTGCCGGGCGTCGAAGGGCTGGTCTTCCTGGGCTTTCCGCTGCACCCGTCGGGCGCGCCGTCGATCACGCGCGCCGCGCATCTGCAGGACGTCGACGTGCCCATGCTCTTTGCACACGGCCCGCGCGATACGCTGGCCGAGCCGCGGCAGTTCGACGCAGCAATCCAGGCGCTCGGGCCGATGGCCACCGTGCTGGAGATCGACGGTGCCGACCACTCGTTCCACGTGCTCCGGCGCTCCGGGCGCACCGACGAGGAGGCGCTCGACGAACTGCTCGACGGCATCGCCGTGTGGGCGCAAGCGTGGCGCCTCGGCTGAGCCGGGCCGCCGATGCTTCAGCCGGCCATGGCCGTGCGCTTCACGAAAAGGCCGGGACCTCCCGGCCTTTTTCACGCGCGCCTTCGCCCGGATAGCGCACGCATTGCAGTGCCTCGAAACCCTTCTGCGTGACCGCCAACACTTGCACCACGCGCAGGCCCGGCATCTTCGCGATGTCCGCGGCCGAGGGCACCAGCGCGAGCACCAGTCCGGCTGCGCGCAGTTTCAGGACTTCATCGATGTCCTTGCGCGAGGACATCACCATGGGTAGCCGCGTGGCGGCAATCTGCCTGAGCATGAGCATGTCTGTGAGCATTTCTTGTCTCCTTGTTCATCGGCGACAAAGGTCGGGAGAGCGTTCGGAATAAGGCCTCCCGCCAGGCGGGAGGGATGCGAAAGATACCGGGCCGCACACGCCCGCAACGTAGGACCGCATCCCGCGACAAGGGTCGCAATGCGCTCCGGGAATTCCCGGATGCCCAGAGCCCCGCCGCGATGGGATAGTTAGTTCGCCCTTCAAACTAACTAATTTCTTACACGGCTGATCCCTGCGGGGCGCACCAACATTGGAGAGACATCGATGCAACTGAAACACACCCTGGCCGCCATGGCCTTCGGTCTTACGGCCGTGGGCGCGATGGCGCAGACCGTGGTCGGCGTGAGCTGGTCGAACTTCCAGGAAGAACGCTGGAAGACCGACGAGGCCGCCATCAAGGCCCAACTGGAGAAGCTCGGCGCCAAGTACATCAGTGCCGATGCGGGCGGCTCGCCCGAGAAGCAGCTCGGTGACATCGAGGGCCTGATGTCCAAGGGCGCCAAGGCGCTCATCGTGCTGGCGATGGACAAGGACGCCATCCTGCCCGCCGTCACCAAGGCCACGCGCCAGAAGGTGCCCGTGGTGGCGTACGACCGGTTGATCGAGGCGCCCGGCGTCTTCTACATCACCTTCGACAACGTCGAGGTCGGCCGCATGGAGGCGCGCGAAGTCTTCAAGGTCAAGCCCAAGGGCAACTACGTGATCATCAAGGGCTCGCCGAGCGACCCGAACGCCGACTTCCTGCGCGCAGGCCAGCAGGAAGTGCTCGACGCCGCCGTCAAGAAGGGCGACATCAAGATCGTCGGCGACGAATACACCGAAGGCTGGAAGCCCGAGGTCGCGCAGAAGAACATGGAGCAGATCCTCACCAAGAACGGCAACAAGGTCGACGCGGTGGTCGCGGCCAACGACGGCACGGCCGGCGGCGCGGTGGCTGCGC
Source organism: Variovorax sp. GW821-FHT09D05 (assembly GCF_059416325.1). NCBI lineage: Bacteria > Pseudomonadati > Pseudomonadota > Betaproteobacteria > Burkholderiales > Comamonadaceae > Variovorax > Variovorax sp. GW821-FHT09D05. Next base: position 328,166 of record NZ_JBWKOZ010000002.1, on the reverse strand, counting down.
TCACGGCCAAGGGCATCCGCGGCATTCCGGTGTCGGGCCAGGACGCCGACTTCGCGGCGCTCAACCGCATCGCGCTGGGCACGCAGACCGCCACCATCTGGAAGGACTCGCGCGAACTCGGCCGCGAAGCCGCCACCGCCGCCGTGGCGCTGGCCGCCGGCAAGCCGGTAGACAAGGCCGCGCCGTGGGCCGGCGGCGCCAAGAAGATCTCGCTGTCCTCGCGCCTGCTGACGCCGGTGCCGATCACGCGCGACAACCTCGACGTGGTCGTCAAGGCCGGCTGGATCAAGAAGGACGAGCTCTGCAAGGGCGCCTCGGGTGCGAGCGCACCCGCTGCCTGCAAGTAAGCCGTAGCAACGGACGCGCCGGTCGCGCGTCCATCCGCGCAACGCTGCCGCCTCGGGCCGGCCCATCACGGGCCCGGCCAGGGCAGGTTGCGCACCTGTAGTCCCTGGGGGTTTCAAGAATGAGCAATCCAACACCGGGCTGGTGGCGCCGCACGGGCATCGACCTGCGGCTGATATTGATGTGCGTGCTGCTGGCCGTGATGGCCGTGGTGTTCAGCGTCATGTCGGGCGGCGTGTTTCTGTCGCCCGAAAATCTCTACAACGTCGCGCAGCAGACAGCCGTGGTCGGCATCGTGTCGACCGTGATGGTGCTGGTCATCGTGGCGCGCCACATCGATCTGTCGGTCGGCTCCGTGATGGGTTTTGTCGGCGTGTTGATCGCGTACCTGCAATACACCTCGGGCTGGTCGTGGCCCACGGCCTGCCTCGCGGGGCTCGCGGTGGCGCTGCTGGTGTCCATCTACCAGGGCTGGCTCACGGCGGTGCTCGGCGTGCCGTCGTTCGTGGTCACGCTGGGCGGTCTCATGTCGTTTCGCGGCGCGGCCTTCCTGGTGGCCGACGGCAAGACGCAGCCGGTGAACGACGAATTCTTCCAGCGCCTGGGCGGCGGCTACGACGGCGGCATCGGCGTCACCGCGAGCTGGGTGCTCGCTGCCATCGTGGCGCTGGTGCTGTTCGGGCGCATGTTGCAAAAGCGCCGCGCGCGCCAGCGCTACGACATGCCGACCGAGGCGCTGTGGCTCGACGTGCTGATCACCGCGGTGCCGGTGGCGGTGGTGATCGCCTTCGCATGGGTCATGAACAACTACCAGATCTCGTCGAAGAGCGAGCCGCAGGGCATTCCGATTCCGGTGCTGATCTGGGCGGTGGTGGCGATCGTGCTGTCGTTCATCGTGCACCGCACGCGCTTCGGGCGCTATGTGTTCGCGATGGGCGGCAACCCCGACGCTGCGGCGCTGGTGGGTATTCCGGTCAAGCGCGTCACGCTGATGCTGTTCGCGCTGCTGGCGGTGCTGGTCACCATTGCGGCCATCGTGTCGATCGCGCGGCTCAATGCGGGCACCAACTCGCTCGGCACGGGCATGGAGCTGTACGTGATCGCGGCGGCCGTCATCGGCGGCACGGCGCTGGCGGGTGGCAGCGGCTCGATCTTCGGGTCGGTCCTGGGCGCGCTGATCATGCAGTCGCTCGACAGCGGCATGCTGCTGCTCGACGTGCCCATCGGCAAGCGCATGGTCATCATCGGGCAGGTGCTGATCGTGGCTGTGGTGTTCGACGTGCTGTATCGCCGCAAGTTTGGGGAGAACTGAAATGGCAGACATCGACACCTCCAAACCCCTGGTGGAACTGCGCGAAATCCGCAAGGCCTTCGGCGGCGTCAAGGCCGTGGACGGCGTGAGCGTCAATCTCTACCCCGGCGAAGTGGTCGCGCTGCTGGGCCACAACGGCGCCGGCAAGTCCACGCTGATGAAGATGCTCGCGGGCGCCTACCCCATCGACTCCGGCGACACGCTGATCGCGGGCGAGAAGGTCAACATCCGCACGCCCGCCGAAGCGCAGGGCCAGGGCATCGAGACCATCTACCAGACCCTCGCGCTGGCCGACAACCTCGACTCCGTGTCGAACCTCTTTCTCGGCCGCGAGAAGATGACCCCGTGGCGCACGCTCGACGATCACTTCATGGAAGTGCAGGCGCGCAAGGTGTTCCATCGCCTCAACAAGAACTTCACCAACATCCGCGTGCCGGTGCGCAGGCTCTCGGGCGGGCAACGGCAGGTGGTGGCAATTTCTCGTGCGCTGTACTTCAACGCGCGCATCCTCATCATGGACGAGCCCTGCGCGGCGCTCGGCCCCGAAGAAACCGCGATGGTCGGCGGCCTCGTGAAGCAGCTCAAGGCCGACGGCGTGGGCATCTTCCTGATCACGCACGACATGCCCGACGTTTTCTCGTTGAGCGACCGCCTCGCGGTGATGAAGAACGGCAAGCTGGTCGGTACCTACCGCACCGCTGACGTGACCGAAGACGAAGTGCTCGGAATGATCATTGCCGGCAAGCGGCCCGAGGGCAAGGAGCAGGCCCATCACGCCGACACTGCCGCGCTTGCCTGATGTTGTCGTGAAGACAATAGGCGATCAGCAACTGCTCAAGCGAATGAACCGCAGCGTGCTGCTGCGGCTGCTGCGCGCGCAGCCCGGCCTGTCACGCGCGCGGCTGGCCAGCGAGAGCGGGCTTACCAAGTCGACCGTGAGCCTGCTGGTGCGCGAGCTGATCGACGAAGGCTGGCTCAGCGAGGCCGGCGCCACCGTGGCCGACGGGCTCGGCCGGCCTTCGACGCCACTGCAGATCAATGTCGGCGTGCGCGCGCTGATGGGCGTGGAGATTGCGGTAGAGACTGTGCGCCTCGTGTGCGTCTCGCTGCAGGGTGAGGTGCTTCACTCGAACACCCACGCACTCACCGACGGCTCGCCGGCCGGCGTGTGCGCGCAGGTCGCGCGCATGGCGGCCGCCGCGAATGCGCAGCTGGAGCAATTGGGCCTGCGCCTGTCGAGCATCGGCGTGTGCGTGCCCGGCGCGGTGGACGACTGCACCGGCGTGGTCCGCTTCGCGCCCAACCTCGGCTGGCGCAACGTGAGCCTGCTGCCCGCGCTCGAAAAAGCCTTTGCCGCCATCGGCCTGCCTGGCGTGACCGTGCAACTGCAGAACGACGCCGATGCCGCCGCGCTCGGCGAGTACGAATTTGCGGCGGGCGAGGGCGAAGACCCGCTGGTCTTCGTCAACTGCGACGTGGGCGTGGGCGCTGGCGTGGTGCTGAACGACCGGCTCTTCACCGGCGCGCAGGGCATGGCCGGCGAGATAGGCCACACCATCCTTGAACTCGACGGGCCTCTGTGCTCGTGCGGCCGACGCGGTTGCGCCGAGGCCTTCTTCGGCTCGCGCGTGCTGGAGCGCAAGGGGGTCGACCTGCCGCGCGCCGCCGCCTTCTTCGGCGTGCTGCTGCAGAACCTGTGGGTCACGTTCAACCCGCGCGCGATCGTGCTCGGCGGCAAGGCGTGCGCCGAGCATCGCGGCTTTGCGCAAGCGGCGTTCGAAAGCATGAAGCGCCACGCCGACGATGCCGGCATGCCCGCGCCCGACCTGCGCACCGCGCGCTACGGCGCGCTGGCCCCTGCGGTGGGCGCAGCTGCATTGGCGCTGCACGAATACCTGCGGCCGTTGCAGCCCGATGCGAAGGCGCGTCGCGCGCGTGCGCTGGCCCGCGCCGCGGCCTGATCAGTCCGCGGCGTCTTCTTTCCAGCCGCGCAGCCGGCGATAGAGCGTGCCGCGCGACACGCGCAACTGCCGCGCCGCCTGCGACACATTGCCGCCGTGCGCCACTAGCGTTTCCTCGATCAGCTTGCGGCTGTGCTCGCGCAGCGTTGTCTCGGCATGGGGCTCGGGCTCGCAGGCTTCGGCAGCAGGCATCTGCGCATCCTGCTCGATGGCCAGCGGCGTGGCTTCGCCGGGCATCGCCACCGCATGCCGGAAGTCCGCACCATCCGCGCCCTTCAGCCGCGCCTGTACCCACACGCCCAGCCCGCTCGCCAGCCGCAACGGCTGCGCCGCCTCGCGCCGCCCAAGGCGCAGCAGGCTCGCAAGGTCATGCCCCAGCAGGCATTCGACATCGCGCTCGTCCGCCGCTTCGGGCAGCCGGCCCAGCAGCCGCGCGCCCGCGTTGTTGAGCCACGCGATCGTGCCGTCGGGCGCGATGCCGGCGAGTGCCTCGAGCGGCGTGCCCAGCAGCGTGGGGCTGGCCTGGAAGCGCAGGATCAGGTGGTCGCGCGACTGCGCCTGCAGCAGCCGGTTCTCGATGGTCGTGGCATAGAGCGCCACCATCGATGCCGCATCGAAGCCGAAGCGCCGCGCCTCCGCCGTGAGGTCGAGCACGCCGGCCAGTTGCCCCGTCACGTCGCGTATCGGTGCTGCCGCGCACTGCATCTGGCACAGCACGTCGAAGTAGTGCTCCGCGCCGTTGACCGTGCAGGCCTGGCCGGTGCTCGCCACGATGCCCGGTGCCGTGGTGCCGACGATGCGCTCGGAGATGTTCACGCCCACGCGCGCGGTCTTGCACAGCACCGGCTGGTGCGCCATGGCGGGCTGCTGCGTGACGTGCACCAGCACGCCCTCGCTGTCGGTGAGGATCACGCGGCAGTCGGTGCCCGCGAGCGCGTGCTCCATCTGCACCAGCTCCTGCCGTGCCACCTCGAGCAGTTCGCGGTTGCGCGCAAGCGTGGCGTGCAGCCGGCTCGGCGTGACCGCATCGAAGGGCACGATGCGCTGGCGGTCGGTGTGCGTGCGGCTGCAGCGCATCCACGACTGGATCACCGCCTCGCCGACGAGGCCCGAGGGGCGCACGCCTTCCTCGAAGAACTGCTGCCGCGCGAGCGCCACGCGCTGCGCGGGCGTGCTGGCAAAGAGTTGGCGCGGCGCATCCGCCGTGCCGATTCTTCTTCCGTCGAGGGCCATGGTGTTCGCTGCCTCCCGCAAGGGACCGAGTCCGGGACCAACGCTGAATGTGTTCCGCAATGGAACAGCACCGGACTGGGGAAATCCCGAAGATGAATGCGAAGCCCGCACAGACCATCCTTGAGCCACAAAGGAGACCTGCGATGAAAAAAACACACTCCGGGCTGCTCGTGCTCGCCGGCGCTTTGCTGTGCCTGGGCGCAAACACGGCGGCCACGGCCCAGAACGCACAGGACCGCGCGGCAGCCGCCACCAGGCGCGTCGACGGCAGCTTCATCCGCGCCAACGCGGCGCAGAAGAAAACACCCGACTGGCCCAGCGTCGGCCTCGACTATTCGGAGTCGCGCTTCAGCCAGCTCGACCAGGTGAACGCCGGCAACGTCAAGCAACTGGGGCTGGTCTGGTCGTACAACCTCGAGTCGACGCGCGGCGTGGAGGCCACGCCGCTGGTGGTGGACGGCATCATGTACGTCACCGCCTCGTGGAGCGTGGTGCATGCCATCGACACCCGCACCGGGCAGAAGCTGTGGACCTTCGATCCGCAGGTCGATAAGTCCAAAGGCTTCAAGGGCTGCTGCGACGTGGTGAACCGAGGCGTTGCGATCTACGAAGGCAAGGTCTACGTGGCGGCCTACGACGGCCGCCTGATCGCGCTCGACGCAGCCACCGGCCAGAAGGTCTGGGAGAAGAACACCATCGAGGGCCAGAAGGGCAGCTACACCATCACCGGTGCGCCGCGCGTGTTCAAGGGCAAGGTCATCATCGGCAACGGCGGCGCCGAGTACGGCGTGCGCGGCTTCGTCACCGCCTACGACGCGAAGACCGGCGACCAGAAGTGGCGCTGGTTCGTGGTGCCGGGCGACCCGGGCAAGCCCTTCGAAGACGAATCGATGGCGCGCGCCGCCAAGACCTGGGACCCGAGCGGCAAGTACTGGGAAGCCGGCGGTGGCGGCACCGCATGGGACAGCTTTGCCTTCGACCCCGAACTCAACCTGATGTACGTGGGCACCGGCAACGGCTCGCCATGGGCTGCCAAGGCGCGCAGCCCCAAGGGCGGCGACAACCTCTACCTGGGCTCGGTGGTGGCGCTCAACCCCGACACCGGCAAGTACGTGTGGCACTACCAGGAGACGCCCGGCGACAACTGGGACTACACCTCCACGCAGTCGATGATCCTGGCCAACGTGAAGATCGACGGCAAGGCCCGCAAGGTGCTGCTGCATGCGCCGAAGAACGGCTTCTTCTTCGTCATCGACCGCACCAGCGGCAAGTTCATCTCGGCGAAGAACTTCGTCGAAGTGAACTGGGCCACCGGCTACGACAAGAACGGCCGCCCCATCGAGATCGCCGCCGCGCGCCAGAACGAGAAGCCCGGCGACAGCATCCCCGGCCCCTTCGGCGCGCACAACTGGCACCCGATGTCGTTCAACCCGCAGACCGGCTTTGCCTACCTGCCAGCGCAGCACGTGCCGATCAACCTGATGGACGACAAGGACTGGAAGTTCGACCAGAACGCGCCCGGCCGTCCGCATGCCGCGCTGGGCTGGAACACCGGCAAGTTCGCCAATGTCGAGCCGCCCACGAGCAAGCCCTTCGGCCGCCTCGTGGCGTGGGACCCGGTGGCGCAGAAGGAAGCGTGGGGCGTCGACTACGCATCGCCATGGAACGGCGGCACCCTTACCACTGCCGGCAACCTCGTGTTCCAGGGCACGGCCGACGGCCGCCTGCTGGCCTACAACGCGAAGACCGGCGAGAAGCTGTGGGAAACGCCCACCGGCACCGGCGTGGTGGCCGCGCCTTCGACCTACATGGTCGACGGCAAGCAATACGTTTCGGTCGCCGTGGGCTGGGGCGGGGTGTACGGCCTGGCGCAGCGCGCCACCGAGCGGCAGGGCCCGGGCACGGTCTACACCTTCGCGGTGGGCGGCACGGCCAAGATGCCGGACTTCGTTCAGTACCGCATGGACAAGCTGGTGCAGGGCGTGAAGTACGACCCCGCCAAGGTCCAGGCCGGCACCATGCTCTACGTGAGCAACTGCGTGTTCTGCCACGGCGTGCCCGGCGTGGACCGCGGCGGCAACATCCCCAACCTCGGCTACATGGACCCGGCCTACATCACGAACCTGGACAAGTTCATCCTCAAGGGCCCGGCCATGGCGCGCGGCATGCCCGACTTCACGGGCAAGCTCTCGGGGGACGACATCGAGAGCATCAAGGCCTTCATCCAGGGGACGGCGGACGCCATACGCCCGAAGTAGGGAGGGCCGCTCTCTCCTTGGCTACCGGCCGCCGTACCAGTACTGGGTGCTGGCGGCCCAGGTCGAATCCGGGTATTTCGCGTGCAGGGTCTGAAGGCCCTTGCGCGACCAGTCGCCCACCGCCTTGTCCGGGCAGGCGTAGCGCGCCATCTTCACCGCGACCGATAGCGCCTGCGGCACCAGCGGATCAGCGCGGTTGCGCTGCATCAGCGCCAGGCTTTCCTGGGTGAAGTAGATCGAGTCCTGCGGAATGGCGCGCAACTTTGCGACCAGCGCGGCCTGTTGCGCGCGCTCTTCTTGCGGCAGGAACTCGGGCATCTCGAAATCGGCAGCCGTGGCGGCCTGCGGGCCGGTGGTCATCACGCCGAGCGGGCGGCACCACTTGCTGTAGCTGCCGGTGGCCATGCTGCGGTCGTACGCCGGTTCGAGCCAGGGCTTGAGCGGCGTGGGCCGGATGCCGTCTGCCACGGGCCAGTGCGGCGGCAACAGCACCTCGGTGGTGCTTGCCATGCGCTCCAGCAGCAGGTGACGCCAGGCGGCGGTGTCAGTGACCGACAGCGCCATCGAGCGGCGGATGCCGGCGATCATGTCCGGCCCCTTGGCGGTAGCCCCCTGCGACGGTGACGCGATACGTATCTGCGCAGCGCGGCGAGCGCTGGCGTAGTCCTCGGCCAGCACGGCGCGGGTCCATGCGGTCTCCAGCAGGGAGTCGCGCAGCGCGGGCGAGAGCGCCGGGTCGGCCGCGAGCCGCAGCCACATTGCGAGCGGCGCGCGCGTGTTCAGGAAGCGCGTCGCGTCGTCGTCGAAGGTGCTGGCCAGCGGCACCGCATTGGGTTTGGCTTCCATCGCCTCGGGGTCGCGGCGAGCAACCACCAGGCGGATCGCCAGGCGGCGCCATTCCTCTTCCGACGAGGCCGTGGGCAGCAGCAGCGCCTTCACGAGGTTCTGGCCCGAGAGGCTGTGTGCGATCAAGGGCGAATCGGCTGCACTGGCGACCAGTTCGCGTGTCTCCTTGAAGCGGCCCTGCGCAAACAGGCGCTGGGCGCGCAACTGGGTGGCGGCGAAGCGTGCAGGGTGGTCTTCGGGCACGGCCGCCAATGCGGCCTGCAGTTCGGCCTCGCGCTTGTCGTCGGTGGCGGTGCTCACGGGCACCAGGCTTGCCGCGGCCATCAGCCAGGCGAGGTCGTGCGTGCGCTGGTAGTTGCTCCAGCTGAACTTCTCGCGCCACTTGTCCTGGGCGGTGATGCCGCTCGCCGGACCGTTGAAGCCGCGCACCGTGTTGAGCCACTGCACGAGATCCGACTTCTGATCCGGGCCTGCGTACGAACAACCGGCCATCATGCAGTAGCGGAACTCGTGGTTCAGCAACAGCAGCCTGGCGGCGGCGACATCGGGTGCGCCCATGGTCTTCAGGCTGTCGGCCAGGCGCTGCAGGCGCGTGCCGGGCGTGAGGTAGCGGATGCGCAGTGCCTCGGCCAGCCGGTGCACCGACGGATGCAGCGCCTGCAGGCGCGGGTTCTTCAGCAGCGGCAGCGCGATGGCATCGACCGCTTTGGTGAGTTCGGCCTGCTGCTTCAGCGCCTCGGGGCTTTCCTTGCCGGCGTCGTCCCGTTCCGAGAAAGACGGCTCGCCGCCCGGGTTCTGCCGCGCCAGCACACGCAGCCGCATGTAGGCCGCGAGGTCGCGCCAGGGGCTGGCCTTGTCGGCCGCGATCTCGGTGAACGCGGTGTCGGCCTCGTCGAGATCGTCGGCGTAGAAGCGCTGTGCGGCCAGCTGGTAGGCATGGTCGGCCTGCAGCCAGGCGGGGGCGCGGGGTGGCAGTTCGGGGATGGTGCCGGGCTCCTTGTTGCAGGTGTCGAACACCGCGTCTTGTGCCTGCAGCCAATGCCGCACGTAGGGGGTGGCCGCCTTGTCGCCGGCGGCGCGTGTCATGCGCTGGGCCAGCGTCTTCGTGGCGTTGCGGAAGGCATCGCCGTAGAAGCAGTTGGGGCTCGCCTGCAGGCTGCTGGCGTTCCATTTCGGCTGCTGCTGCGATGGCGCCAGCAGGGCAGGCCTGTCGCGGGGCGACTGGGGATCGAGCTTCGCATTGGCGTCGTCGCGCGCTTTTCGCCATTCGATCCAGGCGTCGTCCGTTTCGGCCATGCCGTTGTCTTCGCGCGGCAGCTTCTCCAGCAGATCGGAGAAGGCCCGCACGGCGTCGGAAGAGAACGGCTGGCCGTGCAGGCGCCAGTACCAGAGCACCTGGTAGGGCACGAGGTAGTCGGTGTAGTAGCCCGCGGGCCGCTCGACGAACTCGCGCACCGGCTGGTCGGGCCGGGTGGTGGCGAAGAACAGGTCCTCGGGGTCGCCGCCGCCACTGGCATGAGCCGCGAGAGCGCTGCCGAGCAGCGCGGCCATTGCGAGCAGCCTGGCGCCGGCGCGCATCGCGTTTGCTGTTGAAGAAATCATTTGTGCGAATCCCTGTTGCCGAGTTGTTCGAAGTCTTCGTTCTTCCATGCGCCCGCGTGGAACACATAGCGCCGCTTCACGCTGCCGAGCACGGGCCATGCCTCGCCGAGCATCAGCCCCGCCGCGTCGCGGCAGGCCGGCACCGTGGCCGCGCCCGTCGCGTCGAGCCGCTGGCGGATGCGCGCGGATTCCGCCCCCATGCGGAAGTACATCGGCACGATCTCGTCGAGCAGGCCGGCAGGCAGCCACGCGTCGCTCATGCACCATGAGGCGAGCGCCGTGGCCGAGAGCCGCACGCCGCCGGCGCGCACCGGCTGCAGCCGCCGCAGCAGCGCGACATACGCCTCGCGCTGGCTGCGGCGCGCCTCGAAGTCGAGCTGCACCCAGCCCGAGCGGTTGCCGTGCTTCGCGGCATGCTCGATGGCGGCGGCAATGGCCTCCTGCTGCGCGTCGTTGACGGGCGAGGGCGCGAGGTTGTCGAGTGAAACATGGACCACCGGCACCACGGTGGTGGCGCCCGGCGCGATGCGCAGCGGCCACTGACGCCAGCTCGTGCGGCTGCGCTCGCCGCTCAGCTGCACCGTGGCATGCAGGTAGGCCACGCCCGTGCCTTCTGGCAGCGCGGAAAAAAACTGGGGCCGGTCCCAGACCCACAGCAGCGTCTGCGGCTGGGCCATGCCGTCATGCGCCAGCAGGGCCAGGAAGACCGGAAAGGCCGCGCTGCGAAAACGCATGGGAGAGAGCGAAAGGGGCGGGAGGGTGGAAGAAAAATCCCGGCCAGCATAACGAAAAAAGCCGCCTGGCCCGGGAGGGCGCAGGCGGCCTTGCGGCTGCTTGTGGCGGCGGTGAATCGATCAGTCGGCGTACACGCCGGCAGCCTTGATGATCGGACCCCACTTCGCGATTTCAGCCGAGGCGAACTTCTTGTGCTCCGCCGGCTCGACGCGCTTGTCGGTCGTGATCACGGCGCCCAGCGCTTCTTCGCGCTTGATGAAACCCGGGTCCTTCATCGCGGCCTTGATGGCCTCGTTGAGCTTCTTCAGCACCGGCGCGGGCGTGCCCTTGGGCGCGTACATGCCGTGCCAGATCGTCACTTCGAAACCCTTCAGGCCCGACTCGTCCAGCGTCGGCAGGTCTTTCAGCGCGGGGGTGGTCAGGCGCTTGGCCGTGGTCACGGCATAGGCCTTGACCTTCTTGGCCTCGATCTGCGACGTGGTGTTGGTCGTCTGGTCGCACAGCAGGTCGATCTGGCCGCCCAGCAGGTCGGCGATGGCCGGGGCCGTGCCCTTGTACGGCACGGGCGTCATCTCGACCTTGATCGCGCTCTGGAACAGCAGGCCGCACAGGTGCGACGCGGCGCCCAGGCCGGCGTTGCCCAGGTTGATCTTGCCCTTGTTGGCCGCGATCCAGGTCGTCAGCTCCTTGTAGTTGTTGGCGGGCAGGCCGGGCTTGCCGATCAGCGTCATCGGCACTTCGTTGACCATGCCCAGGTATTCGAAGTCGGTCTCGACGTTGAAGGGCAGCTTGCGATACAGCGCCGGCATCGTCGACATGCCGATGTGATTCAGCAGCAGCGTGTAGCCGTCGGGGTTGGCGCGCGCCACCTTGGCTGTGCCGATGGAACTGCCCGCGCCCGCGGTGTTGTCCACCACGATCGTGGTGCCGAGCGTCTTCTGCATGGCCTCCGCCAGGTCGCGTGCGACACGGTCGGTCGGGCCGCCGGCTGCGAAAGGCACCACCAGCGTAACGGTCTTGCCCGCGGGAAAGTCCTGGGCGTGAGCACCGGCGGCTGCGGCGGCAATCGCCGCGAGGGCGAACAGTTTCTTCATGTCGTCTCCGGGAGGGGGTAATAAAAACGCCGCGATCTTAAAGGCTGACTGCTGCCTGACCTATAGCGAATAGCCCTTAGGTTCGCGTCGTCATCCGATACCCTTGCTTCTTCCGCGCATGCCACCGCATGCGCCATGTAAAGCGAGAAAAAGCACTCCCATGACGACGACCCCTTCCCCCGCAAGCGCGCAGCGCCTGCCGCGCGATCTTGCGCTCGTCACCGTGGCCATCGATGCCGTGATGGTGCTGGTCAACATGGCCATCCAGCTCTGGCCCGATTCGCCCCACGGCGAGCAGCTGCGCAGCACCTATGCCCTGCCAGGCGTGTGGATACCGATGGTGTTCAGCATCGGCATGGCCTGGGTGCTGGCGGCGGCGCTGGCCTGGAGCCACGGGCGCAATGCGCTCGAAAAGCGCGGCGTTGGCAGCGTGGCGCGGCTGCCCCAACCCCGCATCCGCTACGCCGCGGTGTACATCGCGGTGCTGGTGCTCAACTTCTACTTACTGAGCCCGCTGTTCTACGAAGTGCAACTGCTCTTCATGCCGGGCGGCCGCCTGCATGATTTTTTCGGCTCGACGTCCATGAGCGCGGCGATGGCGCTGTTCACGGTGCTGCAGTCCGTCGCGCAGTTGATCTTGCTCGTGCTCGGCGTGTGGGTCTCGGCCTGGTTCGCGTTGAGGGCGGCCAGTGCAGCGCCTTCCGATGCGCAGCAGCAGCAGGACGACGATGAAGCCATCGGTGCATCGCCACGCCGTGCCGTGGCACTGGTGGGCGCCGCGGTGTTCGCATCGCTGCAGATGTGGAGCGGCGTGGTCGTGAGTCGCTGGACATCCGTCGCGCGCGGCATGGATGGGCTCGAACTGCTGATCGCCTGGATGCTGCCGCCATTGGTGGCCTTCGCGCTCGCGTTCTGGGGCGGCTGGCTGGGCGCCAATGCCGGGCTCGCGCGGGTGCGGCCTTTCAGGGCCGTGGCGGCCGCGGCCCTGGCCTTCGTGCTGGTGCAGGTCAGCTGCATCGCCATCGCATTGGCCTGGGTGATGCTGGCGACCTGGTCGCACAGCTTCGACAACGCGGGCGGCCTCATCGGCTTCGCCCTGGCGCTCGTGCTGGTCTATTCGGTGCTCGTGGTGGTGTTGATGCGCGCCGCCACGCGCTGGCTGTACCGCCGCTACTGACTGGCTACTTGTAGCTGCGCGCGTCCTCGATCACCTTGCCGTCGTTGGGCAGACCGCCCGCACCCACGACGACGACCTCGCCACGCAGCTTGGTCACTTCGCGGATCACCGCGCTCACGCGGGCCTCGAGCCCTTCGGGCACCGCCCCCGCGCATTCGAGCTGCAGCGTCATCTTGTCGTCGCCCATCTCGCCGGACACGATGAGCCGCGCGCGCTGCACTTCGGGAAAGCGCCGCGCGATCTCGGCCACCTGCGAGGGATGCACGAACATGCCGCGCACCTTGGTGGTCTGGTCGGCGCGGCCGAGCCAGCCCTTGATGCGCTTGTTGGTGCGGCCGGTGGGGCAGGTGCCCGCGAGCACGGCCGAGAGGTCCCCGGTGCCGAAGCGCACCAGCGGGTAGTCGGGGTTGAAGGTGGTGACGACGATCTCGCCGACCTCGCCATCGGGCACCGGGTCGCCGGTGCCGGGCCGCACGATTTCCACAAGCACGCCTTCGTCGATCACCAGGCCTTCGCGCGCGCTGGTCTCGTAGGCGATCAGGCCCAGGTCGGCAGTGGCATAGCACTGCGTGCCTTTCACGCCGTGTGCGGCAATCCAGTCGTGCAGGCTGGGTGGAAAGGCTTCGCCGGAGACGAGCGCCTTGGTGAGCGAGGGCAGCTTCTGCCCTTTCTCCTCGGCCTTCTCCAGCAATATCTTCAGGAAGCTCGGCGTACCCGCATAGCCTTCGGGCTTGAGGTCGACCATGGCTTCGAGTTGCTGCTCGGTCTGCCCGGTGCCGCCTGCGAACACGGTGCAGCCCATGGCGCGTGCGCCGCTTTCCATGATCGAGCCGGCGGGCGTCATGTGATAGCTGAAGCTGTTGTGAATGAGCTCGCCGCTGCGAAAGCCCGCCGCATGCAATGCCCGAGCGGTGCGCCAGTAGTCGCGCGCTTCGCCCTCAGGCTCGTAGATGGTGCCGGGGCTCGCGAACACGCGCGGCATGCGCGGGCCGCGCACGATGGTCGAGAAGCCGCCGAAGGGGTCGTCGGTGCGGCGTGCCTTCTGCAGGTCGAGCAATTCCGATTTGCGCGTGACCGGTAGTTTCGCCAGCGCCTCGCGTGTCGTGATGTCTGCGGGCTTCACGCCGTCCAGGATCTTTGCGAATGCGGGTGCTGCCGTCTGGGCCTGTGTGATCTGCTTCGGTAGCGCGGCCAGCAGGTCGCGTTCGCGTTCGGCCGGGTCGCGGATCTCGAGCTTGTCGTAGTGGTCGGTCATGTCCGTACCCTTTGTCTTTCAGTTCGGTTTTTCGCCACGCTGGCGTTCGTTCGGGGTGCGTGCGAATGACACCGGGTGCTCCCCTCCGAGAATGTCCCCTGTCGGCGTGATCGCACCCCGAGCAGCGACACATGAATACATCAAGCCAGCCACCTCTTGCGCCGCTTGTAGCTCTTCACATCGCGAAAGCTCTTGCGATCCGCACCGCCAACGCCAAGGTAGAACTCCTTCACGTCCTCGTTCTCGCGCAGGCTCTTGGCCTCGCCATCCATCACGATGCGCCCGTTCTCCAGGATGTAGCCGTAGTCGGCGTAGCGCAGCGCCATGTTGGTGTTCTGCTCGGCCAGCAGGAAGGTCACGCGCTCCTTGGTGTTCAGGTCTTTCACGATCTCGAACACCTCTTCCACGATCTGCGGCGCCAGGCCCATAGAAGGTTCGTCGAGCAGCACCATGCTCGGGTTGGCCATCAGCGCGCGGCCGATGGCGCACATCTGCTGCTCGCCGCCCGATGTGTAAGCCGCCTGCGAAGTACGCCGCGTCTTCAGGCGCGGGAAATATGCGTAGACCTTCTCCAGCGTCTGCTGCACCGCAGCCTTGCCATCGGTGCGCGTGTAGGCGCCGGTCATCAGGTTCTCTTCGATGGTCAGGTGGGCGAAGCAGTGGCGGCCCTCCATCACCTGGATCAGCCCGCGCTTCACCAGCTCCGCTGGCGAAAGCGCCTCGATGCGATCCCCGCGCAGCTCGATGGTGCCCTTTGTGACAGCGCCGCGCTCACCCGCGAGCAGGTTGCTCACTGCGCGCAGCGTGGTCGTCTTGCCCGCGCCGTTGCCGCCGAGCAGCGCCACGATGCCGCCGTCGGGCACCGTGAGCGACACGCCCTTGAGCACGAGGATCACGTGGTTGTAGATGACCTCGATGCCGTTGACATTGAGAAGGATGTTGGGTTCGCTCATGGTGTGGTCCGAAGCATTCGCAAGAACAGCGCGTGCAGCGCAGTGCTGTTCTTGCGAATGGCGGCTCTCGCGAGCCGCCACAGCACGCTCAGTGCATCAGGATTGGCAATCCGCTGCCTCGCGGCGCGTCAGCTTCTTCTCGCCCGCGTACTTGTCGGCAGCAGACTTCACCATCGGCTTGATGATCTGGTCGTCGGCCTGGTACCAGTCGGACATGTCGCCCCACTTCGCGCCGTCCCAGGTGTGCACGCGCGCCCAGGTCGAGCCCATGTGGTCCTGGCACGAAGTGCTCACCGGACGCATCACGCCCGAGAAGCCGAGTGCGTCGAGCTTCTTCTGGTCGAGTGCCAGGTTCTCCATGCCCCAGCGCACCTGCTCGCCGGTCATGACCTTGCCCTTGCCGAAGCGCTCCTGCGCGCGCTTCACGGCCTCGACGGTCAGCATCTGGATGATCACGCCGCGCGTGTAGAGCACCGAGCCCACTTCGTCCTTCGGGCCCGTGCCCTGGCCCTTGTCGTGCACCTGCTTCAGGATGTCCTGGATCACCTTGGGCTGCGTGCCCGAGGTGTTCAGCGCCAGCGCGTGGTAGCCCTTGGCATTGGCGCCCACGTCCTTCACGTCGGGCTCGGCACCGGCCCACCACACGCCGTACATCTTCTCGCGCGGGTAGCCCGTGGCCACGGCCTCCTTCAGTGCGGTGGAGTTCATCACGCCCCAGCCCCACAGCAGAACGAAGTCAGGGCGCTGCTGGCGCACCTGCAGCCAGGCCGACTTCTGCTCCACGCCGGGCGCGGTCACCGGGATCAGCGACAGCTCGAAGCCGTTCTGTTTGGCGCGCTCCTGCAGCAGCGGAATGGGCTCCTTGCCGAACGGCGAGTCGTGGTACACGAGGGCGATCTTCTTGCCCTTGAGCTTGTCCATGCCGCCTTCGGCCTTGCCGATGTGCTGGATCAGAATGTCGGCCGCGGTCCAGTAGGAGCCCATCAGCGGAAAGTTCCACTTGAAGACACCACCGTCCTGCGAGGCGGCCAGGCCGTAGCCCAGCGTGATCAGCGGGATCTTGTCGGTCGGCACCTTGTCGGTCAGCGCGAAGGTGATGCCGGTGGCCTGCGGGTCGAACAGCGCAACGCCCGGGCGGCCCTTCAGGCGCTCGTAGCATTCCACGCCCTTGTCGGTGGCGTAGCCGGTCTCGCATTCTTCGTACGTGATCTTCACGCCGTTGATGCCGCCGGTCGCATTCACCAGCTTGATGTAGTCCTGCTTGCCGTTGGCCCAGGGCGTGCCGTTGGGTGCATAGGGGCCCGTGCGGTACACCAGCAGCGGGAAGAACTGCTCCTTGGCCTGCGCATTGGCGAGCGATGGCGCGAGCAGGGCGCCGAGGGTGCTGGCCACCAGGGCGGCGGTCAGAGCGAGCGATTTCAGTTTCATGCCTGTCTCCTTTGTGGGCACCTCGGTGCCGGGTTTTTTACGAACGGGAACTCATCAATCAGTGAGGGAAGGGCCAGAGCCGCAGCTTCTCTTTGGCCGTGGACCACAGCCGCGCAAGACCATGCGGCTCGACGATCAGGAAGAACACGATCAGCGCGCCGAAGATCATGGTCTCCAGGTGCGAGGCCAGCGCGGTCGAAATCGAGAAGCCCAGCCACCCCGGCAGCTGGTTCAGAAACAGCGGCAGCAGCACGATGAACGCGGCGCCGAAGAAGCTGCCCATGATCGAGCCGAGCCCGCCGATGATCACCATGAACAGCAGCTGGAACGAGCGGTCGATGCTGAACGCCGCCGGCTCCCACGCACCCAGGTGCACGAAGCCCCACAGCGCGCCGGCCACGCCGACGATGAAGCTGCTCACCGCAAAGGCAGTGAGCTTGGCGTACACCGGGCGAATGCCGATCACCGCGGCTGCCACGTCCATGTCGCGCATTGCCATCCACTCGCGGCCGATGGCGCTGCGCACCAGGTTCTTTGCCAGCAGCGCGAACACCACCACGAAGAGCAGGCAGAACAGATACTTCTGCACCGGCGATTCGATCGGCACGCCGAACACGTTGAGCCCCGCCACGCTCACCGAGCCCGACGAAGAATTATTGGTGAACCACTGGATGCGCAGGAAGGCCCAGTCGGTAAAGAACTGCGCCGCCAGCGTGGCCACAGCAAGGTACAGCCCCTTTATGCGCAGGCTCGGAATGCCGAACAGCACACCGATCACCGTCGCGCACAGGCCGCCCAGCAGCAGCGATGCGATCAGCGGCATGCCGTCGATGCGCACCTGGAAGTTGTAGGCCGCATATGCGCCCACCGCCATGAAGGCGCCCGTGCCCAGCGAGATCTGGCCGCAATAGCCAACCAGGATGTTGAGGCCCAGCGCCGCGAGCGACAGGATCAGGAAGGGCGTGAGGATCGCGCGCATCCAGTAGTCGGACACGCCAAGCGGCACTACGACGAACGCCACGAGCAGCAGCACCAGCATCGCAATGCGATCCTGCGCAATCGGAAAGATCTGCTGGTCGGCCCTGTAGCTCGACTTGAACTGACCGTTTTCTCTGTAGAACATTGCTCAGACCCGATCGATGATTTTTTCGCCGAACAGGCCTTGAGGCCGAACGAGCAGGAAGACCAACGCCAACACATAGGCAAACCAGATCTCGATGCCGCCACCGAGCATGGGGCCGAGATAGATTTCAGACAGCTTCTCGCCCACGCCGATCAACAGGCCACCGATGATGGCGCCCGGAATCGATGTGAGCCCGCCGAGGATCACCACCGGCAGCGCCTTCAGCGCCACCAGCGAGAGCGAGAACTGCACGCCGAGCTTCGATCCCCAGATGATCCCGGCCACCAGCGCCGAGAAGCCGGCCACCGACCACACGATCACCCAGATGCGCTTGAGCGGAATGCCGATGGACTGCGCGGCCTGGTGGTCGTCGGCCACAGCGCGCAGCGCTCGGCCCGTAGCCGTCTTCTGGAAGAAGATGGCCAGCACCACCACGAGGCCGGCCGCCACCAGCGCGGCGATCAGGTCTTCCTGGCTCAGCAGCAGCCCGCCCTGGAAGGTGCCTTCGAGCACCATCAGCGGTTCCTTGGGCATGCCCACGTCGATCTTGTAGATGTCGTTGCCGAAGATCGTCTGGCCCACGCCGTCGAGAAAGTAGGCGATGCCCAGCGTGGCCATCAGCAGCGTGATGCCTTCCTGGTTCACCAGCTTGCTGAGCGCGAGCCGCTCGATCAGCCAGGCCACCACCACCATCACCGCCATCGCGGCGATGAATGCCAGGATGTTCGCGAGGATCTGGCTCTGGAAGCCGAACCACAGCGGGAACCACTCGGAGAAGCGCGCCATGGCCAGCGCAGCGAAGAGCACCATCGCGCCCTGCGCGAAGTTGAAGACGCCCGAGGCCTTGTAGATCAGCACGAAGCCGATGGCGATCAGCGAATAGAGCATGCCGACCATGAGGCCGCCGAAGAGGGTTTCAAGAAAAAAGCCCATCGTGTTCTTTCGTGATCAGTGCTCGACGCCGAGGTAGGCGCGGATCACGTCTTCGTTGTTGCGCACTTCATCCGGGGTGCCATCGCCGATCTTCTTGCCGTAGTCCAGCACCACCACGCGGTCGGAGATGTCCATCACCACGCCCATGTCGTGCTCGATCAGCACGATGGTCGCGCCGAACTCGTCGTTCACGTCGAGGATGAAGCGGCTCATGTCCTGCTTCTCTTCCACGTTCATGCCTGCCATCGGCTCGTCGAGCAGCAGCACCTGCGGCTCCATTGCGAGCGCGCGGCCCAGGTCGACGCGCTTCTGCAGGCCGTAGGGCAGGCGGCCCACCGGTGTCTTGCGGTGTGCCTGGATCTCGAGGAAGTCGATGATGTGCTCGACGAATTCGCGGTGCCGCAGCTCCTCGCGCTCGGCGGGGCCCCAGCGCAGGGCTTGTGCGAGCAGGCCGCTCTTCATCTTGAGGTTGCGCCCCGTCATGATGTTGTCGAGCACGCTCATGCCCTTGAACAGGGCCAGGTTCTGGAAGGTGCGCGCCACGCCCATCTCGGCCACCTGGCGCGAGTTCATGTGCTTGAAGGTCTGGCCGCGGAAGGTGATGGAGCCCTGCTGCGGCCAGTACACGCCATTGATGCAGTTCAGCATCGAGCTCTTGCCCGCGCCGTTCGGCCCGATGATGGCGCGCACTTCATGCTCGCGCACGTTGAAGCTGATGTCCGTGAGCGCCTTCACGCCGCCGAAGCTCAAGCTGATGTTCTGCACGTCGAGGATGACCTCGCCTGTCTTCCGGGTGCTCATGCCGCCGCCTTCACGATGGGAAACGTCTTCGCTTCGACGACCTTCAGCGTGGCGCTGACAACCCCCGTGCGTCCGTCCTCGAACTTGACCTGGGTCTCGATGTACTGCTCGGTCTTGCCGCCATAGAGCGCTGCCACCAGCACCGCGTATTTCTCGGCGATGAAGCCGCGGCGCACCTTGCGCGTGCGGGTCAGCTCGTCGTCGTCGGGGTCGAGCTCCTTGTGCAGCACCAGGAAGCGGGCGATCTGCGTCTCGCCCATGCCGTCTTCGCTCGCGAGGTCGGCGTTGACCTTGGCGATGCAATCGGCCACCAGCGCCAGCACGTCGGGCTTGCCGGCCAGGTCGACGTAGCCGCCGTAGGCGAGACCGCGGCGCTCGGCCCAGTTGCCGACGGCTTCGTAGTCGATGTTGATGGCCGCGCACACTTCGTCTCGCGCGTTGCCGAAGCACACGGCTTCCTTGATCTGCGGGAAGAACTTGAGCTTGTTCTCGATGTAGTTGGGCGCAAAGATCGCGCCGCTCACGAGACGGCCCACGTCCTTGGCGCGGTCGATGATGCGCAGGTGCCCTTCGCTGTCGAGCACGCCCGCATCGCCGGTGTGGAAGTAGCCGTTCGCATCCAGCACCTCGGCCGTGGCGTCGGGGCGCTTGTAGTACTCCTTGAGCACCGACACGCCGCGCACCAGCACCTCGCCGTCTTCCGCGATCTTCAGTTCGATGCCCGGCGCGGCCGTGCCCACGGTCTGCAGCTTGACCTTGCCGTCCTGCTGCAGGCACACATACGCGCAGGTCTCGGTCTGGCCGTAGAACTGCTTGAGGTTGACGCCGATGGAGCGGTAGAAGCGGAACAGGTCGGGCCCGATGGCCGCGCCGGCCGTGTAGGCCACGCGGATGCGGCTCATGCCCAGCACGTTGCGCAGCGGGCCGTAGATCAGCAGATTGCCAAGGCCGTACATCAGGCGGTCACCCGTGCCCACCGGCGCGCCGTTGAGGATGTCCGCGCCCACGCGCCGAGCCAGCGCCATGAACTTCGCGTACAGCCAGCGCTTGGGCGCGGCCGCGTCTTCCATGCGGATCGACACGGCGGTGAGCAGTCCTTCGAAGGTGCGCGGCGGGCCGAAGTAGTAGCTCGGGCCGATCTCGCGCATGTCGTTCATCACCGTCTCGGCCGACTCGGGGCAGTTGAGCGTGAAGCCGCCCACCAGCCACTGCGCGACGGAGAACAGATGGTCGCCCACCCACGCCATCGGCAGGTAGCTCATGATGTTGTCGCCGGGGCCGAGCTTGTCGGTCTGCACGCCGCCGCGGCCGGCTGCGATGAAGCTCGCATGCGTCTGGCATACGCCCTTGGGGCGGCCGGTGGTGCCCGAGGTGTAGAGGATCACGCCGACATCCGTAGCCTCTCCGCTGGCCACCGCGCGGTCGTAGTAGCCGACGTTGGCCTTGTCGAACTCGCGGCCCAGCGCGCGCAGTTGCTCGTAGCTCATCAGGCCCGGCTGGTCGTAGTGGCGCAGGCCCTTGGGGTCGTCGTAGATGATGTGGCGGATGCCGTGCTGCTGGTCTTTCTGGAGCTCGCGGCATTCGAGCAGCTTGTCGACCTGCTCCTGGTCTTCGACGATCACGAAGTCGATGGCCGCGTCCTGCAGCATGAAGACCATCTCGCTTGCCACCGCATCCTGATACAGCGGCACCGGCACGCCGCGCAGGCTTTGCGCCGCGACCACCGCCATGTACAGGTGCGGCCGGTTGGCGCCGACGATGGCCAGGTTGTCGAAGGGCTTGAAGCCGAGGCTCGCGAGACCGCAGGCCATTTCGCGCACTTCCTGCGCCACGGCGTTCCAGGTCCAGGTTTGCCAGATGCCGAGATCCTTCTCGCGCACGGCGGGCGCCTCGGGTTGGGCGTCGGCATGCGCGAGCAGCAGACGGGGGAAGGTGGGGGCGGTTGTTTGCACAGTGGGCGGATCGTAGGTCTCACTTTGACGCCCGGTTGTCGTTCCAACGACAATCCTAGGGACACTACTCCCCGGAGTTTCCCGATGCCTCACGGCAATCTCAACCACAACGTGCTCGGCGGTTCGATCAAGGATCGCGTGCGTCCCGCCAATGCCGCTGAGCTCGAAGGCATCCCCTGGCTGCCCACGCTCACGCCAGCCGAGCGCCGCCGCGCCGAAGCCGCGCTGGTGGTGGGCGAGGCCGAGCCCGGCGACCTGGTGTGCCGCGTCGGCCGCTCGCCGACCTACTGGTTCGGCGTGGTCGAGGGGCTGCTCAAGATGAGCAACGACAACGCCGACGGCGGCTCGGTCACCTACACCGGCGTGCCGCCCGGCGGCTGGTTCGGCGAAGGCACGGTGATGAAGCGCGAGCCCTACCGCTACAACATCCAGGCGCTGCGGCGCAGCCTGGTGGCGGGGCTGCCGATCGAAAGCTTCCACTGGCTGCTCGACCACTCCATCGGCTTCAACCGCTTCGTGATGAACCA
This sequence comes from Variovorax sp. GW821-FHT09D05, assembly GCF_059416325.1. Taxonomy (NCBI): domain Bacteria; kingdom Pseudomonadati; phylum Pseudomonadota; class Betaproteobacteria; order Burkholderiales; family Comamonadaceae; genus Variovorax; species Variovorax sp. GW821-FHT09D05. The sequence goes on along the minus strand of NZ_JBWKOZ010000002.1, from coordinate 306,631 downwards.
GCTGAATGAACGGCTGGGCCAGTTCATCGCGGCGCTGGAGATCGACCGGCTCAACAACCCCGACGCGCGCGTGGCGCGCAACCTGGTGTCGCTGTTCAACCCGGTGCTGTACCCGGGCGTGGGCGAAGTCTTGCGCATCACGCAGCAGGAGCTGGCCTACCTGGTCGGCCTCTCGCGCCAGCGCGTGAACGAGGCACTGAACGGCCTTTCGGCGCAGGGCCTGATCCGCGTGGAGTACGGTGGGCTGCGCGTGCTCGACCTGCCGGGCCTGCGCGCGACGGCGATGTCGAACAGGAAGAACGCCTCGGCGGAAACGGAAAACACATGACCCTCAAAGACCAGCTCCAGGTGGTGCCCGCGAATGCGGAAGCCGCCTTCATCGCACCGCCCGAGGCGCCGAAGACGAAGGCCGAGGACGCCGGCCCGACGCTGCAGGAGGCCATCGAACGCAACGAGGCGTTGAACGAGAAGCTCGATGCGCTCAACGAAATACTGGCCAAGCCGCTCAGCGAAATTCTTGCCGACCGCGAGAAGTCCGAAGAGGCCGCGCTCGCGTGGGACCGCTTCGGCGCGATGTGGATGCTCTCGCAACGCGCGATGCGACGCGTGGCGCTCGACCTCGCAGCGCAGCTCGGTGTGAGCGAGGAAGAAGTCGTCGCGCGCGCCATGGCCAATGCCAATGCGGTGCTCAACGGCGCAGACGAGGTCGACCTCGACGGCACCATCGCGCCTGCGCAGCTGCAGCACATCGCCCGCCACCGCAACTTCCTGCGCAAGCAGTTCCGTACCGGCTGAGCACCAAGGCCTCTCGATACCGCTTAACCTCCCCGCCTTCGTTCAAGAAAGAGCTTCCTGATGACCGCTTCCCACCTCACCCTCATCACCGGCGCCTCGCGTGGCCTGGGCCGTGCCATGGCCGAACAGCTGCTGCAGGCCGGCCACACGGTGCTGGGCATCTCGCGCATGCAGGATCCGGCGCTTGCCGAAGTAGCCAAGGCCGCCGGCGCCGAACTCGTGCAATGGGAGCAGGACCTGTCCGACCCCGTGGCCGCATCGGCCCGCGTGTCGGCATGGCTCAAGACCATCGACGCGCAACGCTTCGACAGCGTCACGCTCATCAACAACGCCGGCACCGTCGGCAACCCCGCGCCGCTGTCGAGCGCGGTGGAGGCGGAGCTGTCGCTGGCCCTGCGCATCGGCCTCGAAGCGCCGATGCTGCTGACGGCGGCTTTCCTCGGCGCCACCCGCGAATGGCGCGGCGCGCGCAAGGTGCTGAACATCTCGTCGGGCCTGGGCCGCAACGCCATGGGCAGCCAGGCGCCTTACTGCGCGGCCAAGGCCGGCATGGACCACTTCTCGCGCGCCGTGGCGCTCGAGGAAGCGAATGCAACGAACGGTGCACGCATCGTCTCTCTCGCGCCCGGCGTGATCGACACCGACATGCAGGTGCAACTGCGCGGTGCGTCGGCCGAGAAGTTTCCGGACCGCACGCGCTTCGTGAGCATGAAAGAGGACGGCCGGCTCGACAGTCCCGCCACTGCGGCGGCCAAGGTACTCAAGTACCTGGCGCGCGAAGACTTCGGCAACAACCCCGTGGCCGACGTGCGCGACCCTGCCTGATCGAAACGAAGGACACGCACGCCATGGCTACCGCCAAGTCGATCGACACCATCGAGTACAAGCTCTTCCCGTCGCCGAGGAACGTGCACCGCATCGTCTTCGAGCACCAGGTCTTCGTGCCGTACCCGTACGCTCTGATCGTGATGGACGAGTTCTACTTCAAGGGCCGCTACAGCCTGTTCTCGGCCTGCAGGCTGAGCGACGGGAAGATGGGGCAGGTGGCGACGTTCGAGGATGCGTCGGACGTCGCCATCTTCAACACGAAGTTCGTGCCGGACTGAACTGCGACTACTGCATCGCGAACCTGTCGCGCTGCGCCTGCGCGCATTCGCCCATCACGTTCAATGCGCGCTCCACCGTGGGCGTGCCCATCACGAAGGGGTTCGCCGCGCCGGCCGGCTGCTGCCGCATCGCCGCCATCTTGGCCTGCGAGCTGTCGACGTTCGAGTGGTTCGACAGCATCACGTCGATGCCTTGTGCTTTCACCAGGGAGTCCATGCGCCGGGTGGACGCGATGTAGCTGTCCAGCCGAGGCACGTCCTTGCCGAAGTTGAAGCCTGTGCCGCCCCAGAGCATGGCGCGGTGCTTCCTGCCGTTCTCGCTCACGTCGAACACCGGCGAGAGCGTGCCCATGGTGTGGCCCGGCGTGAGGTACAGCGTGACGGTGGTGTCGCCCAGGGTGACGCGGTCGCCGTCCTTTGCCGAGATGTCGCCCGCGCCGCGCTTGGGCGGCGCGCCCCAGATGGGCGTGGCGAACTCCAGCTTCGTCTCGGTCATCGTCCAGTCGGCATCGCTCATCACCACGCGCGCGCGGTACTTCTGCGCGAGGTAGGGCGCGCCGCCGTAGTGGTCGCCGTGGCCGTGCGTGACGATCACGTACTTGATCTGCGCCGGGTCGAGGCCCAGCTTGCGCATGCCGCCTTCGATCAGCGCGGCGGCCTCCACCTGGTTGTTGAGCGCATCGATGAGGATGATGCCGTCGGAGGTCTTGATGGCCCAGGCGCTGACCCAGTCGGCGCCCACGAAATACAGGTTGTCGAAGGCCCTGGCGGGCGGTGGCGCCGGCTTGTTGATGAGCAGCGGGAGGCCCTTGTCGAGCTCCTCCTGCGGCGGACGCGTGGCTGGGGCGGGCTTGCATAGCGTGAGCAGCGGACCGAGGTCGGTGCCCGCGGCCTGCGTGGCTGCCGCGACGTGGGCGGCCACGGTTGCGTCGGAAGGTTTCTGCGCGGGCGTCTGTGCGCAGCCCTGGACGAGGGCGACAACCGCTGCCAGAGCGGCTGTCTTCAGGGGAAGGGAAGGAACCATCGGTGTCTCCATGCCGTCGTTGCGGCTTGTTCTGGAGACATCATTCTGCGGCGCGCAGGCTTATTCGATTGTCGCGCCCGAGGCTTGCACGATGCCCTTCCACTTCTCGTAGTCGGTCTTCAGCAGCGCGCCGAACTGCTCCGGCGTCATGCTCTGCGGCTCCGCGCCCTGCGCGATGATGGCCGCCTTCATTTCAGGCGTGGCCAGCAGCTTGTTGATATCGGCATTCAGCAGCGTCACCACGTCCTTCGGCGTACCGGCCGGCACGAAGATGCCATACCAGGTGCTCACGTCGAAGTCCTTGTAGCCGAGCTCGGCCACGGTGGGCGTGTCGGGCAGCGAGGTGCTGCGCCTGGCCGAGGTGACTGCCAGCGGGCGCAGCTTGCCCGCCTTGATCTGCGCCATGGCCGAGGGCACCGACGACACCATCAGGTCGACGTTGCCCGCGAGCACGTCCATCATGGCCGCGTTGGAGCCCTTGTAGGGCACGTGGCGCATCTTGATCTTGGCGGCGCTGTTGAAGATCTCGCCGGCCAGGTGGATGGTGGTGCCGTTGCCGGGCGAGCCGTAGGTGACGGTGTCTGGCGCGGCGCGCGCGGCCTTCACCACATCGTCGAGCGTCTTGAACTTGGAGTTGGCCTGCGTGACGATCACCACCGGCGTGTAGGCCACGTGGGCCACCGCGGTGAGGTCTTTCACCGGGTTGTAGCTCAGGTTCTTGTAGAGCCAGGGCGCGACGACCATGTTGTCCTTCTGGCCCATCACGATGTCGTAGCCCGTGGGCGCGGCGCGCGCGGCCTCGGCAATGCCGATGGTGCCGCCGGCACCCGCGCGGTTGTCGGGCACCACGGTCCAGTGATTCACCTCGGTGAGCTTCTGGGCCACCAGGCGCGCCAGGATGTCGGTGCCGCCGCCGGGCGGGAAGGGCACGACCATGCGGATGGGCTTGGCGGGGTAGGCCGCGGTCTGTGCATGAGCGGTGGCCGTGAAGGCCAGGGGGAATGCCAGCGCGAGGGCCAGCTTGCCGAGGTGTCTGCGGATCATGGGTTGTCTCTTTGTCGGGGTCGATTCGGGGTTGCAGTCGTTGCCGTCGTCACTGCACCGGGGGTGCAGTGTGCCGGAAGCCGGGTAAGAAGGATTTCTTCATTTGCGATGGGGCTCGTATCGACTTGCGGGGTGCCATTTTCCGATGCCTTGACAGGGCCCTGTCCGACGCAAATACTGCACCGTATGGTTGAGTATTTTTGGCAAGCCCGGCATGCGTCGATGGCACGCCGGGCCTCCCCGAAGGAAACCCAGGAGACTCGCATGCTCGGAAACATCAACGCAGTGGCCAATCTCGCGGTGAAAGACCTCGCGGTGGCCCGCCGCTTCTACGAAGACACGCTGGGCCTGTCGCAGGTCGATGCGGAGGGCGACGAAGTGATCGTCTACCGCAGCGGCAACACGCGAATCAACGTGTACCGCTCGCAGTTCGCCGGAACGAACCAGGCGACGGCCGTCACCTGGCAGGTGGGCGGAGACATCGAGCGCCTCGCCGCCGCCCTCAAGGCCAAGGGCGTGCGCTTCGAGCACTACGACATGCCCGACACGAAGCTCGTGGGCGACCTCCATGTCATGGGCGACATGAAGGTCGCGTGGTTCAAGGACCCGGACGGGAACATCCTGAACCTGATCAACGGCTGATCGATCAGCCGAAGTTTCAGCCGAAGTTCTTCGCCGCGAAGTCCCAGTTCACCAGCTTGGCCAGGAAGGTCTCGACGAACTTCGGGCGCAGGTTGCGGTAGTCGATGTAGTAGGCGTGTTCCCAGACGTCCACCGTCAGCAGCGCGGTGTCTGCAGTGGTCAGCGGCGTGCCGGCGGCGCCGGTGTTCACGATGTCCACGGAGCCGTCGGCCTTCTTCACCAGCCACGTCCAGCCCGAACCGAAGTTGCCCACGGCCGACTTCACGAAGGCTTCCTTGAACGCGTCGTAGCTGCCCCACTTGGCATCGATGGCCTTGGCCAGCGCGCCGGTGGGAGCGCCGCCGCCCTGCGGCTTCATGCAGTTCCAGAAGAAGGTGTGGTTCCAGATTTGCGCGGCGTTGTTGTAGATGCCGCCGCTGGACTTCTTGATGATCTCTTCAAGCGTGAGCGACTCGAACTCGGTGCCCTTTTGCAGGTTGTTGAGGTTCACCACGTAGGCGTTGTGGTGCTTGCCGTAGTGATATTCGAGGGTTTCCTGCGAGTACTCGGGTGCCAGCGCATCGAGGGCGTAGGGCAGGGGTGGGAGCTTGTGTTCCATCGTGGTTTCCTTGTGGTGGTTGCTGAAAAAACAGAGTCAGGCATTCGCCTTGGGTTCGACCCGGTAGGCGCACCTTCGCGCGCCCGCCAGCACGTGTTCGACGCGGCTGACGCTCACTTCGGGCCCCAGCACTTCGTCGAAGAGTTGCAGCTCACTGCGGCAGAAGCCCGTGCAGGCTTGCGCCGCGGTGCAGATGGGGCAGTGGTTCTCGATGAATAGAAAACCCTTGCCCTGTTCGTCGGGCCGGAACTCGGCCATGTAGCCCTCGCGGCTGCGGATTTCCGCCAGCCGCTCCAGCCGCGCCTTGAGGCTGCGCGCGCCGCGCATGGCCTCGGTGTAGTTGGTGCGCATGGTGGCTTCGCGCGCGCTGATGAGCTGGTCCATGCCCTTCTCGCCGAACACGCTGATGACGGCGCTGATCATCTGCACCGTCATCTCGGCATGCGTGTCGGGAAAGCGCTTGTGGCCCTCCCCGGTGAGCCGCCAGATCTGCGTGGGCCGGCCGCGGCCGCTGGAGCGGCTCTCGGCGTCGACCAGGCCTTCGGCTTCCAGCTTGGCCATCTGCTGGCGCACCGCCTCCACGGTGACATTCAGCACCTTGGCGATGTCGGGAATGCCGAGCGCGCCGCGGGTCTTGAGCGTCGAGAGGATGCGGTCTGCCGGCTGGTGCGGCATCCAGGTGGGCTTGGCATCGGGGGCGGACATGGCGGATTCGGTCGTAGGGAGGAAACAGCGCCATTGTCAGGTGGTTGGCACTCCCTTCGCAGCGGCGGGTGCTTGCCAGCCGCCGCCCAGCGCCTTGTAGAGCGCGACGAGGCTGGTGTACGAGGCGGTTTCAGCCTCGGCCACCGCGTCTTGCGCGCGCAGCAGGGTGCGCTGCGCATCGAGCACGCTCAGGTAGGGCGCGGCCCCTTCGCGGTAGCGCACCTCGGCCAGCTCGGCGGCGCGGCCGCTGCGGGCGGAGGCTTCCACCAGCCGCTGCAGGCGCAACTGGTTCTGACCGTAGCCGGTGAGGGCGCCTTCCACGTCCTCGATGGCGCGCAGCACGGTCTGCTCGTAGAGCGCGCGGTCGCCTTGGGCGCGGGCCACGGCGCCACGCACGCGGGCCTTCACCGAGCCCAGCCGCAGAGCCGGCCAGCTCACGCCCGGCGTCACGCTGAAGGCGCGGCTCGGCGAACTGCCCAGGTCGGAGCCCCGCAGCGCGACGAAGCCCAGGAAGCCGCCGATGTCGAAGCGCGGATACAGCTCGGCCGTGACCGCACCCACGTCGGCCGTGCTGGCCGCGAGCCCACGCTCGGCGCGCAGCACGTCGGGCCGGCGGCGCAGCAGGTCGGCCAGGTCGCCGATGGGCAGGCGCTTGTCGAGCACGCGCAGCTGGCGCGGCTGCAGCATCGGCTCCAGCTCGCCGGGGCGCAGGCCGGCCAGCACCGCGACGCGGTAGGCCGACTGTCGGCGTGTGGTTTCGAGCGCGGGCAGCTGGCTTTCGGTGGTCGCCAGGTTGGCCTGCGCGCTTGCCAGATCGCCTTCGAGGCCGCGGCCGGTCTGCACCTGCGCCTCGGTCACGCGCAGGCTCTGGCGCAGGCTGTCGAGCGTGCTGCGCGTCACGGCAATGCGCTGCTCGGCGCCGCGCATCTCGTAGTAGTTGCGCGCCAGCTCGGCCACGGCAACGATGCGCACCTGTTCGAGGTCGGCGGCGCTGGCCTCGGTGCGCGCGGTCGCTGCCTCGTCGAGCCGCTTCAGGCGGCCGAACAGGTCGATTTCCCACGAGGCGTCGAAGCCCGCGCGGCTGCTCTGCGACAGCGAACGCACGTCGGGCTGCGTGGCGTTGTTGCCCTGTGCAATGCTGCGCGTCTTGCTCGCACCGGCGGTCACGACCGGCAGCCGGTCGAGCTCCGCCTCGGTCTGCGTAGCGCGCGCTTCGAGCAGCCGGGCCTGCGCGATGCGGATGTCGTGGTTCTCGGCCAGTGCGCGGTCGATCAGTGCATCGAGCTGTGGATCGTCGAGCTGGCGCCACCAGTCGCGCTGCACCGCGTCGTCGGCGAACAGCGAGCGCTCGGGCGCAGTGATGGCAACGGGTGCGTCGGCCGGCGCCTTGTAGTCCGGGCCGACGGCGCAGCCGGCCAGCACCAGCATGCCCAATGCGAAGGGAGCGGCGTATGAAAAGAGTCGGTTCATGGTCATGCTCCTTCGGCCAGCGCATCGAGTTCGGCCACGCGCTGCGAGTGGCCCGCCGCGCGGTGGTCGCGCGCCAGCAGCGTGTACATCGTGGGCAGCACGAACAGCGTGAAAAGCGTGCCCACCAGCATGCCGACCACGATCACCAGGCCGATGCTGAAGCGGCTGTTGGCACCCGCGCCGCTGGCAAACAGCAGCGGCACAAGGCCCATCACCATCGCAGCCGTGGTCATAAGAATGGGGCGCAGCCGGATGCGTGCGGCCTCCTCGATCGACGCGCGCCGGTCGAAGCCCTTGTGCACCTGGATCTCGTTGGCAAACTCCACCATCAGAATGCCGTGCTTGCTGATGAGCCCGATGAGCGTCACCAGCCCGATCTGCGTGTAGATGTTGATGGTGCCGAAGCCCAGCGCCAGCGGCACCAGCGCGCCGCAGATCGACATCGGCACGCTGATCAGGATGATCAGCGGGTCGCGCAGGCTCTCGTACTGCGCGGCCAGCACCAGGTAGATCACCACGATGGCGAACACGAATGCCATCACCAGCGCCGAGCCCTCCTGCGTGAACTGCCGCGCGTCCGACTGCCAGTCGTAGCTGAAGCCGGCCGGCAGCTTCTTCGCCTCTTCGCTCAGGAAGGCCACCGCGTCGCCCATGGTCACGCCCGGCATCGGAATGGCCTGGAAGGTAGACGCGTTGAGCTGGTTGAACTGCGTGAGCTTGTTGGGCCCCACGCTGGTCGACAGCTGCACCAGGTTGGCCAGCGGCACGGGCTGGCCGCTGGCGCTCTTCACGAAGTAGCGCGACAGCGCCTCGGCCGTGAGCCGCTGCTCGCGCGGCGACTGCGGGATCACGTCATACGAGCGGCCGTCCATGCCGAAGCGGTTGACGTAGTTCTCGCCCACCAGCACCGCCAGCGTGTCGCCGATGGACTTCATCGTCACGCCCATGCTGTTGGCCTTGGCGCGATCCACGCGGATCTCGACCGTGGGGTTGTTGAATTCCAGGTCGCTGTCGACCACGGCGAACTTGCCGCTGTCGCGCGCCGACTTCTTCAGCGCTTCCATCGCCTCGAACACGGTGCGATGGTCGCCCGCGCTGCGAATGACCATCTGCACCGGCAGCCCGCCGGTAGAGCCCGGCAGCGAGGGCAGCTGGAACGCGAAGACGCTGCTGCCTTCCACGTCATTCATGCGGCCCTGCGTGTCGCCCTGGATCTGGTCGGCGTTGCGCTTGCGGTCTTTCCAGTCGGACAGCTGCACGCCGCCGATGCTGTTCGACACGCCGTCCGAGCCGTTGATGAGCCAGCGGCCGGTGTTCTCGGGCAGCGTGGCGAACACCTCGTCCCACTTCTTGCCGAACTTCTCGACGTAGTCGATGTTCGCGTGCTGCGGCGACTTGATGGCCGTGAGCACCATGGCCTGGTCTTCACCCGGGGCCAGCTCGCGCTGCGCCGCGTTGTAGAGGAAGGGCAGGCTCACCAGCACCAGCGCCGCGAACGCGCCGGTCACCCAGCGGTGGTGCAGCGACACGTCGAGCAGCCGGCCATAGCCCGTGGCGAGCCGGTGGAAGAAGGCCTCGGCAGCGCGCGCCATGCGGCTGCCTGCGGTGTCCTGCGGCAGCAGGAACGAGCTCATCACCGGCGACAACGTGAGCGCGATCACGCCCGACACCACCACCGCACCCGCCAGCGTGAAGGCGAACTCCTTGAAGAGCGAACCGGTGAGCCCGCCCATGAGCCCGATGGGCGCGTACACCGCGGCGAGCGTGAGCGTCATCGCGATCACCGGGCCGGCCACTTCGCGCGCGCCGATCAATGCGGCCTGCACGCGCGACTTGCCTTCTTCTATGTGGCGGTGCACGTTCTCCACCACCACGATGGCGTCGTCCACCACCAGCCCGATGGCCAGCACCATCGCCAGCAGCGTCAGCAGGTTGATGCTGAAGCCGAACAGCAGCATCAGCGCGGCGGCGCCCAGCATCGACAGCGGAATCGTCACCACCGGAATGAGCACCGCGCGGATCGAGCCCAGGCACAGGAAGATCACGATCACCACGATGGCGATGGCTTCGAGCAGCGTGTGCCGTACCTCGTCGATGGAAGCCTCGATGAAGCGCGCCAGCTCGAAGGGCAACTGCACTTCAACGCCCGGCGGCAGGTTCTGCTTGATGCCGGGCAGCAGCTCGCGGATGCGCTTCACGATCACCAGCGGGTTGCCGTTGGGCGCCGCCTGCAGGCCGAGGTAGATGGCGGGCACGCCGTCCATCGTCGCGCTGCTGTCGGCGCTCGCAGCGCCCAGCTCCACCGTGGCCACGTCGCCCAGGCGCACGATGGTGTCGCCGTCTCGCTTGATCACCATGTCGCGGAACTCGGCCACGTTCACCAGGTCGGTGTTCACGCGGATGTTCGACACCACGTACAGGCCCTTCACCTGGCCGGGTGCGGCCTGCACGTTGTTCTGGCGCAGCGCGTCGGCCAGTTCGCCGGCCGAGATGCCGCGCGCGGCCATGCGGTTAGGGTCGAGCCACACGCGCATGGCGAGCGTCTGCCCGCCCGACACCTCGACGCCCGATACACCGGTGATGGACGCGAACTGCGGCTGCACCACGCGCGAGAGGTAGTCGGTGAGCGCCGGCATCGGCATCGTCTTGCTGGAGAAGCCGACGTAGGCCACGGCCGTTGCCTCGCCCGACGATTTGAGGATGACCGGGTCGAAGGCCTCGGCCGGCAACCGGTACTTCACCTGGCTGACCTGAGCCATGGCTTGCGTGAGCGCCTGGTTGGCATCGGCGTTGAGCTTCATGCGCACGCTGATCACGCTGCGGCCCAGCGTGGAAGACGACGAGAGGTAGTCGACGTTCTCGATGGTCGCCACCGCCTGCGCGATCGGCTGCGTGACGAAGCCCTGCATCAGCTCCGGCGAGGCGCCGGGGTACTGCGTGGTGATGGTGAGCGTGGTGCTCTCGGTCAGCGGGTACTGCCGCACCGGCAGGTCGCCCAGCGCACGCGCGCCGAGCAGCAGGATGAGCGTGCTCACCACCAGCGCCAGCACGGGCCGGCGCACGAAGAGGTCGGTGAACTTCATGACTTCGATTCCTGCGCGACGGCCAGCGTGTCTTTTGCAGTCGGCATCACGGCGGCGCCGGTGTACAGGCGCAGCTGGCCGGAGGTGACGACTTTGTCGCCGGGCATCAGGCCCTTCTCGATGACGACCAGGCCGTCCTGCCGCTCGCCGGCTTTCACGAACACCTGCTGCGCGGTGAAGCCGTCACCCTTCTCGGCGGGCCGCACCACGAAGACCGAGTCGCCGTGCGTGCTATAGGTGATGGCCGTCTCGGGCACGGTAATGGCGTCGGCACGCGCCGGCAGCGCGACCTTGCCGTTGACGAACATGCCCGGCGTGAGGGCGCCGTCGGCGTTGTCGATGGTGGCCTGCAGGCGCACCGTGCGCGTGTCGCTGCCGATCTGCGGCTCGATGGTGCTGAGCCGTCCCTGGAACACGCGCCCCGGATAGGCATCGACCGAGAGCGCCACCTGCTGGTTGCGCTTGAGCACGGGCAGCGCGGTTTCGGGCAGCGTCAGGTTGGCGAACAGCGTGCGGCTGTCGGTGAGCGACACCAGCGCATCGCCGGCCCGCACGAACTGGCCGAGGTTGACGCGGCGGATGCCGAGCACGCCATCGAACGGCGCCTTGATGCGCTTCTGCTCCAACAGCGCCTGCACGCGCCGCAGGTCGCCGCTGGCCTGGTCGAAGGCGGCCTGCGCCTGTTCGAGCTGTTCCTGCGTGGCCGCCTGCTGCGGCACCAGGCGGCGCGTGCGGTCGAGCAGTGCCTTGGCATTGGCGCGCTGGGCCGTCAGGCGCTCCAGGTCGCCCTGCTCGGGTGCGTCGTTGAGCTGCACCAGCAGCTGCCCCGCGCGCACTTCGCCGCCGGGCGTGAAGAGAATCTTCGCGACGCGGCCTTCCACTTCCGCCGGCACTTCGACCTGCCGGTTGGCCTCCAGCGTGCCGATGCCGCTGAGGAAGCGTGCCACCTCAGTCTTCTGCGCGGAGGCCACCGCCACCTTGGCCGGCGGCCTGCCGCCACCCTCCGCATGCGCCGGCGTGAGCTTCGTGACGAGCCCGTAGCCGGCTCCCCCAATTACCAATGTCGCGAGGCCGGCGCCTAGCCAGGCCCTTGATTGCTTGTTCATTACGACGTCCATTATTAATCAAAGAAAGTACTTTGATTATTAAAAGATGCCGATGGCCTGTCGATGAAGGCGTGGCAATGGCCGTCATAGGCCGGGGCTATTTGTGCAAGGCTGTGCATGTCGAGTTCTCCAGGGTTACGCGGGGATTCCCGCTGACCTCAAGAAGACGCGCCACCCACCCGGGTTGTGACAACCCGGTGCCTTGCTATCTGTCTATCTGTAGTGAGTCGCCATGAAATCGATGAAGGCGCGCACCGCGGGCTGCACGTGCCGCGTGCGCGGATAGAGCGCCGCGTAAGTGCGCTGACCGAGCGTGACCTCCGGCAGAACGCGCACCAGCGCACCTGCCTGAAGATCGGCGCGCGCCGTGTGCCATGTCAGCGCCGCAATGCCCAGCCCGCATTTCGCGGCCGAATACAGCGCGGTGATCGTGTCGCAAGCGAAGCGCGCATCCGGCTTGAGCGTTTGCTGTTGGCCGTCGCGCAGGTGGAGGGTCCAGTGCGCAGGGCTTTCCGGCCCGTTGTGCTGCAGGCACTGGTGCTGCGACAGGTCTTCCGGCGTGCGGGGCAGGCCGTGCTCGGCCAGATAGCGTGGCGCGGCGACCAGCACCATGTCGGAGACCGCCAGCGTCCGCGCCATCATCGAGGCATCTTCCAGCTCGGCGCTGATGCGCAGCGCGACGTCGATGCCTTCGGCGACCAGCTTGGTGAAGCGGTCGGTGCAAACGACTTCCAGTCGGATGCCTGCATGCCGCGCCTGAAAGGCCGGCAGCCAGTCGGGCAGCTCCAGCGTCGCGATCGAGAGCGGCATGCTTACCTTCAGTGTTCCCGAGGGCGCCTTGCTATCCGCCGCCGCATCGGCATGGGCCGCATCCAGTCGCGAGAGGATGTCCGTGCAGGCGGCGAGATAGCGATGCCCCGCTTCGGTCAGCGTGATACCGCGCGTGTCGCGCCGCACCAGTTGTGCGCCGAGCGACGCCTCCAGTGCCTGCAACTGGCGCGACAGGCTGGAGTGCGTGGTGCCCAGCGACTGCGCCGCCGACGAAAGGCTCTTCGCCTGCGCAATGCGTTGAAAGGCGCGCATCGCCTTCACCTGATCCATGCGCCGCCCTCCTGCGGGTTCCTTAGATTCTTCGCATTTTCAGGCAACCGGCAATGCCAGGATCTGCGCGGTGGTCAGCACCTCGCCGAAGGTGTCCTCGATCTCGGCCAGCGCTGCGCGATGCAGGCTGTCGTGCGAAACGGTGTCGCCGTTCTCGCGGCGGATCGACCGGGTGGCAGTGGCATCGGAGGACACCACCACATCGAAACCTAGGGGCGCGGCATCGCGCGCCGCACCGGCCACGCATGCGTGGGTCATGAGCCCGGTGATGACGAGGGTCTGGACACCGGCCGAGCGCAGGCGCTGTGCGATGTCGGTGCTTGCGAACACGCTGACGGTGGTCTTCTGCACGACCGTATCGCGCGCCCTCGGCTGCATGTCTGCGTGGAACTTCACGGTGTCGCCGCCCTGGGCGAATGTCGCGGAGCCTGCTGGCGCCACGTGCTGTATCTGGAACACGGGGAAAGCGTGCCGGTCCGCCCATGCCAGCAGGCGCTTCGTGCGGGCGACGGCATCCGATGCGTCGGCAATGGGCATGCGGCCGGTGAAGTATTCGTTCTGGAAGTCGATCACCAGCAAGGCAGTGGCCTTGCCGTTCAATTGCTGCAGAGGTTTCGCGCCCGACATGGCGCGAAGGGTCGGCGTCGGTGCGGGGGAAGACATGGGTGCGGCAGCGGAAGTGCCGACGATGCCGGCCGCGCAGGGCACGGCCAATACGCTCATGAGTCCGCGGCGAGAGAGTCCTGACATGGTTGCTGTTCCTGGAAGAGATTCATCAAAAGTGATGAGGAAGTCTAGGAACGGCAGCGGACAGCGACTAGGCCGGCACAGCGACAAGTGTTGTGCGGCTTGCGCACACCGCCGCCGGACGCGGATGCAATTCAAGCCGCGTCGGGCATCCGGCTGATGAGCTTGTCCAGCGTGATCGGATAGTCGCGCACCCGTATGCCCGTCGCGTTGTGGATCGCATTCGCCACCGCCGCACCCACGCCGCAGATGCCGAGTTCACCGACGCCCTTGGCCTTCATCGGCGAAGAGATCGGATCGGTCTCGTCCAGGAAGATCACTTCCTGGTGCGGTATGTCGGCATGCACCGGCACCTCGTAGCCGGCCAGGTCGTGGTTGACGAAGAAGCCCAGGCGCTCGTCCACGGCGAGCTCTTCCATGAGCGCGGCTCCGACCCCCATGGTCATCGCGCCGATGACCTGGCTGCGCGCCGACTTGGGGTTGAGGATGCGGCCCGCGGCGCAGACGGCGAGCATGCGTCGTACCCGTATCTCGGCAGTGAATGCGTCGACCCCGACTTCCACGAAGTGCGCGCCGAAGGTGGACTGCTGGTACTGCTTGTCGAGGTTGCCGAACTCCAGCACGTCTTCCGCGACGATGCTCTCGCCGGCCGCGATACCAGCGAGCGGCACGCTGCGGCCACCGGCGCGCACCATGCCGTCCGCGAAGACTGCGCCGGCGGAGTCAAGGCCCGCCCGCTGCGCGACGGCCTCCCGCAGCTTGGTGCAAGCCGCGTAGACACCAGCCGTCGAGCAGTTGGCGCCCCATTGCCCGCCCGAGCCGGACGACGCGGGAAAGTGCGAATCGCCGAGCCGCACGACCACGCGTTCGAGCGGCACGCCCATCATCTCGGCGGCCGTCTGCGCAATGATCGTGTAGCTGCCGGTGCCGATGTCCGTCATGTCGGTCTCGACGGTCACAACGCCGCGCGCATCCAATGCCACGCGCGCAGCCGACTTCATCACCTGGTTGTTGCGGAACGCCGCCGCCACGCCCATGCCGACGAGCCATCGGCCGTCGCGCACGAGGCCGGGCCGCGCGCTGCGCTTGTTCCATCCGAAGCGCTCGGCACCCGTGCGCAAACACTCGATGAGGCGGCGCTGCGAGAACGGACGGCTCGGGTTGGCCGGGTCTACCTGCGTGTCGTTGAGCACGCGGAATTCGATGGGGTCGATGCCCAGCTGCTGCGAGATTTCGTCGACGGCAATCTCCAGCGCCATCAGCCCCGGCGCCTCGCCCGGTGCGCGCATCGCGTTGCCTTCGGGCAGGTCGAGCAGAGCCAGCCGGGTGCCGGTAAGCCGGTGTTCGCCCGCGTAGAGCAGGCGCGTCTGCTGCACCGCGTTCTCGGGCTTGCCGTCCACCAGGTTGCCGGACCAGCTTTCATGGCCGATGGCGGTGATCTTTCCCTGCGCGGTGGCGCCGATGCGGATGCGCTGGATCGTCGCGGGCCGGTGCGTGGTGTTGTTGGCGATCAGCGGGCGCTGCAGCGCGACCTTGACCGGCCGGCGCGCAATGCGCGCGCCCAGCGCCGCCAGCAGCGTGTCCGCCCGCAGGAACAGCTTGCCGCCGAAGCCGCCGCCGATGTAGGGCGACATGAGGTGGACCTTGTCCTTGGGCATGTCCAGCGTCTTCGCGAGTTCGCCAGTGGTCCAGTCGATCATCTGGTTCGAGGTCCACACGGTGAGCCTGTCTCCATCCCACGCGGCGATGGTGGCTTGCGGCTCCATCATCGCGTGCGAGTGGTCGGGCGTGGTGTAGGTCTGGTCCAGCCGCACCTCGGCCTTGGTGAATGCGCTGGCGAAGTCGCCGACGGTGTTGTCGCGGTTGATCGTTTTCTTGTCCGTAGCAGCCTTCGCATCCGCGAGGCCGAAGCTGCCTTCGGCGCGTGCGTACTTCACCTGCACGAGCTGCGCCGCGGCGCGCGCCTGCTCGAAGGTCTGCGCCACGACGAGCGCAACGGCCTGGTGGTAGTGGTCGATGACGGGGCCACCGAGCAGCCGGGCCGTATTGAAATTGCCCTTGCCCAGCTTGCCTGCGTTCTCGTGGGTGACGATGGCGATCACGCCCGGCGCGGCCTTCGCGCGGCTCAGGTCGATCGAAACGATCCGGCCCTTGGCAATGGCCGATCCGACGATGTAGCCGTAGGCCTGATTGGCCACAACGTCGTGCCGCTCGTATGCGTAGGGCGCAGTGCCCGTGGTCTTGAGCGGACCGTCGATGCGGTCCACCGGCTGGCCGATCACCTTCAGCTGGTCGATGGGGTTGGTGGTGGCGGGGGTGTCGAACTTCATCGCTCAGCTCCTGGCTTGCGTCAGCACCGCATCGAGCGTGCGCTCGACCAGCGACACCTTGAAGGCGTTCTGTGAAGTGGGCTTGGCGCCGGCAAGCAATGCCGCGGTCACGGCCCTGGCGCCGCGAGGCATCTCGGCCTCCGCCGCCTCGACGCGCCACGGTTTATGTGCGACGCCGCCCACCGCAATGCGGGCACTGCCGTCGCGCTGCACGATCGCGCCTACCGAAACCAGTGCAAAGGCATAGGAGGCCCGGTCGCGCACCTTCTGATAGATGTGCCTGCCGCCCGCCGGAGCGGGGAGCTTGACCGATGTGACCAGCTCGCCGGGCGTCAGCACGGTTTCGACATGCGGCGTGGCGCCGGGCAGCTTGTGGAAGTCGGCGATGGGGATGGTGCGCCGCGAGCCGTCGGCGCGGATGGTCTCCACCGTTGCATCGAGCGCGCGCATTGCGACGGCCATGTCGCTGGGATGTGTCGCGATGCATGCATCGCTCGTGCCCACGATCGCATGCTGCCGGGTGTATCCGCCGATGGCCGAGCAGCCGCTGCCGGGCCGGCGCTTGTTGCAGGCCTGGTTGGTGTCGTAGAAGTAAGGGCAGCGCGTTCGCTGCAGCAGGTTGCCCGCGGTCGTTGCCTTGTTGCGCAGCTGGCCCGATGCGCCGGCGAGCAGGGCGCGCGACAGCAAACCGTGGTCGCGCCGCACGCGGCTGTCGGCGGCAAGATCGGTGTTGCGCACCAGCGCGCCGATGCGCAGGCCGCCGTCGGGCGTGCTTTCGATCTTGTCGAAGCCCAGGCCGTTGACGTCGATCAGGTGAGCGGGCGTCTCTATCTCCAGCTTCATGAGGTCGAGCAGGTTGGTGCCGCCCGCGATGAAGCGCGCACCCGGCACCCTTGCCGCCTTCATGACGGCCTCCGTCGGCGACGACACGCGCTCGTAGGTGAAGGACTTCATGCCGTTCTCCCCGCGGCCACTTCGGTGATCGCATCGACGATGTTGCTGTAGGCCCCGCATCGACAGATGTTGCCGCTCATGCGCTCGCGCAGTTCCACCACCGTGACCTGGGGCCTGGCCGTCAGGTCGGCACTCACGTGGCTGGGGATGCCTTCGCGAATCTCGTTCAGCACGGAGACGGCAGAGCAGATCTGCCCCGGCGTGCAGTAGCCGCACTGGTAGCCGTCGTGCTTCACGAAGGCGGCCTGCATCGGGTGCAGCGCACCCGGCTTGCCCAGGCCTTCGATGGTGGTGACCTTGGCGCCTTCGTGCATCACCGCCAGCGTCAGGCACGAGTTGATGCGGCGGCCCTCCACCATCACGGTGCAGGCGCCGCATTGGCCGTGGTCGCAACCTTTCTTGGTGCCGGTCAGGTGCAGGTGCTCGCGCAGCGCATCGAGCAGGGTGGTGCGGTTGTCCAGTGTCAGGACGTGTGTCTTGCCATTCACTTCAATGGTCGTCTTCGACAGGCCGGAGAGCTTTGGCGCGGGTCTCGTCGCCGCGTTGGCCGCTGGAGCCTCCGCGACCACTGCCGCCGAAGCGGCCCCGGCAATCAGCAGATCGCGCCTGGAGATGGTGGTGGGTTCGTCGGGGGTATTCATGCCGTGCCGCGTGCCTTTCATCTCGAACAACTGCAATCCGCCAATGTAGGCCGGTACCCCCGGGCCGAACTAGGCGGAACGGCCTTGATGCACTGACAAGTTGCTCTTGATAATCGACGGCCACACTGGAGGCCTTTATGCCTATCAATGAACTGCGTTCCATCGCCACATTCGCCAGGACGGCCGAACTCGGCAGCCTGCGACAGGCCGCCGCGGCGCAAGGGATGACGCCGCAGGCCGCCAGCCAAGCCCTGGCCCAGCTGGAGCAGCACCTCGGCGTGCGGCTGTTCCATCGCACCACGCGCAGCATGGCGCTCACCGACGAGGGGCGGCAGTTTCTTGAAGCCGCGCAGCCCGCGCTGCTCGGCCTGCAGCGCGCCCTGCACATGGCGCGCCGCGCGACCGACGAGATTGCCGGGCCGCTGCGCATCGTGGGGCCGCGATCAACCTTTGCGCCCGTGTTCTGGCCCCTGCTCGATGAGTTCTGCAGGCTTTACCCTGAAGTGCAGCCCGACGTGCAACTGGACGACCGCATCGGCAACTGGGTGGAAGACCGGGTCGACGTGGGTTTTCGCGTCGGCCCGTCGCCGGCCGAGGGCGTCATTGCGCGAAGGCTGTTCGGCCTCCAGCTCATCGTCTGCGCGGCCCCGTCGTACCTTGACCGCCATGGCGCGCCCGACAGCCTGAACGCGCTGGCTGCGCATCGCTGCAGCGGCTTCCGTCTCCCGAGCACGGGCAAGGTCATGCCCTGGTACGTGAAGGTCGGGGAGGATGTCGTCGAGCATCACATCGTTCCGGCACTGTGCGTCAACGACGAAGCGCTGGAAACCGAAGCGGTGCTGGCCGGGCATGTCATCGGTTCGATGACCAGCGTGAGCGCCAGCGCGCACATCCGGGCCGGGCGGCTGATACCGCTGCTGAGCGAGCACGCTGCCGACCGTTCGGCCGTGTTCGTCTACTACGGGAGCCGCGCGGCCCAGCCCGCGCGCGCCAAGGCATTCATCGACCTGGCCATCGAGCGGCTGACCAACAACCCCGCCTACCTGCTGACGGCGGAAGAACTGCGCTCTGCGGAATCCGCAGGGCGGCTTGCGCATGCACGTCGTTAGGGTGAGTCGACATTCAATCCGATGCGCTAACCTGTGCCGCCGATGAACGACGTTTCCCGCCCTGATCCCGACGCCCTGCTGGCCCAATTGCGAAACGACGAAGCGCGCGCATTGCGCGGCAAGCTGCGCATCTACTTCGGCGCCAGTGCCGGTGTCGGCAAGACCTGGGCCATGCTGAGCGCCGCGCAGCGCGAGCGCACCACAGGGCGCGACGTGCTGATAGGCGTGATCGAGACCCACGGCCGCACCGAAACCGCCGCGCTGCTCACGGGGCTCGACACACTGCCGCTGCGCGAGCTGGACTACCGCGGCCGCACGCTCGCCGAATTCGATCTCGACGCCGCGCTCGCGCGCAAGCCCGCCGTGCTGCTGGTCGACGAACTGGCTCACACCAACGCCCCCGGCTCGCGACACGCCAAGCGCTGGCAGGACGTGCAGGAACTGCTGGCCGCCGGCATCGAGGTGTGGTCTGCGCTCAACGTGCAGCACCTCGAAAGCCTCAACGGCACGGTCGGCGCGATCACCGGCGTGCGTGTGCACGAGACCGTGCCCGACACCGTGCTCGACGAGGCCGATGAGGTGGTGCTGGTCGACGTCACGCCCGACGAACTCACGGCGCGGCTCGCGGCCGGCAAGGTCTACCTGCCGCAGCAGGCCGAGCGCGCTGCGCAGAACTTCTTTCGCAAGGGCAACCTGATCGCATTGCGCGAGATCGCACTGCGCCGCACCGCAGAGCATGTGGAAGACGACGTGCGCGGCTGGCGCGTGGAGCAATCGGGCGCTGGTGGCAACGGGCAGGGCCGCGAGCTGCAGGCCTGGAACACCTCGGGCGCGATCCTCGCCTGCGTCGGCCCGCATGAAGGCGCGGCGCAGACGGTGCGCACTGCGGCGCGTCTCGCGGGTCAACTGAATGTGCGCTGGCATGCGGTGTATGTCGAGACGCCCAGGCTGCAGCGGCTGGCCGCGGCGGAGCGCGATCGGACTCTTGCTGTGCTCAAGCTGGCGGAAGAACTGGGCGCGGCCACCGCCGTGCTCACCGGCTCCGATGTGGCGGAGCAGCTGGCCGAACAGGCACGCCGGCTCAACTGCGCGACGCTGGTGCTGGGGCGCGCTGAGCCCGCCACCGGCTGGCGCCGCTGGTGGCCCGCGGGAGTGCAGCCGCTGGCGCGGGCGCTGGCCCAACGCGCACCCGCGCTCGACATCATGGAAGTGGCCCGCGCGGAAAGCTCGCGCCGCCTGTCGCGCACCCAGCTGGAG
Organism: Variovorax sp. GW821-FHT09D05; assembly: GCF_059416325.1. Classification (NCBI taxonomy): domain Bacteria; kingdom Pseudomonadati; phylum Pseudomonadota; class Betaproteobacteria; order Burkholderiales; family Comamonadaceae; genus Variovorax; species Variovorax sp. GW821-FHT09D05. The sequence continues at coordinate 286,919 of NZ_JBWKOZ010000002.1, read as the reverse complement.
GGCATGCGCATCGACAGCGACGATCACGAGAAGGCGCCCACCCACTGGCCCGCCTACGCATGGGCCGCTGCCACCAGCATCGCGCTCACGCTGATCTGCACGCCGCTGGCCCACGTGCTGGAGCTGTCGAACATCGTCATGCTGTTCCTGCTCGGCGTGGTGGGCGTGGCGATGCGCTTCGGGCGCGGGCCCGCGGCGCTGGCGGCTCTGCTCAACGTCGCGGCCTTCGACTATTTCTTCGTGCCGCCGCGCCTGTCGTTCGCCGTGAGCGACGTGCAGTACGTGCTGACCTTCGCGATCATGCTCGGCGTCGGCCTGCTGGTGGGGCAGCTTACGGCGGGGCTGCGCTTCGCGGCCGGCGTGTCGGCCAGCCGCGAACGGCGCGCGCGTTCGCTGTTCGAGCTCACGCGCGAGCTCTCGGCCGCGTTGGAAAGTTCGCAGGTGATCACGCTCGGCACCGCCGCTGTGCAAGGTCACTTCGGCGGCGATGCACTGGTGCTGGTGACCGACGCGGCCGATCAACTGATGCTGCCCGCTGACCCTCCCAAGGGCTTCGACCCGCAGGTGGCCGACTGGGCCTTCCGCCACGCCCAGCCCGCCGGCCTTGCGACCGCCACGCTGGCGGCGCAGGCCTGGCACTACGTGCCGTTGCAGGCGCCGATGCGCGTGCGTGGCGTGCTCGCGCTGTCGCCCGCGCAGCCGCGCTGGCTGCTCATTCCCGAACAGGCGCAGCAGCTCGACACGCTGGCGCGGCAGATCGCGATTGCGCTGGAGCGCGTGCACTACGTCGAGGTGGCGCAGCAGGCCGTGGTCGAGATGGAATCGGAGCGCCTGCGCAACGCCCTGCTCGGCGCCATCTCGCACGACGTGCGCACGCCGCTCACCGCGCTGATCGTGCTGGCCGAATCGCTGCAGACCCTGCCGCCCGAGGAGCACGGCAACACCGCGCGCGCCATCGTCGCGCAGGCGCACGAACTGCATGCGCTGGTCAACAACCTGCTCGACATGGCGCGGCTCGAAAGCGGCATTGCGGGCGGTGCGGTGAACCTGCGACGCGACTGGCAGTCGGTGGAAGAGGTGGTGGGCTCTGCGATTCGCGCAGCGCGCACGTCGCTCGGCAATACCGTCGTTCAGACCGCGCTCGACCCCGACCTGCCGCTGGTCGAGTTCGACGCGGTGCTGATCGAACGCGTGCTGGTCAACCTGCTGGAGAACGCCACCAAGTACGGCGCGCCACCCATCGTGGTGGGTGCACGGGCCGAGCCCGGCACGCTGGTGCTGACGGTGCGCGACCACGGCCCCGGCCTGCCGGCCGCGCTGCTGGGCCACGAACAGAAGCTCTTCGACAAGTTCACGCGCGGCGAGGTCGAATCGGCCACGCCGGGCGTGGGCTTGGGCCTGGCGATCTGCAAGGCGGTGGTGAGTGCGCATGGCGGCGAGATTGCCGCGGGCAACGCGCGCGACGGCGGTGCAGAATTCACGGTCACTTTGCCCCGCCGCGAGCCTCCCGAACCGGCAGAAGCCCAACTCTGAACCCATGCCAACCCCCATCGCCATCGTGATCGAAGACGAGCCGCAGATTCGCCGCTTTGTGCGCGGCGCGCTGGAGGCCGAAGGCTGGGTGGTGCATGAGGCTGGCACGTTGCGCGATGGACTGGCGGCGGCCGGCACGCGGCAGCCCGATCTGCTGGTGCTCGATCTGGGGTTGCCCGATGGCGATGGCGTCTCGCTGATTCGCGACGTGCGGGGTTGGTCGGCCGTGCCGATCATCGTGCTGTCGGCGCGCACAGATGAAGCCGACAAGATCGCCGCGCTCGACGCAGGGGCCGACGACTATCTGACCAAGCCCTTCGGCACGGGGGAGTTGCTGGCGCGCGTGCGAGCCAACCTGCGCCGTCCGCGAGCGGCAGGTGGCAACGGCAGCGAAGAACCTCCCGAGGCACTGTTCCGCTTCGGCGAGATCGAGCTCGACCGCGCCGCGCGCCTCGTGCGGCGTTCAGGCGTCGAGGTGCATCTGACACCTACCGAGTACCGCCTGCTGTCGGTGCTGGTCGCGAACGCGGGGCGCGTGCTGACGCAGCGCCAACTGCTGCGCGAGGTGTGGGGGCCGTCGCACTCTGACCAGAGCCATTACCTGCGGATCTACATGGGGCATCTGCGGCAGAAGCTGGAGGCCGATCCGGCGCAGCCCCGGCATCTGTTGACTGAGACGGCTGTGGGGTATCGGTTGGTGGTGTAGCTGCACGCAAGGGGATGCCTCAGAGGCAGCCCCACAGATATACGGACTTGTTCCTGGCGAGCGCCTCGGCTGCGAGCCTCCGGAGGTCTTCCATGACAGGATGCAGCTCGGTGGGCTCGCACGCGAGTTCTTCCGTGTTTGCCCATCGCTCCAGCACGGGGGGCAACGATGCAGAGTCGACTTGGGTCAACAGTGTCGTCAGTTCATCGGGAAATCGATTGAGCCACGCATCGTTGTCTTCGCCGAGTTCGACGTACTCGAGCATGTGCCTGTCGACGTCCCACTCCACGCCTTCCATGATGGCCCAGAGCGTCGTGATCTCGATGTCGGTGAATCGCTTGTACTGGACCGGCTCCAGCAGTTCCTCGATCTCGTCGCCCTCATCGGGTTCCTCGATCCGGTTGGCATAGCGCAATGCCTCTTCGGGGCTGGCGACGAAGAAATCCGAGAGTATTCCCATCTTCTGTTCCTCAGCAAGCTGAATAATGAGCCTGGATTACACCCTGCTTGCCCTTCGCCAGTTTTACGGATCGATGACGTTCGTCGAGGGAAGGGGGTTGGACGCAGCGCTTGTGCGGGCCGATCAACGACTGCTCTGAACGATCACGCCGTCGGCGTGATCGCACCCCTGAAGACGAACTTTCTCAGGCCGCAGCAACGCCCTTGTTCGGATTCAGCAAGAACTTCTCACCAGTAGCCTGCTTCCCATAAACACCGATCGCATCGAGCTGCAGCGCCTCGACCAGCGACACCTCGCGCGTGTAGTGGCTCGCAAACGTCGTCTTCAACTCCGCAACGACACGCGCCTTCAAACGCTGGGTGCCCGCATCGCCGAGCTTCCCGAGGAACGGGAACAGCAGCCACCCGCCCATGCCCCACGCCATGCCGAAGTTGCGCACGAACTCCGTGGGGGCGCGGTCGAGGCCGCCGTAGATGTACACCTGCTTGTGCGTGGTCGAGCCGTAGCGGCTGTATTCCTTGGCGGTGCGGTTGATGGCCGCTTCCATGCAGCCGAGGATCTGCCCTGCGAGCTTGCCGCCGCCGGTGGCGTCGAAGGCCAGCGTGGCGCCGGTCTCGACCAGCGCCTGCGTCAGGTCTTCGAGGAAGGTGGGCGAGGTCGCGTTGCACACGTACTTCGCGCCCAGGCCGCGCAGCAGGTCTTCCTGCTCCTGCTTGCGCACGATGTTGACGAGGGCGATGCCGTCCTTCTGGCAGATCTTGTTGAGCATCTGGCCGAGGTTTGAAGCAGCAGCCGTGTGCACCAGCGCCTTGTGGCCTTCCATGCGCATCGTCTCGACCATGCTGAGCGACGTAAGCGGGTTGACGAAGCACGAGGCGCCTTCGGCTGGCTTGGTGCCGTCCGGCAGTTCCAGGCACTGCGCGGCGGCAAGGCAGCGGTACTGCGAGTACATCGCGCCGCCGATGGCTGCCACGGTCTTGCCGAGCAACGCCTGCGCGGCCGGCGACGAACCGGCTTTCACCACCACGCCCGCACCTTCGTTGCCGACCGGCATCGACTGGTCGAGCCGTGCCGCCATCGCGGGAAGCACACGCTCGGGCACGGTGGCGGTGACGACGGGGCGTTCGGCGGTGCCGGAGGCCTTGGCCGTGCTCATGTCGGCCGCGCCGAACAGCAGGCCCAGGTCCGACGGGTTCAGGGGCGACGCCTCGACGCGAATCACCACTTCGTGGGCCTGCGGTTCGGGAATCGGGTCGTCGTGCAGCGAGAGTTCGAGTTCGCCGCTGGCGCGAATGAGGGAGCGGATTTGCAGTGCCATGGAAGAGCCCTTTTCAGAAGGTTCGCAGATGGCCTGTGGCCACGGGGCGGCCAGTATAGGAGCGGGGGTACGAAAGGCGCTGGCGCCTTCAGGACACCACGGGCACCACCGGGGCATGGGCCAGCGCCTGGCGCATCTTCACCGGGTCGAGCCGCTCGATGTAGCGCGGAATGTTGCGCCACAGCGTGTGATAGCCGTAGCCGCCGCGCAGCATTTCGTGGCGCGCGCTGTCCTTGTCCCAGTCTTGTACCGCCATGCGGTACACCGCCGCGACCACGCCGGTGCGGTCGGCGCCGTGCATGCAGTGGATGAGCACCGGGCCGTGCTTTTCGGCCTCGCGAATGGCGAGTAGCGCGCGCAGCACCTTGGCGTCGTCGATGGACCAGGTGTTGATCGGCACGCGCACCAGCCGGATGCCGGTGCCCGCGAACACCTTCCTGTCGTCGTTGAAGGAGCGCAGGCTCACCACCGTGTGGATGCCCAGCGATTGCAGCGCCGCCATGTTGGCGCGCCGCGGCTGCGCGCTGCGGTACAGCGTGGGCGTGATGCGGTGGAGGTTCTCGACTTGCAATGCGTCCAGCGGATCGGCCCAGTGGCCGGGGCGCGGGTCGGCAATGCCTTCTTCTGCTGCCGCTGCAGCCTTGCCGTGCTTCTTCTTCATCATTGCTGTCGTTGCTTCTGGCGAGGCCAGTGCCGCGTTGCCAGTATCAGCGCCGCCACCGCGAGGCCGCCCCAGTAGTCGACCGGCGCACCCCACATCCAGTGCTTGTGCCAGAACGCATCGACCGGATTGAAGCGCGCCCAGCCGAAGGCCGGGTTGATGAGGAACCAGGTGAAGTCCTCGCAGACCCAGAACACGATGAGGCCCGCCCCCGCCAGCCCCACGTCGCGCCAAGTCCATCGCCCGTTGAATGCCAGCGGCGAGAAGAACACCAGCGCCATGAAGGTGAACACCCAGGCGTGATAGCCCGTCATCGCGCGGCCGCCCCAGAAGATGTCGAGCCAGATGCTGTTCTCGATGCGCCAGGTCGGCAGCGACGTGGCCCAGCCCGCGCCGCCTTCGATCTGGATCTCGGCGTTGGCGAAGAAGAAGGCCATGACGGCCACCCAGGCGAGATAGCCGAGCGTGCGGCCCACGCCGGTCTTTTGGGTGTCGCGGTTCATGCGGCGCGATCCGACAGAACGTGTTGCAGCACCGCGCGCGCCGCCTGCGGTTTGCCCAGCGCGCGGCTGCGGGCGGCCATGTTCGCGAGCTTGGCGGTGTCGGCCATCAGGCGCGCCACCTTGTAGTCGAGGCCGATGGCGTCGTAGGCCAGCCACGCGGCGCCTTCTTCCATCAGGAAGCCGGCGTTGTGCTCTTCCTGCCCGGGGATGGGCGAGATCAGCAGCATCGGCTTGCCCAGTGCCAGGCATTCCGACACCGTGAGGCCACCCGGCTTGGTCACGACGAGGTCGGACGCGGCCATCATCTTGTGCATTTCGTTGGTGAAGCCGATGGCGACCACGCGCCCCGGGTAGCGCCTGGCCAGCGCCTCCAGCTTGCCGTATGCCTCCACGTTGCGGCCGGCAACGGCAATGACCTGGAAGTTGCCTTCACCGCCGAGGCCGAGCACGCGCTCGACCATGCTCGGCAGGTCGCCCACGCCCGCGCCGCCCGAGGCCATCAGCAGCACAGGCCGCGACGGGTCGAGGCCCAGTTCGGCCGCGCAGGCGTTGCGCGCGAGCGCCGGTGCGTCGGGCTCGGAGAAGGCCGGCATCACGGGGATGCCGGTGACGTGGATGCGGTCCGCCGGAATGCCGCGCGCCCGCAGGCGGAACGCCACTTCTTCCGTGGCGGCCAGGTAGCCGGTCATGCCCGGCACGAGCCACATGTTGTGCAGGTCGTAGTCGGTGATCTGCAGCCACACGGGGTAGTCGATGCGGCCGCGGTTGCGCTCGCGCATCAGCAGTTCCGCGGGCAGGAAGTGGGTGCAGATCACGGCGTCGGGCTGCTCGCGGCGGATTTCCTTCACGAGGGCGCCGGTGCTCAGCCGCTCGATGCCGCGGCGCAGGCGTTGCGAGGGCGCGTGGTGCGGCGTGGTGTCGGTGCGCTGGTGCAGGTACGACCACAGTTCGGGGGCCCGGTTCACGAGCTGGATGTACCAGTCGGTGTAGACCTTGCGAAAGCCGCCGGCCACGTGGGCCATCGCATCGATGTGGACCGCCGTGCAGGGCGGGGCGAGAGTCTGGGCGGTGGCGGCAAGCGCCTGTGCTGCACGCACGTGGCCGTTGCCGGCGCTCACGCTGAGGATCAGGAGTTTGGTCATGAAATCCGGGAGTTGCGCGGATTATGGCGATGCCTTGTGGCAGTGCTTTTCCGGCTGTTGTTCAGGGCGCGATCCCGCCGACGGGGTACCTTGCTCCGCGAATGTCCCCCGGCCTTCGGCCTCCTCCTTTATTTCGCTGCGCAAGGCACCCCGCCGTCGTGATCGTTCAGAGCACTTGTTGATCAAGTGGACCAACGGCGGCGCTCGTTGTGCACAGGGCGCCGGGTGCTCCCCGCAGCGAAATAAAGGAGGAGGGGCGAAGCCCCGGGGGACATTCGCGGAGGGGAGTACCCGGTGGCCTGTGCACCCGCCCTGAACGAATGAACCAAAACCCTAAAGAGGCGCCCGCGAAGTGATGAACTGGTTCACCCCCGCAGCAGCCCGCTCGCGAACAGCATCGAAAGTGGTGCTCTCCACGATGCGCCCGTTCTCGAACACCGTCTGCAGCAAGTCGGCCTGGCCTGCCGCCAGCGTCTCTTCACGCACAGTGCTTTCGACGCCGTTCGCACCGCGCACCAGCGCAAGACGCCCCTTCTTCGAAGCCTTGCCCATGTCCCCCACGGGCGACTTGTACACGTCGCGCCACTCGCCGTTCACCTGCATCGCCGAGCACTTCATCGCCCACTGCATCGTGTCGCGATTGACCTGCTGCAGCAGTCCGCCGCCCATGCCGAACGAAATGTTCTCCGTCGAGAAACCGTTGTGGAAGAAGTTCGACAGGCACAGCCGCAGCGAATCGAGATTCACGCCGTCGCCCTGGATGATGCGCACGCTGTTCAGCACGCGGAAGCCCTTGGCGTTGGTCGTCGTGCCGAAGCGCTCGGCCAGGATCTGCGCCACCTTCAGCGTGGTCTCGGCCGGGTCGCCCGAGTCCGGGCGCACCACCAGCGTCGCGCCCGAGGCCACCACCTTCGCCTTCAGCTCGCCACCCCAGATACGCGCGCAGGCATTGAAGATGTCGTAGCTGTCGCTCACCACCGCAAAAGTGGCGCCGGGCTTGCCGAACTGGTCGACCATGTTGCTGTACGCATCGGCTTCATGCTCGCGGCCCCAGCCCGTGATGGTGCTGTGTTCCGCCGCCGGAATCGAGAAGCCCGCCACGTCGCAGTCGTAGTACCGGCGCGCGGCCACCAGCGCGGCCAGCGTGTCGGTGCCCATGAAGTTCACCAGGTGGGCCATGCCGCCGAGCGCGGCCGATTCGACACTCGACACCCCACGCGCGCCGAAGTCGTGCAGCCTGAAGGCGATCTGCCCTTGCGGGTCGTCGCAGGTCGCTTCGAGGTACCGCAGCAGCGTTGTGCGCGCGGCAGCCGAGAGCGTGGCGACCGTGGTGGGGTACCAGATCGCGCGCAGCAACTCGGTTTCGAGAAAACTCGTGACCCAGAAGAACTCGGGGTCCGTGTTCTCGATGGTGGCCAGCACGTTGTGCACCGGCAGCACGCTGCCTTCAGGCACCGCGCGGATGCGCACCGGCATCAGCCCGCCATGCTTCTCGATCAGGCGCAGCCAGCCTTCGCGGTTGAAGGGCTCGCCGTGCGCGGCCATGAGCAGGGCGGCTTCTTCCACGTCGTCGCGCGTCACCGGCGTCTGCAGGTATTCGCGCAGATAGGCCTGCAGGCCGAAGAACAGCGAGTGGCTGAAGATGCCGCCGCGCGACTCGATGTAGCTGTACACCGTCTGCGTGCCGGGTGGATATTGCATCCAGTGCGACACCTTGTAGGAGTCGGTGCGAAGCAGCAGGTTGTTGCCCAGGGGCGAGGAGGTGAGATTGCGGTTCATGTGAAAGCTCCTTTCACGTTGGCACCCGTCAACCAGGTGCCGTTCTTGCTGACAAAGCCTGGTCGTTCAGTTCTTGCCCAGGCCACCCAAAAAATGATTCGCGATGAAGAAGTGGTCTTCGTAGACGTGGTCCTGCATGTCGAGGAACTCGGCAATCGGCACCCATCGCACCTCGGCCGCGTCGTCGTCGGCACGCACGTCTGAAAGGCCCGTCCACTGGTTGTGCGCCAGCTCGAAGAAGAAGCCGTGCGTGATCGTGCGGCCGCGCTGCGAGCGGTCGGGCGCGTCGAACACGTGGCTGGCCTTCATGCTGCCGTTGAGCACGGGCAAGGGCACCTTGAGGCGGGTTTCTTCCTTCAGCTCGCGGATGGCCGCGTCCTGCAGACGCTCGTGCTGACCGACGAAGCCGCCGGGCAGCGCCCAGGTGCCCTTGCCGGGATGGAACTTGCGCTGCACCAGCAGGATGTGGCCGGCCTCGACCACGATGGCGTCGACGGTGGTGTAGATCGGCGGAAAGTCGCTGCCCGCATAGCGGTACTTGTCGCGGTAGTCGACGAGGAAGGCGCGCTCTTCGCAGAGATCGGCGTAGTCGGCCGTGGTGGTGAACTGCTCGAGAAAGGCTGCGGTGCCGTCGGGCAGGTCGGCGCGTGCGAGCTGGCCGCGGTTCTCGGGGTCGAAGTAGAGGCCGCGCACGTCGGTGGCGTTGAGGCTTTCCACGCTGTTCTGGCCGACGAACTCCCAGTGCGGGAAGAGCTTGAGGTAGTAGCTCGATGCGTCCTTCAGGTGGCCCACCAGCGCGACCTTGGCCTTGGCGGGTGCATGGCCGTCCTGCACGATGAGCCGTTCGACCGCCGACTGGATCGACGCGATCCAGATCTGGTCGTTGTAGGGCGAGTCGCCCACGCCGACCACGCTCACGCGCATCTGCTCGGTGCCGCGCAGGCAGGCGCGCACCATGCGTTCGCGTTCGTCGAAGGTAAAGGGGTTCTTGACGCTGCGTGGCTTGCGGTCGGAGCCGACCACCACGATGACCCGATCGGCGGCGCGAAGGCCTTCTTCGATGAGTCGTTGATGTCCGAAATGAACGGGCTGGAAACGCCCGATGACGATGGCGTATTGAAACTTGCGTGTGCTCACTTGGGAATCCCCCAAAAAGGGCGCGATCAACTCGCGCTTGCGTTCAGGATAGCATCGGTGCCGCACATTGATCAAGCCTCCGATGACCGAGCCCTCTTCTCCCCCTACCGATGCCGTTCGCCTCAACAAGCGCATGGCCGAGCTCAAGATGTGCTCGCGCCGCGAGGCCGACGAGTGGATCGCCAACGGCTGGGTGAAGGTCAACGGCAAGCCGGCCGAGATGGGCGTGAAGGTCACGCCGTCCGACCGCATCGAGATCGACAAGGCCGCCAAGGGCCAGCAGGCGAACCAGGTCACCATCCTCATCAACAAGCCCATCGGCTACGTGAGCGGGCAGGCCGAGGACGGCCACGAGCCGGCGGTCACGCTCTTCACACCGCAGAACCGCTGGGCGGAAGACAACGCGCGCTTCTTCTTCAGTCCCCAGCAGCTGCGCGGCCTGGCGCCGTGCGGGCGGCTCGACATCGACTCCATCGGCCTGCTGGTCATGACGCAGGACGGCCGCATCGCACGCCAGCTCATCGGTGAAGACTCCGTGATGGAGAAGGAATACCTGGTGCGCGTGGCCTACCACGGCCTGGGCCAGCCCGCGCCTACCGGCCAGCTGGTGCGCATGGACGACGACGACCCCATCACCACCAACGTGCAGGCGGTCTTTCCGCCGGCCATGCTGGCCAGGCTGCGACACGGCCTGAGCCTCGATGGCCAGCCGCTCAAGCCGGCGCGCGTCGAATGGCAGAACCCCGAGCAACTGCGCTTCGTGCTCACCGAGGGCAAGAAGCGGCAGATCCGCCGCATGTGCGAACTGGTCGGCCTGAAGGTGGTGGGCCTGAAGCGCGTGCGCATCGGCAAGGTGATGCTCGGCAACCTGCCGGTGGGCCAATGGCGCTACCTCGGGCCGCACGAGAAGTTCTGAGCCTGCGCGCGCTGAACCGCGCCACGCTGGCGAGGCAGATGCTGCTGGCACGGCGCAGGCTGACGGTGACGCAGGCCGTCGAACGCCTGGCCGGCCTGCAGGCGCAGGCGCCCAACCCACCCTACATCGGCCTCTGGAGCCGGCTCGAAGGTTTCCGGCGCGAGCAGCTGACCGAAGCACTGCAGAAGCGCCGCATCGTGCGCATGTCGACGATGCGCGCGACCCTGCACCTGATGACCGCGAGCGATGCGCTGGCGTGGCGTCCGCTGCTGGAGCCCGTGCACCAGCGTGGCCTGCTGGGCAACCACAAGAAGGCGCTCGACGGCATTGACCGCGCGGCGGTGGTCGAGACGGGGCGTGCGCTGCTCGCCGAACGGCCGCACACCAGCGCCGAACTCGGGCAGGCCCTCGGCGTGCGATGGAAGGGCCGCGAGACCGTCTCGCTGGCCGGCCTGATCCGCAACAACGTACCGCTGGTGCACCTGCCGCCGGCCGGCACCTGGAACTCGCACCAGAGTGCGCTGCTGCAGCCCCTCGGCGATTGGCTGGGGGAGGCCGTCGACGCAACCCCGGCCACGCAAGACGACCTGCTGCTGCGCTACCTTGCCGCCTTCGGCCCCGCTACGCTGGCTGATGCCGGCGCCTGGTCGGGCCTCACCGGCTGGAAGGCCGTGGCCGAGCGCCTGCGGCCGCAGTTGAGCGTGTTCACGGGCGAAGACGGCCAGGAACTGTTCGACCTGCCCCGCGCGCCGCGCCCTGACGCCGACACGCCCGCGCCGCCGCGCCTCGTGGCCGAGTGGGACAACCTGCTGCTCTCGCACGCCGACCGCAGCCGCGTGCTGAGCGAGGCGCACCGTGCCCGCGTGTTCACCGTCAACGGCATCGTGCGTGGCACGGTGCTGCTCGACGGCTTCGTGGCGGGCGTCTGGAAGATCGAGCGCGCGAAGAACACCGCCACCGTGGTGCTGGAACCGTTCACGCGATGGTCGAAGGCCGACCGCATCGGCGTGGAGCAAGAAGGCCTCGAGTTGCTGGCCTTCACTTCGGACGGCGAAGGCGAACGCCATGCCGTGCGCCTGCCATGACCCCGTGGCGCACCCGCCGTCTAAGCGTGCCCTAAGTATTCGTTTCTACGCTGCGCCACGGCGCAGACACTTCCGATCATCCCGGTCGCGTGCTACCTTGCGGCCGAAGGAGTCGCCGCGATGCGCGTTCTACTGGTGGAAGACGATGAAATGATCGGGCGCAGCCTGAAGCAGGCGCTCGAGGGCGCGGGCTGGTCCGCGGACTGGGTGCGCGACGGCGAACTGGCGCAAAGCGCGCTGGGTGACGGCGGCTACACCTGCGTGCTGCTCGACCTTGGCCTGCCCAGGCAGGACGGCACAGAAGTGCTGCGCCGAGCCCGCGAACGCGGCGATGCCACTCCCGTGCTGGTACTCACCGCGCGCGACGGCCTCGACGACCGCATCCACAGCCTCGACCTCGGCGCCGACGACTATCTGCTCAAGCCTTTCGAATTCCGCGAGCTGCTCGCGCGCATGCGCGCCGTGGTGCGCCGCCGCGACGGCGCCGCGCATTCGCTGGTCGGCAGCGGCTCGTTGCAGCTCGACCTCACCACGCGCGAAGTGGTGGTCAATGGCGCGCGCGAGGCGCTCACCGCGCGCGAGTTCGCGCTGCTGCATGCGCTGCTGGAGCGGCCCGGCGCCATTCTTTCGCGCGAGCAGCTCGAAAACCGCATCTACGGCTGGGGCGAGGAAGTCACGAGCAACGCAATCGACGTGCTGATCCACGGCATGCGCCGCAAGCTCGGTGCGGACGCGATCCGCAACGTACGCGGCCTGGGCTGGCGCGTAGCTGCATGACCGGAGCTCCGCGCAGCGGCGGCCGCTGGTGGCGGCCACGTTCGCTGCGCACGCAACTGCTGCTGTGGCTCATCACGCTGCACCTGGGCGCGGCCGTGCTCACGGCGTGGTTCTCCTTCGAGGCCTACGGCAACCTCGTGCACAACGCGCTGGACGACCAGATGCGCCTGGTGGCCGAGTCGTACGAAGGCAGCGACCCGCAGAAGCTGCCGCACCCGATGGACGGCGAGGCCGCCTTCTCGCGCGGCGCTTTCATCGTGCAGATCTGGAGTGCCGACGGCCAGACGCTGCGCGCCACTTCGTGGCCCGTGCTGACGGTGCCCTTGCAACCCCAGCCCGGCTTCAGCGACGTGAACACGGGCGCGCATGCGGGCTCCGACTGGCGCGTGTTCACCGCCAAGCCCGGCACGCGCGCCGACCAGCCGCGCGTGCAGGTACTGCAGAACGAGGACTACCGCCGCCGCCGCGCCCTGCGCCGCGCAATGTTCGAAGGCCTGCCGATCGCGCTGCTGCTGCCGCTGGCGCTGCTGATCCTGTGGATCATCGTGTCGGCGGCTTCGCGCTCGCTGCGCGCGGTGGCGCGCGACGTGGCCTCGCAGGACGAGCGCAGCCCCACCGAGCTGTCGCTCGCGCGCGTGCCCGACGAGATCGCGCCGCTGGTGGGCGCCTTCAACAACCTGCTGACACGCGTGCGCAATGCCTTCGCCACGCAGCGGCGCTTCGTGCAGGATGCGGCCCACGAGCTGCGCACGCCGATGGCCGCCATCGGCCTGCAGATCGAGAACCTGCGCGCGCACGTGCCGGCAGGCGAGGCCACCGAGCGCTTCAACCAGCTCGAGGCCGGCGTCACGCGCGCGCAGCACCTGATCGAGCAGTTGCTTCATCTCTCGCGGCAGGACGCGCCGCAGAGCCTCGGCAATGCGCGCGAGCGCGTCGACATCGAAGTGCTGCTGCGCGAGAGCGTGAGCCAGCTGATGGTGCTGGCCGATGCGCGGCGCGTGGACATCGGCTTCGAAGGCAGCATTGCCGCGGTGGTGTTCGCGCCCGCGGCCGAACTGCGCAGCGTGTTCGACAACCTGATCGACAACGCGCTGCGCTACGCGCCCGAAGGCGGCGTGGTCGACGTGAAGCTGCACGAGGTCGATGGCCACGCGGTGGTCGACGTGCTCGACAACGGCCCCGGCATTCCGCAGGCCGTCATCGGCCGCGTGTTCGATCGCTTCTTCCGCGTGCCCGGCGCTGTGGCGGGCGGCAGCGGGCTGGGGCTGGCGATTGCGCGCACGGCGGCCGAGCGGCACGGCCTGCGCATCGAGCTGCGCAATCGCACCGGTGGGCCGGGGCTGATGGCGCGCGTGCACCTGCCCGTGCTGCCGGTGTAGCGGAGACTGGCCGGCCGTTCGGCACGCGAGGCACCTGCGGTCCAAAGTTTCAGGAAAAAGCGTGCTGCTCACGCGTGCGTAACTCTTCCCTCACATTCACCTCAGTCTGCGTGCCTAGAGTGCACTCAGGTCCTGCCACGCGCAGTTCGCGCGATGGCACGTGACCGGGGACAACCTGCAATCAGGAGAACACGTCATGCGCACTTCCTTCAAGCTTCTCGCCGTCGGTTCCTTTGCTGCGCTGGCAGCCATGGGCGCCGTCACCGCATCGGCCGAAACCACCGATGGTTCGGATTTCCATCCGCTGCAGATGAATTCGCCCGCGAACCCGGACGTCCAGGCCGGCGCGATGGCCGCAGCCCGTCCGAGCGGCACCGAGCCAATGGGCCAGTCGACCAGCGCACCCGCGATGAGCTCGACGATGCCGGTGGCCGACATCCAGGCCGGCGCCTATGGGGCGTCGCACCCGACCGGCACCGAGCCGATCGGGCAATCGACTTCACTGCCGATGGTGAAGTCGGGCAGCGGCAGCTGAACTGAAGCTGCGCTGCCGGTGATGACGACGATCAGCGATCAGTCGTCGTTGCCATTGCTGAGTAGCGCGCGGTAGATCACCGCGCCGATGATGGCCCCCGCAATGGGCGCCGCCCAGAACAGCCACAGTTCCGACACCGCATAGGACGGCCCGAACAGGGCCGGGCCCGTGCTGCGCGCCGGGTTCACCGAAGTGTTGGTCACAGGGATCGAGATCAGGTGGATCAGCGTGAGGCACAGGCCGATCGCAAGACCCGCGAAGCCGCCGGCCGCGCGCTTGGCGGTGGAGCCGAGGATCACGATCAGGAACACGGCAGTCATCACCACTTCGCACAGCAATGCGGCCGTCATGCCGTACTTGCCGGGCGAGTGCTCGCCGTAGCCGTTGGTGGCGAAGCCGCCGATGTCAGCGCCCGGCTTGCCCGTGGCGATGAGGTACAGCACACCGGCCGCCGCGATGGCGCCGAGCACCTGCGCCACGATGTAGCCCGCGAGCTGCGAGGCCTTGAAGCGGCCCGCGGCCGCAAGGCCGATCGACACGGCCGGGTTGAAGTGCCCGCCCGAGATCGGGCCCAGTGCATAGGCGCCCGTCACCACCGTGAGACCGAAGGCCAGCGAGACCCCGAGCAGGCCGATGCCGACACCCGGAAAGGCCGCTGCCAGAACTGCGCTTCCGCAGCCTCCGAGCGTGAGCCAGAAAGTACCAATGAACTCGGCCGACCATTTCTTGTAGGTACTGTGTTCCATAACTCTCCATCCTGAAGTTGAGAAAGCGCGCAATGCACGAGGCCGTGCGCGGGCGGATTCTAGGAACGCCAGGAGGGGGCGTCGAGCGTGTAATTCGTACTAACGGAACCTGTTCACGGATGGCGCGGCTTTTGTGCAGCGCCGCAACTGCGTTGCGTCTTCGTTCAGAGCGTCACGACGATCTTTCCGAACGCACCGCGCTCGAGGTGATCGAGCGCGGCGGGCAGCGCATCGAAGCCGTGCTGCGCGGCAATCACCGGCTTGAGCGCATTCGCATCGACGGCGCGCACCAGGTCTTCGAGCGCGCGACGGTGGCCCACGCCGATGCCCTGCACCGTCACGCGGCCCAGCACCATCGCATAGAACGACGCGCTCAGCGTCTCGCCGCCGAGCATGCCGATGATCGACACGCGACCGCCCTGCTTCACGGCCTGCAGCGAGCGGTCGAGGTTGGGGCCGCTCGCGAGTTCGAGCACGTGGTCGGCGCCGCGGCCTTGCGTGAGCCTGCGCACTTCGGCGGGCCAGTCGCCGTCGCGTGCCAGCACGTGCGTGGCGCCGAGTGCGAGCGCCTGTGCGCGCTTGTCTTCGCTGCCCGTGACGACGATGGCCTGCGCGCCATGCAGCCGCGCGATCTGCAGGCAGAACAGCGCGACGCCGCCGGTGCCGTGGATCAGCACCGTCTCGCCCGCGCGCAGCGCACCGGTCTCGGCGAGCGCGAACCACGCGGTGAGGCCTGCGCACGGCAGCGTGCTGGCTTCGGCCAGGCTCAGCGTCGTGGGCGCGGCCACGGCCCAGGTGGCGTCGAGCAGCACATGCGAGGCGAGCATGCCGGGGCCGGGTCCGCCAAGGAGCGTGGCCTCCGCGTGCCAGTGGCTGTCGATCCAGCCGCCCCAGAAGGTGTTGACGACCCGGTCGCCGACGGCGAAGCGCGTCACGCCGGGGCCGATGGCCGTCACGGTGCCCGCCATGTCGGAGCCGGGTGTGAAGGGCAGGTCGAGCGCCATGCCCATGCCATCGCGAATCATCAGCAGGTCGCGGTAGTTGAGCGACACCGCGCCGACCTTCACGAGGATCTGGTTCGCGCCCGGCACGGGCAGTGCTGCTTCCACCTGTTCAAGGTGGGCGCGGCCGAGCGTGGGGAGCTGCCAGCGGCGCAGCGTTCGAGGGTCATGCATCAAAGGACTCCGCGAGAGGGAAAAAGAGGAGCCTTCATGCTATTGACGATGCGAGATACCCGGTGACGGATAATTTTCCTTTCACTGGCGCTTGAAAGTCTCCAATGGGTCAACGTCTGCAAGGCATCGAGGAATTCGTCGCGGCGGCGGAGGCGGGCAGCTTCGCGCTGGCGGCGCAGCGCCTGCATGTCACGCGCTCGGCCGTCGCCAAGAGCATCGCGCGGCTCGAAGCGCGCCTGAACACGCGGCTCTTTTTGCGCACCACGCGCAGCCAGAGCCTCACCGAGGAAGGCCACGGCTACTACGAGCGCTGCCGTCGCGTGCTGGCTGAGCTCGAGGCGGCCGAAGCCGTGACCGACGCCGCGCGCAGCACCGCCTCGGGCCTCGTGCGCCTGAGCATGCCGGCGATGCTCGGTCGGCTGAAGGTCGGGCCGCTGCTGCTGGCGCTGGCGCGCCGGCATCCGCAGCTGTCGCTCGAACTCTCGTTCAACGACCGGCGCGTGGATCTCGTGGAAGAGGGGCTCGACCTGGCCATCCGCAGCGGCGAACTCGCCGACAGCGCGGAACTGGCCGCCCGGCCGGTCGGCATGCAATGGATGGCGCTGTGCGCCTCGCCCGCCTACCTGGCCGAACATGGGCATCCCGCGAACATCGACGACCTGACGGGGCCGCACGAGGCCGTGCTCTATGCGCGCGACGGCCAGATCTCGTCCTGGCGCTTCCACGACACCGAGGGCCGTCTTGTCGACGTGACGCTGCCTTCAAGGCTGCGCTGCGACAGCGCCGAGGTGCTGCTCGAAGCAGCCATCGGCGGCATGGGCCTCGCGCGCCTGCCGGCATGGCTCGCGGCCGATGCGCTCGCGGCAGGCACGCTGGTGCGCGTGTTCGACGAGCCGCGGCCCTTCGGCTTCGCGCTGCACGTGGTCCGCCCGCGCAGCCGCTACCTGCCGCTGAAGACGCGGGTGGTGATCGACTGGCTCGCCGAGCACCTGCCGCCGCTGCTGGCCGCGCGCTGAAGCGGACGCTATCCTGCGCGTTCAAACAACGAACGAGGAGATCCGCGCATGCATCCTTTTGCCGTCCGACACATCGCCACCGCCGCATGCATTGCCACGGCGGCCCTGCTGGGGATGTCGAACACCGCGGCGCAAGGCACCGTCAACGCGCTGTGCAGCACCGACGCGGGCTGGTGCGAGGCGGCGGCCACCGCCTTCACGCGCGAAACCGGCATCAAGGTGCAGCAGGCCCACAAGGGCACAGGTGAAATCGGCGCGCAGCTGCGCGCGGAAGCCGCCAACCCCAAGACCGACATCTGGTGGGGTGGCACCGGCGACCCGTTCCTGCAGGCCGCCGAGCAGGGCCTGCTCGAACCCTACCGCCCGGCCTACATCAACGACCTGCACGACTGGGCGGTGCGCCAGTACGCGCTGTCGCAGAACATGGTGGGTGGCTTCTACACCAGTGCCATCGGCTTCGGCTTCAACACCGACCTGCTCAAGAAAAAGAAGCTGCACGAGCCCAGGTGCTGGGCCGACCTGATCAAACCCGAATACAGGGGCGAGATCGAGATCTCGCACCCGGCATCCAGCGGCACGGCCTACACCATCATCGCGGGCCTGGTGCAGCAGATGGGTGAAGAAGCGGCCTTCGAGTACCTGAAGAAGCTGCACCGGAACGTCACCAGCTACACCCGCAGCGGCCAGGCCCAGGCGCCCAACGTGGCCAAGGGCGAAGTGGCCATCGGCGTGAGCTTCATCTTCGGCTTCGAGCGCTGGCGCTACGACAAATTTCCCGTGAAGACGGCCGCGCCCTGCGAAGGCACGGGCTACGAGATCGGCGGCATCGCGCTCGTGAAAGGCGCGCGCAACAAGGAGAACGCCAGGCGCTACTACGACTGGCTCATGAGCCCCGCGGGCCAGGCCATCGGCGGGCAGTCGGGCAGCCTGCAGTCGCCGGCCAACAAGACCTTCAAACCCGACCCGCGCATCCCGTCGATGGCCGACGTGAAGCTCATCAAGTACGACTTCGAGAAGTACGGCAAGGCAGCCGAGCGCAAGCGCCTGATCGACCGCTGGACGCGAGAAGTGGAGTCACAGCCGAGGTAGGGCTCGCCCCCAGGCTTCGCGCACTTCGTGTCGCTGCGCCAACCCCCTACCGGGGGCAACACCAGCGGCCCGGCAAAGCCGGTTCCGCGGTGTTTCTGGAAGGAGCCCTTCAGGACGTGCAGGGGAAGGAGCCCTTCAGGACGTGCAGGTCTTGTTGTGAGACGCGTGCATGCCCTTGGCCTTGGCATCGGCCTCGCTCAGGTACTCGCCCTTCTTGGTCTTGCCGTAGTAGCGGTCGCCCATGCAGTGATAGACCTTGGTCTCGTCGTTCGCCCACACCTTGCCTGCGCCGCCACCGGGCGCGGCCGCCATCTTCGTGAGGTCGGGCGAGCCCGGCGTCCTGGTGGCCGTGCCGGTGCTCGGCGCCACACCGGTCTTGTCGACCTTCGCCGACTGGGTCTCGACCGCGGGTGCGGGCGCAGCCGCTGCGGCCGGCGCAGTTGCCGCCGCAGCACCGGCAGCAGCCGGCGCGGCCTTGCCGAACCAGGTCTTGATGCCCTTGTGACCACGGCAGGCGCCGGACTTGGTGTCGGGCGATGCGTAGCTGCCGTCCTTGCATTGCACGGTGGTGCCGGCGGGCGCATCGGCCGGAACCTGTGCCTGCGCGCCGAGCGAGGCGAGCCCGAGGAAGGCTGCGACGCACAGCACGCGGGATTTCTTGTTGTTCATGCAAAGCTCCTGGAGGGGTGAAGGAAAAGATCCACCGCGCAGCTTTGGCGAGCGATCCCAGCGCCAGCTGACTTGCACGCCGGAAAGAGCCAATCAGGGCGAACTGGCCGTGAAGGTGACTTGCCCGGTGTAGGTGCCGGCGGTGCGGCTGGCCAGGTTTGCGTACGAGAAGGTCCAGGTCGCGGTGCGCTGGGTGACGAGGTTGGCGAAGCTGGTGCCCACGACATTGACCGTGGTGCCCGTGCCCGAGTTGGGAATCGGCGGCGCGGGCAGGTTGCTGTCGCTGCTGGCGATCGTGATCTCCGACAGCGGGATCGTGTTTGCCCCGCTCGTGAGCGGCGCGGTCGCGGCTGCCCGCAGCGTGACCTGCCCCGCATTGCTGCGCACCTCGACCGGCAGCGCGTTGCCGCTCGGCGTGACGCTGAAGGTCGGAGCCGCGCCGCTCCAGTTCACAGGCGTGTTGTTGCCCGCGACCGGCGTGGTGGGCCCGCCCGGGATCGACGGCGTCAGCACGAAGCTCACCGTGCTCGTGGTGCCGCCCGGCGTGGGCCACGCGCCGTCTCCGATGCGAAAGAAGATGAACTTGTCGATGGCGATCGTGAAGTCGAGGTTCACCAACCCGGTGGTCAGCGGCACCGAGGCGCTCGGGCCGACGGTGCTCGATGCGGCGTGCGTGGCCCCCATCGGCGCCATGCCGACGGCCGTGGCGAGCAGGCCCGAGAACGTGCCTGCCAGGGGGCCTATACGGTGCGTCACTTGAGCTCCATGTCCACCTTGAAGCTGCCCTTGTCCCAGTCCAGCGTACCGCTGGCCTTGACCGGGTAGGCGGGCTGCGGCGCGGGCTGGCCGCTCTCGCCCTTGGGCACCAGTGCCAGCGTGCGCGTCTGGCCCGGCAGGATGGGGGTGCCTTCGGGCACCAGCTCGAAAGCGCGGCCCTTGCTGTCGGTGGCGTCCAGGCTGCCTTCGAGCCGGCCGTGCGCGTCGCCAGTGTTGCTCACGGTCACCAGCGTGCGGCGTGCGCCGTTTGTTTCTCCGCTGGCAATCTGCTTGATTTCGAGCTTGGGCTCGGCGCCGTTGAGCATGACGTACACCGCCACCGCGATGCGGCCCGTGACCGGCAGGCTCAGGCTGGCGCCGCCGCTCTGGATGACGGTCTGCTGCGCCGGCTCCGTGCCCTCGATGGCGATCATGAAGCGGCACTCGCCGCGTGGCGCGTCGGCCGGCGGATCGACCTGGAAGCGGAACGCCTTCTTGCTGCGCGCCGGCACCGAAACGCTGCGCCGCTCCAGCACCACCCACGGCCTGCAGCTGCCGGGCAGCAGCTCGTCGTGGTAGCCGATGTTGCCTTCGGCCGAATAGCTCCAGTCGATGGTGCGCATCGTCACCTCGGTGGCGGTCGGCGCCAGGTTGTGGATGTCGAGCGACTGCCCCAGGCGCGCGCCGGCCTTGCCCGAGAGTTCGAAGCGCGACGGCGTGACGGCCAGCTCGAAGGGCGCGGCCGTTGCGGCGCCGGCCACTGCCAGCAGCAGGAGGACGAGAGAAGAGGGAGAGAGAAAAACGTTCATGGCAGGGTTTCGATTTCGAAGAACGACTCGAAGCTCAGCGCCGAGCCCGAAGGCATGCGCAGCTCGCGGGGGTCGACGCGCAGCGTCAACTCGAAGGTCTCGTTCATCCATGGCGCCTGGACCACGCCGTTCCACACCTGCACCCGGTCGCCGGGCCGGCCGCTGCCACTTGCGAAGGCGCCGTTGCCGCGCCATTGCACCTGCATTCCGGCCGGCGAGCGCAGGCCCGCGACCATCGACGGAATCACATAGAAGATGCGCGCGCGCCGGCCCACATGGGGGGCGGTGGCCAGCCGGTACTCGATGCGCCCGAGGGGCAGCACGACCATGTTGCCGTCCATCCCCTGGGCGTTGCTGAAATCGCTGCGCACCTGCGCGCGCGGGGAGGCCGAGTCGTCGAGCCGGGCGACCGCTGCCCACGCGGGGGCGAGCGCTGCACCGCAGAGCAGCAGTGCTGCGGCTGGCCATCGGCGAAGGCGCGGGGAGGTCATTCCATCGAGGCCGTGAAGCGCACGGTGCCCTTGTAGTTGCCGCCCGGGTACACAACGTCGTTGTCGTAGGAGAACTGCAGCCGCGTGGCGGTCACGTTGCGCGACAGGTAGGTCCAGGTGCCGACGCCCAGGACGCAGGGCAGGCCGAGCAGGCCGACGCAGAAGGTGGCGTTCGCGTCGTAGCTCGCGATCGACTGGTTGGCGGCGGCGGTGAAGCGGCCGTTCTGGATGTCGCCCGAGGCGGCATTGCTGTTGTTCGTGGCCACCCAGCTGATCTTGCTGAAGGGAATGGTCGTGGCGCCGCAGCCGCCCGACTGGCAGGTCAGCGCGGCGGAAGAATCGACGCGCAGCGTCACCGGCCGTGCCACCGTGGTGTTGGCTATGGGGCGCACCGGCATCACCCAGACGTCGATGGTCGGCGTGCCGGTCACGGCCGTGGGGGTCAGCCCGGCGTTGGCGCCGGTCACGCTGAAGGCCACCGTGTCGATGGTCGCGCCGGGCGATCCCACGCGCAGGGTCAGGCCGTAGCTGCTGCCCGTGTCGGTCACCGTGGTGATGACGGCGTGGGCGGGCGGGGCGAGGCTCGCCGCCGCCACGAGCGCCGTCGTGGCGATCGCCTGGCATCGGCGGCTGCGCGTCATCAAATGCCCTGGGCTGTGTACGTGATGGTGTTCGTGTACGTGTTCGCAGCCCAGCCGGCGGGCGTGCCACCCAGCGAGTAGGCCCAGGTGCCGGTGGCGACCGCGTTCGAGGGGAACGAGGTCGAGGCGCAGGCGCCGAGGTTGGCGCCCGGATGAGGCAGCGTGCCCGTTGCGGTGACCGTGAAGTCCGCGTTCGTCGGGCCGCCCGTGAGGGGCGCCCAGGCGCCCATGGCGCAGTTGATGGTGCCGGCGCCGGCGTTGGTCCAGGCGTACACGGTGAGCGTGCTCGCGGCGGACGTGGTCGTGACGGTGGGCGCCGCGCCGTTCCAGTCCACGTTGGTGTTGTTGCCCACCACCGGCGTGGTGGGCACGCCCGGAATGCTGAGGGCTGAAGTCCAGGTCACCGTGTCGACCGTGGTGTTGGTCGAGCCGACGCGCAGCAGGATCAGCTTGGGCACCGTCACGCTCAGGTTCACCTTGGCCTGCGCTGTGATCGTGCCCGTGCCGGAGCCGTACTGGCTCTCGGCCATGGCGGGTCCTCCGGCAAGGGCGAGGCCTGTGAGCGAGGCGGCCAGCGCGAGGCGGGCAATGGGTTTTCGGGTCATGAAGTCTCCTTGGGGTTGTGTATGCGGGGAAAAAAAGAAATCGAAAGGTCGGTGTCGTGGTTCATTCGCCCACCTTGACCACGGGAATCGCGGCAGTGGCCTGGCCACGCAACGGCACGTTCACGCTCGTTCCGGTGTCGCCGGCCGCGCCCCAGGGCAGCGGCACGCTTTCGAGCGTGAGCGTCAGTTGATGCCGGCCGGTGGTCACCAGCGGAAATTCGAAGCGCCCGTCGCGGTCGGTGATGGCGCGGTAGCGGCCGTCGAGCAGCACCTCGACGCCGGCCACGCCGCCTTCGCCCGACTGCTGCTCGCCGTCGCGGTTGGCGTCGTAGAACACGCGGCCCGACACGCTGCCGCCGCCCGCACCCTCGCCGCGCATGCCCGCCGCCCGGTAGGCCGTGCCGGCGCTGCCCTCCCAGCGCAGATAGATGTAGGCGGTCTTCTCATTACTGCGATAGAGATTGGGTGCGGAGTAAGAGGTCGGCAGCAGCGAGGCGCGCGCCTGGTTGAAGTTGGCCATGAAGCCCACGCGCCAGCCCGCGCCCAGCTCCTTCTCGGCCATGAGCGAGCCCGACAGGCCGCGGCTGGTGTAGAGGCCGCCGCTTTGCGAGGTGTAGCGCAGGTTGCCGCCGACGTTGAAGCCGCTGTCGATCCAGTAGCGGAATTGCAGGCCCGCCGTCGGGTAGCTGCGGGTGGTGCCGCCGCTGCTGTCGCGCGCATGGCCGAGGGTGGTGGTGAGCTCGGGGCGCATCGTCTCGTAGCGCCCGCCGATCCAGTCCTGCTCCCACTGCACTTCCTGGCCGGTGGCGGCGCTGTCGCCGAGCACGATCAGCTCGTTGCGCCGCACCGTCAGCGTGAAGCGGCTGCGCGGCCAGTCGAAGAAGCGGGTCTGGTAGAAGGCGCTGCCGTAGAGGCTGCGCCCATCGCCGCTCGCTATGGCGTTGGCGGTGCCGCCGTCCGGCAGCCCGTCGTAGCGCGTGCGGTACGCGCTCAGGCTGCCGCCGACGGAGTTGTAGCGGTCGAACAGGTACTGGAAATTGCCGCTCGCGCCGAAGCGCCGGTAGCCCGAGAGATGGAAGCTGGTGTCCGGCGCCGCGCGCTCGTAGTCCAGGCCGGCGCCCCAGCTCATGCGGCTGGTGTTGCGGTCCACGCGCCAGTACGCGCCGCGCGTGCCGGTCGCCAGCGCGTAGTCGCCGAAGTACAGGTTGGGCCGCGCGGTGTAGATGCCGAATTCATGGCGGTACAGGCCGGTGCGCGCGCTCGCCTCGATGAAGAGGCCCTGCGAGTTGCCGGTTGCCACACCCGGCGTGGGTGAATTCACCCGGCTACCCACCAGCGTGGCGCGCGCCTTGAAGTCGCCGTCGCGCACCACCTCGCGGCCGTAGCCGATCGACGTTGCCCAGCTCGTGACGTCCTTGCGGCCGATCCCCATCGCCGTGATGGGGTCGATGTAGTAGGCCGGAATATCGCGCGCCTGGTCGAGCTGGAACGAGGCGAACCATGGATCGCCCAGGCGCAGCGTGGCCCCGAGCCAGCCGAGCGTGCCCTGGCTCTTCTCGAAGCCGGGGTACGGCCCGCCAGTGAGGTTGCCGCGCTGGCCGATGCCGGCGCGCACGTCGAGATCCGTGCTGAAGATGCGCGTCGAAGCGCCGCGCACCGTGGACGAGCCCAGCGTGAGCCTGTAGTTGCGCGCCAGGCCATCGGTGACTTCGCTGTAGATGTCGCCCACGGCGGTGTCGGCGAAGGTCTGCGTGGTCAGCGGAAAGCCGAGGTTGCGCAGCGTGAAGCGGCCGCTGGTTGCCTCGCGCGCATAGCCCAGCGAGCCGATGCCGATGCCGCTCGCGCTGTTGTCGCCGCCCAGGTGGCGGCCGTCGGCCTGCAGAACGAACTCGCCGTAGTTGAGGGTTTCGCGCCGGTACTCGAAACGCTGGCCGAACTCGGTCGCGCGCTGGCGGCCGTAGCCGGTGGTCGTGGCGTCGCCGAAGCCGATGCGGCTTTCCACCAGCCAGGCGCGATAACCCTGCGGCTGCTCGGCTTCGGGCGTTGCGTCGGCCGCCGCGGTATCGGCATCGAGAGTCTCGAAGCGGTCTTCGTAGGCCTTGGGCGCGGAGTCGACGAGCGCCTTCAGCCGCGCTTGCTCCGCCTGTGCACGGTCGAGGGTCTCGATGCGTGCGTCAGCCACGGCCTGGGGTTTCTGGGGCTCGGCCTGCGCCTGCGCGCAGGACAGCCATGCCAGGGCGGTCGTGCATTCGAGCCACACGAGTGCGCCCCTCGGATGCCACAGGGCTCCGGCGGGACCGGGTACGGTCCACGGCGTCATTCGAATCATCTGGCGACATCCCTGTTTTGTCTCCCGGGTGTTGCGGCCCTGTTCCGGATCAGCGCAGGATATTTCAGAAGTGTTGACGACCGTTAATATTTCGTGACCCGGAAGGCTTCCCCGGGCGAGAACGTTGGTCTTACGCCTTCAGGGGTGCGCAAAATGGAGCCTTTCGACCCCATTTGCCTCTTGATGAGGTCGAAAGACCACCCATTTGAAGAAGTTGGCACAGCGTCACCGCATGGACGCCGTGCCCGGCATAGAATTTTTTGGCTTCGATATTTCTCTTTCCATGGCTGATTCCTCCAAAACCAAACTCCCCTTCCAGGCTGAAGTCGCGCAACTGCTGCACCTCGTCACGCATGCGCTGTATTCGAACAAGGAAATCTTCCTGCGCGAGCTGATCTCGAACGCATCGGACGCGTGCGACAAGCTGCGCTTCGAGGCGCTCGACCACCCCGAGCTGTATGAAGACCAGCCAGAGCTCGACGTGCGCCTGAGCTTCGACAAGGCCGCGCGCACCATCACCATCACCGACAAGGGCATCGGCCTGTCGCGCCAGGAGGCCATCGACAACCTCGGCACCATCGCCAAGAGCGGCACAAAAGACTTCATGAACAAGCTCAGCGGCGACCAGAAAGCCGACGCACAGCTCATCGGCCAGTTCGGCGTGGGCTTCTATTCGGGCTTCATCGTGGCCGACAAGATCACCGTCGAATCGCGCCGCGCCGGCCTGCCGGCCGACCAGGGCGTGCGCTGGGCCAGCGGCGGCGCCGGCGACTTCGAGGTGGCCGACATCACGCGCGCAGAGCGCGGCACCAGCATCACGCTGCACCTGCGCGACGACGCTGACGAATACCTCAACGCCTGGAAGATCAAGCAGATCGTCGGCAAGTACTCCGACCACATCTCCCTGCCCATCCTGATGGAAAAGGAAGAGTGGAAGGACGGCGAGAACGACCAGCCCGGCGACATGGTGAAGACCGGCGAGTGGGAAACCGTCAACAAGGCCAACGCCCTGTGGAGCCGCCCCAAGAAGGACATCACCACCGAGCAGTACGAAGAGTTCTACAAGAGCATCAGCCACGACTACGAGGCCCCGCTCGCCTGGAGCCACAATCGCGTCGAAGGCAGCACCGAGTACACGCAGCTGCTGTACATCCCGGCCAAGGCCCCGTTCGACCTGTGGAACCGCGACAAGAGCGCGGGCGTGAAGCTCTACGTGAAGCGCGTCTTCATCATGGACGACGCCGAGGCGCTGATGCCCAGCTACCTGCGCTTCGTCAAGGGCGTGATCGACTCGGCCGACCTGCCGCTGAACGTGAGCCGCGAACTGCTGCAGGAAAGCCGCGACGTGAAGGCGATCCGCGAAGGCAGCACCAAGCGCGTGCTCGGCATGCTGGAAGACCTGGCGAAGAAGCAGAAGACCGCGCCCGAGAGCGGCGAGGGCAAGATCGACGTGGGCTCCGGCGAATCGGTGCCGGCGCCTGAACCGACCGAAGGCGTGACCGATGTCGTCGACAAGAACACGCCCACTGCGGCCGAAACTGCTGCCGCGGCTGCCGATGAATCCGGCAAGTACGCCAAGTTCTACGCCGAGTTCGGCGCGGTGCTGAAAGAAGGCCTGGGCGAAGACATGGGCAACCGTGACCGCATCGCCAAGCTGCTGCGCTATGCCTCCACCACCACCGACGCGGTGGGCGTGAGCTTTGCCGATTACAAGGCGCGCATGAAGGAAGGCCAGGACGCGATCTACTACATCACGGCCGACACCCTCGCCGCCGCCAAGAACAGCCCGCAGCTCGAAGTCTTCAAGAAGAAGGGCATCGAGGTGCTGCTCATGACCGACCGTGTCGACGAGTGGGCGCTGAACTACCTGAACGAGTTCGACGGCACCCCGATGCAGAGCGTGGCCAAGGGCGCGGTCGATCTCGGCAAGCTGCAGGACGAGTCCGAGAAGAAGGCCGCCGAGGAAGCCGCCGAGTCGTTCAAGCCCATGCTCGAGAAGCTCAAGGAAGCCCTGAAGGACAAGGCCGAAGACGTTCGCGTGACCACCCGCCTGGTCGACTCGCCCGCCTGCCTCGTGGTGCAGGACGGCGGCATGAGCACGCAGCTCGCGCGCATGCTCAAGCAGGCCGGCCAGCCCGCGCCCGAACTGAAGCCGGTGCTCGAAGTGAACGCCGAGCATCCGCTGGTGAAGAAGCTCGAAGGCTCGTCGCATTTCGACGATCTCGCGAACATCCTGTTCGACCAGGCGCTGCTCGCCGAAGGCGGGCTGCCGGCCGACCCGGCCGCCTACGTGAGGCGCGTCAACGCGCTGCTGGTGTGAACGACCGGCCGCGCGTCCCTCGTGCAGCAGCCGTCGTTCCGGCGGCGCTGCTGTTGCTTCTGACGGGCGGCTGTTCTCACTATCACGTCGGCATTCCGCTGGTGCCCGGACTCTCGCTGGGGCTGGGCGCCACCAAGGACGGCAATTTCTCGGTGGGGCTCAACACCGGCTTCGGTCCGCTCGGTGCGGGCGTGGCCGTGAACAACGGCGGGCAGGTGTCGGGCTCGGCCGGCGTGGGTGTCGGCGTGGGGCCGGTGGCCACGGGGGTCAGCAAGGGCGCTGTGCTTTATGACCCCAAGGCCGCGCCTGCGGCTCCCGCTGCTGTGGCGGTCGCTCCGGCCGCTGCACCTGTGGCACCTGTAGCACCCGTGGCTTCGGCGCCGACCCCTGCGGGAACGCCGGCGACGGTTGTCCCCGTGCGCTATTCGACACCTGCCGATCCGTTCACGCCCATCGCCACTCCTGCTGCTGCGGCCCAGGCACCCGCTGCCTCCTCGGTGGCACGCACCGCGGCACCGGCCCGGCCGCCCCTCGTCAAGATCACGCGTCCGCCACCGGAGCCTCCGGCGCCCGCCGTGAACATCAAGTACCGCACCCCGGCCGTGGCTGCCGCCGCGGCCTCGGCCCGCGAAATCGGCACGCCCGGAAACCCCGTCGCGCCCTGATCGACGCGCCTTTCACACGAACACGCGACCCGGCCTAACATCGCGGCTGGTATCTCCCCCGGAGACAGTCGTCCATGACCCGTCGACCGCTGCTGCTGCACCTCCTGGACCTCTTGGCAGTGGCCGCCCTCGCGGCCACGGGATTGCCCCGCGCAGCGAAGGCGCAGGCCGCATACCCCGCCAAGCCGATCCGCTGGATCGTGCCCTACCCCGCGGGGGCCGGCGCCGACATCGTCGCGCGAACCATCGGCACGCAACTCGCCATCGACGCGGGGCAGCCGGTGATCATCGAGAACCGCGCAGGCGGCAACACCGCGCTCGGCGCCATCGAGGCCGCACGCGCCCCGGCCGACGGCTACACGCTGCTGTCGGCCGACAACGGCACGCTGGTGTTCAACCCCGCGCTGTATCGCAACCTCAGCTACAACCCCTCGCGCGACTTCGCGCCCGTCACCCTGCTGGGCCGGCTGCCGATGGTGCTGCTGGTAGGCCCTTCCAGCGGTGTGAGGGACGCGCGCGCCTTCATCGACGATGCGCGCGCCTTTCCTGGCAAGGTCAGCTTTGCCTCGGCCGGCACCGGCAGTCCGCAGCACCTGGCGATGGAGCTGCTCGAACGCGAAGCCGGGCTGGAGATGGTGCACGTGCCCTACCGCGGCGCCGCGCCCGCGCTGGCCGACGTGGCGGGCGGCCAGTTGCCGGTGCTGATGTGCGACCTGGCCGCGTCGCGCCGCTTCATCCAGGGTGGCAAGCTGCGCGCGCTGGCGGTGGCGCACCCGCAGCGGCTGAAGGAACTGCCCAACGTACCCACCTTTGCCGAGCTAGGCATGCCGCGCGTCGAAGCTGCCGCGTTCATGGGCCTGGTGGTGCCCGCCAACACCCCGGGCGAGATCGTGACGCGGCTGCAGCAGTCGGTGGCCAGCGCCATCCACAACCCCGCCGTGCTGCGCAAGCTTGCCGAGTTCGGTGTCGAGCCAGTGGGCGATGCGCCTTCGCAGTTCGCGGCGCTGCTGCAGGGCGAGTCGGCGCGCTGGCATCCGCTGATCCGCGATCTCAATCTCTCGCTCGACTGAGCCGGTCCTTTACGGCAACTTTGCGCATGTGCCGAGCCTTCCTCACTTTGAACTAAGAGTCGCTGCCTAGATTGGCGCATCGCACAGAAAAGGTCGGCGAGGCGGGTTGCAAGGGGCAGGCCGGTCCTCCCGAGACCCATGACCACGAGCCGGTTCCACCACGTCATTTTTGCGGACGACTTCTTCCGCTCTCCAGCCAACGGGCTGCAGTATCACGCCGCCAACCGGCGCTTCCTCCGGGGCTTCTTCGACACCGCGCTGGGCCGCCTGGGCCTGCCGGTGCGCGAGATCACGCCGCTGTCGGAAGGCGGCCGCATCGACGTCGAGCGCCTGATGGACCGGCTGGAGCTGCCCTGCACCCCGGCCGGCTGGGCGCGCGCCTGCATCGCCAACCTGTTGCCGCTGGCCGGGCGCGAGGGCCTGCCGATGTTCGACCCCGGCTGCCTCGTGATCGGCTGGGGCCTCACGCCCGCGCTGCAGCAGTGCATAGACCGCAGCGGCGCGAGCTACCTGGACATCGAGATCGATCCGCGCCGCTTCACCGAGCATCTGCACTTCTGCGCGCGCACCAATGACCCCGTGATCGAAGCCGCGCTGCTGGCGCGCCGCGTGGACGAAGAGCTGTTCTGGAACCACGCGAGCGCGCTCAAGGGCCGCTTCGCGCGCCACGGCGCGGCCTCGCTGTTCGATCCGCGGCTGCGCGTAGGCCTGTTCTTCGGGCAGAGCCTGGTCGACCTGTCGCTGGTCAGCGGTGGGCGCACCATGCACCCGGCCAGCGTGATCGCGCCACTTCGCGAGCTGGCGAACAGCGTCGACCTGCTGGTCATCAAGCCGCACCCTTACGAGAGCGCGCTGCACGACCTGGCGCCCATCGCGCGCGCCATTCCCAATGTGGCGTGGACGCGGGAGAACACGTATGCGCTGCTGTCGGCTGCCAATGTGCATTTCGCATCCAGCCTGTCGTCGAGTGTGCTGACCGAGGCGCGCTACTTTCGCAAGCCCGCGCACGCGCTGATCCGCGCCGACCGCAATGCGGCCGGGTTGCTGCCCGAGACCTGCTCAGACTGGATCCCAGTGGGCGCCGCGCTGGGCGCGATGGATTTCATGGCCGCGGCCTGCGGCGCCGGCGACAACAACAATGCCAGGCCGAGCCTCACGGCCTGGCCCGAAGCGGCGATCGACCGCGCCTTCCTCACGCGCTGGGGCCTCGACGACCAGACACAAGGCCTGCCCGAAGTGGCCGAGCTGCAGATGGGCCGTTCCTACCTGTTCCATCCCGGCAGCCCCGCGATGAGCTGGCTCAGTCATGGCTGGGCGGGCTTCGACGGCGATGGCGCGCGCAGCGAGGGCGAACTGGCCTGCCTCGTCATTCCCCTGCCTTCGTTGGCGCAGTCACCTGTGCTGTCGCACCAGCGGCCGTACCGGCTCGAGGTGAGCATCGACTACCGCAGCAACGCCAAGACCACCAGCGTGCTCGCCATGTTCGACGGCACGGTGCTGCCGGGTCAGCGCGGCACTGGCGCGCGGCGGCGCAGTCTGGTGTTCGAGATCGAACCGACGGCGGGACGCAAGTGCCTGGTGCTGCAGTTCGTCGTGGCCGCCGGCACGGGGCGCCGCATGGCCCAACCGGCCTTCACCATCAGGAAGCTGCAGGTGTCGCTGCGCATGGGCCGGGGAGTGATCTCCGCGCCGCCGAAGACGACAGCGAAGCAATGGTCCGAGATGCATCCGGTGCGTGCGATGACGCGGGCGTTTCGCGCGTTGATCGATACGGCGCGTGGGGTTATCGGGTAGCTGTCGAGGCAAGGCCGTACAGCAGCGTAGTCCAGTGCCGGAGCCGTTCGATGGCCCCCTGTCGCCCCGCAGTGGCATCCGCCACGCTAGCCGGCAGTGCAAGCAATTCGCCGGCCGCGGCAGCCACAGCCCGCGCAAACTTCGGCGCATCACCGCGCCACACCACCACACGATGCGCCAGACCAAGCTGCGCCGCGCGCCCCGCGTTGATCGCCTGCTCCGGCTGGTCGGTCAGCAGCAGCAGGATCGGTTTGCGGTAGACCGCTGCGATAGACAGCGCCGCCATGCCCGGCGCTGAAACGATGAACGCGCTGTGCGCTGCCGCCTCTATCCAGTGCTCGTCGCGCGCATGCCAGTGCGGCCTGTGGGCATAGCCTTCGCCGACGAGATGTGCTGGCACGCCCGCGTCGGCAAGACCCTGTTCGAGGCCGTCGGCAAGCGCCGGCTCCTGGAAATGCGGGTTGAGGTACACGGCAGCCGCGCGCTGTGCCGCTTCGCTGTGGTCCACCGCATCGACCACCGCGACCGGCGTGGCCAGCCGGTGGCGGCCGTGGCCGTCGTGCTGCGGCTCGCCATAAGCGAAGTCGTGCTCGATGCGCGCGAGGCTGCGGTCGATCTGCCACGCCACGATGCCGCCGAACAGCTTTGCAATCGCGCCGGGCATCCGTCCCTTGAAATTGGTTTCGAGCGCGCGGCGCAGGCTGGCGCCGTACACGTGCACGACCTTGCGCCGCCAGAACGGCAGCCAGCCCATCAGCAGCAGCGCGGGGTGGAACGAGTCGTTCACCACCAGGTCGGCTTCACGAAAGCGTGCGCGCAGCCGCCACACGTCGCGCAGCATGCGTTCGGGGCGGAACATGTAGTGCGCCACGTTGCGGTCGGTTTCGCGGCGCAGCATGTTCTGCTGCGTGTCGAACTGCACCGCGTAATGCCGCGAGAGCACTGGCGCATCGATGCCGAAGCCGGCGAGAAAGCGCGCGCCTTCGTCCGAGGTGGTGAGCACCTGCACCTGCGCGCCGGCTGCGCGCAACGCATGGGCCAGCAGCTGCGCACGCATCAGGTGGCCGCGCGCGTCCGCGGTCGCGAGGTAGAGGATGCGCGGCGGCATCGCTCAGGCGTGATGCTGGTGCTGCACCGGCCGCGTGGCGCCGGGGCGCAGCCGCAGCGCCACGCCGGCGATCCACATGCCTAGCGCGCCCGTGACGCCGAAGCCGCGCTCGGTGTCGCGCACCTCGCGCATCAGTTGCGCGAGCCGCGCCTGTTCGTGCGGCGCCACGCAGCGCTGCAAGGTGTGGCTGCACAGACGGATGTGGCGGTCTTCATCAATCAGCACGCGCGACAGCAGCGGGTGCAGCGCATGTTGCGGGCCGATCAGCGCGCAATGGCGCTGCAGGATGCGCGAGGCCATCTGCTCGGCCGAGAGACCGATGGCATAGGCCGGCACCAGCCCGCCGTGCGCAAAGTGTGGCGCATGGCGGCGAATGAGCGCCTGCCAGCGCGCGAGCTTGCGGCGGCTGAACCAGTCGGGCTGCGGCGCCTCTTCGGGTGAAGCTGCCGCCTGCGCGTTGCCGCCGCGCTCGACGATGGCCTGCGCGAACAGGCGCGCATGGTGTTGCTCGTCGGCCAGGTGCTGGTCGAGCTGGCGCACCAGCCACTCGGGCGGGGCGATGCGCAGTTCGCGCTGCAGCGCCTGCTCGGATGATTCCTCGCCCACCAGATAGAAGCGCAGCAACAGCATCTCGCCCGCATTGCTCGCATGCAGCTGGCGCAGTGCGGCGCGCTTGACGTGGTGCACGAGGCGGGCCTGCAGGGCCGGCCAGCCGCGCAAGGTGGGCGCAGAGAGGCAGTCGAAGCCGGCTGCGATGTCGTCGGCTGGCTCAGCGGCCATCGGCCTTGGCCTTCGTGGTCTGTGGTGTCTGCTGCTGCCAGCCCAGCACCAGCCCGATGAAGCTGTCCTGCAGGAAGGCGCGCGCGGCGGCATCGGCACCCGCGAATTCGCGTTGCTGGCCGTCGTAGCGCACATAGCCCTTGCCGTTGGTAGCGCCGAGC
This sequence comes from Variovorax sp. GW821-FHT09D05, assembly GCF_059416325.1. Classification (NCBI taxonomy): domain Bacteria; kingdom Pseudomonadati; phylum Pseudomonadota; class Betaproteobacteria; order Burkholderiales; family Comamonadaceae; genus Variovorax; species Variovorax sp. GW821-FHT09D05. Next base: position 254,764 of record NZ_JBWKOZ010000002.1, on the reverse strand, counting down.
ACGAGCTTCTCGTTCTTGCGGAAGCCGCGCTGCAGCAACGGCTGCAGCAGCGACTGCGATTCGAGCCCGTACAGGAACATGTCGCGCTGCACCACCTGGTGCGGGATCTGGCCGCTCAGCGCCTGCAGCTCCAGCGTCCAGTTGCCCTGCTGCATGGCCTCGGCCAGTTGCATCCCCCTGGCGGCCGGCGCATGAAAGCGCGCGCGCGCCACCGACTTCGAGGCCTTGCTCAGGCCGAGGCCGATGGTGATGTCGGCGTCCCTTGCGCCATTCGTGCGGTTGTCTTCCACCTGCACCAGCACGTTGGCCAGGCGCGCGGTCAGCGAAGGCTTGGCCAGCGCCTCGACGACCTGGTCGGCTGTGAGCAGCACATGGTCGGTGGTCGCCTCGTTCACCACCACGATCTGGTACGGGTCGATGCGGATGTCGCTGAACTCGCCGCCCATGGGCGAGTGGGCGTGGCTGCTCACCGACCACTCGCTGCCCGAACGGCTCAGCAGCGCATGAAAGGTCAGCGGCACGCGCTGGCCGCTGCGCGCCTGGCCGGAACCTTGCAACAGCACGTCGCCGACGATGGTTTTCTCGTTGTAGCTGCGCGTGTTGACGAAGCGGATGGTGTGCGCGGCGCTGTCGAGCGCGGCACGGGTGTCGGGGTCGTCGAGGGCGAGGCGGTTGCAGTCGTTGCCGGGGCCCGCGAGCGCGGCGAAGGGGCAGCCGGCGTCGGACTTGAAGTTGAAGACGCCGCGGCCGACAAAGTCGGCGGCACTTGCCAGCGTGAAGGCGCCTGCGAGCGCGAGGCCGAGCGTCAGCTGGCGAGCGATGAATGAAGAGCGAATTGGCATGTTCTTGTCTTGTTGTTCTTCTGGAAGAGAAGGAAGGCGCGAAAGGCGTTCAGGGCCGGTGATACGAAAGCGCCTGCGCGTCGGCGTTAGTGCTGCCCGTGGTGTGCCACCCGATGCCGCGCGCGAACGCACCCAGCATGTCGACCGCCGAGAAGCCGAGGATCAACGCCATGCCCGCGAGCCAGCGCAGCCCGCGCAGCGGCGGCAGGTCTTGATGATTGAGCGCCTTCACGCTGAACCCCAGCCGGGTGAACAGCACGGCCAGCGGCCCTATCGGCCCGCTCTTCGCGAGCCACTGCCAGCGCGGCGATACGTAGCTGCGCAGCAGGTGCGGCGTGAGCGAGTACGTGTCCTGCCCGCGCATCCAGCGCAGCTTGAGCGCCTCGGCGCGCGTATCGGGCAGGCGGTGTTCGGTGTGGGCCTGTGCCGCGTAGTGGATCGGCACGCCCGCCGCCTTCAGCCGCATGCCCAGCACCTGGCAGTGCGCGCGGTACACGCCGTCGAGCGCCTGGTAGCTGTGCTGCTCGAACACGTCGCGGCGGAAGGCCACGTTGTTCGCGTAGAAGTTGCTCGTGGCGCCGGCATGGTCGACGTTGGGGAAGTACATGAAGTCGATGGTCGTGAGCGCGGTGCCGACCACGTTGGCCGCGTAGCTGGTGCGGCCAGCCACCACGGCGGGCGCGTCGCTTCGGGTGAACGGCAGCAGCATCTGCAGCAGCCAGTCGTCGTCGGGCAGGCAGTCGGCGTCGGCGAACACCACGTGCGTGCAGCGCTGCGCATCGGTGGCCTCGAAGCCGACATTCTTGGCGTCGTAATAACCGGTGGCGGCATCGATGCGCACGAAGTCGACCGGGCAGCCTGCGAGCTTGCTCACGGCCTCGCAGGTGGCCGGGCTCAGCCCGTCGTGCGTGACGACCACCTGTGCGAGCGCGGTGAGCGGCAGTTTCTGCTTCGCCAGCAGGGCGACGAGACGCTGCAGGCTGGTGCCCGCCTTGGCCTCGGCATCGGCTCCGCCGCGCAGGTTGTTGGTCTCCAGGACCAGCGCGCAACGCGCGGCAACTTGATCGGGCATCATCGAATTTTCCTGTCCGGACATTGTTTTGAAGGCTTGCATCCTGCTTTTATCGCACAACCGCGCCCGCCACCAGTGCCGTGCGCCATGGGCTCGCCCATGAAAGTCAGCATCTTCGGCGCCGGCTACGTGGGCCTGAGCTTTGCCGCCTGCCTGGCTGAAGCGGGCCACGAAGTGCTGTGCGCGGACGCGGATTTGGCTCGCATCGAAGGGCTGCAGCGCGGCCTGATGCCCTTGCATGAACCGGACCTGGAGGCGCTGGTGGCCGCTGGCCTGGCCGCCGGAACGCTGCAGTTCACCGCCGACGAGCGCACGGCCTGCCTGCATGGCGACGTGCTCTTCATCGTGGTGAACACGCCCGCCGACGCCGAAGGCCGCGTCGACCTGCGCCATGTGATGGCCGTGGCCGCCGGCATCGGGCGGCACCGCGACCGCGAGGCGGTGGTCGTGTGCAAGTCGACCGCGCCGGTGGGCACTGCCGACCAGGTCGAGGCAGTATTGAGCGGCGAGCTTTCGCAACGCGGCGCGCGGCTTCGCATCGCGGTGGCGGCGAACCCCGAGTTCCTGCGCGAAGGCTCGGCCGTGCGCGACTGCCGGCGGCCCGACCGCGTGGTGATCGGCAGCGGAAACCCATGGGCCGTCGAGTTGCTGGCCCGGCTCTACGAACCCTTCGTCGAGGACCCGACAAGGCAGTTGCTGGTGATGGACCGCCGCTCGGCCGAGCTCACCAAGTACGCGGCCAACGCCATGCTCGCCACCCGCATCAGCTTCATGAACGAGATGGCCCGCCTGGCCGAGCATGCGGGTGCCGACATCGAGATGGTGCGGCGCGGCATCGGCGCTGACCGGCGCATCGGGCCCGACTTTCTGCAAGCCGGTGCGGGCTATGGTGGCTCGTGCCTCGCGAAGGACGTGCGGGCGCTGAGGTACGCGGCCGACCGCGACGGCCATGCGCTTCGCATCCTCTCGGCTGTCGAGGCCACGAACCACGAGCAGAAGAGCCGGCTGTTCGACCTGATGACGCACCACTTCGAAGGCCGCATCGCGGGCAAGACCATCGCCGTGTGGGGCCTGGCCTTCAAGCCAGATACCGACGACATGCGCGATGCGCCGAGCCTCGTGCTGCTGGAGCGGCTGTGGGCCGCCGGTGCGCGCGTGCAGGTATACGACCCGGCGGCAATGCCGAACGCACGCGGCCTCATCGGCGAGCGCGATGACGTGCGCTGGTGCGACACGGCGCAAGAGGCGCTGCAGGGCGCCGATGTACTGGCGCTCGTCACCGAGTGGGCGGAGTTCCGGCGGCCTGATTTCGCGGGCATCGCGAAGGCACTGCGCACGCCGGCGATCTTCGATGGCCGCAATGTCTACGACGCCGCGGAGGTCGAGTCCGTGGGCATCGCGTACTACGGCATCGGCCGCGGCCGATCATCACTGCTCCATTGAGTCGTCCAGCGGCAGGAAGGCATCGCCCGGCGTGAGTGGCGCATGCCGGTAGCTTGCCGGCGTGCGGCTCAGCTTCACCGGCGCGCCGATGCCGCGATAGCCACCGGGCATCTCCACCACCATCTCGCGGTGCAGCGTGTGCGGATGCTGCAACGCGGCATCGACTGGCAGCACTGGCGCGGCGGGCACGCCGGCCGCCATCAGTTGCTCGACCAGCGCGCGGCCATCGAAGGCCGCCATCGCCGCCTCGAGTTGCTGCTTGAGTCCGTCGCGGTGCACCGAGCGCGCGCCGGCCGTGCGGTAGAGCGGATCGTCCGCCAGATCGGGCAGTCCGATGCAGCGGCACAGGCTGGCGAACTGCCGGTCGTTGCCCACGGCCACGAACACCGGGTCGGTGCCGGTGGCCAGCGCGTCGTACGGATAGATGTTCGGATGCGCATTGCCGGTGCGGCGCGGCTCGGTGCCGTCCATGAACCAGTTGGCCGCGTGCGGATGCAGCAGCGACAGGCCGCTGTCGTACAGCGCTGCCTCCACGAACTGCCCACGCCCGCTGCGCTGGCGCTCCTGCAGAGCGAGCAGCACGCCGATGACCGCGTTCAGCCCGGTCACCATGTCGACCACCGGCAGGCCCACGCGCAGCGGTCCACCGTCGGCTTCGCCGTTGATGCTCATGATGCCGGTCATGGCCTGCACGGCGGCGTCATAGCCCGGCAGCGCACCCAGCGGGCCGTCGGCGCCGAAGCCCGACACGCGGCACCACACGAGGCGCGGAAAGCGCTGCGACAGCGTTTCGTAGCCGATGCCCCAGCGTTCCATCGTGCCGGTTTTGAAGTTCTCGATCAGCACGTCGGCTTCGGCCACCAGCGCGAGCAGTGCAGTGCGGCCTTCTTCCGTCGAGAAGTCGAGGTGCTGCACGCGCTTGTTGCGGTTGAGCCCGTGGTAGTACGAGGCCACGCCTTCCCTGAAGGGCGGGCCCCATGTGCGCGTGTCGTCGCCCTGTGGCGGCTCGACCTTGAGCACGTCGGCTCCGTGATCGCCGAGGATCTGGCCGCAGTAGGGGCCGCCGAGGATGCGGGAGATATCTAGTACTCGGATGCCTGCGAGGGCGCCTTGGGCTTGTGTCATTTCTGGTCCTTGGATTTGCCTTGTTCGTTCATTCGGGGCGAGTGCACAGGCCACCGGGTACTCCCCTCCGCGAATGTCCCCCGGCCTTCGGCCTCCTCCTTTATTTCGCTGCGGGGAGTACCCGGCGCCCTGTGCACAGGGAACGCCATGCTTGTTCCGGCGGTTTAACCGCTGCGCTGAACGATCACGCCGATGGGGTGCCTTGCGCAGCGAAATAAAGGAGGAGGCCGCAGGCCGGGGGACATTCGCGGAGCAAGGTACCCCGTCGGCGTGAGCGCGCCCCGAATGACGGCATCAATCGAGCTGTGCCCCCGACTTCTTCACCACGTCCTTCCACTTCACAGACTCCGTGCCAATGAACTGGCCAAGCCTCTGCGGCGACGTATCGGTGGGTGTTTCCAGACCCTGCGCCGCGAACATCTGCTTCACCTTGGGCGAGTTCAGCACTTCGGCGAAAGCATGGTTGAGCTTGCTAACGCGGTCGGCTGGCGTGCCGGCCGGCGCGACGATGCCGAAGAACACGCTCACGTCGTAGCCCTTGTAGCCCTGCTCCGAAATCGTCGGTACGTCGGGCAGCGCCTGCGAGCGCGCGACGGTGGCCACGCCCAGTGCGCGCAGCTTGCCGGCCTTGACGTAAGGCAGCGCGGTGAGGATGTCAGTGAAGGTCATGCTGACCTGGTTACCCAGCAGGTCGTTGAGCGCGGGGCCGGTGCCTTTGTAGGGAATGTGCTGCAGGTCGGTGCCCGCTACCGAGTTGAAGAGCACGCCCGCGAGGTGCGACGACGCGCCGTTGCCCGACGATGCATAGCTGAGCTTGCCGGGGTTGGCCTTGGCGTAGGCCACGAGCTCCGGCACGGTCTTCACGGGCAGGGCGGGGTTCACCACCAGGATGTTGGGCAGGTAGCCGACCTGGATCACCGGCGCGAAGCTCTTCACCGGGTCGTAGTTGATCTTGCGGTACAGGCTCGCGTTGATGGCCAACGGGCCCGAGGTGCCGAACAGCAGCGTGTGGCCGTCGGCCTCGGCGCGCGCCACGTATTCGGCGCCGATGTTGCCGCCGGCGCCTGCGCGGTTCTCCACGATCATGGACTGGCCGAGGCGGTCCTTCATCTCGGCGGCCAGCGTGCGGGCCATCGCGTCGGTGGGGCCGCCGGGCGGGAAGGGCACGACCAGCATCAGGGGCTTGGTGGGGAAGGCGTCGGCGGCTTGCGCTGCGGGCATTGCTGTCAGCAGCGCGGCGCAGGCTGCCAGCAGGAAGGGGAAGCGTTTCAAGGGATGTCTCCGTTTTTGTAAGAGGGAAAGAGGCTCAGGCCGGCACCGTCGTGGATTGACCGGTGGCGGCATTCCAGTCCGCGGGCATGGCATCGGGCGAGAGCGGATCACGCGGCAGCACGCGGTGCAGCAGCACCAGTTGCGCCCAGTGCATGCGTGGTGCGGAGCCGCTGCGTGCGGCCTCCCAGGCCATCGCGATGGCGCTGGTGCAGTGATAAAGCGCCGATGCGGCCTGCCGCGCGAGCACGTCGCCGCCTTCACGCGCGGCGGTTTCGGTCAGCGCTGCGGCGCGGTCGAGTGCATCGCGCAAGGCCTTCGCGAAGCCAGGAGCGAGCGCCGCATCGCCCAGCAGCTTCGCGCAGTGCGCGCGCAGCACGGGCAGCGAGCCTTCGCGCTTCACCGCGCGAATCACGTCGAGCGCCACGATGTTGCTCGTGCCTTCCCAGATCGAGCCCAGGTGCGCGTCGCGCACGAGGCGCGCATCGCTCCATTCCTCGATGTAGCCGCAGCCGCCACGCACTTCCATCGCATCGCCCGTGACCTTGCGCGCATCGCGGCAGGCGCGGAACTTGATGAGCGGCGTAAGGATGCGCAGCAGCGCATACGCATCAGGCTCGGCTGCGTCGGAGCGGGCCAGTGCCAGCGCCGTCTGGCACACCATCGTGCGCGCCTGCTCGGCCGGCAGGCGCAGCTTGTCGAGCTGGCGCTGCATCAGCGGCATCTGGTCGAGCGTGCGGCCGAAGGCGCGGCGCTCGGATGCAATGAACTCGGCCTCGGCCACCGCACGGCGCATCAGGCCGGCAGCGCGCACGCCGTTCGACAGGCGCGAGTTGTTGACCATGTCTGCCATCTGCACGAAGCCGCGGCCCGCTTCACCCACGAGGTACGCGACCGCGCCTTCGAGGCGGATCTCGCCGCTGGCCATCGAGCGCGTGCCCAGCTTGTCCTTCAGCCGGATGATTCGGTAGTGGTTGAGGCTGCCATCTTCGAGCCGGCGCGGCAGCAGGAACAGCGACACGCCCTTCATGCCGGGCAAGCCGTCGTCGGCGCGTGCCAGCACCATCGCGAAGTCGGCATCGGGGTTGGAGCAGAACCACTTGTCGCCGGCAAGGCGCCAGCTGCCGTCGACTTCCTGGTGCGCCATCGTGGCGGTGGCGGCAATGTCGGAGCCGGCGGCTTGCTCGGTCATGAACATCGCACCTTGCGCCAGCTCGTCGAAGTTGAGAGATGTCAGGCGCGGCAGGTACTTTGCGAGCAGCTCCGGGCTGCCGAACTTCTTCAGCGTGCGCGTGAGGGAGTCGGTCATCGACACCGGGCAGCACAGGCCGAACTCGGCCTGCACGAACAGGTAGGTCAGCACGTACTTGACCAGCGGCGGCACCTTGCCTTTCCAGCCCAGCGTGTCGTCGCGATGCGAGATGGCGGCCAGGCCGAATTCGCTGAGCGCGAGGCGTTCCATTTCGACGTACGCGGGGTGCTTCACGACCTTCTGCTCGTCGAGGCCGGTGCGCGTGCGTTGCTTCAGCACGGGCGGGTTGCGGTCGGCGGTGCCGGCCAGGTCGTCGAGCAGGCCGCCCGCGAGGCCGCCCAGGCGCTCGAAGTGCGGCTGCATGTGGCGGCGCAGGTCTTCGGGCAGGTAGAGCGCGAGCAGCGCGTGCAGCTCGGCGTCGGTGGTGAACAGGTTCTGGCCGTGGCGATCGGGGATCGGATGGGCGTGCTCTGCGGACATGCGCTTTGTCTCCATGGTTTCCTTGGTTTGGCGCATTGTTGAAGCCGCGACGATCCGTGTCTAATATCGATTTGGTCTTGTTCGATTCGATCTGACTATCCATGGAACTGCGGCACCTGCGCTACTTCTCCGTGCTCGCCGAAGAACTGCACTTCGGGCGGGCAGCGCGGCGCCTGTCGATCTCGCAGCCGCCGCTGTCGGTGGCGATCCGGCAGCTGGAAGACAACGTGGGCGCGCGGCTGTTCGAGCGCAACAGCAAGGAAGTGCGGCTCACGCCCGCCGGCGAGGCGCTGCGCATTTCGGCGCGGCGCGTGCTGCTGCAGGCGGAAGAAGCCGCCATCGAGGCGCGCGACGTGGCGCTGGGCTCGGCAGGGCGGCTGCGCATCGGCTTCGTGGGCGCGATGCTGTACCGGGGCCTGCCGCAGGCGCTGCGTGCCTTCCAGGCGAAGCACCCGGCGGTGCGCATCACGCTGAGCGAACTCAACTCCGGCGTGCAGATCACCGAGCTGCTGAACGACCGGCTGGACATCGGCTTTGCCCACACGCGCCGCGTGCCGCTCGAACTGCAGCACCGGCTGTTGCTGTCCGAACCCTTCGTGGCCTGCCTGCCGGCTGGGCATGCGCTGGCGCGCAAGCGGGTGCTGGCGCCGGCCGACCTGCGCGAGCAGCCCTTCGTGCTGTTCTCGCGCGAGGCTTCACCCGACTATCACGAGCGCATCCTGTCGATCTGCGCCGACGCGGGCTTTCTGCCCGAGGTGCGCCACGAGGTGCGCCATTGGCTGGCCGTGGTCTCGCTGGTGTCGCAGGGCATGGGCGTGGCGCTGGTGCCGCAGGCGATGCGGCATTCGGCCCTGCGCGGCGCGGTGTTCAGGCCGCTCGATCGGGTGGTGGCGCAATCGGAGGCCTATGGCATCTGGCGCAACGGGCCGGCCAATGTGCTGGTCGAGCGGCTGCTGCAGGGCGTGGTCGACGCGCAGCCGGCCGCCGCCGTGCCGCCCCAAGGCGGCCGGGCCTCCCCCTTGGGGGGTGGAGAATTACACGCAGCGAAGCGGAGTGAAAAGCCGGGGGGCCGACATTTCTAGGCGTAAAGGGGCTCTTCGGCCATCTGCTCGCACTGGTCTTCCAGCACGAGGATCTGCCCCTTCCAGTAGTCGCTGGAGCCGAACCACGGAAAGTTGATCGGGAAGATCGGGTCTTCCCAGCGCCGCGCCAGCCAGGCGCTGTAGTGGATGAGCCGCAGCGTGCGCAGCGGTTCGATCAGCGCCAGCTCGCGGCGGTCGAATTCGCGGAACTGCTCGTAGCCGTCGAGCAGGCCCGACAGTTGCGACGTGCGCTGTGCGCGGTCGCCCGACAGCAGCATCCACAGGTCTTGCACCGCGAAGCCGGTGCGCGCGTCGTCGAGGTCGACGAAGTGCGGGCCGCCGCCGGGGCGGTCGGTGGGCGTCCACAGGATGTTGCCGGGATGCACGTCGCCATGCAGGCGCAGCTTGCGGGGCTTGAAGTCGGAGGCCGGTGGCTGCAGCGCGAGGGCGGTCGCGCGAACCATGTCCAGCGCCTCGTTGCAGATCTTTTCCCAGTCGCGCTGCATGTCGAGCGGAATCTTGTCGTTCTCCAGCAGCCAGTCGCGCGAGTCGAGGCCGAAGGTCTGCAGGTCGAGCGCGGGGCGGGCCTCGAAAGGCTTGGCGCTGCCCACGGTATGGATGCGCGCCAGAAAGCGGCCCACCCATTCGAGCACCTCGAAGTTGTCGAGCTCTGGTGCGCGGCCGCCGCGGTAGGGGCTCACGCTGAAGGCGAAGCCGGCGTGGTGATGCAGCGTCTTGCCTTCGAAGGCCAGCGGCGGCACGGCCGGCACTTCGCCGGCGGCCAGTTCGAGCGAGAAGCCGTGCTCTTCGAGGATCTCGGCTTCGCTCCAGCGGCCGGGGCGGTAGAACTTGACCACCACTGCCGGATGTGGGTTCGGGTCTTCCAGGTAGACCTGGTAGACCCGGTTTTCATAGGAGTTCAGGCCTGTGAGCCGGCCGTCGCCGTACAGGCCGAGCGTCGCGAGCGCGTCGAGCACCACGTCTGGCGTGAGGCTCTCGTAAGGATGTGTGTTCGCGGGCGCCGCGGAAGAAAGGGTCATGCGGCGATTGTCGCCACACGGCGCCCCGCGGGCTCACGCGCTTGCAGGTTGTTTGTAAAGAGAAAGGATATGGCCCGTGCGCGGGTCGCCCTTGCCCGCGAGCACCTGCGCGTAGGCGGCCTGCACTGCCTCGCCGCCATCGTGGTGTTCGGCGTGCAGCCAGGGGGCCTTCGCATCGGTGACGGTGGCCAGGAAGTTGTGCCAGGCCGCGACCATGCGGCGCCCGAATTCGTCGGGGCCCCATTCGGTGGTGCGCTTCTTGATCTGCGCCGGTGCGAAGAACAGCGTGGCGCGCGGGCCCGACAAGTCCTTGCCCGCGCCCTTGGTTGCAAGCTGCTCGACGTGCGTGCCGCCGATGGAGCTGCTGTATGCGAGATTCGTGAAGCGCTCGTGGATGGCGTTGCGCAGCGCGCCGTTGCCGGCGAAGTCGACGTACACGCAGGGCGTGTCGGCCGCGATGGTGTCGAGTGCTTCGTAGGTCACCACGCGGTCGTAGCAGCCCAGGCTTTCGCAGAAGGCCACGTTGGAGGGCGAGGTCAGGCCGATCACCTCGATGCCCTCGCGCTGGTGCAGCTGGAAGGCGGTGCCGTAGGCCGTCTTGCTCGATGCGCTCGACAGCAGCATGGTCTTCGCGCCGAAGAAATCGTTGTCGGCCATGAAGTCGTCGATCAGCCACGAGGTGATGAACAGCGGGCGCAGCAGGGCCTGGGTGTCTTCGGTGTCGGCCGTGTAGAGCGCGTCGCTCGCGCAGCGGAAGTACTGGTTGTAGACGGCGGGCAGCTCTGCGCGGTGCGGCGCCACGTCGGTGAAGCGCTCGGGCGAGAGCCGCCCGGGGCTCAGCACCGCGGCTGAAGCCATTGGCCAGTAGCCGTAGAGCCGTTCGCCCACCGGCACACCCGGGTGCAGCGACTGCACCACGCTCGCAAAGCCCCACACGGGAATGCTGCCCCAGCCCTCTTCGCCGCTCGGGAAGAACTGCCAGTAGCTCATCGCGTCACCGAAGGCGGCATACGTGATGTTGTTGGAAGTGAGCGCAAAGCTGTCGATGCGCACGCGCACCTGGCCGTCGGCGAGCGCTTCGTCGGTGGCGGTGTGCAGGCGCGTGGTGGCGAGCTGGTCTTTGCGGATGAGGAAGCTGGTGGTGCTCATGAGCGAGGCTCCTGGCAGTTGGTGTCCAGCTACGTTAGCCAAGCTTGATGAAAGGCGCTATCTCGCGCCGCGTTTTGGCGTCACCCGTGAGACATCGGCGGGCATGAAAAAAGCGGTCCGGCTTGTGGCCGGACCGCTTGTTCGCGCGCGCAACGAGCTTTTAGGCGATCGTCAGTTCCACGTCGATGTTGCCGCGGGTGGCGTTCGAGTAGGGGCAAACCTGGTGAGCGGTGTCGACCAGCTTCTGCTTGGCATCTGCATCCAGGCCGGGCAACGTGATCGCCAGCTTCACGGCGATGCCGTAAGCCGCGCCGCCGTTCGTCGGGCCAAGGGAAACGCTGGAGTCGATGGCGACGTCTTCAGGCACCTTCACGCCGATCTTCGGGCCGACGGCCTTCATCGCGCCGATGAAGCAGGCGGCATAGCCGACCGCGAACAGCTGCTCGGGGTTGGTGCCGGGCTTGCCGGAACCGGGCGAGCTCAGCTTGACGTCGATAGCGCCATCGCTGGACTTGCCTGCGCCGTCACGGCCGCCGACGGTGTGAGCTTCTGCGGTGTAGAGAACTTTGTCGAGCTTGGTGGTCATGGTGATTCCTTTGGTGATGATGAAGTGGAGGGAGGGTGGTGAAAGGCTTCGTTCTCTCTTGATGGGATCGACCGAAGCGGGAGAAAAATGTTGCGCTGCGTCAGGCTGCCTTCTTGATGCGGTCGCGCAGGGTCTGGATCTGCTGGGTGAGCGAAATCAGTTCGGGCACCGAGCATTCGGTGGCGGCCATCAGGCAGGCCGGCACGTTCGATGCGCGGCTCTTGAGCCTGCGGCCGGCGGCTGTCAGCGTGATGTGCACGCGGCGCTCGTCGGCCACGTCGCGCACACGGGCCACGTAGCCGTTGGCTTCGAGGCGCTTGAGCAGCGGCGTGAGCGTGCCCGAGTCGAGCGAGAGCTTCTCGCCGAGCTCGGAGACCATGAGGCCGTCTTGCTCCCAGAGGGCGAGCATCACGAGGTATTGGGGGTAGGTGAGCTGCAGCTTTTCCAGCACCGGCTTGTAGAGCCGCGTCATGGCCAGGGAGGCGGAGTACACGGCAAAACACAGCTGGTTGTCCAGCTTGAGCATTTCGTCGGTGGGGACTGGGTTGGAGCGCATGGGCTGAATTGTAGCGAGCAATTAGATTGTGTGCAATCTAATTTGCAAGCGTTGGTTTCAACGGAGGCTACAGTCTGCCGGGAACGGGCATTCTGAACCTGCAAGGCCAGTGAATCCAACTTTCATGTCCGCCTGTTGACCCGGCCCCTGGGGCAGCCCTTAAAAAGGGAAGAACGTCGAAAAAGGTTCTCTTCATGCAATCCACCGCTCGCTCTTTCAGTCCATCCGAAGCCGCGAGGCGGCTCGGTGTTTCGGCCAAGGCCTTGCGGCTCTATGAGCAGCGCGGGTTGGTGGCGCCTGGTCGTACCGCGGCGGGGTGGCGGGCGTATGGCCAGAAGGAGATGTCCCGGGCCGCCGAGATCGTCGCGCTTCGCGCGCTCGGCTTCAGCCTTGCGCAGGTGGAGCGGGCGCTGGAAGGCAATTCCCAAGGACTGGAGCCAACGCTGGCGGCGCACCAGACAGCGCTGGAGGCGCAGCTTCGCCAGCTTGCTCGCACGGTCGACAAGGTCCGTGGCTTGCGAAGCGAACTGGCGCAAGGCCGGACGCCGAGCATCGGCGAACTCACAGGCCTGCTGGCACCTGCTGCAGAGGTCCGCGTCGCATTCGAACTGCCGTGGCCATGGGGCGGGGAGCTCTTCGAGCTTCGCGACATCCGCGCCCTGAACTACATCATTGGTCCGCTAGGCAGTGGCAAGACCCGGCTGGCGCAGTGCCTCGCCAATGCATTGCCCAACGCCGCCATGCTGGGCCTGGAGAGGCTTGAAGATGACGAGGTGGCAGCAGCAAAGTCGCGGCTGGATGGTGATTCCCTGCTGAAGTCCCGCGTCGACGAAGCCCTGACCTGGCTCGTGGAAGACGGCGCCACGCCGTCGGATGCCTTGATCGCATTGCTCGCGGGGCTGCAGGCCGACGGACCGGACGCTCTGGTCATCGACATGATCGAACAAGGCCTCGACCACGCAACCCAGGAGGCATTGATTGCCTGGCTGCGCCGCCGCGGGCCCGGCGTGCGGCCCCTCTTCATGCTCACCCGTTCCTGCGCCATCCTCGACCTGACTGCCGTCGGCCCGGACGAAACCATCCTCCTCTGCCCCGCCAACCACAGCCCGCCGACCCAGGTGGCGCCCTATCCCGGCGCGCCTGGCTACGAGGCGGTTGCCACTTGCCTGGCTTCGCCTGAAGTGCGGGCCCGGACCGCGGGAGTCATGCAGCTGTAGGTGATGAAGAGACCCAGCCTCACCCCTTGAACCGCTTGCGCGTCAACGCCAACGCAATCCAGAACGCCACTACTGCATACACAGCCAGCACCGCCGCGTGCAGCCACCAGTCGGTCGGCCACTGGTCCATGAACAGCGGCCGCACCAATGCCACCGCATTCGTCAGCGGCAGCCACGCCGCCACGGCCTTGACTGCGGAGGGCAGTTGCTCGAGCGGAAAGAACACGCCGCTCAGGAACATCATCGGCGTCATGAAGAGCGTGAAGTAGTACGTGAAGAAGTCATAGCCCTTCGCCAGCGCATTGAAGATCAGCGCGATCGACGAGAAGGTGATGCCCGCCCCGATCAGCACCATCCACGCAACGATGAGCTTCGGGCTGTGGCTGATGCCCAGCCCGAGCATCACGAACAGGATCGCCGTCACGGTGAAGATCGACTTGAACGCCGCCCACAGCATTTCGGCCATCACGATGTCGTCGAGTCCGACGGGCGCGTTCATGATGCCGTCCCAGGTCTTCTGCACGTGCATGCGCGAGAACGCCGAATAAAGCGCCTCGAAGCTCGCTGCGTTCATCGCGCTCATGCAGATCGACCCGCTCGCCAGGAACAGGATGTAGGGCACCTTCACGCCGTCGACCGACACCTGCCCCACCAGCGCGCCCATGCCGTAGCCGAAGGCCACGAGCCAGATCAGCGGTTCGGCGATGTTTCCGATCAGGCTGGGGATGGCGAGCTTGCGCCACACCAGCAGGTTGCGCAAAAACACGGGCCACCAGCGCAGCGAGATTTCGGGCGGGCGCCATACTGAAGGCGAAGGAGGCGCGGTCGCTGCAATCGGTGCGGTCGTCGTTGTCGTCGTGTTCATGATCTAGCCGTCCTCGCGAATCTGGCGGCCGGTGAGCTTGAGGAAGAGGTCCTCCAGATTCGCCGGCCGATGAAAGGTGCGCAGGCCGCTGTGCTGCGTCAGCGCATCGAGCAGCCGCCGCGCGTCCTGCGTGTAGAAGAACACCGTCTCCCCGCTGACTTCCACGCGTGCCGCCATCGCCTTCAGCTCGGGCGATTCCGCCAGCGACAGCGCGCCGTTGCCATACACCTCGACCACGTCGGGCTCCAGGTGCTCGGCAATGAGGTCGCGTGGGCGGCCTTCGGCGATCTTGCGGCCATGGTCGAGCACCAGCAGGCGCGAGCACAGGCGCTCGGCCTCGTCCATGAAGTGCGTGGTCAGCAAGATCGACTTCCCCTGCTGCAGCAGCACCTGCAGCCGTTCCCACATCAGGTGCCGCGCCTGCGGGTCGAGGCCGGTGGTCGGTTCGTCGAGCAGCAGCAGCTTCGGGTCGTTGACCAGCGCACGCGCCAGCGACAGCCGCCGCCGCATGCCGCCCGAGAGCTCGCCCGGCTTCGCATCGGCCTTGTGCGACAGCGCCGCGAACTCCAGCAGCTGCGGCACGCGTGCGCGCACATGCGCCTTGCTGAAGCCGAAGTAGCGGCCGTACACCACGAGGTTCTCGGCGCAGCTGAAATCCGGGTCGAGCGTGTCGAACTGCGTGACCACGCCCAGCTGCGCCTTGATGGCCAGTGCGTCGCGCGGCATCTGCAGCCCGAGTGCCGAGATGTCACCACCGTCGGGCGCGGTGAGGCCCAGGCACATGCGGATGGTGGTGGTCTTGCCCGCGCCGTTCGGGCCGATCACGCCCAGGCATTCGCCGGGCGCGATCTCGAACGACAAGTCGTCGACGACCGTGGTGTCGCCATAGCGCTTGCGCAAGTGGCTGGCGTGAAAGAGAGGTGCGGGGGAAGGGGAAGAGGATGTGGGCGGCACACAACCATTCTGACGCAGTCACCTGAAAATCACGGGCGCTCCAAGCCCTCGATAACCCGAGTCGAACCACGTCCCGGCGGCCTCACAATCGACGCCCAGTTGCATTGCGCGGTGGGAGGCCCAAGGATGCTGCGTTTCTGGTTGGTGCTGTCGGCTGCGCTGCTGCTCAGCGCCTGCGCACCTTTTCATCGGCCCCTGGCGGCTGCGGACCGCAACAAGGTCCAGGAAGTCGACGTACGCGTCGTCGTCGCGCAGGAGAGCTTCATGTTCTCCGCGCAGCCCCCCGGCGTGAGCGCGGCCACCGGCGGCGGGCTGATCGGCGCGCTGATCGACTCGTCGGTGCAGCAAACGCGCCAGAAGGAGATGAGCGCCGAAGTGCAGGCCATCGTCGGCCCGCTGCTCGACTACGACTACCGCGTGGAGGCGGGCAAGGCGCTGACCACGCTGCTTGCCGAGCCGAGCTCGTTCCCGCTGAAGATCCGCTCCTCGCAGGTGCTCGCGGCGATGCCGCTGAAGGCCGAGCAGGAGGCCCGCATCGCTGCCACGAAAACTGGCCCCGCCTACATGGTGCTGTTGCTGCAATACGCGCTGGAGCCAGGCCTCGGTGCCTTCACCACGCGCACCTCGGCCCTGCTCTGGCAGGACGGCCGCAGCGAGCCGAGCTATCGCGCCTCTGCCATCTTCCAGACGCCCATCGGCGGCACCGCGCGCGCTGCCGTGCTGCGAAGGCTCACCGCGAACGACGGGCAGGTGCTGCGCGGCGTGATGCGCGAGTCGATGGCACAGACCCTGCATGCGGTCGCGCTGGACATTGCCGGCGCCCGTTCAGGTGGCGTTAAGACTGCGCGATTCAATGTCAACGGTTCGTGGGTGACACTGGCCGGCCAGAGCTTCGACGAGCAGCCCGGCCGCGTGCTGTTCCGCGACCAGGACGGCGCCATGTATTCGGTCAGGAACACCGCCCCATGAGGCCACGCCAAGGACTTGCCATCGCCACCACTCTGGCCGTACTCTGCGCCATGCCCACTCTCTCGCATGCCGTCACCGAGAGCGAGCCGCTCCCCATGGTTTTCGAGCCCGCGCCCGAGCCGGCCGAACGCCCCAACAGCGTGCCGGCCGTGTCGCTGCGACTCGCGCGCGGCTGCACGCTGTACCTGCCGTCGATCGAAGATGCGCGCAGCAACAAGGCCAATGCCGGCAACCTCACCGTGATGCTGCCGACGGTGCACGCCACGCCCCGGTCCGTGCAGTCGCTGCGCAGCGGCGACGCCACCGGGTGGACGCGCGGCGCGCTGCAGTCGACGAGCCGCTACGGGTTCCAGACAGTGCTGGGCGCACCGCCCGCGAGCGCCGGTGCCAGGCAGGTGACTGCGGACGTGGCCCTGCGCCTGGCCCACGCGTGGTCGGTCGATCTGAACCTGGTTTCGCACGTCGTGCTCAAGGTGAACTACCGCCTGCCCGGCGGCGAGACTGTCTTGCGCCAGTACCACGGCATGGGGACGCGCACCAACTGGGCCAGCGCCAATGGCGAGTTCATGTCGGTGCTGAATCTCGGCCTCGAAGAGGCGGTGCGCGGCATGGCGAGCGATGCCGCCGCGCTCTGCGATGGCCTGCCTTTGCCTGCGCCGGTGGTCGTGCCATGAAGAGCAGGCTGGAACTTCACCTGACCTGCGATGTGCCGCACGAATCGCAGATCCCGTTCTTTGTCGCGGTGTGCGAGCAGATCGGGCTGCGGCCGCTGCTGATCGACCATCACCGCGACAACGGCGGCGAGCGAAATCGGCAGCTCTCGGCTACCGCCTGGTTGCGCGCCGATCTCGAAGAAGCCAAGGCCGAAGCGATGGCGCTGGCGCAATGGCTGGCGCGGGCGGGCATGGCAGTGTTGGGCGTGAAGGTCGATGCGCCTGTGCAGGACGCCGACCAGCTCGACTGCGACGGCCAGTATTTCGAGTGGCGCGGCAAGCTGCGCCAGCAACAGTGCGACATGTCTGCGCTGCAGCAGCTGTGCGAGGCGCACGGCGCGCAGTTGTCGCGAGACAGCCTGCGTGAGGAAGCCTGCACCTGCTTCGTGACGCTGCGCAGCTGCGAATCCCTGGAGGAATTCACGTCGCGCGTATCGGCCGTGACCGGACAGCTCGAGCGCGACGGCTGGCCGGTGCTGAAGCAGGACTCGGAAATCTGCCTGCTCGACAGTCGCGAATTGCCCCGCAACTGCAGCTGCAATGGCAACTGCACCTAGAGCCTGAGCCCGCTGAACTCCATCTTCATCCACTCGATGAACGCCCGCGTGCGCGCGGGCAGCAGCCGCGCATTGGGATAGATCACGCTCACCGGCCGCGGCGGTGGCTCGAAGTCTTCCAGCACCAGCTTCAGCCGTCCCTGCGCCACGTGCGGCATCACCTGGTACGAGAAGAAGGTGCCGAAGCCCATGCCCGCTGCGCACGACTCGATGGCCGGCGCGAGGTGATTGAACTCCAGGCGGTTGTTCGGCGTCACGCTGATCGTCTTGCCGCCTTCGTGGAACAGCCACTGCGCCGGCGCGTCGACGCGGCCTCGCACGCAGGGCGCGCCGTTCAGGTCGCGCGGATGCGTTGGCGTGCCGTGCCGCGCCAGGTAGTCGGGGCTCACGGCCACCACGCGGCGGATGGTGCCCAGCGTCTGCGCCACCAGCGACGAATCTTCCAGCGGGCTGATGCGAATGCCCACGTCGATGCCTTCTTCGAGCAGGTTCACGGTGCGGTCGTACAGCCGCACGCTGCAGCGCACTTTTTCGTAGCGCTGCATGAAGCGCACGATGGCCGGCGCCACGTACATGTGGCCGAAGAGCACCGGCGCGGTGATGGTGAGCTGGCCCGCCGGCTCGCGCGCCTCTGCCTTCAGCGCGAGGTCGGCGGCGTCGGCTGCGAGCAGCACCTCGCGTGCGCTCGACAGGTAGTGGCGGCCTTCCTCGGTGAGCGAAAGGCGGCGCGTGGTGCGGTGGAACAGGCGCACGCCCAGGTGCGCCTCCAGCGCAGCGAGCGAGCGCACCACCGCGGGCAGCGAGGTGCCGAGCGCCTCGGCGGCGCGGGTCAGGCTGCCCTGGTCGGCAATCTGCACGAAGGTCTGCATGGCCTTGAAACGATCCATGGGGGCGATTAAACCGGAAAACGCAGCAGTCAAATACAGGAATGGCTATTCATTCATTCAGCGCAAGAGAGAAGAATCGAGGCACTGTCCCAGCCATCTCGAAAAAGGAACGCCTCCATGAACGCCGCAGCCGCCAATCGCCCCGCCCAGCCCATCAAGCTCTACGGCACCACGCTCTCCGGCCATGTGCATCGCGTGCGGCTGTTCCTCACGATGCTCGGCCTGCCCTTCGAGAACGTCGAGATCGACATGCGCAAGCGCGACAACCGTGCGCCGGAGTTCCTGGCGCGCAACCCCTTCGGCCAGGTGCCGGTGATCGAGGACGGCGACCTTACGCTGGCCGACTCCAACGCCATCCTGGTCTACCTCAACGAGCGCTATGCGTCCGACCCCGCGCGCTGGATGCCGCGCGATGCCGTCGGTGCGGCGCGCGTGCAGCGCTGGTTCTCGGTGGCGGCGGGGCCGCTGGCGTATGGCCCGGCGGCCGCGCGGATCATGGCGCTGTTCGGCCACACCACCGACCCGACGGAGACCGTCAAGCGCTCGCATGCGTTGCTCTCGGTGATGGAGATGCACCTGCAGCAGCAGCCCTTCCTTGCCGGTCCCGCCGCCACGCTGGCCGACATCGCGAACTACGCCTATGTGGCGCATGCGCCCGAAGGCAGCGTGGCGCTCGATACCTACCCGAACGTGCGCGGCTGGCTTGAGCGCGTGGAAGCCTTGCCGGGCTTCGTACCAATGGTGCGCACGCCCATCGGGCTTGCGGCGGTCGCATGATCGCCGCGCCGTTCCACGCCGGCGAGCGGGCGTTGCAGGCCCTGGCGGGCTCGCGCGAGCAGATGGAGGTGGCCGGGCCGCGCGTCATTCGCGACTACATGCCCGACCAGCACCGCGAGTTCTTCGGGCTGTTGCCGTTCCTCGTGGTTGGCAGCCTTGACGCGGATATGCAGCCCTGGGCCAGCGTGCTCGCGGCACCTGCCGGCTTCGCGCATTCACCAGATGCCACGCACCTGCGCGTCGATGCGCTGCCCGCGTCGGGCGATCCGCTCGTTGGCCAGTTGAAGCAGGGCGCCACACTGGGCCTGCTCGGCATCCAGCCGCATACGCGGCGGCGCAACCGCATGAACGGCACGGTCGAGGCGCTCGATGACGCGGGTTTCATGGTCGCGGTGCAGCAGAGCTTCGGCAACTGCCCGCGCTACATCCAGGCGCGCGAGCCGGTGTTCGTTTCGCCGCGTGCCGATGCGGCGCCGCAGGCGCAATGGCTCGACAAGCTCGACCTTGCGGCGCATCGCCTTATCGGCAGTGCCGACACGTTGTTCATCGCCACCGCCTATCCGAACGAGGTTGCGGCGGGCGACGAGGCCGATGTGAGTTCGCACGGCGTCGATGTGTCGCACCGCGGCGGTCGCCCTGGCTTCGTGCGCGTCGACGGCGATGACGTGCTCACCGTGCCGGACTTCAACGGCAACCGCTTCTTCAACACGCTCGGTAACCTGGCGGCGCATCCGCGCGCGGGGCTGCTGTTCGTCGACTTCGACAGCGGCGATCTGCTGCACGTGGCAGTCACGGCAGAGATCGTTTGGGACGGGCCCGAGGTGGCCGAATTCGAAGGCGCGGAGCGGCTGATGCGTTTCCATGTCACGCATGCCTTGCGTCGCCCGGCGGCGTTGCCGCTTCGCTGGGGCGATGCGCAGCTGTCGCCCCACCTGGCGGGCACGGGTCAGTGGAACACGGGAATGCGCCCGTTGACCGACGGCCGGTAGCTCCAGCCGCGCAGGCGCTGAGCATCGAGGTCGGGCGCGCGACGCAGCAGGGCGTCGAGGCTGGCCGCTGCCAGCGTGCATGCCAAGGCCTGGCCGGGGCACGCATGCATGCCGTGGCCGAAGCCGAGCATGCGGCGCTTTGCACGCACGAGCATGAAGTTGTCGGGATCGGGGTTGAACGCCGGGTCGCGATTGGCCGAGGCCAGCAGCACCAGCACCGTATCGCCTGAGGCCAGCGGTGTGCCGGCGATGGTGACGGCTTCGGCGGCAAAGCGCCGTGTGTTGTGCACTGACGGATCGTGCCGCGCGGTCTCCTCGACGATTGCCTGCAGGCCGTCGCGTGTACGGGTCGACGTGCGCAGCGAAGGCTCGCGCATCAACGCGATCAGGCTGTTGCCGACCAGGCCCGCCGTTGCATCGCAGGTCTGGGATAGCAGGCCGGCCACGTTCGCCAGCAGCGAGCGCGACAGAGGCGCATCGCCCGCACTTTCGGCGAGCACGGCGGCGAGCAGCGTGCCGTGCCGTGGCGGCTCGCCTGCCACCAGAACTTCAAAGCGCGTCATCAATTCGCCCGCCGCGGCGCTCGCACGCTGCAACTGCTCGGGCGTGGACAACGGCGACAGGCAGGCCACGAAGTCGCGCATCCACCGGTCCACCTGCGGCAGCGCGTCGTCGGCAAAACCCAGCAGGTGCGCGACGGCCTGCACAGGCATCGAGAACAGCGCGTCGGACAGCGGTTGCTGCTGCGGCACCCGCAGCGCTATCTGCAGGGCTGCCGCGTGCACCGCGTTCAGGGCGAGCCCGGCCAGTGCGCGTTGCAGAGCGGGCCGGTGCGCCTGGTGCGCCACGCCGTCGTTCATGCGCACCAGATGGCCGAAAACCTCGCCGGCCGCACTGCCCACGATGGCGCGCGGCACCGGCTCGGCGGGCGGCCGTACACGCAACGCACCGTGCGCGAGCAGCACCTCTTCGATCACGTCCGCGCGGCTCGCGACCCAGAGGCGCAGCTTCTCGTTCCAAGCGAGCGGCGGCCCGTCGCGAAGGGCGGCGTAGTACGGATAGGGATCGGCATGCGTGACGGCAGCGACCGGGTCGGCGGGCATCTCGGCGAGGGTGGGGCTGTTGCTTTCGTTCATGGCATCAGTGTGCGATCGAAGCCGCCGCCATACTTCGTCCGCGAACGAAGTGTCGGATGCTGCTCCGTCTTACGATGGGCGCATGGACACCACCGCTTCATCCGCCGATTTCCAGCTGGCCCGCCTGGCCGGCGCCATCGCCGAACCGGCGCGCGCCCGCATGCTGAGCTGCCTGATGGACGGCCACGCGCGCACTGCCACCGAGCTCGCCACCGTCGCCGAGGTGGCCGCATCGACCGCCAGCGCGCACCTCGCGCGTCTGAAGGACGAACGGCTGGTCGATCTGCTGGTGCAGGGCAAGCACCGCTACTTCCGCCTCGCCAACGACGACGTCGCCGCCGCGCTCGAAAGCCTGATGGTGGTGGCCGGCGCGCCGCGCACGCCAGAGTTCAAGCCGAACACGCCGAGCCGCCTGCGCAGCGCGCGCACCTGCTACGACCACATGGCGGGCACGGCGGGTGTCGCGCTGCACGACAGGCTGCATGCGCAGGGCTGGCTCAGCGGCCTGCAGAGCGGCTCGTACGAACTCACGTCCGAAGGTGCGATCGCGCTGGAGAGCCTGGGCGTCGAGGTCAATGCGGTGCGGCGCTCGCGCCGCCGCTTTGCCTGCGCCTGCCTCGACTGGAGCGAGCGCCGTCCGCACCTGGGCGGCGCGCTGGGCGCTGCATGGCTGCAGCTGTCGTTGCGCCGCGGATGGGTGCGGCAGGAGCTCGACGGGCGGGCGCTCACGCTCACGCCGAAGGCGCAGCGCGAAATGCCCGAGCTTTTCGCGTGATGCTTCGAGCGATCAGGCCTTCAGCTTGAGCAGATAGATCAGCGGCCCGGCCATCGCCGTATCGAGATCGAGGAAGCTCTCGAAGTCCTTGCCCGCCATCCAGTACGCGTCCCAGTTGTTGCGCTTGATGGTCTTCTGCCAGACATCGGCCGTGGTGGCGCGGCGCACGGCTTCGAGCAGCACGGCCTTGCGCTCGGCCGGGACCTTCTTGCCGGTGAGCACGCCGCGCCAGTTGGCGAGGTCGGCGTCCACTCCCTGTTCGCGCACCGACGGAATGCCCAGGAACGGCCGCTTCGATGACACGCCGATGGCGCGCAGCTTGCCGCTGGCCAGGTGATCGCTGAATTCGCTGTAGCCCGAGATGCCGGCGGCCGCCTTGCCCGTTTCGAGCGCCTCGACCACCTGTGCGCCGCCGGGGTGCGGCAGGTAGACCAGAGCCCCCGCGTTGCCGGCCACACGCGCCAGCATGCCGGCGTACATGTGATCCACGCCGCCGGCCGAGCCGCCGGCGATGACCGTCTTTGCAGCATCGGCGCGCAGCTGCGCAATCAGGTCCTTCGGGGTCTTGATGGGCGAGTCGGTCTTCACCGCCACCACTTCGTAGTCGCTGGTGAGCCGTGCCACCGGCGCGACCTGCGCCATCGTGACGGCGGGCTTCTGCAGCGCCACCGCGCCGACCATGACCATGCCGCTCATCAGCAGCGTGTCGGGGTCGGCGTCGTATTTCTCGACGTACTTCGCCAGGCCGATGGTGCCGCCCTTGCCGCCGATGTTCTCGTAGCTGATGTCGCCCACCGCGCCCGACGCGATCATCGCGGCGCCGAGCGCGCGGCCGGTCTGGTCCCAGCCGCCGCCTTCGTTGGCGGGAATGACGATGCGCAGCTTGGTGGCGAGCTGCGGTTCGGCCGCGCTGGCCATCGTGGGCCAGAGCGCTGCGGGCATTGCGCCCGCGGCAGCTGTCGATGCGATCCATGCCGCAAGGCTGCGGCGAGAGAGGCCGGTCGGCACGAAATGCGACATTTTGTTTCCAGTTCCCTGTAAAAGTAACCGGATGATGTCCGAAAAACGTGTCAATCCCTTGCCTTCGTGGCCTAGGGAAAACCCGCAGGAGCGGGCGCTCTCAGGCTTTCAGCTTGAGCAGATAGATCAGCGGGCCGGCCATTGCGGTGTCGGTTTCGAGGAAATTCTCGAAATCCTTGCCCTCCATCCAGAAGGGGTCCCAGTTGTTCTGTTTGATGGCTTTTTGCCACACATCGGTGGCGGTGGCGCGCCGCACCACCGTCAGCAGCGCCGCTTTGCGGTACGGCGGCACCTTGCGGCCGGTGAGCACGCCGCGCCAGTTGGCAAGGTCGGCTTCCACGCCCTGCTCGCGCACCGAGGCGATGCCCTGGAACGGCCGCTTGGACGACACGCCGATGGCGCGCAGCTTGCCGCTGGCCAGGCCCTCGCTGAACTCGCTGTAGCCGGAGATGCCGGCTGCGGCCTTGCCGGTTGCCAGCGCCTCGACCACTTCCGCGCCGCCGGGGTGCGCCTGGTAGACCAGCGACTGCGAGGCGTCGGCCACGCGCGCCAGCATGCCTGCGTACATGTGGTCCACGCCGCCGGCCGAGCCGCCCGCGATGACGGTGTTGGCTGCATCGGCGCGCAGCTGTGCGATCAAATCCTTCGGCGTCTTGATGGGCGAATCGGCCTTCACCGCCACCACCTCGTAGTCGCTGGTGAGGCGTGCGATCGGCGCCATGTTGGCCATCGTCACGGCGGGCTTCTGCAGTGCGACCGCGCCGACCATGACCATGCCGCTCATCAGCAGGGTGTCGGGGTCCGCATCGTATTTCTCGACGTACTTCGCCAGGCCGATGGTGCCGCCCTTGCCGCCGATGTTCTCGTACACCACGCTGCCGACCGCGCCTGACGCCAGCATCGCGGCGCCGAGCGCGCGCCCGGTCTGGTCCCAGCCGCCGCCTTCATTGGCGGGAATCACGATGCGCAGCTTGCTGCTCACGGGTGCATCGGCGGCGGAGGCGGTGCGCGGCCACAGTGCGGCATGTCCTGCGCCAGCGGCTGCGGCCGAGGCCGCGATCCATGCAGAGAAGCTGCGGCGGGAGAGGGGAACGGAACGCGACTGGGTCATCTTCTTTCCGGTTGCTGTGGGGTAAACCGGATGATGTCCGCGAAACGGCGCAATCCCGCGCGGTGGCGGGCAGGACAAACCCTGAGGGCCCGACCTCTGTCGGGGCCCTCCAGAAGCCCTTCTTCTTACTGGAACGCCACCTCGGCAAAGCTGCGCAGCTTGCGGCTGTGCAGCCGCGTCGAGCCCTCTTCGCGCAGGATCTCGATGGCCCGCATGCCGATGCGCAGGTGCTGCTCCACGCGCTCGCGGTAGAAGTGGTTGGCCATGCCGGGCAGCTTGATCTCGCCGTGCAGCGGCTTGTCGCTCACGCACAGCAGGGTGCCGTAGGGCACGCGAAACCGGAAGCCGTTGGCCGCGATGGTCGCGCTTTCCATGTCGAGCGCCACCGCGCGGCTCTGGCTGAAGCGGCGCTGCGGCTGGTTGCCGGGCAGCAGTTCCCAGTTGCGGTTGTCGGTGCTGGCCACGGTGCCGGTGCGCATGATCTTCTTCAGGTCGGGGCCCTCGTAGCGCGTGACGTCGGCCACGGCCTTCTCCAGCGCGAGCTGGATTTCCGACAGCGCCGGAATCGGCACCCACAGCGGCAGCTCTTCGTCGAGCACGTGGTCTTCACGCACGTAGGCGTGGGCCAGCACGTAGTCGCCAAGCTGCTGCGTGTTGCGCAGGCCGGCGCAGTGGCCCAGCATCATCCACGCATGCGGGCGCAGCACCGCGACGTGGTCGGTGATGGTCTTGGCATTGGCCGGGCCGACGCCGATGTTGACCATGGTGGTGCCGCTGCAATCCTCGCGCACCAGGTGGTAGGCCGGCATCTGCGGCAGGCGCGGCGGGGCGGTGCCCTGGCTGCCGTCGAGCAGGTGGCCGTAGGTGGCGCTCGAACCTGCAGCAAGCCCGCGCCGGCGCGTGACCACGTTGCCGGGCTCGATGAAGGCGACGTACTCGCTGTTCTCGTCGGCCATGGCCTCGTGGCCCAGGCGCACGAATTCGTCGATGTAGAACTGGTAGTTGGTGAACAGCACGAAGTTCTGGAACCACTCGGGCGCAGTGCCCGAGTAGTGGCGCAGGCGGTGCAGCGAGTAGTCCACCCGCGCGGCCGTGAAGAGCGACAGCGGCTGCGCCTCGCCGTCGCGCGCCTCGTAGGTGCCGTTGGCGATGCCGTCGTCCATCACGCCCAGGTCGGGCAGGTCGAACACGTCGCGCATGAGGGCGCGGCGCTCGGCGCTCATGGTGCCTTCGATGTGGTCGTTCTCGGCAAAGGAGAAGTGGATGGGAATGGGCTGTGTGCTGGTGCCCACCTCGAGCTCGACCTGGTGGTTTTCGAGCAGCAGGCGGAACTGGTCGAGGTAATAGCGCGAGAACAGGTCGGGCCGCGTCAGCGTGGTCTCGTAGCGGCCGGGGCCAGCCACGAAGCCGTAGCTCAGGCCGGCGTTGGCCGGCGGCGTGTGGCGCGAGACGGTGTGCGTGTGCACCCGCACGAAGGGGTAGCAGGCCCGCACCCGGCCCGGCAGCGCCTCGCCGGCAACGAAGCGCAGCATCGATTCGCGCAGATGGGCGAGGCCGCCCTGGTAGATGGCCTTGACCTGTTCGAGTGCGGCGGCGGCATCGGTGAAGCGGGCGGGAGCGACAAAGGTGGGCATGTAGGGCATGACGGCATTGTGCAATGCGGCCGCCGCTTCAGCCGGGGGCAGTCATGCCAGCAGGCAGGCGAGCACTTTCGTGAGCATGTCTTCTACGTCCGTGGCCTGCACCGCGCCGGGCAGCGCCACGTCGCCGTGCATCACGAACACCGGCTTGCCCCACTTGAGCCCCAGCGCCATCTCTGACAGCGTGCCCATGTTGCCGCCGATGGCGACCAGGCACACGCCGCTGCGCGCGACGATGCCGTTGCGCATCTCGCCCATGCCCGTGGGGATGGCCACGCTGAGCCATTCGTTGGCGTTGCGGTCGTCGTCCTCGGGCAGGATGCCCACGACGATGCCGCCGGCCTCCACGGCTCCG
This sequence comes from Variovorax sp. GW821-FHT09D05, assembly GCF_059416325.1. Taxonomy (NCBI): domain Bacteria; kingdom Pseudomonadati; phylum Pseudomonadota; class Betaproteobacteria; order Burkholderiales; family Comamonadaceae; genus Variovorax; species Variovorax sp. GW821-FHT09D05. Next base: position 228,903 of record NZ_JBWKOZ010000002.1, on the reverse strand, counting down.
CGCGAGGCCGCGGCCATCACGCCGCCGCGCCCGCCGCAGACCACGGACATGCCCGCGCCGGCCAGCGCATGCGCCACCGCGTGGGCGGCCTCGCATTCGGCCGGGCCGCCGTCGCCCGGGCCGATGATGGCCACGGGCTGGCGGTAGCGCTCGGGCCCCCGCTGCTTCTGCGCGAGGCGCGTCAGCGCCTCAGTGACTGGCGCCGACAGCACCACGCTCGCGCCTTCGCGTAAAGACATCGCCCACTCCCATCACGATCACACACACCACCATCAGTACCAGCGACAAGGCCGCCGCCACCGCGAAATCGGAACCGCCGTCGCCCACCTGCGCGAGCAGCATCAGCGGCAGGATGTTCAGCTGCGTACCCACCAGCGCCAGCGCCGTGCCGTAGGTGCCCATCGCGATCGCGGCCACCATGCAGGCGTTCGACAGCACCGAGGGCATCACCTCGGGCACCACCGTGTCCCAGAAGGCACGCGCTTTCGAAGCGCCCAAGGTGCGCGCCGCCTGCGCCGGGCGCAGGTCGAGGTTGGCGAACACCGGGTACAGCGACAGCGCCACGCGCGGGATCAGGTAGTAGGCATAGGCAAAGCCCAGGCCCGACACGCTGTAGATCCAGCTGCCGATGGCGGCCGGGTCACCGCCGAGGCCCGCGAGCAGCTGCGTCACGAAGCCCGCGCGGCCGAAGGCCAGGATGAAGCCGTAGGCAATCACCAGCCCCGAGAAGGCCAGCGGCAAGCCCAGCAAGGTCATCATCCATTGGCGTCGGCCTTCAGGCTGGCGTGCCAGTTCGATGGCGATGCAGGTGCCCACCAGCGCCGAGATCGCGCCCGCCGCGAGGCCGAGGCCCAACGTATTGCGCAGCGCGCCCAGGAACAGCGGGTTGCCGAACAGCCGCCCGAAGGCACTGCCGCCCTCGGCGAAGGCTTCGGGCAGCAGCGCCGCGAGCGGCACCGCGAAGAAAAGCGCCATGAAGGCCCATGCGGGCCAGGCGCCAAAGCGTCGCATCACGGCCTGCTTACTTGCCCAGCGCGGCCTGCGCCCAGAGCTTGTCGACTTCGGCCTTGCGCTCCGAGGCTTTCACCACGTCGAGCGGCTTGATCTGCGGCGCGGCCGGCATCTTGGCCGCCACGTCGGCACTCAGCGGCGTGCCCGGCACAGCCGGACGCACGAAGCCCTGCGCGAACAGCGACTGGCCTGCCTCGCTCATGATGAAGTTGAGCCACAGCTTGCCGGCGTTCGGGTTCGGGCCGTTCTTCACGAGGCTGATGGCGTACGGTGCGGCCACGCTGGCTTCCTTGGGAATCACGACTTCCACCGCGTCGCCCATGCCGTCGACGTGCTTGGCCTTGAGGCCGTCGTTCTCGTAGCTGATCCACACCGGGATCTCGCCCTTCAGGAACTTGGCGTACGGCGTCGTGCCTTCCACGCGCAACACATTGCCGGCCGAATGCAGCTTGCCGAGGTAGTCGGTGCCGGGCTGCACGTTGTCGACGCTGCCGCCGTTGGCGTAGGCCGCTGCAAAGGTCAGCACCTGGCCGATGCCGGTGGAGCGCGGGTCGAGGTAAACCACCGTGCTCTTGAACTCGGGCTTGAGCAGGTCGGCCCAGCCGGTGGGCACGGTCTTCACCAGCTTCTTGTTGACCAGGAAAGCGATGTTGAGCGTGTGGATGGTGAACCAGCGGCCCTCGGCCTCGCGGAACACGGGCGGCAGCTTGTCGAAGTTGACGGGCTTGAAGGGCGCGACCACGTCCTTCTTCGCGGCGTCGACGGCCGAGGCGGCGAAGTAGTAGGCGGTGTCGGCCTGCGGGCGGCGCTTGGTCTTTTCGAGTGCGACCACGGTGGCGGCGGAGCCGATGTCGTTGTAGGTCAGCTCGATCTCGGGGTAGCGCTTCTTGAAGTCGCGGAACAGCGACTTCCAGTTGGCCCATTCGGGGCCGGTGTCGAAGGAGACGCACAGGCCTTCCTTCTGAGCCTCGGCGTACAGCGCCTTCTCGCCTGCGTAGAGCTCGGGGCCGTCGAAGGCGAAGGCGGTGCGTGCCGCGAGGGTGGCCAATGACAGTGCGGGCAGTGCGCCGGCGGCCTGGATCAGATGTCTGCGTTGCATGGTGGCTCCTTGAAGGAAAGGGTCAGTGGTCAAGTAAACGAAGGTGTTCGGGCGCGATGGCGATGGCTTCTGCAGCCGGCGCTGCCGACTCGGCAAGGAATGGCTTGCCCGCACCCGGCACCTCGAAGTCGTAGCGCGTGAGCGCACCCAGGTAGCGCTGCGCGCCGGTGCGGCCCGCGAGGCGGTTCACGGCGTCGGGCGCCGGGTCGGCTCGGATGTGTTCGGGGCGCACCAGCACATGCAGCGCGGTGCCGAAGGGGCGGTGGCCGGTGTCGGCGAAGACTTCGGCAAAGCCCAGGTCCAGCCGGCCCGGGGAGGCCACCTTCGCGGGCAGGATCGTCGAGAGTCCGACGAACTCGGCCACCGCGCGGCTCGCGGGGTTTTCGTAGATCTCGCGCGGCGTGGCGATCTGCAGCAGCCGGCCGTCTTTCAGCATGGCCACGCGGTCGGCCATCACCAGCGCTTCTTCCTGGTCGTGCGTGACCAGCAGCGTGGTGGCGTTGAAGCGTTGCTGTATCGAGCGGATCTGGTCGCGCAGATGGCCGCGCACGCTGGCGTCGAGGGCCGACAGGGGCTCGTCGAGCAGCAGGGCGCGCGGGTCGATGGCCAGCGCGCGGGCAAGGGCCACACGCTGCTGCTGCCCGCCCGAGAGCTGTGCCACGGCGCGCTGCGAGAAGTCGCCCAGCCCCACGATGTCGAGCAGCTCCTGCGCGCGCTTGCGCCGCTCGGCCGTTGCCAGCTTGCGCAGCTTGAGCCCGTAGGCCACGTTGTCGAGCACGCTCAAGTGCGGAAAGAGCGCATAGCTCTGGAACACCATGCCGATGTGGCGCTGGTGCACCGGCGTGCGCGACATGTCTTCGCCGCCGAGCATGATGCGGCCGGTGTGGCCCGTCTCCAGGCCCGCCACCAGCTTGAGCAGCGTCGACTTGCCCGAGCCGCTGGGCCCGATCACCGCCACCAGTTCGCCGGTGCGCACGTCGAGCGACACGTCGTGCAGGCCGTGCGTGCTGCCGGGGTAGTTGTAGCTGACGTTGTCGAACAGAAGACTCATGTGCGCTGCTTTACAAGGGAAGAAGAAAGAAGCGCCGACGCGCTGGCCAGCACAAGAAGGATCACCGTGGCCGCGCAGGCAAAGCCCGTGGCGCCATAGAAGGCCTGCAGCAGCACCACCGGGTAGGTGCGGTTCTGGAAGCTCGTGAGCAGGTTCGACACGCCGAACTCGCCCACCGAAATGGCAGCGACCATCACCAGCCCGCTGATCAGGCTCTGCCTCAGGCTCGGCAGCACGATGCCGGTGAACTGCTGCCAGCCCGAGGCGCCGAGCGTGGCGGCTGCCTGTTCGAGCCGGCCAAGGTCGAGGTGGCGCAGGTCGGTGAGCAGCGTGTTGGTGAGGTAGGGCAGGGTGAGGATCGCGTGCGCCGCGATCAGCAGCGGCATCGAGCCCAGCCAGGGCGCGAGGTCGGTGTTGAACACGATCATGTAGCCGAAGGCCAGAGTGATCGCGGGCACCGCCACCGGCGTGGCGCTCACGATGCGCGCCGCCAGGCTGCCGCCGCGCCGCGCGCCGTGATACAGCGCATAGGCCAGCGGCAGCGCCAGCACGGTGTTGATGGCGCAGGCAGCCATTGCCACCACGAGGCTGCTCACGAAGGCCTTGCGAAAGGAGGTGTCGAGCCAGAGGTCGACATACCACTGCCCCGTGATGCCCGTGGGCAGCAGCGTGTTGGTCCAGTTGCCGCCCACGCTGCCTACCAGCAGCAGGGCGATGGGCAGCAGCAGGTACAGGCCGTAGATGAGCGAGATGCCGCGGATCAAGGTTGTCTCCAATGTCATGGACACCCGGCATACTTTCCGGATGCGCTACTGTCCGCGCCGAGCATGCCGCCGCGTTGCCTCGAATTCTAGGAACCGCATGCGTACTTATGGGTGAAAGTTGGATGACGACACTTGAGCAATCGGAAAGCGTTTTTCATGCAGCTTTCACGAAGCGGAGCCATGCATGAAGCGCGACTGCCCCACCATCCAGGAGCTGCTGGCCTTCGACGCCGTGGCGCGCCACCAGAGCATCACGCTGGCGGCCGGCGCCCTGTGCATCACCGTGAGCGCTGTCAGCAAGCAGATCGCGGGGCTGGAGGCCTTCCTTGGCCGCGAGCTGCTGCAGAAGAACGGGCGTGGCGTGCAACTTACACCGCAGGGGCGCGTGTACTGGCAGAAGATCTCGGGCGGCCTGCGCGCCATAGAAACCGCGACTTTCGAGGCGCGCTCGGGCGACGCGGGCGCCGGGCTGCTCACGCTGGCGAGCGTGCCCACCTTCCTTACCAAGTGGCTGATCCCGCGCCTGCCCGCCTTCAGCCAGAAGAGCCGCCACGTGATGCTGAGCTTCAGCCGTCACCTGGAGCCGAGCGACGGCATTCCGGCGGGCGTGGACGCCGCGATCCGATACGGCCCCGACGGCTGGCCCGGCGTGGTGTCCGAATACATCGCGGGGCGCGAGTTCGTGTTGATCGTGGCGCGCTCGCTGGTCGAGGGGCGGCACCGCATCGCGCAGCCCGCCGACATCGTCGGCCACACGCTGCTGCATCACGAGGGCGCGCCCAGCGCCTGGCGCCAATGGGCCGCGCAGCACGGCGTGCCCGAAGTGCAGATCGTGGCCGGCCCGCGCTTCGCGCAGTATTCGGCGCTGATACAGGCGGCACTCAACGGGTTGGGCATCGGCCTCGTGCCGAAGCTGCTGGTGCAGGAAGAACTCGCCGAAGGCTCGCTGCTGAGCCCCTGCGGCACGCCGGTGAGCGTGAACCAGGGGCACTACCTCTGCTATCGGCCCGACCGGCTCGACCTGCCGGCCTTCGCGGCGTTTCGCGAATGGCTGCTGGACGAAGGTCTGAAATCGCGCGGCGTGGAGACCGAGGCATGATCGCCGCGACAACCAAGGAATCGAACCGATGAAAGTCGCAGTCATGGGTGCCGGCGCAGTCGGCTGCTACTACGGAGCCATGCTGGCGCGCGCCGGGCATGAGGTGGTGCTGGTCGGTCGGCCTTCGCACGTAGAGGCCGTCAACGCCAAGGGGCTCCGGCTGGAGACCAAGGCCTTCGACGAATTCGTGAAGGTGGCTGCGAGCACCGAAGCCGATGCGGTGCAGGGCGCGGACCTCGTGCTGTTCTGCGTGAAGTCGACCGACAGCGAAGCGGCCGCCGCGCAGATAAAGCCGCATCTCGCGCCCGGCGCACTGGTGCTCACCTTGCAGAACGGCGTCGACAACGACGAGCGCGTGCGCTCGGTGCTGCCGGCGAACGAGGTTGCCGCGGCGGTCGTCTACGTGGCGACCGAGATGGCGGGGCCGGGCCACGTGAAGCACCACGGGCGCGGTGAGCTGGTGATCGCGCCCTCGCGCATGAGCGAGCAGGTCGCGCAGCAACTCGTTGCCGCCGGCGTGCCCACGCAGATCTCGGGCAACGTGCGCGGCTCGCTGTGGGCCAAGCTGATCCTCAACTGCGCCTACAACGCGCTCTCGGCCGTCACGCAGCTGCCCTACGGCGTGCTCGCGAAGGGCCCGGGCGTGACCGACCTGATCCGTGACGTGGTGGCCGAGTGCCTCGCGGTTGCGAAGGCCGAAGGCGTCGAAGTGCCAGGCGATACCGACGCCGCCGTGCGCGGCATCGCGCAGAGCATGCCCTCGCAGTATTCGTCGACCGCGCAAGACCTCGCGCGCGGCAAGCTCAGCGAGATCGACCATCTCAACGGGCTGGTCGTACGGCGCGGCGAGGCGCTGGGCGTGCCCACGCCGGCCAACCGCGTGCTGTTCGTGATGGTGAAGCTGCTCGAGGGCAAGCAGCAGGCGGTGCGCGCCTAGCCGGGCATCGGCTCGCGCATCGTCACGAACTCTTCAGCGGCCGTCGGGTGAATGCCCACGGTGCTGTCGAAGATCGCCTTCGTCGCACCCGCACGCATCGCCACCGCAAAGCCCTGCACCACTTCGCCGGCATCCGCGCCCACCATGTGCAGGCCCACCACGCGGTCGCTCGCCTTGTCCACGATCAGCTTCATGAACGTGCGCTCGCTGCGGCCCGACAGCGTGTGGCGCAGCGACTTGAATTCGCTCGAGAACACCGTCACCTCGCCGAACTTCGCACGCGCGTCGAGTTCGCTGTAGCCACAGGTGCCGATGTTCGGGTGCGTGAACACGGCCGTGGGAATGAATTCGTAGTCGAGCCGGCGCTTGCCTTTGCCGAAGAGCTCGTCGACCACCACCATCGCCTCGGCCAGTGCCACCGGCGTGAGCTGCACGCGCGTGGACACGTCGCCCACCGCGTAGATCGACGGCACCGAGCTGCGGTAGTGCCCATCGACTGCGATCGCGCCACGCTCGTCGAGCTTCACGCCCGCTGCTTCGAGGCCGAGCCCCTGCGTGTTGGGCACGCGGCCGGTGGCAAAGAGCACCGTGTCGGCCTCGATCTGCTGGCCGCGCGCCAGCGTGACCGTGAGTCCGTGCGGTCCGCGCGTGACCGAGGCGGCTTCGCAGTTCAGCCGGATGTCGACACCGGCCTTGCCCATCTCGTTCGCCAGGAACTGCCGCACGTCGTCGTCGAAGCCGGTGAGCAGGTGCGCGCGGCGGTGCAGCTGCGTGACCTTGGCGCCCAGCCCGTTGAAGATCGATGCGAATTCGCAGGCGATGTAGCCGCCGCCCACCACCAGCAGGCGCTTGGGAAACGGGTCGAGGTCGAACATCGCGTCGGAGGTCACGATGTGCTCGCGGCCCGGAATGTCGGGCACGAAGGGCGTGCCGCCGGTGGCCACCAGCAGGTGGCGGGCGGTGTGGCGCCGGCCGTCGATTTCCACCGTGTGGGCATCGACCAGCTGCGCCCATCCGGTGACGAGCGTGACGCCCGAGTTCTTCAGCAGTGAGGCATAGATGCCGTTGAGCCGCGTGATCTCTTTTGCGCGCTGCGCCTTCAGGTGCGCCCAGTCGAACTGCGGCGCCCCATGCAGCTTCCAGCCGTAGCCCGCGGCTTCCTCGAAAGACTCGGCATAACCGGCCGCGTAGCTGTAGAGCTTCTTGGGAATGCAGCCCACGTTGACGCAGGTGCCGCCGAGTTCTGCGGCCTCGGCGATGGCGACGCGGGCACCGGTGTGCGCCGCCATGCGAGCGGCGCGAACGCCCCCGCTGCCGCCGCCGATGACGAAGAGATCGAAGTCGAATGTGGGCATGAAAGGCTTGCTCCTTGGCCGCCGACTGTAGCGGCGGGGCGAAGGCAGCGCTTTCAGCGGGGCTTGCGGTGGGGCGTTCTCAGCGCGAGTCCGGCGAGGTCCAGAGCTTGCGCGGATCGTCGCTGCGCTGGCCTTGCGGTTGCGGTTGGGGTGCGATGCCGCGCTGCTGCTGGAGCGCGCGCAGCTGGGCCTCCTGCGCCTGGCGCATTGCGTTCTGCTGAGCCTGCTGTTGGGCCTGCACCTGCTGCTGCGCCTGCGCGGCGCGCAACTGCATTTCCTGTTGCTGGCGGAGCATCTGTTGCTGGGCCAAGGCCTGCTGCTGGGCCGCGCGCTGTTGCTGGAGCTGCATCTGCTGCATTTGCTGTTGTTGAAGCAACTGTTGCTGCTGCTGGGCTTGCGCTTGGGCGGCGCGCTGCTGCATTTCCTGCTGTTGACGCAGCGCCTGTTGCTGCTGGACCTGCAGTTGTTGTTGCTGCTGTTGCTGTTGCCAGCGCTCCTGCTCGCCGCGCTGGCGCCAGTCTTGTTGCGCCCGCCAATCCTGCTGTTGGCGCCATTCCTGTTGCTGACGCCCGCCCTGCTGGCGCTGCCATTCCATCTGCTGTTGTTGCTGCAGTTGCTGCTGTTGTTGAATCTGTGCGGCCTGCGCCGCGCGCTGCTGCATCAACTGCTGCTGTTGCGCCTGCTGGAACTGGACCTGCTGTTGCTGCCGCGCCATCAGCGCCGCCGCCGGCGGCATCACGGCAGCGGGCCGGCCGAAGCCGCCGCCGAAGCCGTTGATGGCGATGCCCGGCGTGGGCGCCACCGGCCCGCGCGAGAAGCGGTCGTCCGGCAGCCGCACCAGGTCGCGCCGCCCGAAGCTGCCGCGGCCGAAGCGGTCGGCGGGCAGCACGGTCACGGCGCCCGGCATCTGCTGGTTGGCATAGAAGTCGTTGCGGGCCTGCCGGTTGTAGATGGCCATGCGGTTCACCTGGTCCACATAGCGCTGGCTCGCGTGGTAGCCAGGGCGCCATTGCTCGCCCGGGGCCAGCGGGAACCAGCCCACGCCGTTGCGGCCGTTGCCGATCTGCACGCCAGCATTGGCACCGCCACCCACGAAGCCCACCAGCGCGGGCGAATACACCGGCCGCCCGTTCGGACGCCCCGGCACCCAGCCCCAGCGCGGACCCACGCGAGCCCAACGGCCGTAGTGGAAGGGCGCGAAGCCCCACGGCGCGGCGTCGACCCAGGTCAGCCCCCAAGGCGCGACATTGACCCACTGGCCGTCGCGGTACGGCGCCCAGTCGGCATCGACGTTGCGCGGGAACCAGACGTCGCCATAGGTGGCGTCGCTTTGCCAGTCGCCGTAGTTGTCGAGCTGCTGGTAGCCGACCACCTCGCGCGACACATAGCGCGCGGAGACCGACTGGTCTTCGAGGCGGTTGCGCTCGACCACCCAGGCTTCAAAACCGCCGGTCTGCTGCGGCGCCCCGCCCACGGCCGAAAGGTCGCGGCCCGACACGGTGAGCTGCTGCCGCGCGCCCAGCGATTGAGATTGGCCGTTGTCGCCGTAGAGCGTGACGCGGCCCGAGGCCACGGCCACCCAGGTGGTGCCGGCGGCTGGATCGGATGCGATGCGGTATTCGCCCGGCTCGTCGATCACCACCGCGAGGTTGCCAGTGTCGACCTCGACGCGCTGGCCCGCCAGCTCGTCGCGCACGCGCAGCTGGAGGTTGCCCTGGTTCGAGGTGATGCGCGCCGTGTCGTCGTCGAGTTCGGAAAACTCCACATGCGTCTGCCCGTCGAGCCGCAGTGCCGCCGAGCCGATGTACAGCTCGGCCCGCGCGTTGCGGTCGGTCCAGAGGCGGTCACCGGTGGTGATGGGGCGGTTGGGCTGCGCGTCGTACCAGCTGTCTTCGCCGGCAGGCGCGAAGCTCACCGTGCCCTGCTGGAAGTTGAGGCGGGCGACGCGGCCCGGCGGGTCTTGCTGCGCGCTGGCCGCGAGGCCGACGCACAGCAGCGCCAGGCCGAGCAGCCATCGGCGCGGGGCGGAAAGCATGGAAATGGCGGGTTGGCTCATGGCGTTGTTCTCTGATCCTCGGGACGATGCGAAAGCGCTGTGTTTGTAACGCGCGAGAATCCGCTGCCGCTGTCACCGCCTGCCCACTGCTTGGTGAAGCGCGCGTGCAATCGGCAACCGGCTGTAAGGAGGGATACCCATGAAAAACCAGAAAAACGCATGCCCCACGAGCGTCGCGCGCTCCCGAAACAATAGCGTGACTGCGCTGTGCCTGGTGGCCGTAGCAACCCTTGCGGCCATTCCCGCGACCGCCATTGCCCAGCTGGCGCGCAAGCCGTCTTACTACCAGCAGCAGAACCAGCCGCAGCCCGAAGGCCCGGCCGCGCAGCTCGTGCCGCGCCCTTCGGTGCCCTCGTCGCTGCCCGCGCTGCGCAGCCAGGGCGACTTCGACCAGATGGCGCGCGTCTATGACGCCGGCACGCCCATGCAGCTCGCGCACGTTCTGTTCGCCATCGACCGGCAGGCCAGGCCGGCGCGCATGTACTACATCGACACGCCGCGCTATCAACTGCACGTGCGCTTCCTGCGCGACACCCGGCTGGTGCCGAGCACCGCCAAGCGCGAGATCGACCGCAACTACCTCGTGCCCGACCGCCGCTTCCTGTTCGGCACGCTGAGCTGGCAGCAGAACATCGGCACCTTCACCTACGAGTTCTGGGAAGGCGACCGGCTCACCGCGCCGCTGCTGCGGCAGGCCGACGCGCAGGTCAAGGCCAGCTTCTTCGCGCCCGTGAAGTTCAAGACCAACTCCACGCTGCACGAGCGCGTGGCGAAGGAAGCCGGCATCGACTCCGTGAGTCAGGAGGCGCTGATCCGCGAGCAGCCTTTTCTGCCGATGAACCTGGGCACCGCCACCGGCCGCGTGCGCATCGTGGATGATGAATCGGGCATCAACGCGCTGCTGCCCGACGACATCGCCGTGTTGCGCCAGGTGCCGATCAGCCTGCCGCCGGTGGCGGGCGTGCTGACCGAGCGGCCCTCGACTGCGCTCTCGCACGTCAACCTGCTGGCCAAGGGCTGGGGCATTCCGAACGCCTATGTGCGCGACGCCGCCACGGTGCTGAAGGCGCACGCGGGCCAATGGGTCGCGTTGAAGGTGGCTGCCTCGGGCTACCAGGTGCGCCGCCTCACGCCTGAAGAGATCGCGGCGCTGCCACCGCGCGCCGTGCGCACAGCGTCCACCGGCGCCACGCCCGGCAGTGCGCGCGCCGTCAAGCCCGACCTGCGCGAAACCCGCCTGCTGCCGCTGGCGTCACTGCGCGCGCGCAACAACGCGCAGTGCGGCACCAAGGCCGCGAACCTCGGTGCCATGCTGGCCGCGCACATTCCGGGCACCTCGGTGCCCGACGGCTTCTGCATTCCGTTCGCGTACTACGACCGCTTCATGCGCGCCAACGGCCTGGCCGAGCGCATCGCGCGCATGCAGCGGCAGCCCGGCTTCGCGAGCGATCCGAAGCTGCGCCAGAAGGCGCTGGCGCAGTTGCGCGACGAGATCGTGCAATGGCCCGTCGATGCCGCCATCGCGGCGGCATGGCGCGCCGCGTGGCAGTCGCAACTCGGCGGTAGTGGCGTGTTCGTGCGCAGCTCGTCCAACTCCGAAGACCTGCCCGGCTTCAGCGGCGCGGGGCTCTACACCACGGTGCCCAACGTCAAGACCGGCGACGCGCTCGAAGTTGCGGTGAAGAAGGTCTGGGCCTCGGTCTTCAACCCCGAAGCCTGGGAAGCCCGCAGCGCCGCGGGTTTCGGCGCAGAGTCGGTGCTGATGGGCGTGTTCGTGCAGACCGCCATCGACTCGACCAACGCCGGCGTGATGATCACGCGCGACCCATTCGACGCGGGGCATCCGCACGTCACCTACATCTCGGCCAAGCGCGGCATCGGCATCCGCGTGGTCGAAGGGCAGCGCGTGGCGGAGCAGGTGATGTATTCGAGCTGGTCGAAGGCGATCCAGGTGCTGAGCCGCTCGGCCGAAGAAACCTCGTTACAGCTCGACAAGGAAGGCGGCGTGAAGGAAGTGCCGGTGGAAGCTGGACGCAACGTGCTGACGGATGAGCTGGTGGTGCGCCTGGCGAACGTGGGCGCTGCGGTGAAGCGAACGTTCAACGCGGTCGATCAGGACATCGAGTGGGCCACCGTGGGCGACCGCATCGTGCTGCTGCAGGCGCGGCCGTATGTGGAGCGGCGGCGCTGAGCCAGCGTCGCGCAGGCTCTGGTCGCCGCCGCCCACCGGCGTCGGCCTTCAACCGTACAGATACTGCGGCAGCCAAAGCGTCAGCCCCGGCCAGATGTACATGAACACCATGCACAGGATCACGATCAGCATGTACGGCATCATCCCCGCGAAGATCTGGTTGATCGTCACGTGCGGTGGCGACACTCCCTTCAGGTAGAAGGCCGACATCGCCACCGGCGGCGAGAGGAATGCCGCCTGCAGGTTCACGAACACCAGCACGCCGAACAGCAACGGGTCGATCTGGAAGTGCGCGAGCAGCGGCAGGAAGATGGGCACGAAGATCACGATGATCTCGGTCCACTCCAGCGGCCAGCCCAGCACGAAGATGATCGCCTGCGACAGCAGCAGAAACTGCAGCGGCGTGAGGTTCATGCCCATCACCCACTCTTCGATGATGCGCTGGCCGCCCAGCAGCGCGAACACCGCCGAGAACAGCGCCGAGCCCACGAACAGCCAGCAGACCATCGAGGTGGTCTTGAGCGTGAGGAACACGGCCTCCTTGGTCTTCTTGAAGTCGAGCGTGCCGGCTTGCCAGGCCATGAGAAAGGCGCCGGCCGCGCCGACCGCGGCCGACTCGGTGGCGGTGGTGATGCCGAACAAGATCACGCCCAGCACCACCAGCGTCAGCGTGGCCAGCGGCATTACCGACGACACCAGCATGCGCAGGATCTCGAATTGCTCCGCGTCCATGCGCCAGTAGTACCAGGAGAGCAGTGCGAGCGTGAAGAGGCTGGCCAGCAGGAAGCCTGTGTAGAAGGCTTCGGGCACTGCGGCGGTCTTCGGTGCATCGACGGCTTCGCCTAGTTGTTGCAGGCCACCTTCCGCAGCAGGCGGCGCTGAAGGGGCTTCGCTGCCGGGTGGTTCTTCGACGCCGCCGGGAGGCTCCTGCAGGCCGCCTTCCGATGCGGACTCTTTCGGCTCGTCGGACGTGGGGGGCTCGGCGAGCCCGGTACCGGAGGCCTCGGGCGATGCAGCAGCGGCCGGGGCTTCGGCCTTCTGTGTCGCCTGTTGCTCCGCGACCGTCGGTGCGTTGTTGTCCTTCTGCGAGTAGATCGTCACGTACCACCACACCGAGCCCAGCGTCGCAACTGCGAGCGCCAGCGGCACCAGCGCATTCAGCAGGCTGCGCAGCAGCAGCCACCAGGTGATGCGCACGCTTTCCGCCGCGCCGCGCATGGCACGCGCGGGCGACACCACGGCCGCGAACAGCGCCGGCAGCATGCGCGGCGAATAGCTCGCCGCAATGTGCGCAACCCACGGCGTGACCGGCGCGCGCTGCTGGTCTGGCGGCAGCTTGGGCGCCACCTTCGGCTGCAGCACGGCCCAGCCGATCACGTAGAGCAGGTAGAGAAATGCGAGGAAGAAGCCCGGGAACATGGCGGCCGCATAGAGCTTGACCACCGACTGCCCGGCCACTGCCGCGTACACGATGATCATCACCGAGGGCGGAATGAGAATGCCGAGCGTGCCGCCGGCGGTGATCACGCCAGCCGCGAGCCGCGTGTCGTAGCCCGCGTTGAGCATCGGCCGCATCGCGATCACGCCCATCAGCACCACCACCGCGCCGACCAGGCCGCTGGCGATGCCCCAGAAGGTGCAGACGATCAGCGTGGTCACCGCGAGAGAGCCGGGTACGCGACGGAATGCGAGCTGCACGCTGTGGAACATCTTGTCCACCAGCGCGCCGCGCTCCATCACGTAGCCCATCAGCACGAACAGCGGTATCGAGAGCAGCGTCTCGTTGGTCATGGCGCCGAAGGCGCGCTGCACCATCAGGTCGAAGACCTTGTTGTCGAGCCAGGGCGAGGCGGGGTCGTAGAAGGCGATGAAGCCGAAGAACATGCCCAGCCCCATCAGCGTGAACGCCGTGGGAAAGCCGAGCATGATCACGACCACGATCAGCCCAAGCATCAGGAGGCCGAGTGCGGGTTCGCTCATGCCGCACCTCCAGTCGTGTCGCTCTTGCGCTGCTGCGCGGCCTGCTCGATGGCCTTGGCCTTGTCGATCACCTCGCGCTTGTCGGCTTCATCGACGTAGCTGCTGCCGGCGAGCTGCTCGCCGACCACGTCCATTTCTTCCGCGTCTTTCAGGCGGGGTGTCCACACGCCGGTCTTCAGGCACAGCGCGCAGCGCACCATCTCCGCGATGCCCTGCAGCAGCAGCACCGCGCCGGCCACGGGAATCACGAACTTGAACGGGTACACCGGGATCGGGTCGGCGTTGAAGGTCTGCTCATGCATTGCCAGCGATTCGCCGAAGTAGGTCCAGCCCGACCATGTGAGCGCCACCACGCCGGGCAGGAAGAAGAGCGCGAACAGCACGAGATCGAGCGCGGCCTGCGTGCGCGGCTTCATGCTGCCGTAGAAGAAGTCGCCGCGCACATGGCCGGCCTGTGAGAGCGTGTAGGCGCCGCCCATCATGAAGAGCGTGCCGTAGAGCATGTTGTTGGCGTCGAAGATCCAGGCGGTGGGCGCGTTGAGCGCATAGCGCTTGAACACCTCGCCGCACACCAGCAGCATCAGCGCCACGATGAGCCACGAGAAGGTCTTGCCCACGACCATGCTGAACCGGTCGACGGTGTGGAGGAAGCGTTGGATGGTCATGAAGGCACGGGAAAACAGCAAAGCACGCATCGGAAAGCCAGCCATCCGGAGCGTTCCGTATGGCCGGCGCGAACTGTCACCGAGAGATTCTTCAGGCCTTCTTTTTACTGAAGTAGTGGTTGTAGGCCATCTTGAAATCGACGCCGTAGTCGTTCTGCCACTGCAGCGCACGCTCTGCGAACACGCGCTGCGACTCCAGCACCTTCTTGAACAGCGGGTTCTCCTCGGCCTTCTTCGTCACGGTCTTGTCCCAGGCCGCGAGCTGCGCGCGCAGCACCGCGTCGGGCGTCTTGTAGAACTTGATGCCGGCCTTCTTCATGTCGGCGTAGTCCTGCGAGTTGCGCTGCACCGCCTTCCAACTCATGTCGGCGCTCGCGGCCTGCACCGCGTAGTCGATGATCGAGCGCAGCTCCTGCGACAGCGCGCTGTACTTGCCCTTGTTGAACAGCACCTCGAACTGCTCGCCCGACTGGTGGAAGCTCTGCAGCATGCAGTTCTTCACCACGTCGGGGAAGCCCAGCGTGCGGTCGCTCGACGCGTTGTTGAACTCGGCCGCGTCGATCAGCCCGCGGTCCAGCGCGGGCACGATCTCGCCGCCGGGCAGCGGGTTCACCGCCGTGCCCATCTCGGTGAACATGTCGACCGCCAGCCCGACGGTGCGGAACTTCAGGCCCTTCATGTCCTCGACCTTGGCCACCGGCTTCTTGAACCAGCCCAGCGGCTGCGTGGGCATCGGGCCGTAGAGGTACGACACCACTTCCATGTTCAGGCTCTTGTAGATCTCGTCGAGCAGCGCCTTGCCGCCGCCGTAGTTGTGCCAGGCCAGCACGGTGTTGGCATCCATGCCGAAGCCCGGGCCCGAGCCCCACAGCGCGAGCGCCGAGTTCTTGCCGTAGTGGTAGGCCACCACGCCATGGCCGCCGTCGAGCGTGCCCTTGTTCACCGCCTCCAGCAGCTGGAAGGCGGGCACCACGGCGCCCGAGGGCAGCACTTCGATCTTGAGGCGCCCGCCAGCCATGTCATTGACCTTCTTGGCGAAGTCGTTGGCGTACTCGTGGAAGATGTCCTTGGCGGGCCAGGTGCTCTGGAAGCGCAAGGATGTGGTCTGGGCCACGCTGACCATCGGCACCGACATGGCGCCTGCGGCCACGGCTGCACCCTTGAGGAGGTTGCGGCGGCGGGGTGATTTGCTGTCTGTCATGTTGTCTCTCTCCAAAACAAGTTCTGATGACGAAGAAACCCTGCCCGCCCCTTGGAGTTATGTTTGGCAGGTCCAAGCCGCATCTTTGGCGCGCAGGAAAACGTGACAAACAGGGTTTTCACGAACTGGTGAAAAATTCCACCATCCGGCGAGGGCATCGGGCAACGTAAAGACGGCCGCTGCCTGGGAAGTAACCCTATTCATTTGAAGGACGCAGAGAAATGACTGAACCAGTTGGGGAAAAAGGCTATGCCGGCGACGTGACGCCCGAGCAGGCCGCGCAGTGGATGGCCGGCGGCGAGGCCGTGCTGGTCGACGTGCGCACCGACGCCGAACGCGAATGGGTCGGCTACGTACCCGGCGCCGTGCCTTTGGCCTGGAAGCAATGGCCGGGCATGGCGATGAACGCCGCCTTCGACGACGGCATTCGCGCCGCGGCCGAAGGTGGCAAGAAAAAGCTGGTGCTGCTGTGCCGCAGCGGCGTGCGCTCCATCTCCGCCGCCAAGCGCGCGACGGAGCTGGGTGTTGAGGCCTACAACATCCTTGAAGGCTTCGAGGGGAACCCGGACGAGCAGGGGCATCGTGGGCAGATTGGCGGCTGGCGCAAGCGTGGGCTGCCTTGGAAGCAGAACTAGGGATTCCTTTTCGGGGCGCGCTCACGCCGACGGGGTACCTTGCTCCGCGAATGTCCCCCGGCCTTCGGCCTCCTCCTTTATTTCGCTGCGCAAGGCACCCCATCGGCGTGAGCGTTCAGAGCACTGGTTGATCGGCCAGCACCGCAGCCGCGCCCATGTGCGAATGGCACCGGGTGCTCCCCGTAGCGAAATAAAGGAGGAGGCCGAAGGCCGGGGGACATTCGCGGAGGGGAGTACCCGGTGTCATTCGCACGCACCCCGGAAAGAAACAAAAAAGGCCCACCGAAATCGGTAGGCCTTTTGCCGATCGAAGAACGAAAGATCAGCTCAGCGCAGGAATGCGCAACTTCTGCCCCGGATAGATCTTGTCCGGGTGCGTCAGCATCGGCTTGTTGGCCTCGAAGATCGCGTTGTACTTGTTGGCATCGCCGTAGTACTTCTTCGAGATGGCCGACAGCGTGTCGCCCCGTACCACGTCGTGGTACTGCGCGGGCGGCGCGGCCGGAGCGACGAGGTTGTTCTCGACACTTGTCACATTGGCAACGTTGCCAGCGGCCAGCGAGGCTTTCTCGCTGGCTTCCTGCGAGGGCGCCTGGCCGGCAAGAGTGACCACGCCGCTGCTGGCCGTGTAGGTCACCTCGAGGCCCGTTAGGCCCAGGTTCTGCGTCTCGATGTAGGTCTTGATGGCGGCTGCTGCCGCCGCATTGGCGTCGGGCGTGGCGGCTTGCGCCGACGATCCGCCGAACAGTTTCTCGCCCGCCTCCTTGATGAAACTCAGCAATCCCATGGCTTTCTCCTTGTGCGGTGGTGGATGGAATTGGCGAATGTAGCGGCGGAACACCGAGGGCCGGCGTAGGCCCACGCCGCGTGTGTCAGCGACGCGCCAGCAGGAATAGACACAAAGTCGCAATAATCCCGCGCATGTCATCCCCCTTCCTCGCCATCGACATCGGCAACACCCGCCTCAAATGGGCGCTCTACGACTCGGCCCGCCCCGGCGCCGCGTTGCAGGCGCAGGGCGCCGAATTCCTCGACCACATCGAACGGCTGGCCGACGGCCCCTGGGCCGACCTGCCTTCGCCCGGCTCCATGCTGGGCTGCGTGGTGGCTGGCGACGCGGTGCGGCGGCGCGCCGAAGAACAGATCGTCGAGCGCTTCGACTGCACTCCCCGCTGGGTGATGCCCAGCGCTGGCGAGGCCGGCATCGTCAACGGCTACGACCATCCCACGCGCCTGGGTGCCGACCGCTTCGTGGCGATGATCGGCGCGCGCCACCGCATGCTGGCCGAGAGACCGGGGCAGCCGCCGCGGCCGATGGTGGTGGTGCTGATCGGCACGGCCGTGACCGTCGAGGCGATCGACACCGAAGGCAAGTTCCTCGGCGGCCTGATCCTGCCGGGCCACGGCATCATGCTGCGTGCGCTGGAGTCGGGCACGGCGGGGCTGCACGTGCCCACCGGCGAGGTGCGCGAATTTCCCACCAACACCAGCGACGCGCTCACCAGCGGCGGCACCTACGCCATTGCCGGCGCGGTCGAACGCATGGTGCAGCACGTGCGCTCGCACTGCGGCATGGAGCCGGCCTGCTATATGACCGGCGGCGCGGGCTGGAAGATGGCGCCCGTCATGAACGGGCACTTCGAGCTGGTCGAGAGCCTGATCATGGACGGGCTCCTGGTCATTGCCCGCGAGCGGGCATCGGCCTGAGGCTCAGGGGCGCATCAGCGCCTCGGCCATCGCCTGGAACGCGGGCAGCGTCAGCGGATCGTTCGCGCCGTTGGCGGCCACCGGGTGCGCCGCATAGCGAACGATCACCATCTCGGCCTTCGGGTCCACGTAGATGCTCTGGCCGTGGATGCCGCGCGCCATGTATGCACCGTGCGGGTTGTGCGAGACCCACCACATGTCGCGGTACGACCAGCCCTTGAGCAGCGGATAGCCGGCCTTCACGAACTTCGCCGGGTCGCCGCCGCGCTGGATGTCTTCCACCACCGCCTTCGGAATGGCCTGCTGCCCGTTGGGGGCACGGCCGCCGTTGCGCATGGTCTCGCCGAAGCGCGCGAGGTCGCGCAGCACGGTGTTGAGGCCACCGCCGCCCGACTCGGTGCCGATGCGGTCGACCATGAAGTAGGCGTCCTGCTCGGCGCCGATGCGGCGCCAGATTTTCTCGCTCAGCAGATCGGCCAGCGACTGGTTGCTGGCGCGGCGCACGATCCAGGCCAGCACCTCGGCGTTGACGGTCTTGTAGGCGAACGCGTCACCGTGCTCGCCTTCCTTCTTCAGCGTGACCAGGAATTCGTAGAACGACTTGGGGCCGGTGTAGTTCTGGCCCTGGGTGAGCATGCCGCCGGCACGGGCGTAGTCCCAGATCTCGGCCTTGGGGTCGGCGTAGTTCTCGGAGTAGTGCACGCCCACGGTCATGTCCATCACCTGGCGCACGGTGGCGTCGCCGTAGGCGGTGTCCTTGAGCTCGGGGATGTACTTGGTGACCGGCGCGGCCGGGTCGAGCTTGCCCTCGTCAGCGAGGATGGCCGCCAGCGTGCCCACGAAGGACTTGGTGACCGACATCGCGATGTGCGGACGCTCGGCCGTGAGCGCGCCGAAGTACTTCTCGTAGACCACCTTGCCGCGGTGCAGCACCAGGATGCCGTCGGTGTAGGTGCCGGAGATCATCTGGGCGAAGTTGAGCGTCTGGTCGCTGCCCAGGGGTTTGAACGTGACGGCCTCGATCTGGACCGGCGAGGTGCCCGACGGCAGCGGGCTGGCCGCGCCGCTGCCGCGCCACACGTTGGCGGTGGGCACCGTCTCGCGCACGTGCGAGAAGCTCCAGCGCGTGCGCGGAAACACGCCGCCGGCCGGGTTGTCGAAGGTGATGAGCTTGTCGGGCGCTGGCGGAAAGCCCTTCATCCAGCCCAGCGCATCGACCGAGGTGGCCGCGGGGTCTGGCAGCGCGGGGGGCGTGGGCGTCTGGGCGGAGGTTGTGTTCACGGCGAGCAGGGTGAAGGCGGCGGCAAGCGCCGTGCGAATGAAGAGGGACATGTTGTTGTTCTGGATGAAGAAGGGGATCAACGGCCGCTGAACCGCGCCGGGCGGCGCTCGATGAAGGAGCGCACACCCTCGGCGGCATCCTCGCTGTTCGACAGGCGCTTCTGCGTCTCGATGAACTCCGACACCGCTGCCAGCGGCCCCTGCTCGACCGCCTTGATCACATTGAGCCGCGTGGACACGACCGCCAGCGGTGCCTGTGCCGCGATGCGCTGCGCAATGGCCAGCGCCGCGTCGAGCTCCTGCCCGGCCGGCACCACCTTCTGCACGAAGTTGAGGCGATAGGCCTCGGCGCTGTCGAACTCGTCCGCCGTGAGCAGATGCAGCATCGCGTTGCCCACGCCCGCGCGCTCGGCCATGCGCAGCGTGGCGCCGCCCGTGGCCATGATGCCGCGCTGCACTTCCATCTGCGAGAAGCGGCAGTTGTCGGCCGCCACCACGATGTCGGCGCCCAGCATCAGCTCGATGCCCACCGTGAAGCAGATGCCCTTCACCGCCACCACCATCGGCTTGGTGCGGCGGCGGTAGTCGGGCAGGCCGAAGTCGTGCGGCTCCACCATGCCGGCAGGAATGGCCTTCTCGCCGCGCTTCATGTACTCGGTGACCGCCGGCAGGTCGAGGCCCGCCGTGAAGTGGTCGCCGAAGGCATGCAGCACGCCCACGCGCAGGTTCGGGTCGTCGTCGAGCCGGGTGTAGGCCTCGGCCAGCTGCTTGAACATCGGCGGCGTCCAGCCGTTGCGCTTGGCGGGGCGGTTGATGCCGATCAGCAGCACGTGGTCGAGCACCTGGGTGTCGATGCAGCCTTCTGCCGGTGGGGTGGTGGGGGTCGCAGTCATCGGTCTTGTCTACGTGTTGTTGTTATGGCTGCGCGGCTCAGTACGTGTACACGCCGCGGCCGGTCTTGCGGCCGAGCTGGCCGGCTGCCACCATTTCCTTCAGCAGCGGGCAGGGGCGGTACTTGGAATCGCCGAACTGCTCCAGGTACACCTCCATCACGGCCAGGCACACGTCCAGGCCGATCATGTCGGCCAGTGCCAGCGGGCCGATGGGCTGGTTGCAGCCCAGCTTCATGCCGGCATCGATGTCTTCCGCCGTGGCGATGCCCTCGGCCAGCACGAAGAAGGCCTCGTTGATCATCGGCACCAGGATGCGGTTGACCACGAAGCCCGGCGCGTTCTTCACCGTGATCGGCGACTTGCCGAGCGTTTCGGCCAGTGCCTTCACCGCGTCGTGCGTGGCGTCGCTCGTGAGGTAGCCGCGAATCAGCTCCACCAGCGCCATCATCGGCACCGGGTTGAAGAAGTGCATGCCGATGAAGCGGTCGGGGCGCGAGGTGGCGGCCGCCAGTTGCGTGATCGAGATCGACGAGGTGTTCGACGCGATGATCACCTCGGGCGCCAGCATGTCGTCGACCTGCTTGAGGATCTTGAGCTTGAGCGCGTGGTTCTCGGTGGCGGCCTCGATCACCAGCTGCGCGCTCTTCAGGTCTTCGTAGTTGGTCGAGCCCTGGATCAGCGCCAGCGCGGCGGTCTTCTGCTCGGTGGTGAGCTTTTCTTTCTTGATCAGGCGGTCGAGGCTGCCCGACACGGTGGCCAGGCCCTTGTCGACCGCCGCCTGGGCGATGTCGACCATCACCACCTTCACGCCGGCCACAGCGCAGGCCTGCGCGATGCCGTTGCCCATCGTTCCGGCACCGATGATGCCGACAGTCTGGATAGCCATGAGAGAACTCCTTGAAGAAAACAAAAAGGGGGTGCGCGCAGCTGGCGCCACGGCAAAACATCGATTGTGAAGCAGCCCCGCGGCCGCGCCGTTGCCGTGTGCGACACCGGCGGCCCGCCGGTGGCTTACAGTGCGGCGGTTGCTTTTCCCTGCTCGTTTTCCCGCTCTTTTCGACCCTCCGACCATGACCACCCTCGGCACCCCCCTTTCCCCCTCTGCAACCCGCGTGATGCTCCTGGGCTCCGGCGAACTAGGCAAGGAGGTGCTGATCGCCCTGCAGCGCCTCGGCGTCGAGACCATTGCCGTCGACCGCTACGAGAACGCCCCCGGCCAGCAGGTGGCGCACCACGCGCGCACCATCACCATGAGCGACCCCGAGCAGCTGAAAGCGCTGATCGAGGCCGAGAAGCCCATGCTGGTGGTGCCAGAGATCGAGGCCATCGCCACGCCCATGCTGCAGCAGCTCGAAGACGCCGGCGTGGTGCGCGTGATTCCCACGGCCCGCGCCGCCCGCCTGACGATGGACCGAGAAGGCATCCGCCGCCTGGCCGCCGAGACGCTGGGCGTGCCGACCAGCCCCTACAAGTTCTGCGACTCGCTGGCCGAGCTGCAGGCGGCCATCGACGGCGCGGACGGGAAAGGTATTGGCTACCCCTGCATCGTCAAGCCCGTGATGAGCAGCTCCGGCAAGGGCCAGAGCAAGATCGACGGCCCCGCCGACGTGCAGAAGGCCTGGGACTACGCCATGGCCGGCGGCCGCGTGAGCCATGGCCGCGTGATCGTCGAGGGCTTCATCGACTTCGACTACGAGATCACGCTGCTGACCGTGCGCGCCAAGGACGCCGCCGGCGCCGTGGAAACGAAGTTCTGCGACCCCATCGGCCACGTGCAGGTGAGCGGCGACTACGTGGAAAGCTGGCAGCCGCACCCCATGGCGCCCGCCGCGCTGCAGAAGGCGCAGCAGATCGCACAGGCCGTGACGGCCGACCTGGGCGGCCAGGGCCTCTTCGGCGTCGAGCTGTTCGTGAAGGGCGACGAGGTCTGGTTCAGCGAAGTCAGCCCGCGCCCGCACGACACCGGGATGGTCACCATGGCCACGCAGTGGCAGAACGAGTTCGAGCTGCATGCGCGCGCCATCCTCGGCCTGCCGGTCGACACCACGCTCAAGAGCCCGGGTGCCAGCGCGGTGATCTACGGCGGCGTGGATGCCACCGGCATCGCCTTCGACGGCGTGGCCGAGGCGCTGCAGGTGCCTGGCAGTGACATCCGCCTGTTCGGCAAGCCCGAGAGCTTCCTGAAGCGCCGCATGGGCGTGGCGCTGGTGCACGCGGCCGACACCGACACGGCCCGCAAGCTCGCCAAGGAAGCCGCCTCGCGCGTGAAGCCGCGCAAGGCATAGCCAGTTTTCGCAAGCCGCGCCGCAACGGCGCGGGCATGGTCGAGTGGTTCCACCGGAGACACCATGCTGCACCCCCAGGCTCGCGCCTTGCTCGACTTCATCGAGGCGCGCGGCATTCCGCCGACGCACACCCTGTCGCCCGCCGACGCGCGGACCTTCTACCGTGAACGCCGCGTCGCCACGCAGCCGCTGCCGGCCGAAGTGGCCGAGGTGCGCGACCTGGCCGCCGACGGCCCGCACGGCACCATCCCGGTGCGGCTCTACCGGCCGCTCGGCTCTGGCGCAGGCCCGCTGCCGGTGCTGGTGTACTACCACGGCGGTGGCTGGGTCATCGGCGATCTCGATACGCACGACGTGCTGTGCCGCGAGCTGGCCAACGGCGCGGGCTGCGCTGTCGTCGCGGTCGACTACCGCATGGGCCCGGAGCACCGCTTTCCCGCCGCCGTCGACGACGTGCTGGCCGCTACCCGGTGGGTGCGCCGCGAGGCCGCGGCGCTGGGGCTCGATGCGAGCCGGCTCGCAGTCGGCGGCGACAGCGCCGGTGGCAACCTCGCGGCGGTGGTGTCGATCGCTGCGCGCGATGCCGGCGACCTGCCCATTGCCTTCCAGTTGCTGATCTACCCGGCCACCGACATGCGGCGCGGCCATGCCTCGCACCAGACGAACGGCCAGGGCTACCTGCTGACGGCAGACACCATCCGCTACTTCCACGACCACTACATCACCGACCCGGCGCACGACCTCGACTGGCGTGCCTCGCCGCTGTTGCACACCGACCTGTCGAAGCTGCCGCCCGCACTGGTGCTCACGGCCGGCTACGACCCGCTGCGCGACGAAGGGCTGGCCTATGCGGAGGCGCTCACGGCCGCGGGCAACCGCGCCATGTACGTGTGCTTCGAGCGCCAGATCCATGGCTTCGTGCCCATGGGCAAGGTGCTCGACGAGGCCAACACGGCAGTAGCGCTTTGCGCCGCCGAACTGCGCCGCGCACTGGCACCGGCCTAGGGAAAGTCCCCGCGCAAATCGATATCGCGCGGGCGGCTCGCGCCGCTACGATCCAGCCAACAAAGACGCCACCCCGCAGTGGCAGTCCACCGATGCAGGAGACAAACACCATGCAGCGAACGAGGACGACGCCGCCCGAGCGCGGCGCCGCACGGCAGGGGCAACGCCTGATGTGGCTCACGCCGCATCGCGTGTTCTATGCCGGCCTGCTCGGCGCGGCCGCCGAGCGCACGATGGGTGGGCACGGCGTGTACGTGTCGCCCGCCGGCGCGCCGCCCAACCGCATCCGCATCGGCGGCGGGGCGTGGATGACCGGTGAATTCATCGTGGTGCCGCCGCATGTGCTGCACCAGGTGGAGAGTGCGCATCCGCTGATCTTCAACCTGCTGATCGAGTCGGAGTCGGTCGATCCCGCGCGCATGCCGGCCTTCTTGCAGCACTGCGGCCCGGTCGAGGCACCGGCCTTCGTGCAGCGCTTGCGAGAGGCCCATGCGCACCTGCTGGCGGCCTCGGCGCGCGGCATGAGCTTCGAGGGCTTCGACTTCGATGCGATGTTCTTCGGCGAAGCGCTGGCGCCGCGCGCGCTCGATGCGCGCATCCGCAAGGTGGCCGACGCCATCAACGCCGACCCCGCGACGCCGATGTCGGCCGAGGAGTGCGCCGCCTCGGTGCACCTGTCTTTCTCGCGCTTCCTGCACTTGTTCAAGCAGGAAACGGGCATGGCCTTTCGCGCCTTCCGCGCATGGAAGCGTGCGCGCAGCCTGCTGCGCTACGTGCAACAGGGCAGCACGCTGACCGACATCGCGCTCGACACCGGCTACCCCGACTCGACGCACTTCAGCCACTCGATCCGCCAGGTCTACGGCCTCAAGCCCAGCGACATCGTGGCCGGCTCACGCCGCCTCGCGCTGCATGACGCGGCCGGCGGCTTCAGGCAGTAGGCGCGGCGCAGGGGCCCCATGCAGATCCTTCAACTCCTGCTGTCGGGCATTGCGCAAGGTTGCATCTACGGCCTGATCGCGCTGGGCTTCGTGCTGATCTACAAGGCCACCGAGACGGTGAGCTTCGCGCAGGGCGACCTGATGATGCTCGGTGCCTTCGGCGCGTTCGCGGGCATGTCGCTGTTCGGCATGCCGTTCTGGCTCGCGGCGATCTTCGCGGTGGTGGCGATGGCGGCCTTCGGTGTGCTGCTCGAACTGGTGGTGATACGGCCCATCCTCGGGCAGCCGCAGTTCTCCATCGTGATGCTGACCATCGGCATCGCCTACGTGGCGCGGGGGCTCATCACCATGGTGCCGGGCATCGGCACCGAAACCCACACGCTGGCCGTGCCCTACAAGGACCAGATCTGGAAGCTGGGCGAGCTGGTGGTCAACCTGGAGCAGCTGGCGATCATCATCGCCACGGCCATCCTGTGCGGGCTGCTGTTCGCGATGTTCCGCTACAGCAAGCTGGGCATCGCGATGCAGGCCTCGTCGCAGAACCAGCTGGCGGCCTACTACATGGGCATTCCGGTGAAGCGGCTCAACGGGCTGGTGTGGGGGCTCGCGGCGGCGGTCGCGGCCATTGCGGGCATGCTGCTGGCACCCATCACCTTCGTGCACGCGAACATGGGCTTCATCGGGCTGAAGGCTTTTCCGGCGGCGGTGGTGGGGGGCTTCGGCAGCCTGCCGGGTGCCATCGTCGGCGGGCTGGTGATCGGCATCGTCGAGTCGTTCGCGGGCTTCTACCTGCCCGACGGTTTCAAGGACACAGCACCGTACATCGTGGTGCTGCTGATGCTCATGATCAAGCCGAACGGTCTGTTCGGCGAGAAGCTGCGCAAGAAGGTGTAAGTCTCATATGCGCTTCATCTTCAAGACCAGCTACGACCAGGACATCCGGCTCGCACGCCACGGTGGGCATGTGTTCTGGTATGGCTTGCTCATTGCGTTCCTCATCGTCGCGCCGTGGGTCATCGACGAGTACTGGCTGGCGCAGCTGACCTTCGTGCTGATCTACGGGATCGTCGGGTTGGGGTTGATGCTGCTGGCCGGCTTCACGGGGCAGTTTTCCATCGGGCATGCGGCGTTCCTCGGCACGGGTGCGTACACGCAGGGCGTGCTGACGAATCTCGGCGTGCCATTTCCGCTGGCGCTGGTGGCGGCTGCTGCGTTGTCGGCGGCGGTGGGCGTGGTGGTCGCGCTGCCAGCGTTGCGCGTGAAGGGCATCTACCTCGGCATTGCGACGCTGTCGTTCGGCTTCATCGTCGAGGAAGTGTTCGCGCGGTGGGAGAGCGTGACGGGCGGCAATGCGGGGCTGCACGTGAAGTCGCCGCAGCTCTTCGGCTGGTCGCTGGGCTCGGGCGACGGGTTCTACTTTCTGTGCCTGGTGGTGGCGGTGCTGAGCACGCTGGGCATCCTGAACCTGCTGCGCTCGCCGACGGGGCGGGCCTTCGTCGCGATTCGTGATTCGGAAATTTCGGCGCAGAGCATGGGCATTCACCTCGCGCGCTACAAGACGATGTCGTTCGCGATCTCGGCCGCGCTCGCGGGGCTGGGCGGGGCGTTGTATGCGCACAAGCTCAGCTTCATCTCGCCGGACCAGTTCAGCATCCTGCAGTCCATCGACCTGCTGCTGATGGTGGTGATCGGCGGGCTCGGTTCGGTGCACGGCGCGTTCCTGGGGGCGATCTTCCTGATCGCGATGCCGCAGCTGATCTCCATTGGCAAGGACTGGCTGCCGGCGGTCATCGGCCAGGCGCCGGGGTTGCAGGGTCTGGTGTATGGCGTGGTGCTGATCGCCTTCGTGCTGTTCGAGCCGCTGGGGCTGTACGGACGCTGGCTGAAGATCCGCACCTGGCTGCAGCTGTTTCCGTTCTACCGCAGGGGGCTGTTCAAGCGGCAGAAGTCGTTCACCAAGTCGGACCGGTTGCGATGAACGGCGACATTCTTCTCTCCGCGAAAGAGCTGAGCGTGCGCTTCGGCGGTGTGCTCGCGGTCAACAAGGTGAGCTTCGACGTGCGGCGTGGTGAGGTGTTCACGCTGATCGGCCCGAACGGTGCGGGCAAGACGACGGTGTTCAACCTGATCAGCCGCATCTACACGCCGACCACGGGCGAGATCACGTGGCATGGAGAGGAGGGCGGCCCGATTGCGCTGACGCAGCAGGCGCCGCATGCGATTGCTGCGCTGGGCATCGCGCGTACTTTCCAGAACATCGAGTTGTTCGAGCATGCGACGGTGTTGCACAACCTGCTGATCGGTCGCCACACGCACCGGCAGACGGGGTTCTGGAGCGAGGTGTTCTTCACGCCCGCCACGCGGCGAGCAGAGATTGCTGCGCGCGAGAAGGCGGAGCAGGTGATCGAGCTGCTGGATCTTCAGCATCACCGCGATTCGATGGTGGCGGGGCTGCCCTACGGCGTTCGCAAGGTGGTGGAGCTGGCGCGTGCGTTGTGCACGGAGCCGAAGTTGCTGCTGCTCGATGAGCCGTCTTCAGGCCTCAATGTTGAAGAGACTGCGGATATGGCGTTCTGGATTCAGGACATTCAGCATGAGCTGGGGGTGTCTGTCTTGATGGTCGAGCATGACATGTCGCTTGTTTCCAAAGTGTCTGATCGCGTGCTCGCTATGAACATGGGCGAAGTGCTGGCTACTGGGTCGCCTCGCGAGGTGCAGGCGGATTCGCGTGTTGTCGAGGCTTATCTTGGGACTGTGGATGACGTGAGCAGTTTGAGGAGGGCGGCGGCATGAGTGCTTCGTTCGCTACCTCCTTGGGGGCGCCCGGTATGCGGTGCGGCGCGGTCGCCCCCACCATGCCGGCCCTTCGGGCTCCCTTGCGGTGCTCGCCTTCCGCGGGGTCCCGCCCAAACTCGCTTCGCTCAAACAAGGGCGGGCCCTTGTCCGCGGAAAGCTGCGCTCCTCAGCGGCACAGAGGGGGCGCCCACACCGCACCGCACACCGGGCTTCGGCAAGGAGCCCATGCATGAGCGACGCAGTACTCCAACTCCTGAACGTGGAAAGCGCCTACGGCCCCATCAAGGCGATAAGAGGCGTGAGCCTGAAAGTCCGTCAGGGCGAAATAGCGACGGTGCTCGGCTCCAACGGCGCGGGCAAGACAACGATCCTCAAGACCATCTCCGGAATCATCGACCCCCGCAAGGGCAGCATCGAATTCCAGGGCAAGGACATCACCGCCAAGGACCCGGCCTACATCGTCCAGCAGGGACTGAGCCATGTGCCCGAGGGGCGCGAGGTGTTTCCGCTGCTGTCGGTGAAGGACAACCTGCTGATGGGCGCCTACACCCGCAAGGACCGCGACGGCGTGGCGCGCGACATGGAGACGGTCTACACCTACTTCCCCATCCTGCGCGAACGGGCCACGCAGGACGCGGGCCTGCTGTCGGGTGGCCAGCAACAGATGCTGGCCATCTCGCGCGCGATCATGGCCGCGCCGCATCTCATTCTTCTGGACGAGCCCAGCCTTGGCCTGAGCCCGAAGCTGACGAAGGAGATCTTCGAGATCGTCGTGCGCATCAATCGCGAACGCGGCACCACGATCTTGCTGGTCGAGCAGAACGCCAACATGGCGCTCAACGCGGCCGACCATGGCTACGTGCTCGAGAACGGCCGCATCGTGATGGAAGACTCCTGCGAACGCCTGAGGGAGAAGGAAGACATCAAGGAGTTCTACCTCGGCGTGAAAGATGACGGCGTGCGCGGCGAGCGGCGCTGGAAAAAGAAAAAGACCTGGAGGTAGCCACCATGCAAGGACTCTGGGAACTCAACACATTCGAACCCCGGCTCGACATCGTCGTGCCCGGCGACACCATTCCCGCGATGTTCTGGAATGCCGTGAAGCAGCGCGGCGACAACATCTGGATGCGGCAGAAGGAGCTGGGCATCTGGCGCAGCTGGAGCTGGCACCAGACGGCCGACGCGGTGCGCGAGATCGCGGCCGGGCTGCAGGCCATTGGCTTTGCGCCGGGCGAGTGCGCGTCGATTTTGTCGAACACCGTCATCGAATGGGTGCTCGCCGACCTGGCTGTGCTCAGCTGCGGTGGTGTGTCCAACGGCATCTATCCGACCGACGCGGCTTCGCAGGTGCACTATCTTTGCGAAGACTCGCGCACCACCGTGCTTTTCGTTGAAGACGACGAGCAACTCGACAAGGCGCTCGAAGTGCGCGCCGGCCTGCCGGGCCTGCGCTGCGTGATCGTGTTCGACATGGAAGGCCTGCGCGACCTCGACGATGCGGCGGTGATGAGCCTCGACGCGCTGCGCACCCTCGGCCGCGCGCACCTGGCCGCAGACCCGCAGGCCGTCGAGCGCACGGTGGCCGCCTGCCGGCCCGAAGACCTCG
Source organism: Variovorax sp. GW821-FHT09D05 (assembly GCF_059416325.1). Taxonomy (NCBI): domain Bacteria; kingdom Pseudomonadati; phylum Pseudomonadota; class Betaproteobacteria; order Burkholderiales; family Comamonadaceae; genus Variovorax; species Variovorax sp. GW821-FHT09D05. Next base: position 200,345 of record NZ_JBWKOZ010000002.1, on the reverse strand, counting down.
CCATCCTCGTCTACACCTCGGGCACCACCGGCAAGCCCAAGGGCGCGATGCACAGCCATGCGGGGCTCGTTTACACCGCGCGCGGCTACAACACGCTCATCGCGCAGGACGAGAGGGACGAGCGCATGTGCTTCCTGCCGCTGTGCCACATCGCAGAGCGCATGGGCGGCGAGTACTTCGCGATGTATACCGGCTCGATCCTCAACTTTGTCGAGAACCCCGAGACGGTGCCCGAGAACGTGCGCGAGATCGCGCCCACCGTGTTCACGGCAGTGCCGCGCGTGTGGGAGAAGTTCTATTCGGGCGTGATGATCGCGCTGAAGGAGGCCAGCCCGCTGCAGCAGGCCGCCTACAAGTGGAGCATTGGCGTGGGCGAGGAGATCGCCAATCGCGTGCTGGCGGGCGAAGACGTCGGCCCGGTGCTGAAGTTCAAGTTCAGGCTGGCGCGCGTGCTGGCGCTGGACAACGCGCGCAAGCTCATCGGCATTCACCGGTCGCGCTTCCTGGTGACGGGCGCGGCGCCCATTTCGCCCGAGCTGGTCAAGTGGTACCTCGCGCTCGGCGTGCCGATGCTGGAGGTGTGGGGCATGACGGAGTCGTGCGGCGCTTCTACCGCCGTGCCGGCCACGCGCATCAAGCCGGGCTCGATCGGGCCGGCCACGGGCTACAACGAGGTGCGCATCGACGCTGCCACCAGCGAAATCCTGGTGCGCGGCCCCAATGTCTTCATGGGTTACCTCAACCTGCCCGAGAAGACCGCCGAGACCATCGACGCCGAAGGCTGGCTGCACACCGGCGACGTGGGCGTGATGGACGAGGACGGGTATTTCCGCATCACCGACCGGATGAAAGACATCATCATCACGGCGGGTGGGAAGAACGTGACGCCGAGCGAGCTGGAGAACGAGCTCAAGTTCAGCCTCTACATCACCGATGCCGTGGTCATCGGCGACAAGAAGCCCTACCTCACGGTGATCGTCATGATCGACCAGGAGAACGTCGAGAAGTTTGCGCAGGACCACGACGTGCCGTTCAGCAACTACGAGAGCCTGACGCGCACGAAGGAAGTGCAGGATTTGATCCAGGGCGAGATCGATCGCGTCAACGCCAGGTTTGCGCGCGTCGAGCAGATCAAGAAGTTCTTTCTGCTTGAAACGCAGCTCAGCGCCGAGGACGAGGAGCTCACGCCCACGATGAAGCTCAAGCGCAAGCTGGTGCAGACCAAGTACGCCGAGCGCATAGAAGCCATGTACCGGTGATTCGTTTTTTTCGTCAACCCGAGGAGACAACCGCATGAAGCTCAAGACACTGACGACGCTGGCCGTGCTGGGCCTGATCGCGACGCTTGCGTCCGCTCAGCAGCAGGGCGTGAGCAAGGACGAGATCCGCATCGGCACCATCCAGGACCTGTCGGGTCCGCTCGCGGGCTTCGGCAAGCAGGCGCGCAACGGCATGCAGCTGCGGGTGGACGAGCTCAACGAGCAAGGCAGCCTCAACGGCCGCAAGCTCAAGCTGTTCGTCGAAGACTCGGGATACGACCCGAAGAAGGCGGTGCTGGCTGCACAGAAGCTGGTGAACCAGGAAAAGATCTTCATCATGGCCGGCCACATCGGCACGGCGCAGAACATGGCGGCGATGCCGGTGCAGTTCGACAAGAACGTCGTCAACTTCATGCCCATTACCGCGGCGCGCGAAATGTACGAGCCGCTGAACCGGCTGAAGTATTCGTTCGCGGCCACCTACTACGACCAGATCCGCCTGGCCCTGCCGAAGATGATCAAGGACAAGGGCGCCAAGAAGGTCTGCACCATCTACCAGGACGACGAGTTCGGGCTCGAGGTGCAGCGCGGCGCAGAGGCGGGCCTGAAGGCCGCGGGCATGGAGCTGGCCGAGAAAACCTCGTTCAAGCGCGGCGCCACCGACTTCAGCTCGCAGGTCGCGAAGATGAAGGCAGCCAACTGCGACCTCGTGGTGCTCGGCACCATCATCCGCGAGACCATCGGCACCGTGGGCGAGTCGCGCAAGACCGGCTTCAACCCGACCTTCCTGGGTTCGAGCGCGTCCTACACCGACCTGATCCACAAGCTGGGCGGCAAGGCGATGGACGGCGTCTACGCCACCATGACGGTGCAGAACCCCTACACGGACGAGCAGTCGCAGCCGCTGCGCTTCTGGGCCAACAAATACAAGACCAAGTTCAACGAAGACCCGACGGTGTTCTCGGTGTACGGTTACGTGATCATCGATTCGTTCATCAAGGCGGCGACCAAGGCCGGCCCGAACCTCACGACCGACAGCTTCATCAAGGCCATGGACAGCATGACCTTCGAGCCCGACATGTTCGGCAGCCCCAAGAGCAGCTACACGGCCACCAAGCGCCTGGGCAACGACCAGTCACGCCTGTCGCAGATCAAAGACGGCAAGTGGGTCGTGGTTTCGGACTATGTGACACCATGACGGGACCATGCCCAATTACTGGTTGATGAAATCCGAGCCCGACGAGGTCTCGATCGACGATGCACTCGCCGCACCCGGCGCCACTGTGGCGTGGACCGGCGTGCGCAACTATCAGGCACGCAACTTCATGCGCGACGGCATGAAGGTCGGCGACGGCGTGCTGTTCTATCACTCGAGCTGCCCGGAGCCGGGCATTGCCGGCATTGCGCGAGTGGCCTCGGGCATCAAGGCCGATCCGACGCAGTTCGACGCGAAGTCGCCCTACTACGACGCAGGCTCGAAGAAGGACGACCCGCGCTGGCTGCTGGTCGACGTGCAGGCGGTGCGCAAGACGCGGCTGCTGGCGTTGCCAGAGCTGCGCGCAAAGCCCGAATTGGCCGAGCTGATCGTGCTGCGCAAGGGCAACCGGCTGTCGATCACGCCGGTGGAGCCGGCGCACTGGAAGATCATCGAGAAGATGCTGGCCTGACGGCTCAGCCGATCTTGTTCAGGATCGGGAACAGCTTGCCCAGGCCGTCGGCCATCACCTCGACCGCGAGCGCGGCGAGGATCAGCCCCATCAGCCGCGTCATGATGTTGATGCCGGTCTTGCCGAGCACGCGCGCGATCGGCTGCGCGAGCGAGAAGGCCAGGGCGGTTGCCAGCGCCACCACCACGCCATAGCCCACCAGAATTGCAAGCTCCCACAGGTGCTGCGCCTTGTCGGCGTAGATGACCACGGTGGAGATGGTGGCCGGGCCGGTGAGTAGCGGAATGGTGAGCGGCACCACCGCGATCGACGCGCCCATCGACGCCTTCACCTCGGTCGCGCGCAGCTCCTCGACGTTGGTCTTGCTCTCGGCCGGCTGGGCGTTGAGCATCGACAGAGAGCTCATGAGCAGCAGCAGGCCGCCACCGACCTGGAAGCTCGCGATGGAAATGCCGAAGAAGGACAGCAGCTGCAGGCCCAGCAGCGCGCTCACCGCGATGACCACGAACGCGCTGAAGGCCGACATGCGCACCGTGTGGCGGCGCTGCGCGTCGCTGTAGCCCTGCGTGTAGTGGATGAAGAAGGGCACGATGGCCAGCGGGTTGACGATGGCCACCAGCGTCACCAGCGGCTTGATCAGGTCCATGGAAGTGCTCATGGTCAGCGGCCTCCAGTGACGTCGAGCAGGGCCATGGTGGTGTAGCTGGCCTCCGGCGAGAGCAGCCACAGGATGGCGCCGGCGATCTCGTCGGCGCTGCCGGTGCGCTGCATGGGCACGGTGGGCGCGAGGTCGAAGGCGCGGTCGGGCATGCCGCCGGAGGCGTGGATCTCGGTGTCGATCAGGCCGGGGCGCACCGCGTTGACGCGGATGCCTTCGGCGGCCACTTCCTTGGCCAGGCCGATGGTGAAGGTGTCGATGGCGCCCTTGCTGGCGGCGTAGTCGACGTACTGGTCGGGCGAACCCAGCCGCGCAGCGCCGCTGGAAATGTTGACGATGGCGCCACCCGTGCCGCCGTACTTGGTGCTCATGCGCCGCACGGCCTCGCGCGCGCAGATGAAGCTGCCGATCACGTTGATGCGGAACATGCGCTCCAGCCGCGCCACGCTCATGTCGGCGACGCGCGCCTGCACGTCGACCACGCCGGCGTTGTTGACCAGCGCCGTGAGACGGCCGAACCTTGCGTCGACCTTCTGGAACATGGCTAGCACCTGCGCCTCGTCGCCCACATCGGCCTGCACCGCCATGGCGGCGCCGCCGTTTGCGCGGATGGTGCGCACCACCTCGTCGGCGGCCAGCGAATTGCTGGCGTAGTTGACGGCCACCGCATAGCCGCGCTGCGCGGCGAGCAGGGCGGTGGCGGCGCCGATGCCGCGGCCGCCGCCCGTGATCAAGAGCACCTGGTCCAAAACCTACCTCCTGCAGAGAAACTGCGTGTCAGTTAAAACCGTCGGCTTGGATTACATCATTGGGGCACGCGCATGAGCACCAGCAAGACGATTGACTACTACTTTGCGCCACAGAGCCCGTGGACCTATCTGGGGCATTCCCGCTTTGCGGCGATTGCTGCGGCCGCGGGCGCCACGGTGCGCGTGCGGCCTATCGACATGGGCAGCGTGTTTCCTGTGTCCGGCGGGTTGCCGCTGGGCAAGCGCGCGCCGCAGCGGCAGGCCTACCGGCTGGTCGACCTCGCGCGCTATTCGAGCTATCTCGGCCTGCCGCTGAACGTCAAGCCGAAGTTCTTCCCGGTGGCCAGCGACGACGCGGCGCGGGTCATCATCGCGGTCGACATGCATGACGGCACCGAGGCTGCCATGCGCATGTGCGAGGCGGTGTTCGCGGCCGTGTGGGTGCAGGAGCGCAACATCGGCGACCCGAAGGTGCTCGATTCGCTGATCGTCGAGTGCGGGCTGTCGCCCAAGCGTGGCGAGCAGTCGCTGAGCCAGGCGGTCCAGGAGCGCTACGAGGCCTACACGCAGGAGGCCATCGACATTCAGGTGTTCGGTGCGCCCAGCTACGTGATCGACGGCGAAATTTTCTGGGGGCAGGACCGTCTCGACTTCGTCGAACGGGCGCTGCGCCCATAACCCGGCACTTACTTATTTGCCATCAAGGAGCAAGACAACATGGGTCAATTCATCGATCTCAAGGCCAAGGACGGCTTCACCTTCCCCGCCTACGTGGCCGAACCGGCGGGCAAGCCGCGCGGCGCGGTGGTCGTGGTGCAGGAAATCTTCGGCGTGAACTCGCACATCCGCTCGGTGGCCGACGGCTATGCGGCCGAGGGCTACCTGGCCGTGGCGCCGTCGACCTTCCAGCGCGTCAAGCCGGACGTGGAACTGGGCTACTCGGACGACGACATGAAGAACGGCTTCGGCCTGAAGACCGCTGTCGAGGCGCTGCCGGTGCCGGGCGTGCTGCAGGACATCGAAGCGTCGATCGCCTACGCGTCGAAGGCTGGCAAGGTCGGCATCGTGGGCTACTGCTGGGGCGGCCTGCTGGTGTGGCGCTCGGCGGCGCTGCTGCCGGGCCTGGCTGCAGCCGCGCCTTACTACGGCGGCGGCATGACCTCGCCGGAAGAAACGGCGCGCCAGCCCAAGGTGCCGGTGCTCGCGCACTTCGGCAACCAGGATCACTGGATTCCGCTGGACACCATCGAGTCGTTCAAGAAGGCGCACCCGGAGGTGGAAGTGCATGTGTATCCGGTCGGCCACGGTTTCAACTGCGACCAGCGCGGCTCGTACAACGCCGACGCGGCCAAGCTGGCGCGCGAGCGCACGCTGGCGTTCTTCGCGAAGCATCTCGCCTGAGCCTGCGTTCGTCCTCCAATGAAAAAACCCGGCACTGCCGGGTTTTTTCATTTCATGAATGGCTCGGCTTGCGTGCCGTGGCGCCCGGGCCGACCCGGGTCTGAAGGAAGTCGAGCAGCGCGCGCAGTGCGGCGCTGTTGTGACGCCGCTGCAGGTAGGCGGCCGACAGCCACACGTCCTTGCGCGCGTAATCCTGCAGCACGGGCACCAGTTCGCCGTGGTCGAGGTGCGATTGCACGAGGATCGACGGCAGGTAGATCACGCCGAAGCCATGCATGGCCACGCGGATCAGCGGCGCGCCTTCGGTGCAGTCCATGCGGCTTTTCACCGGTACGTCGATCGGCGTGCCGTTGTCGTCGAAGCGCCACGCCGGCTGCTGGCCCTGCGCCGAGAACGTGAGCGCGTCGTGGCCCGACAGGTCGCGCGGATGCTCGGGCTTGCCGTGCTTCTTCCAGTAGACCGGCGAGGCGCAGACCACCATGTTCATGAGCCGCAGCTTGCGCACGATCAGGTTCGCGTCCTCGATGGGGCCGCTGCGCAGTTCGACGTCGATGCCTTCCTCGGCGAGGTCGACGGCCCGGTTGGTCAGCTGCAGGCTGATCGTCACGTCGGGGTAGTAGCGCATGAAGTCGGCCAGCAGGTTCGGAAACTCGCCGCTGCCCATGCCGTGCGGGGCCGAGATGCGCAGCCGCCCGCCGGGCTGGCTGGCGCGGTCCTGCAGCTCGGACTGGGTCAGTTCGACCATCTCTAGCATCGGGGTGCTGCGGTCCAGCAGCAGCTGGCCGGCATCGGTGAGGCTCACGGAACGGGTGGAGCGGTTGAGAAGGCGCACGCCGAAGCGGGTTTCCAGCTCGGCCACATACTTGCTGACAGTGGCCTTCGACATGTCGAGCCTCTTGGCTGCCTGGGAAAAGCTGCCGTGCGAGGCGACTTCCCGGAAGGTTCTGATCAGATCGAGACTGTCCATGTGAATGAGTCCATTGTTTCCGTTTTGGGAACGCGATGGTTCGATTCTCCCGGGTTTTTCCTAACCAGCTTGGGCGACACTTCGGTTACTCGCCGACGTCGCCAGCCCGGTTGGACCGTTGGAAGGAACTGAAATGAAGACCCCGAACATCATTGCCGCTGCCGTCCTGTTGTTGCTCGCAGCCTCCGGCGTGCAGGCGCAGGGCTTCGAGCCGGTGCAGCCGCTCGAGGCCGTCACCAGCCGCAGCGATGTGGTGGCCGGCGCCGATGCTGCGGCGCGCGGTGGCAATGTCTACGGCGACGTCGTGGCGGCGCCGCTGGTCTCGCGGCCGAGTTCGCTCGACCGGGCGTCGGTCCGCGCCCAGGCCGTGGCTGCCGCCCACGCGCCGAACCAGAACCTGGACCGCCGCGCCTTCGTCAACAGCGAAGTGCAGCCGCAGTTCCAAGCCTCGCAGCGATAAGCCGGAAGTCTTCTCCTGCAAGGCCGGGCCGGTGCAAACCGGGCCCGGCTTTTTTCTGCTGGCATGCCTTGATGTCGGCATTGTTTCAATAGAGGAAACACCGTGTCTCTGAACAGAGTGTTTTGGCATGGCAGTTCGCCCGGAAACTCGCCGCACAGGCAAGCGAACCAGCAAGCCTGGTGGACGAACCATCCAACGAACATCCTAGGAGAACTGAATATGAAGACCTCGCAAATCCTCGCCGCTGCCGCCCTGACCCTGCTGGCTGCCGTTGGCGCCCAAGCCGAAACGTACCAAGGCGTGAACACCGCCGTCTCGACCAAGAGCCGTGACGAAGTCAACGCCGAAGCCGTGCGCGCCGCATCGGCTCCGAACCAGAACGTGACCCGCGGTTCGCGCGGCCCGGAAACGGTCGCCGTGTCGAAGGACCGCGCAATCGTCCAAGCCGAAGCCGTTCGCACCTCCTACGCTCCCGACCAGAACGTGACTGGCGGCTCGCGCGTCAACAGCCGCGTCATCTCGACCATGCAAAACCCGATGGACGCTCGCGTTCAGGCCGAGCAGGGTTCGGGCGCTGTCGCCAAGTAATTGAAGCGGTCCCTCGGGGCCGTCGAAATGCAAAAGGGCCACGCGAAAGCGTGGCCCTTTTTCTTTGGTTGGCGATCCCGGGATCAGCGCGTACGCGCGAGATAGCGCTTGCGCCAGAAGATCAGCACCAGCACCACCGCGATGACCAGCATCGACGTCATCGCGATCCAGAAGCCGTCTGCCTTGTGCACCAGCGGGATGAATTCGAAGTTCATGCCGAAGATGCCCGCGATGAGGTTCAGCGGCAGGAACACGGCGGTGAGCACCGTCAGCACCCGCATGATGTCGTTGGCGCGGTGGCCCTGGACGCTGAAGTGCATCTGCACTGCAGTCTCGGCGTTCTGCTCCAGCCGGTGCACGTGGTGCACCACGCGCTCGATGTGCTCGAGCACGTCGCGGCTGCGGATCATGATGAGTTCACGCTCGCGCTGCTCCGTCTCGCCCTTGGGCACGGGGAGCGTCTCGAGCGAGTCGATCCAGTCCTGCATGGCGGCGCGCTGGTCTTCGCAGATCTCGTCCAGGTGATGCAGCGATTGGCGTGCCTCCATCAGCGCACCCCAGTTGGTGAAGCGGCTGCGCGGGTCGATCAGCTCGGTCTGCCAGTGATCGAGCTGCTTGGTGAGTTCGCGCCGCAGGTCGAGGTAGCCGTCGACGATCTGGTTGATGACGCGCAGCATCAGGTCCGAAGGGCTGGTCGGCAGGCGGGCCGAGGTGGCGCGCACGTCGAGCGCAGGGGCGCCGCGGTCGTCGGGCGAGGCGGCCGCCAGCAGGCGCGTGGCGAAGGCGTCGCGCACCGCGCCGTCTTCCGGGTGCACCGACAGCAGCACGCGGTCGAACACCGTAAAGCCCACCGGGCGGGTGTCGACGCGGCGCAGCACGGGCGGGCCGCTGCGGGGCAGGGGCGGGGCCTCGCTGCCATTGCCCTTGCCGTTGCCCAGCGCCGCCTGGCCCTGTCCGTTGGCCAGTCGCCGGAACACCAGCACGTCGTATTGCGAGGTGTAGTCGTAGTGGGAGGGCAACTGGTCGTTGAGCAGGTCGGCCACGTGCAGGTCGACCAGTTGCGTGAGGCACAGCGTCTGCAGGATCTGCTGCACCTCGGCCAGCGAGGCCCGGAATTCCTCGCGTGTGAGCGAGATCCAGAGGTAGCCTCCGGTGCCGCACGCTCCCGGTACGGTCAGCGGCGCCAGCGCGGCGTGCTCGCTGACCTGCGAGCGGGTGATTTCGAAGATGCGCATGCCGTGCTGGTGCGCCGTTATTTCTGCAGCAGCCGCGCGGCGTCGAGCGCGAAATAGGTCAGCACGCCATCGGCGCCGGCGCGCTTGAAGGCCAGCAGGCCTTCGAGCACCACGGCGTCGTGGTCGAGCCAGCCGTTCTGGGCGGCGGCCTTGAGCATCGCGTATTCGCCGCTCACCTGGTAGGCGAAGGTCGGAACATGGAACTGGTCCTTCACGCGGCGCACGATGTCGAGGTAGGGCATGCCGGGCTTCACCATCACCATGTCGGCGCCTTCGGCGATGTCGATGGCGACTTCGCGCAGGGCCTCGTCGCTGTTGCCAGGGTCCATCTGGTAGACCTTCTTGTTGCTCTTGCCGAGCGTGGCGGCCGAGCCCACGGCGTCGCGGAAGGGGCCGTAGAAGGCGCTGGCGTACTTGGCGCTGTAGGCCATGATGCGCGTGTGAATGTCGCCGTGGGCTTCGAGCGCGGTGCGGATGGCGCCGATGCGGCCGTCCATCATGTCACTCGGCGCCACAATGTCCACGCCGGCCTGCGATTGTGTGAGCGCCTGCTTCACAAGCACTTCGACGGTCGCGTCGTTGAGGATGTAGCCGGTGTCGTCGAGCAGGCCGTCCTGGCCGTGGCTGGTGTAGGGGTCGAGGGCAACGTCGGTCATCACGCCCAGCTCGGGGAAGCGCGCCTTGAGGGCGGCCACCACGCGGGGAATCAGCCCGTCGGGGTTGAAGGCTTCGCGGCCATCGGGCGTCTTGAGGCTGGCGTCGATCACTGGGAACAGCGCCATCACCGGGATGCCGGCCGCCACGCACCGCTCGGCCACGGGCAGCAATTGGTCGAGGCTCAGGCGGTCCACGCCGGGCATCGAGGGGACGGCATCGCGACGTTTCTCGCCTTCCTGAACGAACACCGGGTAGATCAGGTCATTGACCGTCAGCGCGTGTTCTCGTACCAGATTGCGGGTGAAAGCGTCGCGGCGCAGGCGCCGCGGCCGCCCGGCGGGGAACATGGCCAGAGGGGAAGATGATGACGTCATATATACAAAATTGTGCCTGAAGCGATCTTTCACAGACCTTCTCTCCGAGTGTCCAGTTGTCTGACAACTACGGAAATTCGTAGAACCAAGGTACTCAAATTTTTGCTTCAAATGTCAAAGAAAGTGCCTCAGTCGCTTGAAACCTTGTTTCGTCTTTGTTAAATTCTGAAGCGGGCGGCTTGCCGCTCCCCGCTTTTCCTCCCTGAGCGGGTGCCTTGATGTGTGACAGCAAAAGGGCTTCCCAGCCCGACGTGAAGACGTCGGGCTTTTTTTTGCCCGTCGTACAGGGGCATCGCCGCAAAAGAGGGGTCGGCGAGAGGGGCGCCACTAAACTGCCGCCATGCTCTGGGTCAAATCTCTTCACATCGTCTTCATTGCAAGCTGGTTCGCGGGGTTGTTCTACCTACCCCGGATCTTCGTCAATCTGGCGATGGTGCCGCCCGAGTCGGTGGCCGAGCGGGAGCGGCTGCTGTTGATGGCACGCAAGCTCATGCGATTCACGACTTTCCTGGCGGTTCCCGCGCTCGGCTTCGGCCTGTGGCTCTGGCTGGGTTATGGCATCGGGCGCGGCCCGGGCAACGGGTGGATGCACGCCAAGCTGGCGCTGGTGCTGGTGGCCATCGGCTATCACCACGGCTGCGGCGTGCTGCTGCGCCGTTTCGTGGCGGGCGAGAACCGGCGCAACGACCGCTGGTTCCGCTGGTTCAACGAGCTGCCGGTGCTGCTGCTGCTGGGCATCGTGATCCTGGTGGTCGTCAAGCCGTTCTGAGCCCGGTGCACACGGTGGAGAGGCCGCACAAGTCCGCCGCGCTCCCCCTGGCGCTCGCGTACGCGGCGCTGATCGTCTACGCCAGTCTCTATCCGTTCGCCGACTGGCGCGACCAGGGGATCGCGCCGTGGGCCTACTTGTCGGCGCCCTGGCCCAAGTACTGGACGGGCTTCGATTTCGCTATCAACGTGGTGGGCTACGTGCCCTTCGGCTTCCTGTGCGCCCTGGCGGTGCTGCGTACGCGCCCGGCCACCAGCGTCTGGCATGCGGTGCTGCGCGCCACCGTGGCGGGAGCGGCAATCTCGTTCGCCATGGAGACGCTGCAGAGCTACCTGCCCGCGCGCATTCCCTCCAACGTGGACCTGGGGTTCAACACGGCGGGTGCGGTCCTTGGTGCCGTGCTGGCGGCGGGGCTGGAGCGGCTGGGTGCGGTTGCGCACTGGAGCCGCGCGCGTTCGCAGTGGTTCACCGAGGACTCGCGCGGCGCGCTGGTGCTGCTCGCGCTGTGGCCTTTTGCGCTGCTGTTCCCGGCGGCCGTCACCTTCGGGCTGGGGCAGGTGTTCGAGCGGCTCGAAGTGGCGATCTCCGAATGGCTGCTCGACACACCCTTCATCGACTGGCTGCCGCTGCGGCAGTTCGAGCTCGAGCCGCTGGTGCCGGCGGTGGAACTGCTGTGCGTGATGCTCGGCGCGCTGGTGCCGTGCCTGCTGGGCTATCTGGTGGCGCGCTCCGTGGTCCAGCGCGCGGTGCTGCTGCCGCTGACGCTGCTGGCCGGCATCGCGGCCTCGGCGCTGTCGGCGGCATTGAGCTATGGGCCCGAGCACGCATGGGCGTGGCTGGGCCTGCCTGTGCAGGTCGGCATGGCCGCGGCGTTCTTTGCTGGTGTGCTGTTGCTGTTCGCGCCGCGCCGCTTGTGTGCGGCGCTGCTGCTGGTGGGGCTCGTGCTGCAGCTGAGCTTGCTGAACCAGGCGCCCGAGAGCGCGTACTTCGCGCAGACGCTGGCTACCTGGGAGCAGGGGCGCTTCATCCGCTTCCATGGGCTGGCGCAGTGGCTGGGCTGGACCTGGCCCTTCGCGGTGCTGGCGTATGTGGTGGTCGCTCTGTCGCGCCGAGGCCGGCCCAATGCCGCTGCGACGGCCTGAACGTTTGAAGGTATCGACACGGGGCCAAGGGGCGGTCACTAAAATCTGCCGATGCCCAGTTCCTCCCCCGCCGCGCCGTCCGGCTATTACGGCCGCCACATCTTCTTCTGCCTCAACGAGCGCAAGAACGGCGAAGACTCCTGCTCCATGCACAACGCGCAGGAAGGCTTCGACCGCTGCAAGGCGAAGGTCAAGGAAGCGGGGCTATCCGGGCCCGGCAAGGTGCGCGTCAACAAGGCCGGCTGCCTCGACCGCTGCGCCGGCGGGCCGGTGGCGGTGGTGTACCCCGAGGCCGTCTGGTACACCTTCGTCGATGGCGATGACATCGACGAGATCGTCGAGTCGCACCTGAAGAACGGCCAGGTCGTCGAGCGGCTGCTGCTGCCTCCCGATGTCGGACGCTGAACTTTTCCGCCGACCCTCCGCTCGTACCTTGCGCCAATGAATTCCCAGACCGAAAAGATCAGCCTCCAGGGCGCCGCCGGCGCAATCGAGGTTCAACGCGACCAGCCTGCCGGCACCCCGCGCGGTATCGCAGTAATCGCCCATCCGCATCCGCTGTTCGGCGGCACGATGGACAACAAGGTGGTGCAGACGCTGGCACGCGCATTCGTCGCCAGCGGGTGGACCACGGTGCGCTTCAACTTCCGCGGCGTGGGCGCCAGCGAAGGCGTGCACGACGAAGGGCGTGGCGAGCTGGAAGACATGCTGAATGTCGTCGGCCAGCTCGCGCCCGAGGGGCCGCTGGCGATCGCCGGATTTTCCTTCGGCGCGTTCGTTGCGACCGGTGCCGCCGCAAAGCTCTGGACCGAACGCGACATCCGCCAGATCGTGCTGGTAGGTACGGCCGCCGCGCGCAACACCGTGGCCACGCTGCCGGCCGAGGCGCACGAGCGCATGCTGGTGGTTCATGGCGAAGCCGACGACACCGTGCCGCTGTCCGCCGTGATGGACTGGGCGCGGCCGCAGTCACTTCCTGTCACAGTCGTCCCCGGGGGCGGCCACTTCTTTCACGGACAATTGCCGCTGCTCAAAAGTCTCGTGGTCCGCCATCTGCGCGCGGACATCGCTTGAAAGCCTCGCAGGCTTGTTTTCGTCTCTTTCCAAACTCCCCATGAATCGTTTTCTTGGCGCGCTCCGCGCGCTGGTCTTTACCGCCGCCGCATCCGTCAGCCTGATCGCCGCCGCCCAGGTGCCGGCTCCGCCTGAAATCGCCGCGCGCAGCTACCTGCTGCTCGACGTGACCGCGAACCAGATCCTGGCCCAGAAGGACATCGACAGCCCGGTCGAGCCGGCTTCGCTCACGAAGCTGATGTCCGCCTACCTGGTGTTCGATGCGCTGCGCACCAAGAAGATCACGCTGACCCAGACGCTGCCGGTCAGCCCGCGCGCCTGGAAGATGCCCGGTTCGCGCATGTTCATCGACCCCAAGATGCAGGTGCCGGTGGAAGACCTGATCAAGGGCCTGATCGTGCAGTCGGGCAACGACGCCACGGTGGCGCTGGCCGAAGGCGTGGGCGGCACGGTCGAGCACTTCGTCGAGATGATGAATGCCCAGGCCAAGGCGCTGGGCATGAAGAACACGAGCTACAAGAACCCCGAAGGCCTGACGGCGCCCGGCCACACCACCACGGCCCGCGACCTGAGCATTCTGGCGACCCGCCTGGTGCGCGACTTCCCCGAGGAAGCCAAGTACTATGCGATCAAGAAGTACCGCTACCCGGGCACCCCGTCGACCAACGACACCAATCGCAATCTGCTGCTGTTCCGCGACCCGACCGTCGACGGCCTGAAGACCGGGCACACCGAGGCGGCCGGCTACTGCATGATCGCTACCGCCAAGCGCGATTTCCCCAACCTGACCGGCGGCCGCCGCCTGCTGTCGATCGTGCTGGGAACCACGGGCGAGACCGTGCGCGCCAATGAGTCGCAGAAGCTGCTGAACTGGGGTTACACGGCCTACGACGCCGTTCGCCTGTTCGACGCCGGCCAGCCGGCCGCCACTCCGGCCGTCTGGAAGGGCAAGGCGAACACGCTGAAGCTGGGCCGCCCGGAAGCCATCGTGGTCGCGGTGCCGGCCGGTACCGCCAGCAAGATCAAGACCCAGGTGTCGCGCCCCGATCCGCTGGTGGCGCCGTTCACCAAGTACCAGGCCGTCGGCTCGCTCAAGGTCACCCTGGACGACCAGCCGGTCGCCGACGTGCCCCTGGTCGCCCTGGAAGCCGTCGAGCAGGCAGGGATATTCGGCCGCGCATGGGATGCCGTGCGACTCTGGATCAAGTAAGTCCGCAGGGGTGACAAGGCGGTTGGCAGCTCTCCGCTGCGGCTGACCTTGCCGTTTCAGACTCGTTTGCTATACTCGTGGGCTTTTCGGAAATTTCCGAAGGGTTTCACGTTTTCGTTATTCCCGGCTTCCTTGCCTTGCGTCACGTCAAGGACCAAGGGCGGTTTTGCAACCAGGGCCGGGTTGTTTTGGGACTAATTCATTCATGCCAACCATCAATCAACTGGTGCGTCAGGGTCGAACGGTCGAAAAGATCAATTCGAAGAGCCCTGCCATGCAGAACTCGCCGCAACGTCGCGGTGTCTGCACCCGCGTCTACACCACGACGCCCAAGAAGCCCAACTCGGCGCTTCGTAAAGTTGCCAAGGTCCGTCTGACCAATGGCTTCGAAGTCATCTCCTACATCGGCGGCGAAGGCCACAACCTGCAGGAACACAGCGTCGTGCTGGTTCGCGGCGGTCGTGTCAAGGACTTGCCCGGTGTGCGTTACCACATCGTGCGCGGTTCGCTCGACCTGCAAGGCGTGAAAGACCGCAAGCAGTCGCGTTCCAAGTACGGCGCGAAGCGTCCCAAGAAGGCTTAAGCCTTCCTGTCGTCAAAAAACAAACGGTGTTCGGTTGCCTTGGCGGGCACATCGAACGAAGTGACCCACTGTCGGGTCGAGTAAGTGAGAGTCCTGACTGGCTCTCGCGGTGCCGGAAACGGTGCCAACTGAAGCAAAGAGGTTAGAAAAATGCCACGTCGTCGCGAAGTCCCCAAACGTGAAATCCTGCCGGATCCCAAGTACGGCAATGTCGAGCTGTCCAAATTCATGAACGTGATCATGGAAGGCGGCAAGAAGGCGATCGCCGAGCGCATCATTTACGGTGCTCTCGACTTCATCGAAAAGAAGAACCCGGACAAGGACCCCCTCGAAGCTTTCACCGTTGCCATCAACAACGTGAAGCCGATGGTCGAAGTGAAGTCGCGCCGCGTTGGCGGTGCGAACTATCAAGTGCCGGTCGAAGTCCGTCCTGTCCGTCGCCTCGCCCTGTCGATGCGCTGGATCAAGGAAGCTGCCCGCAAGCGCGGTGAAAAGTCGATGGCCCTGCGTCTGGCCAACGAACTGATGGAAGCTACGGAAGGCCGTGGCGGCGCCATGAAGAAGCGCGACGAAGTGCACCGCATGGCAGAAGCCAACCGGGCGTTCAGCCACTTCCGCTTCTAAAAATCAAACTTCGCTTGGGCGTTGGGTGCTGAGTGTCGGGCGTTGTGCCCGTGCTCGGGGCCCAGCGCTCAACGCATTTCAACCCGAAAGTAAATCATGTCCCGCAAGACCCCCATCGAGCGCTACCGCAACATCGGCATCTCCGCGCACATCGACGCTGGCAAGACCACGACGACCGAACGTATCCTGTTCTACACCGGTGTGAACCACAAGATCGGTGAAGTGCACGACGGCGCCGCCACGATGGACTGGATGGAGCAAGAGCAAGAGCGCGGTATCACGATCACGTCCGCTGCCACCACCTGCTTCTGGAAGGGCATGGCTGGCAAGTTCGACGAACACCGCATCAACATCATCGACACCCCCGGCCACGTGGACTTCACCATTGAAGTCGAGCGCTCGATGCGCGTGCTGGACGGCGCTGTCATGGTGTACGACGCCGTCGGCGGCGTGCAGCCCCAGTCGGAAACCGTCTGGCGCCAGGCCAACAAGTACAAGGTTCCGCGTCTCGCGTTCGTCAACAAGATGGACCGCACCGGCGCCGACTTCCTGCGCGTGCGCCAGATGATGGTGGACCGCCTGAAGGCCAACCCCGTCGTGATCCAGATCCCGATCGGTGCCGAAGAGCACTTCCAGGGCATCGTCGACCTCGTGAAGATGAAGGCGATCATCTGGGACGAAGACAAGGGCGTGACGTTCCAGTACGGCGAGATCCCCGCCAACCTGGTCGATGTCTGCAACGAATACCGCGAAAAGCTCGTCGAAGCGGCTGCCGAAGCCAGCGAAGAGCTGATGAACAAGTACCTCGAAGGCGGCGAGCTGAGCGAGGAAGAAATCAAGAAGGCCATTCGCCAACGCACCATCGCTGGCGAAATCCAGCCGATGCTGTGCGGCTCGGCCTTCAAGAACAAGGGCGTGCAAGCCATGCTCGACGCCGTCGTCGAATACATGCCCGCGCCGACCGACATTCCCCCGGTCAACGGCCTGGACGAAGACGAAGCGCCTGTCATCCGCAAGGCTGACGACAACGAGAAGTTCTCGGCCCTGGCATTCAAGCTGATGACCGACCCGTTCGTGGGCCAGTTGACCTTCGTGCGCGTCTACTCCGGCGTGCTGACCAAGGGCGACAGCGTCTACAACCCGGTTCGCGGCAAGAAGGAACGTATCGGCCGTATCGTGCAGATGCACGCCAACAACCGCGAAGAAGTCAACGAAATCCGCGCTGGCGACATCGCTGCCTGCGTGGGCCTGAAGGAAGTCACCACGGGCGAAACCCTGTGCGACCCGACGGCGATCGTGACGCTCGAGCGCATGGTGTTCCCGGAATCGGTGATCTCGCAGGCCGTCGAGCCGAAGACCAAGGCCGACCAGGAAAAGATGGGCATCGCCCTGCAACGCCTGGCTCAGGAAGATCCTTCGTTCCGCGTCAAGACCGACGAAGAATCGGGCCAGACCATCATCGCCGGCATGGGCGAGCTCCACCTTGAAATCATCGTGGACCGCATGAAGCGCGAATTCGGCGTGGAAGCCAACGTGGGCAAGCCGCAAGTGGCTTACCGCGAAACGATCCGCAAGACCGTCGAAGAAGCCGAAGGCAAGTTCGTTCGCCAGTCGGGCGGCAAGGGCCAGTACGGTCACGTCATCCTGAAGCTCGAGCCGCAAGAGGCTGGCAAGGGCTTCGAATTCGTCGACGCCATCAAGGGCGGTGTGGTTCCTCGCGAATACATCCCCGCGGTGGAAAAGGGCGTCGTGGAAGCGCTGACGCAAGGCGTGCTGGCGGGCTACCCCGTCGTGGACGTCAAGGTCACGCTGCACTTCGGTTCGTACCACGACGTGGACTCGAACGAAATGGCGTTCAAGATGGCCGCGATCTTCGGCTTCAAGGAAGGCGCCCGCAAGGCCAACCCCGTGATCCTCGAGCCGATGATGGCCGTGGAAGTCGAAACGCCTGAAGACTACGCCGGCAACGTGATGGGCGACCTGTCGTCCCGCCGCGGCATGGTGCAGGGCATGGACGACATGGTCGGTGGCGGCAAGGCCATCAAGGCCGAAGTGCCGCTGTCGGAAATGTTCGGCTACTCGACCACGCTGCGCTCGATGTCGCAAGGCCGCGCAACGTACACGATGGAGTTCAAGCACTACGCCGAAGCTCCCCGTAACGTCGCCGAAGCCATCGTGGCCGCCCGCGCCAAGTAAGTATTCAATTTCGAATCTGTCTGCGACCGTGTGCCCCTCGCTGCCCGTGGCGAGGGAACCAGCAATGCGGTGCAGACATAAAACCCAATCACGGGCACTGCTCTTTCAAGGATTGAAAAATGGCAAAAGGTAAATTCACCCGCACCAAGCCGCACGTGAACGTGGGCACGATTGGTCACGTTGACCACGGCAAGACGACGCTGACGGCTGCGATCGCGACGGTTCTGTCGGCCAAGTTCGGCGGCGAAGCCAAGGCCTACGACCAGATCGACGCTGCGCCTGAAGAAAAGGCCCGCGGCATCACGATCAACACCGCGCACGTCGAGTACGAAACGGCCAACCGCCACTACGCACACGTCGACTGCCCCGGCCACGCCGACTACGTGAAGAACATGATCACCGGCGCTGCCCAGATGGACGGCGCCATCCTGGTGTGCTCGGCCGCTGACGGCCCGATGCCCCAGACCCGTGAACACATCCTGCTGGCTCGCCAGGTGGGCGTGGGCTACATCATCGTGTTCCTGAACAAGTGCGACATGGTCGACGACAAGGAACTGCTCGAGCTGGTCGAAATGGAAGTTCGCGAACTCCTCGACAAGTACGAATTCCCCGGCGACGACACCCCGATCATCCATGGCTCGGCCAAGCTCGCCCTGGAAGGCGACAAGGGCGAACTGGGCGAAGGCGCCATCATGAAGCTGGCCGAAGCCCTGGACACGTACATCCCGACGCCCGAGCGCGCCGTGGACGGCACGTTCCTGATGCCCGTGGAAGACGTGTTCTCGATCTCGGGTCGCGGCACGGTGGTGACCGGCGCTGTCGAGCGCGGTGTGATCAAGGTTGGTGAAGAAATCGAAATCGTGGGCATCCGCCCGACGGTCAAGACCACCTGCACCGGCGTGGAAATGTTCCGCAAGCTGCTGGACCAAGGCCAGGCTGGCGACAACGTCGGCGTGCTGCTGCGCGGCACGAAGCGCGAAGAAGTCGAGCGCGGCCAAGTGCTGTGCAAGCCCGGCTCGATCAAGCCGCACACGCACTTCACCGCCGAGGTGTACGTTCTGTCGAAGGACGAAGGCGGCCGTCACACGCCGTTCTTCAACAACTACCGTCCGCAGTTCTACTTCCGCACGACGGACGTGACCGGCGCGATCGAGCTGCCCAAGGACAAGGAAATGGTCATGCCTGGCGACAACGTCAGCATCACCGTCAAGCTGATCAACCCGATCGCGATGGAAGAAGGCCTGCGCTTCGCCATCCGTGAAGGCGGCCGTACCGTGGGTTCGGGCGTCGTGGCCAAGATCCTCGACATCTAAGCCGGACGCAAAGGAATCACCATGGCTACCAAGCAAAAAATCCGCATCCGCCTGAAGGCATTCGACTACAAGCTGATCGACCAGTCGGCAGCCGAGATCGTCGACACCGCCAAGCGCACCGGCGCGATCGTCAAGGGCCCCGTGCCCCTGCCGACCCGCATGAAGCGTTTCGACATCCTGCGTTCGCCGCACGTCAACAAGACGTCGCGCGACCAGCTGGAAATCCGCACGCACCAGCGCCTGATGGACATCGTCGACCCGACCGACAAGACCGTGGACGCGCTGATGAAGCTCGACCTGCCGGCCGGCGTGGACGTCGAGATCAAGCTGCAGTAATCCGTTCGACCTCGCGTCGCGGTTATTTGCGAAGCCCGCCTGCAGAAATGCAGGCGGGCTTTGTGCTTTATGTCGCGCAGATGTGGCATCCTCGCCGGACGACAGCCTCCCTCCATCGAGGCGTCGGACAGCTGAAACGAGGGCAGCACAGCTATGAGACAAAGCATCTCTTTTGCGTCGGGTTTGGTGGCTTGCATCGCGGCGGCGTTGCTGACCGCATGTGGCGGCGGTGGGGGAGGAGGCGGTGGCGGCATTCCCTTGCTGCCCGTGCTTCCGACGACGCCAGTTGCCCTGAGTGGCACGGCCACTTACGAGTCGGTACCCAATCCCAGTGGCCGCCTCGTGTATTCCGATATCTCGGTCAAACCGGTGCGTGGTGCTTTTGTCGAAGTACTCGACGCCACCAGTGGCAGCCAACTGGCCACGACTTCCACCGATGACAACGGCGCCTACTCGGCGAGCGTTCCGTCAAACGCGAACGTCGTTGTCCGCGTGCGCGCTCAACTGACCCGCACTGGCGCGCTTCCGAGTTGGGACGTCACCGTGCGTGATAACACGCAGTCGAACGCGATCTATTCCATGCAGTCGTCGGCATTCTCCACCGGCACCGCGGCGCTCACCCGCGACCTGCGCGCCGGCAGCGGATGGGGCGGATCGAGCTACACCAGCCAGCGTGTGTCCGGGCCGTTCGCCGTGATGGACACGGTCTACACCGCGATGCAGAAAGTGCTGTCGGTGGCTCCGGCGACGGCGTTTCCGTCGCTGAAGGTGTTCTGGAGTGTCAACAACACCAACTCCGGCGGCAGCATCGCGCTGGGCCAGATTGGCACCACGTTCTTCATCGGAAGGAGTTCGGGTGCCGAAATCTACGTGCTCGGCAAGGAAGATGTGGATACCGACGAATTCGACGCGCCCGTGATCGCGCACGAATGGGGGCACTACTACCAGGCCTCCTTCAGCCGCGACGATTCGCCGGGCGGCGCGCACTCCACGAGTGAACTCATTGACCGCCGCCTCGCTTTCTCCGAAGGATGGGGCAACGGCTGGTCGGGCATTGCGTTGGGGCGCAGCAACTATGTCGATTCGGGTGGCCCTGGCCAGGCCCAGGGCGGCAGCCTCGATCTCACGCAGGGGCCGGCGACCAACCGAGGATGGTTCCGCGAATCCTCGATTCAGTCGATCTTCTGGAATCTGAATCAGCAGGTCGGTTTCAAGCCGATCCACGACACGATGACGGGGGCGCTATTCAGGAGCGGTGCGCCGGTCACGTCGATTCATCCGTTCGCCGTGGCATTCAACGCGACAGCGCAGGGCAGTGCATCCACGCTGGCCGCGTTGCTCACGGGGCAGAGCATCACGGTCAATGATGCCTACGGCGCGGGGGAGGGCAATGATGGCGGCGTGTCGATCGCGTTGCCGATGTACAAGCAGGCAGTGGTCGGTACGGCCACTTCGGCCTGTGTGACGAACGCTGCGGATCCTCAGCGTGACGGAAACAAGCTCGGAAGCTTCGCGTACCTGCGTTTCACGGCGCCCACCAACCGTGGTTACCAGTTCACGATCTCCCCGCCGGGGGGCGCTAATCCCAACTACGCAATCTATCGAGGTGGCGTGGTGAGCCGAAACACCAGTTCGGTCAACCTGTCGGCTGGCGACTATGTTCTGGTTGTCAACGATCTCAACAATTCCGCCACCAGCACCTGCTTCGGCGTGATCATTCAGTAGCAGCGAGGAAGGCCGCCATGAACCTCCGTTCCAGTTCGACGATTGCCGCTGTGGTATGCTTGACGCTAGCCGCCGCGTCGGCGCCGGTCTTTGCAGATGGCGTGCCGGCGCCCCGCACCGCGAAGCACGCAGCCTCGTCCCGCAATGCTGCGCCTATGACGGTCGCGGCACGCAAGCCCAACGATTCCGGTGTCGTGATCCAGTTCAGGGTAGAGGGCACGCCCCAGGTCGGCCGGCCGGTTTCTGTCGTTCTGCAGTTCGACGGCGTGAGCGATCCGGCAGGTGCCACCGCACGCCTGACGACCGATGCCGGCCTGACCCTGACCACAAGCAGCAGCCTGGCCCTTCCCGCCGGCCAGCGTACGACCGCCACCGCCACGGTGACGAGCGACCGCGAAGGTCTCGCCTATCTGAACGTCTTTGTTATGCAGAACGGCGCCATGAGCATCGTCGCCATCCCCGTGCAGACCGGCTCGGCCGCCCCGGCCATGAAGGCTGCAGGCGAGATGAAGTCGTCCGCGGAAGGCGAAAAAATCATCTCACTGCCGGCCAAAGAGCCGAAATAAGCCGCGAAAGACCCCGGAAACGGGGCTTCGGCGCCCTCAAAACGGCCACAACTGCAGTGCTTGCGCGGAGCCCGCATCGCGGGCTATAATCGTTGGCTCTGCCCTTGCTGCGTCTGCATTGGGTGTCGTTCTGGCAGAGATTTATCAACCTTCTTGCGCTGTCGGGGAAGCCCGGCAAACGCTGTCGCCAATTGAAGTGGCAGCGGCGTAGGGAGTTTCCATTTTTGGAGAAAACAAATGAGTCTGAGCAACTCCCTCGGGTTGCTGGGCCGCAAGGTGGGGATGATGCGTCTCTTCACCGATGACGGGGACGCAGTTCCTGTCACGGTGGTGGATGTGTCCAACAACCGTGTGACCCAGATCAAGTCCCAAGAGACCGATGGCTACGTCGCCCTGCAGGTGACGTTCGGTTCGCGCAAAGCATCGCGCGTGACCAAGCCCGAAGCCGGCCACCTCGCCAAGGCAGGTGTCGAAGCAGGCGAAATCATCCAGGAATTCCGCGTTACCGCCGATACCGCTGGTCAGCACAAGGCTGGCGGCGTGATTGCTGTGACGAGCGTCTTCTCCGTGGGCCAGAAGGTGGACGTGCAAGGCACTTCCATCGGCAAGGGCTACGCTGGCACGATCAAGCGTCACAACATGAGCTCGCAACGCGCGTCGCACGGTAACAGCCGTTCGCACAACGTTCCCGGCTCGATCGGTATGGCACAAGACCCCGGTCGCGTGTTCCCCGGCAAGCGCATGACGGGCCACCTCGGCGACGTCACCCGCACGACGCAAAACCTCGACGTGTTCCGCATCGACGAAGCACGTCAACTGCTGCTCATCAAGGGCGCGATTCCGGGTTCGAAGGGTGGCTTCGTCACCGTGCGTCCCGCCGTCAAGGCCAAGCCGCAAGCGGCCCAAGGAGCGAAGTAATGGAACTCGAACTCCTGAACGAACAAGGCCAGGCCGCGTCGAAGTACGACGCCCCCGAGACCGTGTTCGGCCGTGACTACAACGAAGACCTGGTTCACCAGATCGTCGTTGCATTCCAGGCCAACGCACGCCAAGGCACGCGCGCCCAGAAGGACCGCGAACAGGTCAAGCACTCGACCAAGAAGCCTTTCAAGCAAAAGGGAACGGGCCGCGCCCGTGCCGGTATGACGTCCTCGCCGCTGTGGCGCGGGGGTGGCCGGATTTTCCCGAACATGCCTGACGAAAACTTCTCGCAGAAGATCAACAAGAAGATGTATCGCGCCGGCATGGCGTCCATCTTCTCGCAGCTGGCTCGCGAAGGCCGTCTGGCCGTGGTCGATTCGATCAAGGTCGACTCGCCCAAGACCAAGCCGCTGGCAGCCCGTTTCAAGGCGATGAATCTCGAGTCCGTGCTCGTGATCGCCGAAGAAGTCGACGAAAACCTGTACCTTGCCTCGCGCAATCTGGTCAACGTTCTCGTGGTCGAACCCCGCTACGCCGATCCGGTGTCGCTGGTTCACTACAAGAAGGTGCTGGTCACCAAGGGTGCCGTCGACAAGCTCAAGGAGATGTTCGCATGAGCCGCGTGAACCCTACCGCCGCTGAACGTACGTTCGAAGAAGGCCGCCTGATGGCGGTGCTGGTCGCCCCGATCGTGTCCGAAAAGGCAACGATGGTCGGCGAGAAGTCGAACGCTGTCACTTTCAAGGTGCTGCAAGACGCCACCAAGCCCGAGATCAAGGCCGCTGTCGAACTGATGTTCAAGGTCGAAGTCCAGGGCGTGTCGGTGCTCAACACCAAGGGCAAGACCAAGCGCTTTGGCAAGTCCATCGGCCGCCGCGACAACGTTCGCAAGGCCTATGTGACGCTGAAGGCCGGTCAAGAGCTCAACCTCGTCGGGGAAGGCGCTTAATCATGGCCGTCATCAAGATGAAACCCACTTCGCCGGGCCAACGCGGCGCGGTGAAGATCTCGCGTGACCACCTGTTCAAGGGTGCTCCTCACGCAGCCCTGCTGGAACCCCAGTTCCAGAAGGCCGGCCGTAACAACAACGGTCACATCACGATCCGTCACCGTGGCGGTGGTTCCAAGCACCACTACCGCGTTGTCGACTTCGTGCGCAACAAGGACGGCATCCCGGCCAAGGTCGAACGCATCGAGTACGACCCGAACCGCACCGCCCACATCGCTCTGGTCTGCTACGCCGACGGCGAGCGCCGCTACATCATCGCCCCGCGCGGTCTTGAAGCCGGTGCAACGCTGCTGTCGGGCGCCGAAGCCCCGATCCGCGCCGGCAACACCCTGCCGATCCGCAACATCCCGGTCGGCTCGACGATCCACTGCATCGAACTGCAACCCGGCAAGGGCGCGCAGATCGCACGTTCGGCCGGTACGTCGGCCACGCTGCTGGCCCGTGAAGGCGTTTACGCCCAGGTCCGCATGCGTTCGGGCGAAGTCCGCCGCATTCACATCGAATGCCGCGCGACGATCGGCGAAGTTGCCAACGAAGAGCACAGCCTGCGCCAGCTCGGCAAGGCAGGCGCCAAGCGCTGGAAGGGTATTCGCCCGACCGTTCGCGGCGTCGTGATGAACCCGGTCGACCACCCGCACGGTGGCGGCGAAGGCAAGACTGGCGAAGGCCGCCATCCTGTCGACCCATGGGGCAATCTGACCAAGGGCTATCGCACCCGTAACAACAAGCGCACGCAGGTCTTCATCGTGTCGCGTCGCAAGAAGTAAGGGATAGCCAATGACTCGCTCTCTCAAAAAGGGTCCTTTCGTCGACCACCACCTCGTGGCCAAGGCCGACAAGGCCGTGACGACCAAGGACAAGAAGCCGATCAAGACCTGGTCGCGCCGCTCGATGGTCCTGCCCGAATTCATCGGTCTGACCATCGCTGTGCACAACGGCAAGCAACACGTGCCCGTGTACATCACCGACCAGATGGTCGGCCACAAGCTCGGCGAATTTGCGCTCACGCGCACGTTCAAGGGGCACCCCGCGGACAAAAAAGTCCAGAAGAAATAAGGAACGACCATGTCTGAAACACGTGCAGTCCTCCGCGGTGTCCGCCTGTCGGTCGACAAGGGCCGTCTGGTCGCGGATCTCATCCGCGGCAAGAAGGTCGATCAAGCGCTCAACGTTCTGCAGTTCACGCAGAAAAAGGCCGCTGTGATCATCAAGAAGGTGCTCGAGTCGGCAATTGCCAACGCCGAGCACAACGACGGTGCCGACATCGACGAGCTGAAGGTCAAGACCATCTACGTCGAGCAAGGTGCAACGCTCAAGCGCTTCACGGCGCGGGCCAAGGGTCGCGGCAATCGCATCAGCAAGCCCACGTGCCATGTGTACGTGACGGTTGGCAACTAAGAAGGCCTGGAAGAAATATGGGACAGAAAATCCACCCAACCGGGTTCCGCCTTGCGGTCACCCGTAACTGGTCCAGCCGTTGGTACGCAAGCGACCGCGATTTCGCGGGCATGCTGGCCGAAGACATCAAGGTTCGCGAATACCTGAAGAAGAAGCTGAAGAACGCTTCGGTCTCGCGCGTCATGATCGAGCGTCCCGCCAAGAACGCACGCATCACGATCTACTCGGCACGTCCGGGCGTCGTGATCGGCAAGAAGGGCGAAGACATCGAGAACCTCAAGCGCGAACTGGGCAAGCAGCTCGGCGTGCCGGTTGCGGTCAACATCGAAGAAGTGCGCAAGCCCGAAATCGATGCGCAGCTGATCGCCGACAGCATCACGCAGCAGCTCGAAAAGCGGATCATGTTCCGCCGCGCCATGAAGCGCGCCATGCAAAACGCCATGCGTCTGGGTGCCCTGGGCATCAAGATCATGTCGGCTGGCCGCCTGAACGGCATCGAAATCGCACGTACCGAGTGGTACCGCGAAGGCCGCGTGCCGCTTCACACTCTGCGCGCCGACATCGACTACGGCACCTCGGAAGCCAAGACCACCTACGGCGTCATCGGCGTCAAGGTCTGGGTCTACAAGGGCGACACGCTGGGTCGTAACGACCTGCCGGCCGTCGAAACGCCGCGTCCTGAAGAAGAACGTCGTCCGCGCGGTCCGCGCCGTGATGGCCGCCCTGGTGGCGACCGTCCGGGCAGCGACCGTCGTGGTCCCGGCCCGCGTGCCGGTGCCCGTGGCCCGATCGGTGGCAACACCGCCCCGGCCGATGGCAGCGACAAGCCCGCAGAAGCAACCGGCGGTGCCGGTGCAGACTCGAAACCCGCCGTTAAGCGCGTCCGCAAAGCCGCGCCCGCTGCAGCAGCGGACGGTGCCAAGACCGAGTAATCGGTCGCTCCCGGGCACGCAAGTGCCTGGGGCCCTCACGGAGTAACAAAACATGCTGCAACCTGCACGCAGAAAGTTCCGCAAGGAACAAAAGGGCCGCAACACCGGCATCGCAACCACGGGTAACTCGGTTGCGTTCGGTGACTTCGGTCTCAAATGCACCGACCGCGGCCGCCTCACGGCGCGCCAGATCGAAGCCGCTCGTCGCGCGATTTCGCGTCACGTGAAGCGCGGTGGTCGTATCTGGATCCGCGTGTTCCCGGACAAGCCAATCTCTACCAAGCCCGCTGAAGTGCGGATGGGTAACGGTAAGGGCAACCCCGAGTACTACGTCGCTGAAATCCAGCCTGGCAAGATCGTGTTCGAGATCGTCGGCGTGCCCGAAGAACTCGCCCGCGAAGCGTTCCGCCTGGCCGCCGCCAAGCTTCCGCTGCGTACGACGTTCGTCGCTCGCCAGCTCGGCGCCTGAGAGGAGAACATCCATGGCAACACGTAAGAAAAAAGAAACCGCGGCTCCGGCCAAGGTGACGAAGGCCGCAACCCTGCGCACGAAGGACGTCGCAGGCCTGCAAGCCGAAATCAAGGATCTGCAGAAGGCCCATTTCGGCCTGCGCATGCAGAAAGCCACGCAACAGCTGTCGAACACCTCGACGCTGCGCGTCACGCGTCGCGACATCGCACGCGCCAAGACCATTCTTGCTCAGAAGCAGCAAGAAACCCCCGCCGCCAAGTAAGGAGTGAACATGACGGAAGCTAAAAAATCCCTCAAGCGCACCTTGATCGGCAAGGTGGTCAGCGACAAGCGTGCCAAGACCGTGACCGTGCTGGTCGAGCGCCGTGTGAAGCACGAGCTCTACGGCAAGATCGTGGCCAAGACGAGCAAGTACCACGCCCATGACGAAAAGGGCGAGTACAAGCTGGGCGACACCATCGAGATCACGGAAAGCCGTCCGATCTCGAAGACCAAGAACTGGGTCGTGACCCGTCTGGTCGAGAAGGCCGTTCTGGTCTGATCATCCCCGGCTCGATACAGCCCATCTAGAAACGGCCCACAATGTGGGCCGTTTTTCTTTTTCAGGAGCACATTCAATGATCAAAGTCGGCGACACCCTTCCTTCGGCCACCCTGCAGGAATATTCCGAGGTCGAGGGCGAAGGCTGCAGCATCGGCCCGAACGCCGTGGACGTGAGCAAGGCTTCGGCGGGCAAGACCATCGCGCTGTTCGCGTTGCCCGGTGCCTTCACGCCCACCTGCTCGGCCAAGCATGTGCCGGGCTACGTGCAGCACTTCGACGACTTCAAGGCCGCCGGCGTGGACGAGATCTGGTGCGTGAGCGTGAACGACGCCTTCGTGATGGGCGCCTGGGCGCGCGACCAGAAGACCGGCGCCAAGGTGCGCATGCTGGCCGACGGCAGCGCCGATTTCGCCAAGGCCACTGGCCTCACGCTCGACCTGACCGGGCGTGGCATGGGCCTTCGCAGCAACCGCTATTCGATGCTCGTGAAGGACGGCAAGGTCGCGACGCTGAACGTCGAGGCACCGGGCAAGTTCGAAGTCAGCGACGCCGACACGCTGCTGGCCCAGGCCCGCGGCTGATCGGGCGCTTCGGTCAGAGATCTACTTTGAGGTAGTGGGCCCCGGCGACGGGGTTGTGATAGTAGGGCGGCACCTCCGCGAAGCCCAGGTCTTCGTAGAGGGCCCGCGCCGACTCCATGTCGTCGAGAGTGTCGAGCAGCACGCAGCCGTATCCCGCGCTGCGTGCGGCATCGATGATCGCCTCGGCCAGTTGACGGCCCAGGCCAAGGCCGCGGAACCCGGGGCGTACGTACAGGCGCTTCATTTCCGCGGCGTTTGCGTAGTCCGCGCTGTCGAGCGGCCGCAGCGCGCAGCACCCCGCCACATGCGCCAGCGTGCCGTCGGCACGTTGCAGCGTCGGCGCCTGGCGCCCGGCGTCTTCCGACACATTGACCGGATCGACCAGCGCCAACAACAGCGTGCCGCGTGGCTCGGCGTATTCGCCCGGCAGCTGCGCCAGCTCGCTGTCGAAATCCTGAAAGTCCAGATCGATGCCCAGCGAACCCGCGTAGTCGCTGAAGATCGCGCGCGCGGCCTCGATCTCGTGCGCCTCTTCGGGCGTGAGCAGCACGACAGCCGGCATCGCCGACAGTGGCAGGGGGCGTGACACAGAGAAGCTCATACGCGCAACGAAGAAACCCAATAAGCCACGCCCGCGCACAGCGCGAACAACACCAGCGCAAGCCAGCGCGAGGCCGCGTCGTCGCGGCTTGGCGCTACCTGCCCGCTCTCTGCGGAAACCAGCTTGTCGCCCGTCACCATCGGCCGCACCAGGCGATGCCGCTTGACGAGCACGTAGAACAACACCGCCAGCACATGCAGGCTCACAAGTGCGATCACGGCCCACTTGCCCTGCGCCTTGTGCCAACCCGTGGCCAGGCTCACGACCTCGCCCGAGACGAAACGAGTGAGCGGCCCCGACGCCGAGATTTCGTCGTCCGCCATCAGCCCGGTAGCGACCTGCAACGCCAGGATCGCCAGCACCGCAAACACTGACAGCGCGCCCAGCGGCGTGTGCCCGATCAGATGGTCCGGATGGGCCCGTCCGCGCAGGTACGCCACGACCGACCCCGGCCCGTAGACGAAGGCCGCAAAGCGCGACCAGCGCCCGCCGACGAAGCCCCAGAGCAGCCGGAACAGCAGCAGCGAAAGCACCGTGTACCCAAGGCGGAAGTGCCATTCCATGACGCCGCCCAGGCCGGTGCAGATCATGCCGATGACGGCGATGGCCAGCGCCCAGTGGAAAAGGCGCGTCGGCAGGTCCCAGACCCGCGTGCGGGCACCGGGGCCGGAGGCCGCGCGAAAGGCGGCCACGGAGGAGTCGGTCATCGAAGAAGGCGCCAAGGGGGCGCAATGCTGCGGAAGGCGCAGATTAGCAAAGTCCGGGCCTCCGTCTGCTTCGGGTTGTTGCTATGCGCTGGACACGGGCCGCCCCTACACTCGCCGGCAGTGCCGCATTCGACGGCGCTTTCCCCACAACGAGGACCCACGATGACCAGACTAGCTTCGTTCGCCCTTGCAGCCGCCTGCGCTGCCATGTCTCTTCCCGCCGCCGCCCAGTTTGCCAAGCCCGAGGACTCCATCAAGTACCGCCAGAGCGCGCTGTTCGTGATGAGCCAGCATTTCGCTCGCCTCGGCGCCATGGCCAACGGCCGTGCGCCCTACGACGCCAGCGTTGCCGCGGCCAATGCCGAAGTGGTCGCCGACATGGCGAAGCTGCCCTGGGCCGGCTTTGGTGCCGGCACCGAGGGCGGCAAGGCCAAGCCCGAAGTCTGGAAGGAAGACGCCAAGTTCAAGGAGCGCCAGCAGAAGCTGATGGAAGAAACCGGCAAGCTGGTGACCGCTGCCAAGGCCGGCAACCTCGACGCGCTCAAGGCCCAGTTCGGCCCGACTGCCGCGAGCTGCAAGGCCTGCCACGACAGCTTCCGCAACCAATAAGCAAGCCGCTTCGCCAAAACAAAAGGCGCTCTTTCGGAGCGCCTTTTCGTTGGGAAGACCGGAGATCAGGCTTCGGCCAGCAGCTTTTCGATCAATTTGTGCAGTTCGGCGAAGTCCGGCTCGCCCACATAGCGCTTCACGATCTCGCCGCGCTTGTTGACCAGATAGGTGGTCGGCGTGAGTTTCACGTCGCCCCAGGCCTGCGCCACGCTGCCGGTGTTGTCGATCGCCACCTTGAACGGCAGCTTGCGCGTCTGGGCGAAATTGACGACGTAGCTCGGCGGGTCGTAGCTCATGGCCACGGCCAGCGTGTCGTAGCCCTGCGCCTTGTATTTGTCATAGGTGGCGATGACCTTGGGCATCTCGCCGACGCAGGTCACGCAGCTTGTGGCCCAGAAGTTGACCAGAGTGACCTTGCCCTTCAGGTCCGCCGTGCTCTTTTGCGTGCCGTCGAGCAGCACGAAGGTCGAGGCCGGCGCGGCAGTGGCGCCGGAGCCGAGGTACACGCCCACGCCGGTGGCCAATGCGATGACGACGGCGGCAGCGGCGATGTATTTTTTCATGGCTTCAAGCAAGAGAAGGGCGGCGCGATTTTAGTTCCGCGTGCCGGATCGTGCTGGCGGCGTTCCGGTGGTCCTCGCGCAGTTCGATAATCGCTGCCCCATGCCGTCGTCGCCCGCTTTCTCTTCTTCCTGGCTGGCGCTGGCCGCGGCAGCCCTGCTCGCAGCCTGCAGCCCTACTTTCAACTGGCGCGAAGTGCCGGTCGCCGAATCGGGCCTGATCGCGCTGCTGCCCTGCAAGCCGGACCGCGCAAGCCGCGCCCTGCCGCTGGGCGCCGAATCGGTGCAGGTCGACATGGCGGGTTGCGAAGCCGGCGGCGCGACCTTCGCCATCGCGCATGCCTCCGCCAAAGGCCCCGAACAGGCCGAGGCCTGGCTCAACGCATGGCGCGCTGCCACGCGCGGCCAGCTGGGGGAAGCGCAGCAGATGACGCAAGCCCCCGCCAGCGTGCAGCGCGCGACCGCCACACCCGCCCCGTTGCGGCTCGATGCCCAGCCAAAGCAGCAGGGCGCCGCGCCGGTACAGGTGCTCTGGTTCGCCCAGTCGCAAAAAGACGGCACCGTGGCGCTTTACCAAGCCACCGTGCTGGGCAAGCCTTCCTCGGCCGAAGCGTCGAAGACATTCTTCGAGGGCCTGCGGCTTCCGTGAACGATCGCACCATTCGCTATTGTTTTGATAGTGCCTCCCGCGACAGGTGTGGACACACGGCTGTCTCATTTCGCGCGGCGTTGTCTGTTTTTCGGGGCTGCTGCGTTATGTCGTATATCTACTTCCCCTGGGCGCCCCCGCATAATCGACGAGTCGTCCTCCGTCCCGCATGAACAGCATCCTCATCATCGCCCACTCACCGTTCGCACACGCGCTGCGGCAGTGCGCGCTGCATGTGTTTCCCGATTGCGAGCAGGCCATCGTCGCGCTCGACGTGCTGCCCAACGTGTCGCCCGAAGAAACGCTGGCGGCCGCGCGCATCACCCTTGCGCAGCAGCTGCACACGCCGCGCTCGCAGGTGCTGGTGCTGGCAGACGTGTTCGGCGCCACGCCCTGCAACGTGGCGCAGAAGCTGGTGGACGGCGTCCGGTCGCGGCTGGTGGCGGGGGTCAATCTTCCGATGCTGCTGCGCGCCGTCACCTACCGGCATGAGCCTCTGGAGACGCTGGTGCAGCGCGCCCTCGCGGGCGGCACCGCGGGCGTCATGCAGGTGGCGGTGGCGGCTCCCCAGAATCAGGCAAAAAGAAAGCACAGTGATCAAGAAATCCGTGACCATCAGCAATAAGCTGGGCCTGCACGCACGCGCATCGGCCAAGCTGACCAAGCTCGCAGGCAGCTTTCCCTGCGAGGTGTGGCTCTCCCGCGGCGACCGTCGCATCAATGCCAAGAGCATCATGGGCGTGATGATGCTGGCCGCCGGCATCGGCTCGACCGTCGAGCTCGAGACCAACGGTGCGCAGGAAGAAGAAGCGATGAACGCCATCGTCCAGCTCATGGACGACAAGTTCGGCGAAGGCGAGTAAGGACCGTCCCATGACCTTCGCAGTCCACGGCCTCCCTGTTGCCCGTGGCATTGCCATCGGGCGCGCAGTGATGGTGGTGTCGAGCCGCATCGACGTGGCCCACTACTTCATCAAGCCCGAAGAGATCGAGACCGAGATCGACCGTGTGCGCACCGCGCGCAACGCGGTGGCCGACGAGCTCGCCAAGCTGCAGGCCAACGTCGCGCTGATGGGCCCCAACGACGCGCCGCACGAACTCGCGGCGCTGCTCGAGGTGCACCAGATGCTGCTGCAGGACGAGGCCTTGAGCGGCGGCGTCAAGCACTGGATCAGCGAGCGGCTCTACAACGCCGAATGGGCGCTGACCACGCAGCTCGAAATCATCGCGCGCCAGTTCGACGAGATGGAGGACGAGTACCTGCGCGAGCGCAAGGCCGACCTCGAACAGGTGGTCGAGCGCCTGCTGCACCGCATGAAGGGCACGGCCGCCGTGCTGGCGCCGAGCCCGCCGCGCCGCAAGCGCGCCGCCGCCTCGGACGACGACAACGACGACCCCACCGCGGGCGACGGCATCGACGTGCCGCTGGTGCTCATCGCGCACGACCTCTCGCCGGCCGACATGCTGCAGTTCAAGAAGAGCGTGTTCGCCGGCTTCGTCACCGACGTCGGCGGGCGCACCTCGCACACTGCCATCGTCGCGCGCAGCATGGACATTCCGGCCGTGGTCGGCGCGCGCACCGCGAGCCAGCTGGTGCGCCAGGACGACTGGGTCATCATCGACGGCGACGCCGGCGTGGTGATCGTCGATCCGTCTCCGATCATCCTGGCCGAGTACGGCTTCAAGCAGCGCCAGGGCGATCTCGAGCGCGGCCGGCTCGCGCGGCTGCGCCACAAGCCGGCCATCACGCTCGACGGCCAGCGCGTCGAGCTGCTCGCCAACATCGAGATGCCCGAAGACACCGTGGGCGCCGTCAAGGCCGGCGCCGTGGGCGTGGGCCTGTTCCGCAGCGAATTCCTCTTCATGGGCCGCGAGTCGACCACGCGCCAGACCCGCCTGCCCGACGAAGAAGAGCAGTACCAGGCCTACAAGCGCGCGGTCGAGGGCATGCAGGGCATGCCCGTCACCATCCGCACCATCGACGTGGGGGCAGACAAGCCGCTCGACAGCAAGTCGGCCAACAAGCAGGAGCACCTGAACCCCGCGCTCGGCCTGCGCGCCATTCGCTGGAGCCTGGCCGACCCGGCGATGTTCCTCACGCAGCTGCGCGCCATCCTGCGCGCGGCTGCGCACGGCGAGATCCACCTGCTGATCCCCATGCTCGCGCACGCGAGCGAGATCCGCCAGACGCTGTCGCTGATCGACTTCGCGCGCACCGAGCTCGACAACCGCGGCGCGGTGCACGGCCCGGTGAAGCTCGGCGCCATGATCGAGATTCCCGCAGCGGCGCTCACGCTGCGCATCTTCCTGAAGCACTTCGACTTCCTGTCGATCGGCACCAACGACCTGATCCAGTACACGCTGGCCATCGACCGCGCCGACGAATCGGTGGCGCACCTCTACGACCCTGCGCACCCGGCGGTGCTGCGCCTGGTGGCCGACACCATTGCCGAGTGCCGTCGCCAGGGCAAGGGCGTGGCCGTGTGCGGCGAGATGGCGGGCGACGTGGCCTTCACGCGCCTGCTGCTGGGCCTGGGTCTGCGCAGCTTCTCGATGCACCCCTCGCGCATTCTTGCGGTCAAGCAGGAAGTGCTGCGCGCCGACACCAGCAAGCTCGAGGCATGGGCCAAGAGCGTGCTCGAGTCCGACGACCCTGCCGCCGTGATGGCGGGTTGAGCGTACTTTTCACTCACCCCGGCGGGTGAGTGAAAAGAAACGATACACGCCGAAACTGCGGCGAAAGGACTTGCGGGAACCCTGCAAGCACGATCAGGCCTCCTCTTCCAACCCTGAAAGAAAGGCCTGCATCATGAAATCTCTCTCCCTGACCCAGATCATTGCCGTCGGCTCGTTCGCCATGCTCGCAGCAGCCGGCGCCAAGGCTGAAAGCTACGAGGGCGTGCAGCCCTCCGTGTCAGCCAAGAGCCGCGCCGACGTCAGCGCCGAAGCCGTGAGCACTGCATCGGCACCCAACCAGAACGTGGTGCGCGGTTCGCGCGGCGCCGAGACCATGGCCGTGTCGACCGAGCGCGGTCGCATCGTCGCCGAAGCCGTGCGCGCCACCGCTGCGCCCGACCAGAACGTGTCGGCCAGCTCGCGCGTGAACAGCCAGGTCATCTCGACGATGCAGAACCCCGTCGACGCGCGCGCCTCGGCTGCCAACGCCAAGAGCAGCCGCCTGTAAGCCGTCTGGTTCGCCTCCACGCGTGTCGCAATAAAACGAAACACGCCGCAACCGCAGCGAGAGGACTTGGCCCGGTGCAGATCGCACCATGGAGCTTCCTCCTCACAGACAACACAAGGAATCACCATGAAGTACTGGATCAAACGAACTCTCTTCGGTTTTGCGGGCGCCGCGATGGTTGCCGGCAGCATCGCCGGCTGTGCCGGTCAACGGCACGGCTGGGGCGGTGGCGACAGCGCCGAGTTCCGCGCGAAGATGATCGAGCGCGTGGGCAGCAAGCTCGAACTCGACGCCAACCAGAAGCAGAAGCTCACCGTGCTGGCCGAGAAGCTGCAGGCGCAGCGCGAAGCGATGCGTGGCGCCGGCGGCTCGGGCGATCCGCGCTCGCAGTTCAAGGCGCTGTTCGCGGGCAACAAGCTCGACCAGGCCGGCGCCACGCGCCTGGTCGAAGAGAAGA
This sequence comes from Variovorax sp. GW821-FHT09D05, assembly GCF_059416325.1. Classification (NCBI taxonomy): domain Bacteria; kingdom Pseudomonadati; phylum Pseudomonadota; class Betaproteobacteria; order Burkholderiales; family Comamonadaceae; genus Variovorax; species Variovorax sp. GW821-FHT09D05. Next base: position 166,169 of record NZ_JBWKOZ010000002.1, on the reverse strand, counting down.
CCGCCGCAGTGCGCAACGGCAGCCCCGAGATCATTGCCGCCGCTGCCGACTTCTACGACAACCTGAATGCCGCGCAGCAGCAGAAGGTGCGCGACTTCATGGACCGAGGTGGGCGCCGCTGGAGCCATCGTGGATAGGCTCCACTCAACCCCAGGCTTCGCGCACTTCGTGTCGCTCCGCCTTCCCCCTCTCCGGGGGCGACAGCAGTGGACCGGCGAAGCCGGTTCCACGGTATCTCCCGAACAGGCAGCGGCAGCCGGCGGGGTGCGTGCGCTGCTGCGGGTCGAAGGCGCGGTGGTGCTCGGCGTGGCACTCGCTGCCTATGCCCAGTTCGGCGCGGGCTGGGGCGTGTTCGCGCTCTGGCTCCTCGCGCCCGATCTCTCGCTGCTGGGCTACCTCGCGGGGCCGCGCGTGGGGGCGGCTCTTTACAACGCGGCGCATTCGTACGTCGGTCCGGTGCTGCTGCTGGCGCTCGGCGTGCTTGCGGCCATGCCGTGGGCGGTGGCCGGCAGCCTGATCTGGCTGGTCCACATCGGCTTCGATCGCGCGCTCGGCTACGGGCTCAAGTACGCGGCGGGCTTTGCCGCCACGCACCTGGGCCGCATCGGAAAGGCCGATCCATGGTGAGCGAACGCGGCACAGTCCCCGTCATGCGCCCGCAGGCCGCGCGCGCATGGATGCTGACCGAGGCGCTCGCGCTCGGCCTCGCATCGATGGTGCACGCCGGCCGCATCGTGCCGGGCTATGCGCATGGGCACGCCCGCATCGCCGAAGCGGTGATCGCCACCGTGCTGGTGCTCGCCACGGTCGAGACCTGGCTGCGCCCAGAGGACGCGCGCCGCGCCGCCATCTTCGGCCAGGGCTTCGCGTTGCTGGGCACGCTGGTCGGGCTCGGCACCATCGTGGCGGGCATCGGTCCGCGCACCGTGCCCGACGTGGTCTACCACGCGCTTTTGCTCTCACTCCTCGTGACGGGCCTGACCTGGGCGGTGCGATGCCGGCAGGTTTGATGGTCAGCGAGGTCATCCGCCATTTCCTTGCCAGGAGGCACAATCCCGCCATGCCGCGCATCCTGCTGATCGACGACGACGAACACCTCGCCGCGCCGCTGACCACCTACTTCGCACGCTTCGGCTGCACGCTCGAGAGCGCCGTGCGCCCGAGCGAAGGTCTCGCCAAGCTGCGCGCCGGCACCTACGACGCGGCCATCCTCGACGTCATGCTGCCCGAGATGGACGGCTTCGCGCTGTGCCGCGAGATCCGCAAGGAAAGCGACATTCCCATCGTCATGCTCACTGCCCGCGGCGAAGTGATGGACCGCGTGGTCGGCCTCGAGCTCGGCGCCGACGACTACGTGCCCAAGCCCTTCGAGCCGCGCGAGTTGGTGGCGCGCGTGCAGACCATCCTGCGCCGCCAGCGCAGCGTGCCGCAGGCGATGATCAACGGCACGCAGCACCGCGTGTTCGACGGCCTGTCGATCGACCTCGACCGGCGCCAGGTGCTGCGCCATGGCGAGCGCGTGGAGCTCACGGGCACCGAGTTCGAACTGCTGGCGCTGCTGGCCGCCGAACCCGGCAAGGTGTTCAGCCGCGACGACATCCTCAACCGCCTGCGCGGTCACGAGGCCGAGCTCTATACCCGCGCGGTCGACATCGTGGTGAGCCGCCTGCGCAAGAAGCTCGAGCCGCTGGACTGCATCAAGACGCTGCGCAACGCCGGCTACGCGCTGGCCGTGGCACGAAGCGAACCTGCATGAGCGCAGCGCCGGGCCGCCCCAAGCAAGCTCGCACCGCAGCGCGAAGCGCGAAGGTATTTCAATGAGTCTCGGCCGTCGGGAATCCCGCAGGATGAGGTGGCGCGGCGAGGAGTGCCGCGACGAGCAATCGCGTGAGGACTGGCATGCGAAGTGGCATGCGCGCTGGAACGAGAAGGTGCAGGGCAAGCGCCGCTGGCGCCGCTCGCTGCGCGTGCGGCTGGTGCTGATGTTCGTGGTGCTGGCCATGGTGATGGCGGCGGTGTTCATGGGCGGCATGAAGAAGGCCTTTTCCACCGGCTGGGCCGAAGCCGCCAAGCCGATGCTGACCGACTACGCCGACCGCTTGGTCTCGGAGATCGGCACGCCGCCCGACGTGGCGCGCGCACAGGCGCTGGTGGCCCGGCTGCCCATCACCATCCGCATCGTCGGCCCCAAGGTCAACTGGGATTCCAACCCCGGTGGAGCGAACAGCCCCGGCGGCTGGATGCACGACCGCGAAGACGTGTTCGGGGGTGACAAGTGGTTCATCCGCCCCACCGCAGACGGCCACCGCGTGATCTTCGGCTGGGCGCCCAAGCTCTGGCAACTGGCGCCGCGCGCCACCGGCTGGGCCACGCTCGGCGTGCTGCTGTCGTGCGTGCTGCTGGGCTATGCCTACGTGAGCCGGTTGCTGCGGCCGTTGATCGACATTCGCGAAGGCGCGCAGCGCTTCGGCCGTGGCGAGTTCACGCAGCCCATTCCGGTGCGCCGCAACGACGACCTCGGCGACCTTGCCGAACGCATCAACACCATGGCCGACGACATCCAGGCCATGCTCGACGCCAAGCGCGGTCTGCTGCTCGCCCTGAGCCACGAACTGCGCTCGCCGCTCACGCGCGCCCGGCTCAATGCCGAGCTGCTGCCGATCACGCCCGAAGGCCAGGCCGAGCGCGAGGCGCTGCTGCGCGACCTCAACGAGATGCGCGACCTCATCAGCGACCTGCTCGAAAGCGAACGCCTCGCGAGCCCGCATGTGGCGCTGCAGCGCGAACCGGTCGACCTGGCGGCGCTGATCCGCGAGATCGTGGCCGAGATGCCCGGTGCGCAGAACGTGCACCTCGACCTGGCCGAAGGCCTGCCGCCGCATGCCGTCGATCGCATGCGCATCCGCCTGCTGGTGCGCAACCTGCTGGACAACGCCCTGCGCTACAGCGCCGACGCGCCGCGGCCGCCGTGCGTGTCGCTGCGCGCGGTGCTCGACGGCAGGAAGCAGGGCATCGAGATCGAGGTGCGCGACCACGGCCCCGGCGTGGACGACGAACAGCTCGAACGGCTGACCGAGCCCTTCTACCGCACCGACGGCGCACGGGCGCGCGCCACCGGCGGCGTCGGCCTCGGCATGTACCTGTGCCGGCTGATCGCCGAGGCGCACGGCGGCGAGCTGACGGTGCGCAACGCCGGGCCGGGGCTGCAGATCATCGTCAGGCTGGCCTGAGGCAAGGCGGCCCGGCGGGCGCTGTCACCTGCGCTACCAGCCCGCCCGCAGGCCACGGCTACGATGCGCCTCCGTGCCAGCGTCCGGCATTCAAGGTCAAGGAGACACCATGAGCAGCTCACTCACCAACCACCAGGTTCGCCTCGCCAAACGCCCCGAGGGCACGGCCACCCGCGAAAACTGGAAATTCACCACCGAACCCGTCGGCGAGCTGGCCGAGGGCGGCGTGCTGGTTAAGACACTGTCTCTGTCGCTCGACCCCGCCATGCGCGGCTGGCTCAACGACGCCAAGAGCTACATCCCGCCCGTGGGCATCGACGAAGTGATGCGCGCCGGCGGCGTCGGCCGCGTCATTGCCTCGAAGAACCCGCAGTTCGCTGTGGGCGACACCGTCTACGGCACGCTGGGCGTGCAGGAATACATCCTGATCCCCGAGGACCAGGTCAAGCGCAACGGCCTGGTCAAGATCGACCTGCGCGTGGGCACCATCACTCAGTGGCTCAACGTGCTGGGCATGCCCGGCATGACCGGCTACTTCGGCCTGATGGACGTGGGCATGCCCAAGGCGGGCGAGACGGTGGTGGTTTCCGGCGCGGCCGGCGCCGTGGGCCAGACCGTGGGCCAGCTGGCCAAGATCAAGGGCTGCCGCGTGGTCGGCATCGCCGGCGGCGCCGCCAAGTGCGACTGGGTGGTGAAGGAGCTGGGCTTCGACGCCTGCATCGACTACAAGGCCGGCGCAGGCGCGGTGCGCGAAGGCCTCAAGACCCACTGCCCGAAGGGCGTGGACATCTACTTCGACAACGTCGGCGGCGAGATCCTCGACATGGTGCTGGCGCGGCTCGCGCGCAAGGCCCGCATCATCATCTGCGGCGCCATCAGCCAGTACAACAACGCCAACAGCATGCCCGCGGCCGGCCCCAAGAACTACCTGAGCCTGCTGGTGAATCGCGCGCGCATGGAAGGCATCGTGGTGTTCGACTACGCCGACCGCTATCACATCGCCATCGCCGAGATGGCCGGCTACCTGAAAGACGGGCGCATGAAGAGCAAGGAAGACATCGTGAAGGGCCTGGACACCTTCCCCGAGTCGCTCAACAAGCTCTTTGCCGGAGAAAACTTCGGCAAGCTGGTGCTGCAGGTGGCGCAAGCCTGAAAAAGAAGAAGAAAAAGCGCTTCTTCAGCTTTCGTCGGGGCGCATGGGAATGTCGCCCATCGCCTCGTCTTCGCGAAGGCCCCGCGCGGCCTTCAGCAGCTCGATCGACATGCCGTCGCCGTGGCCTGCAAAACCCCTGGCGATGCCTTCGAGCACTGTCGACAGGCCGGTGTCGCCGTCGCCGCGCGCGTCCATGCTGATGTTGAGCACCCGGGCCGCCATCTGGCGGTAGGTGACGGCGCCCGCGCCCTCCAGCGCGGCCACCAGGTCGAGGTACAGCGCCAGGTTCAGGTCGAACACCAGCTTGGGCGTGATCTCGAAATCCCTGTTCTTGTCGTCCATGTGGGTTGGCTCCTTTATTCCTGAGCCTCCACTCTAGCCAGAAAAGAAGACGCCGAGCCGTCGGATACAGCCTGATTCTGCGCAAGTCAGCGCGCGCGCGTGCCCATGACCGCCGCCGAGACGATGAGCCAGGCCGCCACGGCGATGGTCCAGGTGAGCGGCCGGCCGGTGACGAGCAGCAGCAGCGCGGTCGAGCCCAGCGGCGTGAGGTAGCTCAGGATGCCGATCTGCCGCGCGTCGCCGCGCTTGAGCGCGATGTCCCACACGAAGAAAGCCGCGCCCAGCGGGCCGAGGCCGCAGAGCACGAGCAGCAGCCAGTCCCGGCCCGACAGCGCCACCGAGGGCTCGAGCACGGCGTGGCAGGCCAGCGAGAGCACACCCGAGACCAGCCCGAACAGGCCGATCGCCGAGGTCGGGAAGGCCGCCACGCGCTTCGTCCAGAGCGAATAGCTCGCCCAGACGAAGGCCGAGCCCAGCGCCGGCACGAAGCCCCAGTACTCCTGCGCTCCCGTTGCCGCCGCGCCGCCGCCGCGCGCGCCGAGGATCGCGATCGCCGCGCCCGCGAACCCCAGCAGGGCAGCCACCACGTGCAGCGGCCGCAGCGACATGCCCGGCAGCAGCACCGGCGCCAGCACCACCATGAGCAGCGGCCACAGGTAGTTGACGAGGTTGGCTTCGACCGGCGGCGCATGCCGCAGCGCGATGAACAGCAGGAAGTGAAAGCCGAACAGCCCGTGGATGCCCAGCGCCAGCGTGCGCGGCGGCACCCGCCAGGCCGAGCGGTCGCGCAGCGCCAGCGGCCAGCTCGGCACGCTGCCGATGATCAGCGCAAGGCCGGTCAGGAGAAATGGCGGCAGATGCGACAGCGCAGTGCCGAGCGAGGCGAGCGTGGCCCAGAGCGCGATGGCCAGCAGGGCGTAGACGGTGGACGACATGGGCCGCAAGGCTAAGCGACGCGGTCGTCGCGCAATGACGGTCCGTCGTCGCGCAACGACGGTCTTGCGCCGGGGAGGGCGCAGTTAGCGGCGCAGTGCGGCTGTGAGTGCGGAGGGCGACCGGTAGCCCGTGCGCCGCGCCGTCTCAGCCACGCTCATGCCGCCCAGCCGCAGCTCACGCGCATGCGCCAGCCGCAGCGAGCGCAGCCAGTGCATCGCGCTCACGCCCTGCTCGTCGCGGCAGCGCTGCGCGAACTGGCTCGGGCTCAGGCAGGCGACATCGGCCAGGTCGGCCACGCTCAACGGCTCGTGCCAGCGGGCCCGGGCCCAGTCGGCGAGCAGGGGCCAGTCGATACGACGCCGGCGCGAATCGGCAGATGCCGGCGCCGGGCTCCAGGCCTCCAGCAACAGCGCGGGGCCATGCTGCAATGCCAGGGCCGAGGCCTGTGGCTGCTTCATGCATTGCGCCAGGTAGCGCGCCAGCGCGTGCAGTTGCGGCGAATCGGGCGGTGCGCGCTCGGCGCAGCGGGCCCATGCCGGTTGCGTGGTGTCGAGCACCAGGCACAGGCTGCCGTGCTTGCGCGCGCTGAAGTCGTGCCGGTCGCCTGGGGCGACCACCTGCGCCTCGCCCACGCCGATGCCGGCGCCCCGGCCTTCCACTTCGATCTCCAGCACGCCGTCGAGGCCGATCAGCACCTGGAAGTGGTCGTGCGCATGGCTGCCATGCGAGTGGCCGTAGTCGCGCAGGGCGAGTTCATGGTGGGGCGACGGGGAGGAACCGAGGACAGGCATGGGCTGTCATGGATTGTCCGCGCAGCGCCCCGGCAATGCCACAGGCAGCATCAGCTTCCGTCGACGTCCTGCAGCGCCTGCCTGTTGACCCGCACCGCTTCGACCACGCGCCCCTGGCCCGTCGCCAGCGGCTGTGAGCGGCCCTCGGCCCGCACCTTGTCGCCGACCTTCAGCGCCAGCCGCGCGAGGCCGTCGGGCTTTGTGTGGACGAAGTCGCCGGTGTCCAGCACCACGCCGTTGGCCTGTCCGTGGCGCGCGTAGTTGAAGCGGACTACCGTGCCGTCGATGCGTTCACCGGCGTCCACCTGCCGCGGCGCCTTGCCGTCGACCGAGGCCAGCCGCTCGAAGCGGTAGACCGTGTGTTCGGTTTCGCCTTTGGGCGAGGGGTCTTGTTCGATGCCCTCGATCACCAGCGCCTGGCCGGCCTGCAGGCCGGCAAACGCGGGCGCAGCGCATTCGTCGTGGCGATCGAACACGAACTGCGAGGGCACGCCGTCGGTGTCGATCAGCACGCCTTCGATGTGGCCCTTGGGGCTGTAGACCAGGTGCTGGAAGCGGCCTTCGACCGACCAGACGTCGAGGGTGTCATCAGGATGTGGCATGGAATGTCCTTTTTCGAGTGTGGTTGTGAAACGGAAAACGCGATCAACCGAGCCGCAGCAGCACCGCCGATGCCGCGCACACGATCAGAAAGGGAATGCCGATGCGATGGAACTCGCGCAACCCGTGCGGCACCTTGGCCAGCCGCAGCGCGATGAGATTGGCCAGCGAGCCCAGCACGCAGCCGAAGCCGCCCACGCTCACGCCCGCCGCCAGCGCGGGCAGGTCGTGCACGTAGCGGTCCAGCAGGATGGTGGCCGGCACGTTGCTGATGAACTGCGAGGTGACGATGGCCGCAAGATACGCACGCCAGCCCTCGGCAATCGGCCACTGGCCCACCAGCGAAGCCACGGCCGGCAGCTCGGCCAGCTGTCGCAGGTCGACGAACATCAGCGCGATGATCGCCAGCAGCGCCCAGTCGACGCCCAGCAGCACGCGGCGCTGGAACAGCAGGTAGGCGACGAACACCACCGCCAGGCCAGCCAGCAGCCAGTGCCGGTCGAGCGCGACGACGAAACCCACGAACAGCACGCCCGACAGCGCCAGCAGCCTCGGCTGCACCGGTGAGGCCTCGGCCGCCGGCTTGAGCGCGATGGCCGTGCGCGGCACCAGCAGCCACACGGCCACGAACAGCCAGAACAGCATGACGAGCACGGTGGGCGCCATCATCAGCATGAAGCCACCGAAGCTCTCCCCGGTGCGGTGCCACAGATACAGGTTCTGCGGGTTGCCGATGGGCGTGAGCGCGGAGCCCGCGTTCACCGCCAGGGCCTGGAGCACCACCAGCCGCGCCAGCGGCAGGTGCGCCTGCGTGGCCAGCACGCGCGTCAGAGGTACCAGCAGGAACAGGCTCACGTCGTTGGTGACCAGTGCCGACAGCACGGCGGCCGTGGCGGTGAGCAGCAGCGCCAGATGGCGCAGATTGGTGGTGCGCGCCAGCAGCCGCTGGGCGGCCGACTGCAGCATGCCGCTCTTTTCCACGCCCTGCGTGATGGCGAGCAGCCCGGCCAGGGCCCCCACGGTCTGCCAGTCGATCAGCTTGAGCCAGTCCATCGGCGCGCGCGGGCGCACGAAGGCGAACAGCACCGCCACCGCCACCAGCACCCAGAGCAGGCCGTTTCCGCCGCCTTCGTGGGTTGCGGGAGCGTCGGCCCCGGAAGCGGCGGACGAGGAGGAAGATGCCAGGGTCGGCACGGTGTCTTTGGTCATGGAGCTGCGGTGGTCAGTGCGGAGGCGGCCGGCGCGTTCGCCATCGAACGGCGCCGGTCGCGAGTTTCCGGCATTGCGAGCGCAAACAGCGTCAGCGCAGCGGCCGCGATGCCCGCCAGCATCACGAAGGCCGTGCCATAGCCGGCCAGGTGCGCGACCGTGCCCGCCACCAGGTTGCTGAGCGCCGCGCCAAGCCCCACGCAGGCCGCGCCGATGCCCAGCGCGAAGTTGAAGTGCCCGCTGCCGCGCGTGATGTCGCCGATCATCAAGGTCAGCATCACGCCGAAGATGCCCGCGCCGATGCCGTCCAGCACTTGCAGCGACAGCAGTGCGGCCGGGCTGTCGGCCAGCAGGTACAGCAGCCCACGCACCGGCAGCACCGCGAAGCCGGCCAGGAAGATGGGCTTGCGCGCCAGCCGCGGCGCCCAGCGCCCGGCTGCCAGGGCAATCGGAATGGTGACCAGCTGCGTGACGATCACACCGCCCGACAGCCACAGCGTGGCCGAGGTGCCGGCCTGCGTGCCGACCTTCTGCGCCACCAGCGTGAGCATGGCGGCGTTGGCCAGGTGGAACAGGAAGGCGCAGACCAGCAGCACGATGAAACGGCGGTCGTACCAGCGTGCGGTGGAACGTGGCGTGTCGGCTTCGTGATCGGCATCGGCGCCGCGCGCCAGCCGTGGATCGACGTCGCGCTTGCGGATCAGCATGGCCGCCGCGATGGTCGGCAGCGCCATCGCCACCGCGTAGAAGAACATGGCATGCGGCCCGAACGCATGGCCCACCCAGCCGGTGCCCAGCGCCCACAGCACCGTGCCGGCCGCTGTGATCGCGGCGTTGCGGCCGACGCGCGCATCCAGCCCGGCGCGGCCCACCATGCCCAGGCTGACGGCCGCGATGGCCGGCGCCACCAGCGTGCCCGCTGCGCCGATGAGCGACTGGCCCGCCAGGATCACGCCGTAGCCCGGCCAGTTCGCCATGACCACCAGGCACACCGCGATGAGCGAAATGGCGCCCGCGATCCAGCGCGGCTTGTGCCGCGCGCTGTCGATCAGCGCACCGGCCGGCGCCTGCACCAGCAGCCCCACCAGCGCCGAGACGAACATCACGGTGCCGATGCGCTGCGGGTCCCAGGCCAGCGTGCCGGCCATGAAGACGATCAGGAACGGGCCGACGCCGCCCTGGATGTCGGGCGCGAAGAAGGCCAGTGCGTCGAGTGCGCGCAGGCTGCGGCGCGAAGGTGCGGCGGAGGAGGTCATGGCAGGCTGGACTGGAAGATCAGGATGCCGGCATCGGGGCCGGTGGCGCCATCAGCGGAGCGTATGGCGCGGGGCCGGCGCCCCTCGGGCCGCGGGGGCCGCCGGGGCCTCGGTGCGCAGGCACCAGCCCCGGGCCGCCGAACACCTCGCGCACCGTGTCCGCGGTCGGACCCATGCTGGTGGCCTCCAACGCCGTGCCCTGTGCGCCGCGCGTGCCCCAGCCGCGCGCATGGAACTGGGCGCCGGGCTGCAGTTGCGCGCCGTACATCGCGCCGATGTGCGGCGGAAAGCGCACGGTGGTCTTGTCCGCGAGAAGCACGCCGTGCACGTCGCCACGATCGGTGTACAGCAGGCGATCGATGCGCCCGCCCGCCGACAGGGCAACGAGCGCGCCCGGCTCGCGCGGCGGCGGGGCCATGCCGGGCACCGACGGCTCGTCGGTCACGCTGCGGCCGTTGGCGGCGAGCGACTGCATGCGCACCACCGGCACGCCGGGCGCGCGCCAGCCGCTGACCTGCACCGTATCGCCGGGCCTGAGTACCTGCATCACCGCGACCGAGAGGTGCGGCGGAAAGGCGACCTGCGTGCCGTCGGCCAGCAGCAGCCCGTCGGCCTCGCCGTTCGGGTTGAGCAGCCATTGCTGCACGCGGCCGCTGGCGACCGTGCCCGCTGTCGGCACGGCGTGTGGCAGTGGCGCGGTGGCGCCGGGCCGCTGCGGGGGGATCGGTCCGCCCGGTGGTGGGGGCGGCATCTGGGCGAAGGCGGCGCTGCCGGCCAGCAGGCAGGCGGCGGCGATGAAGGTGATACGGGGTGTCATGGTCAGCTCCTTGTGTGGATGGATGCCCAAGGACATCTCACACAACGTGCCAGCGCATGAATCCTTTGAAATCAACGACTTGCGTGTGTCCGGCGGCTTGCTGCCGCATGATCCGGAGACACCGGGTGTCCGGTTTGCGGACACCTGCGGCTCATTCGAGCCCGTACTGCGCCAGCTTGCGATACAGCAGCTGCCGGTGAATGCCCAGCCGGCGTGCCGTTTCGGCGCGGTTGCCCTGCGTCTGCGCGAGCGCGTGCGCGATCAGCAGGCGCTCGAGCCTTTCGACGGCGGCTGGCAGTTCGCCCTCGAGCCAGTCGGCGGGCAGCGTGGCGGGGGCTTCGCCGGGAGCCGCGGCACCGAGCGCGAGGTCCAGGTCCGCGCCGCCGATCACGCGGTGCCGCACCAGCGCCTGGCAGCGCTCCATCACGTTGCGCAGCTCCCGCACGTTGCCCGGCCACGGGTGGCTCAGCAGCCGCTGCGCCGCCTCGGCCGACAGCGCCTTGGGCACGGCATCGGGCGCACCCTGCAAGGCGGCGCGGCGCAGGAAGTGCTCCGCCAGCGGAATGATGTCGGCCAGTCGCTCGCGCAGCGGCGGCATGCGGATCGACAGCACGTCGAGCCGGTACAGCAGGTCTTCCCGGAAGCGTCCTTCGCGCACGGCGGCGGCCAGGTCGCGGTGCGTGGCAGCGACCACGCGCACGTCGACCTTCACCGTCTTGTGGCTGCCCAGCGGCGTGACTTCGCCCTCCTGCAGCGCGCGCAATATCTTGGCCTGCACGTCCAGCGCCATGTCGCCGATCTCGTCGAGCAGCAGCACGCCGCCGTCGGCCGCTCGAAAGCACCCGGGCCGCTCGCCGGTGGCACCGGTGAAGGCGCCGCGCACGTGGCCGAAGAGCTCGCTCTCGAGCAGTTCCTTCGGAATGGCCGAGCAGTTGACGGCCACGAAAGGGCGTTCGGCGCGGGCCGAGTAGCGGTGCAAGGCGCGCGCCACCATTTCCTTGCCGGTGCCCGTCTCGCCGAGCACCAGCACCGGCATCGCGTTGGCGGCGGCCAGGCCGATGCGCTTGTGCACCTCGCGCATCGCCTGGCTCGGGCCGATCAGGTCGGTGTCGTCGTCCCCGGTGTTGCTGGCCGATGGCGAGGCTGCCGTGTGCCGCTGCAGCGCGCGTTCCAGCACCTCGCGCACCGCCTCGCGGCTGATCGGCTTGGCCAGGTGGTCGAAGGCACCCAGCCGCATCGCCTCGATGGTGTTGCCCGCGCTCGAGAACGCGGTGAGCACGATCACCGGCGGCAGCCGCGCCATGCGCGCCTGCAGGGCCGCAAGCGTCTGCAGGCCATCCATGCCGGGCATGCGGTGGTCGAGGAACACGGCGTCGAAGCGCTCGCGCGACAGCGTCTCGATGGCCTCGTTGCCGCTGGCGACGGCGACCGTCTCGTGGCCCAGGCCCTGCAGCGTTTCGGCCAGCGTGTCGCGAAACGCGTTGTCGTCGTCGACGATCAGGAGGTGCGCCATGGAAGTTCCAGTTCGAAGCGGGTGCCCGATGTCAGCGGCACGTGATGCAAGTCACCGCCGTGCGCCAGCGCCACCTCGCGCGCCAGCGCCAGGCCCAGCCCGGTGCCGTCGGCGCGGCCGGTGGCGAAGGGCTCGAACAGGCTGGCCTGCAGCGATTCGGGCACGCCGGGGCCGTCGTCGTCCACGCGGATGGCCAGCGTGCGCGCATCGGGCTGCAGGGCCGAGAGCACGACGTGGCCGCCGCGCGGCGCATGGCGCACCGCGTTGTCGAGCAGGTTGTCGATCGCGCGCGCCAGGTGCACCGGGTCGAACACGGCGCCGGCGGGCGTGTCGTGCTGCAGCGTGACCTGCACGCCGGCGGCATCGGCCTTCGGCGCCACGGCGGCAACACGCTCGTCGAGCCAGCGGTGCAGCTCCACTTTTACCGGAGCCAGCGTCACCGGCTGCACGAGCGCAAGAAGGCTCTGCACCAGCCCGTCGAGCCGGTCGATCTGCCCGACGATCACGCGCAGTGCCTCGCCCTGCTTCTCGGGCGTGGCGGCCAGCGCGTTCTCGGCCTTCAGCCGCATGGTGGCGATGGGGTTGCGGATCTCGTGCGCGATGCCGCCCGTCATGCGGCCCAGCGCGGCCAGGCGCTGGTCGCGGCTGCGCTGCTGGGCGGCCGCGCGCAGGTGGGCGCGGGCCTCCTCGAAGCGCTGGCGGTAGTGGTTGAAGCCGTCGACGATGCGGTCGAGCTCGCGCACGCCGGTGCGAGGCAGCTCCGGCATGGCACCGCCGTCGGCATCGGCCTGCGCCAGCCGGTTTTCCAGGCGTTGCACGTGGCGCAGTCCGCGCAGCAGGATGAAGCCCAGCCACAGGCCCGAAGCCAGTACCAGCAGCAGCAACACGCCCAGCCCGGTGCGCAGGCTGTCCTGCGCAGCCAGCGCACCGCCGTTGGTGCGGGTCATGGTCCAGGCCGCCAGGTCGTTGCCCGGCGCCGCCAGCGGACAGGCCGCGACGATCAGCGCCTCGCGGCTGCCGCGCACCACGTCGGTCTGCGGCTGTTGCGTGCGGGCCGCAAGCTGCGCCATTTCGGCGATCAGCGGCTGCTCGGCGGCAGGCACGTCGCGCTTCACGCCGCTGCCTTCGTAGGTGGGGTAGGCGTAGGCCAGCTGGCCGCCGCTGGCCTGCCACACGCCGCCTTCGACGTGCGGCGCCTCGACCAGCACCAGCTGCAGCAGCACTTGCAGCAGGTCGACCTGGGGTTGTGCGGGGGCGGGCGCGGTGGCCGACCTGGCATAGCGCGCGGCGATGGCCCGGCATGACTGCTCGGTGGCCGTGCGCCCCGCCGCCACCTGCGCCCCCGCACTGCTGCGGTACAGCGTCAGCATCACCACGGCCAGCGCGGCGCACATGCCGAACAACAGCACCCAGAAGAACAGCAACTGACCGCGCAGGGATTTCATCTGGCGCGATCCTGCTCCGCCTTCGGGCTGCTGCGCATCAGCCGTGGTCACGTTCACGCAGTTCGCGCTTGAGCACCTTGCCGATCGCACTGCGCGGCAGCTCGTCGATGAAGCTCAGCCGCGCCAGGCGCTGCGTCTTGCCGAGCTGGGCGTTTGTCCATTGCAGCAGCGCGTCTTCGCTCGTGGCGTCGCCCTCGCGGCGCACCACGAAGGCCACCGGCGTCTCGCCCCATTGCTCCGACGGTACGCCAACCACCGCCACGTCGGCCACTGCCGCATGGCCGCGCAGCACGGCCTCGAGGTCGCTCGGGTAGATGTTGAAGCCGCCGCTGATGATCATGTCCTTCTTGCGGTCGAACAGCGTGAGGAAGCCCTCGGCGTCGAAGCGGCCCACGTCGCCGGTGCGGATGAAGCGCTTGCCGGTGGCGTCGAACCACTCGGCCTCGCGCGTCTTCTCGGGCTGGCGGTGGTAGCCGGTCATCATGCCGCCCGAGTGGCCCACCACCTCGCCGGCCACCTCGGTGTTGCCGCGCGGCAGCTCGTTGCCTTCCTCGTCGATCAGGCGGATGTCGCTGCCCTCGGCGGGCTGGCCCACCGTGTGCAGCTTGGTCGGGTGCAGGTGCGCTTCCAGGATGCAGGTGCCGCCGCCTTCGGTCATGCCGTAGAACTCGATCAGCCCGCCGGGCCAGCGCTTGAGCACGTCGGCCTTGAGCGCGGCGTTGAAGGGCGCGCTGGTGCTGAACTTGAACTTGTAGGAAGACAGGTCGTGCTCGTCGAAGCGCGGGTGCGCCATCAGCCGCTGGTACTGCACCGGCACGAGCATGGTGTGCGTCACGCGGCGCTTCTCGGCCAGCTGCAGATAGCCGAGCGCGTCGAACTTGGGCATCAGCACCACGCAGCCGCCGAAAGCCAGCGTGGGGAAGAACACCACCAGCGTGGTGTTGGAGTAGAGCGGCGTCGACAGCAGCGTGACGGTGTCGGTGCTGTATTCGTACCTGGCGCCGCGCTGCACGTGGGACCAGCGCATGCCGTGGCCCTGCACGATGCCCTTGGGCTCGCCGGTGGTGCCCGACGAATAGATGATGTTGAAGGCCCACGCGGGCTGCACCTCGACGGCCTCGGGCTGCGAACCGGCCGGCGCCAGCCAGCCTTCGATGTCGCGGCCGACCTGCGAGCCGTCCAGTGCCACGCGCGGAATGCCGCCTTCCTTCGCGGGGCCGATCACTTCGGCGGCCGATGCGTCACTGAACAGGATGCGCGCGTCGGCGTCCTCGATCATGCGGGCCAGGCTGGCGGGCGTGGAGCCGGGCGCCAGCGGGGCCACCGCGACGCCCGCGCGCAGCGCACCCAGGAACACGGCCGCGTAGTTCACCGACGACGAGGCGCAGATCGCAATGGCGTCGCCCGCCTTGAGTCCGTCGCGCTGCAGGCTGGCCGCGACGCGGTCCATCAGCGCGTCGAGCGCGCGGTAGTCCAGCGTGAGCGTGGCATCCGCCAGCGCGGCGTGATCGGGGGTGTGTTGTGCGTGGAGGCGAACCAGATCGGCAATGGCGCCGAAACTGCGTTCCATAGAGGCTTGAACAGCGGGGTGCATGGGAGAGTCAGTCCTTCATCTTGGCCAGCCGGCAGGATAGCGGACCTGTCGCGCGTGGCCAGCGCCTGGGCGACGACTGCCGGTGCAGGACACAGCGCCGTCAGTTGCCGATCAGGAAGGCGGGGCCACGATGCCCGACCACCAAGGAGCTCACCATGGGTTTACTCGACATCCTCCAGCAGGCCATCGGCAACAACAGCAACAACGCCGAAGACCACATTGACCAGGTCGCGCAGCACGCCTCGCCCGGCGAACTTGGCGCGGGGCTCGCGGCGGCCATGCGCTCGGACCAGACGCCGCCTTTCGGCGACACGGTCGGCAAGCTGTTCGGCCAGTCGTCGCCCACGCAGCAGGCTGGCGTACTCAACCAGATCCTGGCCACGCTGGGCCCGGCCGCCGCCTCGGCGCTGGCCGGCGGCGTGCTCGGGCGCGTGCTGCAGCCGGGGCAGACGCAGGTCACGCCCGACCAGGCCTCGCAGCTGTCGCCCGCGCAGGTGACCGAGATCGCCACGCACGCCGAGCAGCAGCATGCGGGCGTCATCGACGAGGTGAGCCAGTTCTACGCGCAGCACTCGGGGCTGATCAAGACGCTGGGCGGCGCGGCCATTGCCATCGCGCTGGCGAAGATGAAAGAGAACGCCACGCGCGGCTGAAAGACTCCGGGTCGATCAGCGTGCCGACGCCGTGGTCTCGGCCCGCACCGTGTCCCCGCCGCCCATCACCTTGTAGAGCGTGATGCGGTTGCTCTGCTCCGACAGCCGCAGGCCGATCAGCGTCTGCTGCGCCGTGTAAAGCGAGCGCTGCGCGTCCAGCACTTCGAGAAAGCTGTAGCTGCCGCTGCGGTAGAGCGCGTTCGACAGTGTGTAGCTCTTCTGCGTGGCATCGACAAGCGATTGCTGCGCCGCAATCTGCTCGCCGATCGAGCCGCGCGTGGCCAGCGCATCGGCCACTTCCCTGAACGCGGTCTGCACCGTCTTCTCGTAGGTGGCGAGGTCGATCTCGCGCTGCGCCTTCGCCGAGTCGAGGCTGGCGCGGTTGCTGCCGGCGTTGAAGATCGGCAGGCTGACCGATGGCGCGAAGCTCCAGGTGCTGTTGCCGCCCTTGAACAGGCCTGACAGCGCCGTGCTCGACGAGCCCGAGCTCGCGGTCAGCGAGATCGTCGGGAAGAAGGCCGCACGCGCCGCACCGATGTCGGCGTTCGAGCCCTGCAGCGTGTGCTCGGCGGCCAGCACGTCGGGACGCTGCTGCAGCAGCGTCGAAGGCAGCCCCGCGGGCACGTCGACCAGCGCGCTGGCCGTGGCCATGCCTGCGGCCGGCAGCAGTTCGCCGGGCACGGTGGCGCCGGCCAGCAGGTCCAGCGCGTTGCGGTCGAGCGCCACCTGCGCGGTGTAGCTGGCCACGTCCACACGTGCCGAATCAACGGTCGTCTGCGCCTGGGCCAGCGACAGCGCCGAGCTGGCGCCCAGTTCATGCATGCGGCCGGTCAGCGCATACGTGCGCTGCTGGCTGGCCAGCGTGTCCTGCGCGAGCTTCAGCCGTTCGTTGTCCGCGGCCAGCGTGAGCCAGGCCGAGGCGACTTCCGCCACCAGGCTGATCTGCGTGCTGCGGGTCGTGGCCTCGGTCGACAGGTAGCTCTGCAATGCCGCCTCGTTGAGGTTGCGCACGCGGCCGAACAGGTCGAGCTCGTAGCTGCTGAAGCCCAGCGACGCGCTGTACGTCGAGCCGATGGACGATTCGCCGCTGCTGCTTGTTGCCGCCGAGGTGCGCGCGCGGGTGGCACCCGCCGTGGCCGCGATGCTGGGGAACAGTTCGGCGCGCTGCACGCCGTATTGCGCGCGCGCCTTCTCAATGTTCTGCACCGCCACGCGCAGGTCGCGGTTGTTGGCCAGCGCGAGCGCGATGGTGCGGCGCAGCCGGTCGTCGGTGATGAAGCTCTGCCAGCCGGTGGTGGCGGAGACGGTTGCATCCTTGGCCTCCTTCGCACCCGTGGAGGCGGGCCAGGTGGCGGGCACCGGCGCTTCGGGCCGCGAGTACACGGGCGCGAGGTTGACGCAGCCGGCCAGCAGCGCGGCCGTGATGAGAGCGGAGAGTCTGAAATGAATTCGGGTCATGGCGTTCATGCCTCAGGCAGCGCGGTCAGCGTGGATGCCGCCGCGGGTTTTTTCTTTTGCGCGAAGAAGCGCCGGATCACGACGAAGAACAGTGGCACGAAGAAGATGCCCAGCGCCGTGGCGGTCGCGATGCCGCCGAGCACGCCCACGCCGATGGCGCGGCGGCTGCCCGAGCCCGCGCCGGTGCTCAGCGCCAGCGGCAGCACGCCGAACATGAAGGCCAGCGAGGTCATGAGGATGGGCCGCAGCCGCAGGCGCACGGCCTGCAGCGTGGCATCGACCAGCGCAACGCCTTCGTCCTGCAACTGCTTGGCGAATTCCACGATCAGGATCGCGTTCTTCGCCGACAGCCCCACCGTGGCCAGCAGCCCCACCTGGAAGTACACGTCGTTCGACAGCCCCGCCAGCTTCGTGGCCAGCACCGCGCCCAGCACGCCCAGCGGCACCACCAGCATCACCGAGAACGGCACAGACCAGCTCTCGTACAGCGCGGCCAGGCACAGGAACACGAACAAAATCGACACCGCGTAGAGCAGCGGCGCCTGCGAGCCCGACAGGCGTTCCTGATACGAGCTGCCGGTCCATTCGTAGCCGATGCCCTGCGGCAGCTGCTTCATGATGTTTTCCACCGCATCCATTGCTGCACCCGAGCTCACGCCCGCGGCGGGGTCGCCGATCAGCTCGAACGACGACATGCCGTTGTAGCGCGACAGCTGCGGCGAGCCATACGTCCAGCGGCTGCTGGCGAAGGCAGAGAACGGCACCATCTCGCTGCTTGCATTGCGCACGTACCAGCTGTTCACGCTGTCAGGCTGCATGCGGAAGGGCGCGTCGGCTTGTACGTAGACCTTCTTCACGCGGCCGTTGTTGATGAAGTCGTTCACGTAGCTGCCGCCCATGGCGCTGGACAGCGTGTCGTTGATGTCCGAGGTCGACAGGCCCAGCGCCGCGGCCTTGCGGTCGTCGATGTCGATGGCGAACTGCGGTGTGTCGTCCAGGTTGTTGCTGCGCACCTGGCTCAGCGCGGGGTCTTTCTTGGCCAGGGCCAGGAACTGCTCGCGCGCCTGTGCCAGCGCATCGTGGCCGATGCCGCCCAGATCCTGCAACTGCACGTCGAAGCCCGCGTTCGAGCCCAGGCCGCGCACGGCCGGCGGCAGCATCACGAACACGTTGGCGTTGCTGGTGCGCGCGGCCATTTCCATCGTGAAGCGGCGCGACAGCGATGCGGCGTCTTGCCCGTCGCCGCCGCGCTCGCTCCAGTCCTTCAGCGTGATGAAGGCATTGCCCGTGGCCTGGTCGCCGCTCAGGCCGGTCAGCGTGATGAAGTGGGCAACCTCTTTTTGTGAGGACAGGTATTGCTCGAAGCTCTTCATGGTCTGCTGCAGCTGCTCGTCGGTGGCGCTGGCGGGCAGCTTCACCTGGGCCATCAGCGTGCCCTGGTCTTCGTCGGGCAGGAACGAGGTGGGCAGGCGCATGAAGGTCACGGCCAGCACGCCCACCAGCAGCGCGTACACCAGCAGGCTGCGCTTGCCGCGCCGCAGCAGGCCGCCGACGCCCGAGCGGTAGCGGTCTGCATTGCGCTCGAAGTTGCGGTTGAACCAGCCGAAGAAGCCGCGCTTCTCCTGATGGTGGCCGGCCTCCACGGGCTTGAGCAGCGTGGCGCACAGTGCCGGCGACAGCGTAAGCGCCACCAGCACCGACAGCAGCATGGCCGCGACGATGGTTACCGAGAACTGGCGGTAGATCACGCCCGTCGAGCCGCCGAAGAAAGCCATGGGAATGAACACCGCCGACAGCACCAGTGCAATGCCCACCAGCGCGCCGGTGATCTCGCGCATCGACTTGCGCGTGGCTTCCTTCGGCGAGAGCCCTTCCTCGGTCATGAGCCGCTCGACGTTCTCCACCACCACGATGGCGTCGTCCACCAGGAGGCCGATGGCCAGCACCATGCCGAACATGGTCAGCGTGTTGATCGAGTAGCCCAGCAGCGCCAGCACGCCGAAGGTGCCCAGCAGCACCACCGGCACCGCGATGGCGGGCACCAGCGTGGCGCGCAGGTTCTGCAAAAAGAGGTACATGATCAGCACGACCAGCACCATCGCCTCGCCCAGCGTCTTGGCCACTTCCTCGATGGAGATGCGCACGAAGGGCGTGGTGTCGTAGCCGACCACGGCCTTCATCTGGTTGGGGAAGAAGGGCGCCAGCTCCGCGAGCTTGGCCTTCATCGCGTTCGACACCGTGAGCGCGTTGGCGCCGGTGGCCAGCTTCACGCCCATGCCGGACGACGGCTTGCCGTCGAAGCGCGAGCTGACGGTGTAGCTCTCGCTGCCGAGCTCGATGCGCGCGACGTCGCCCAGCCGCACGATCGCGCCGCTGCTGCTGTCCGACTTGACGATCACCTCGCGGAACTGGTCGGCGGTGCGCAGCTTGCTGCGCGCGGTGATGGTCGCGGTGAGCCGCTGGCCCGCGGCCGCCGGCAGCGCGCCGAGCTGGCCGGCCGAGACTTCGGTGTTCTGGCTGGTGAGCGCAGTGGTCACGTCCGAGGGCATCAGCGAATACTTCTGCAGCCTGGCGGGGTCGAGCCAGATGCGCATGGCATAGCCCGAGCCCAGCGTCTGCACGTCGCCCACGCCGTCGATGCGGCTGAGCACGTCGAGCAGGCTGCTGGAGATGTAGTCGCCGATGTCGGTGGCCGACGCGCTGCCGTCCTGCGAGACCAGCGAGACGATCATCAGGAAGTCGGTGCCCGATTTGGTGACCGTCACGCCCTGGCTCTGCACCGA
Source organism: Variovorax sp. GW821-FHT09D05 (assembly GCF_059416325.1). Lineage (NCBI taxonomy): Bacteria > Pseudomonadati > Pseudomonadota > Betaproteobacteria > Burkholderiales > Comamonadaceae > Variovorax > Variovorax sp. GW821-FHT09D05. Next base: position 146,389 of record NZ_JBWKOZ010000002.1, on the reverse strand, counting down.
TTGCGGCAACTGCGACTCGGCCTGCTGCAGCTTGTTCTGCACCTGCATCTGCGCCACGTCGGCGTTGGTGCCGGCCTCGAAGGTGAGCTCGATGCGCGCGGTGCCCGACGAGGTGCTGCTCGACGACATCGAGACGAGCCGGTCGAGGCCCTTCATCTTCTGCTCGATCACCTGCGTGACCGAGTCCTCGATGGTCTTGGCCGAGGCACCGGGGTAGGTCGCGTTGATGGAGACCTTGGTGGGTGCGATGTTGGGATACTGCTCCAGCGAAAGCGTGGCAATGGACAGCCCGCCGGCAAGCATGATGACGATGGCGATGACCCACGCGAAGATGGGCCGGTCGATGAAGAAGCGTGCCATGTGCGTTGCTTCCTCAGCGGCTGGTGCCGGCGCTTGCCGCGCTGGCCACCGTTGCGGTGGTGTCGGCGGTCACGGGTTTCACTGTGTCGCCCACTTTGACTTTGAGCGAGCCCTCGACGATCACGCGCTCGCCCGCCTTCAGCCCGTCGGTCACCTGCCAGCGGTTGCCGACAGCGCGCGACACCTTCAGCGCGCGCTTCTCGACCTTGTTGTCGGCAGTGACCACCAGTGCCGATGCATCGCCGCTGGCCGTGCGCGTCACCCCCTGCTGCGGCACCAGCAGCGCCCGTTCGGCCACGCCCTCTTCGAGCACTGCGCGCACGTACATGCCGGGCAGCAGCGTGCGTTCGGGGTTCGGCACCAGGATGCGTAGCGTGACCGCGCCCGTGCCTTCGCTGACGGTGACGCTCGCGAACTGCAGGCGCCCGGCGTGGGCGTAGACCGTGCCGTCTTCCAGCAGCAGCTTCACGGAGGCTTCGCTCTTGTCGCTGCTGCTCTTGAGCGTGCCGGCCGCCAGTTCGCGCTGCAGCCGCAGCAGATCGGTGGTCGATTGCGTCACGTCGACATGGATCGGGTCGAGCTGCTGCACGGTGGTGAGCGCGGTGGTCTGGCTGGCCGTGACCAGCGCGCCCGGCGTGACCGTCGAGGCCTCGATGCGCCCAGCGATCGGGGCGGTGATACGTGTGAAGCCGAGGTTGATGCGCGCCGTGTCGAGCGAGGCGCGGGCCACGCCGAGTTCGGCCTCGGCCTGCTGCAGCGTGGCCTGGCTGTCGTCGTTGGTCTGCTGGCTGACGGCGTCGATCTTCGCGAGTTCGGCATTGCGGCGCGCGGTGACCTTCGCGGAGTTGACCGTGGCCTCGGCCTTGGCGACGCTGGCCTGCGCGCTGGCGTAGGACGCCTTGTAGCTGGCGGGGTCGAGCTGGTAGAGCACCTGCCCGGCCTTGACCAGCGCACCTTCTTCGAACAGGCGCTGCTGCACGATGCCGCCGACCTGCGGGCGGATCTCGGCGCTCAGGCGGGCGCGGGTGCGGCCCGACAGCTCGGTGGTGATCGGCTGGTTCTCGGGCTGGATGGTGACCACGCCGACTTGCGCGGCGGGGAGCTGGGGCGGTGCGGAAGAAGAGCCGGAGCATCCCGCGATCGCGCCCAGCAGGCCGAAGGCCAGGGCGCACGCGAGGCCGGTGCGGATGAAGCGGGAAGACATGTTCAGAAGATTCCAATCGGGTTTGGAATCCATGGTCTTCAGTGAATGTGGAGCGAATGTGGAGGTCCCTGCGGCATGCACGGCCATGGGCGCCGAGTGCACCGCGCGGGCCTCATCTGGCTTATCTTGTGGCCCTTCATGAAGATCAGCATCACCACCAAGCTCTTTCTCGCCGTGCTGGCCACCGCCGTGCTGGCCGTGGTCGCGATGGGCGCGGCCTCGCGCTGGAACTTCGAGCGCGGCTTTGTCGGCTACCTCAACGAGCAGGGCGTGGAGCGGCTCGACTCCGTGCTGCCGAACGCCGTTGCGGCCTACCGGCAGAACGGCAGCTGGGACTTCCTGCGAGACGACCCCCGCCCCTGGTTCGAGATCATGCGGCCCGCGCCTTCCGCCTCGGGCGAGCGCTTCGAGCCGGGGCGCACCCCGGCGCTGGTGTCCGACCTGACGGGCGCCGTGCTGCGCATCGCGCTGCTCGATACGGACAGGAAGGTGATCGTGGGCTTCAGGGAGATTCGCAAGGGTGCCATTGAACGCGCCGTGGTGGTCGACGGCAAGACCGTGGGCTGGGTCGCGATGATGCCGTTCCAGAGCGTGAGCGAGGCCGGCGACCAGCGCTTCCAGAAGAACCAGCTGCGCGCGAGTTGGGTCATCGGCAGCCTGTGCGTGCTGCTGGCCGCGGGCATCGCATGGTGGATCGCTCGGGTGCTGCTCGCGCCCGTCAAGCGTGTGGCGGCGGCCACGCACCGACTGACGTCGGGCGACTACGCGAGCCGCGTGGCGGTGGCATCGCACGATGAGGTGGGGCAACTGGCACGTGACTTCAATTCGCTGGCCTTCACCCTGCAGCGCAACGAGCGGATGCGCCGCGAGTTCATGGCCGACGTGTCGCACGAACTGCGCACGCCGCTGGGCGTGCTGCACGGCGAGCTGGAGGCAATGGAAGACGGCGTGCGCCGCCTCGACGCGCAGGCCGTGCGCTCGCTGCAGCACGAAGTGGGCATGCTCAACAAGCTGGTGACCGACCTGTACGACCTGTCGATGGCGGACGTGGGCGCGCTCGCGTACCGCAAGGCCGACATCAACCTGCGCGAGCTGCTGGAGCTGAGCGTGGATTCGTTCCGCGAAAGGCTGGCTTCGGCTGGCCTGCGACTGGAGCTGGTGCTGCCCGCGCAGCCGCTGATGATGTTCGCCGACGAGCGGCGCATGCAGCAGCTCTTCAGCAACCTCGTGCTCAACGCCTGCCGCTACACCGACGCGGGCGGCATGCTGCGCATCGAGGCACGCGAAGACGACAACCAGATCGCGATCGATCTCATGGATTCGGCGCCTGGCGTCGACGCGGCGCTGCTGCCGCGCCTGTTCGAGCGTTTTTTCCGCGGCGAGGGTTCGCGCAACCGGGCCAGTGGCGGCGCGGGCCTTGGCCTTGCCATCTGCCGCAGCATCGTCGAGGCGCATGGCGGCACCATCGAGGCCAAGGCTTCGCCGCTGGGCGGGCTGTGGATTGCGGTGCGGCTACCGCAATGAACGACACGACCATGGCAACTGCTTCTTCTTCGTCAGCACACATCCTGATCGTCGAGGACGAGCCGCGCATGGCGGCGCTGCTCGCCGACTACCTCCAGGCCTCGGGCTACACCTCGCAATGGATCGCCAACGGGCTGGAGGTTGTGCCCTCCGTGAAGGCTCGCCGGCCCGACCTCGTGCTGCTCGACCTGATGCTGCCCGGACAGGACGGCATGAGCGTGTGCCGCGAGCTGCGGTTGTTCAGCGAGGTGCCCGTCATCATGCTCACGGCGCGCGTCGAGGAGGCCGACCGCCTGATGGGCCTCGAGATCGGTGCTGACGACTACATCTGCAAGACGCCATTCAGCCCGCGCGAGGTGGTGGCGCGCGTGAAGGCGCTGCTGCGCCGCAGCGGCTATGCGTCGCGCGAGGCATCGCCCCTGCAGATCGATGAGCAGACGTACAGGGCGACGCTGCACGGCACCCCGCTGGGGCTCACGCCGATCGAGTTCCGCCTGCTGAAGGCGCTGGCCGATGCTCGGGGCCGCGTGCTGTCGCGCGACAAGCTGCTCGACCATGTGCATGCAGACCAGCGCGCGGTGACCGATCGGGCGGTGGACAGCCATGTGAAGAACCTGCGCCGCAAGCTCGATGCGGCGAGCCGGGGGCAGGAGTTGATACGGTCGATTTATGGGGTGGGGTATCGGCTCGATCTTCCCTGAATAGAAAAAGGCCCTCGATGGGGCCTTTCTTCTCTTTGCTGTCTTCGAAACGGTCAGACGCCGGCGGCGTGGGCCTGCTGATCGGCGTGATAGCTGGACCGCACCATCGCACCCACCGCCGCATGGCTGAAGCCCATCTTGTAGGCCTCTTCCTCGAACATCTTGAAGGTGTCGGGGTGCACGTAGCGGCGCACCGGCAGGTGCGAGCCCGACGGCGACAGGTACTGGCCGATGGTCAGCATGTCGATGTCGTGGGCGCGCATGTCGCGCATGACCTGCAGGATTTCTTCGTCGGTCTCGCCCAGGCCGACCATGATGCCGCTCTTGGTCGGCACGTTGGGGTGCAGCGCCTTGAACTTCTTCAGCAGGTTCAGGCTGAACTGGTAGTCGCTGCCGGGGCGCGCTTCCTTGTAGAGGCGCGGCGCGGTTTCGAGGTTGTGGTTCATCACGTCCGGCGGGGCGGCCTTGAGGATCTCGAGGGCGCGGTCGTCGCGGCCGCGGAAGTCGGGCACCAGGATCTCGATCTGCGTCATCGGCGAGAGCTCGCGGATGTTCTTGATGCAGTCGACGAAGTGCTGGCTGCCGCCGTCGCGCAGGTCGTCGCGGTCGACACTGGTGATCACCACGTACTTCAGGCGCAGCTTGGCGATGGTCTTGGCGAGGTTGAGCGGCTCGTCCTTGTCGAGCGGGTCGGGGCGGCCGTGGCCCACGTCGCAGAACGGGCAGCGGCGCGTGCACTTGTCGCCCATGATCATGAAGGTGGCCGTGCCGTTGCCGAAGCATTCGCCGATGTTCGGGCACGAGGCCTCTTCGCAGACGGTGTGCAGGTTGCTCTCGCGCAGGATCTGCTTGATTTCGTAGAAGCGCGTGGTCGGGCTGCCGGCCTTGACGCGGATCCACTCGGGCTTCTTGAGCACCTCGCCGCTCTGCACCACCTTGACGGGAATGCGCGAGAGCTTGGCCGCCGCTTTCTGCTTGGCCAGGGGGTTGTAGTTTTCGGCGCTCTGGGCGTCGCGGACGACTTCTGTGGTGCTCATTGGTGTGTCAAGGCGCCAGGAAAGTGGAGAGCTTCTGGCTCAGCACCGTGGCGGCTTCTTCCCATGTGGTTTGGATGCCGATTGTAGAAAGGTCGACCGTTTGCAGCCCTGCATAGCCGCAAGGGTTGATGCGGGAGAAGGGTTCGAGGTCCATCTGTACGTTGAGCGCCACGCCGTGGTAGGTGGCGTGGCGGCTCACCTTGATGCCCAGCGCGGCGATCTTTCCGAGGCCGCGGAACGGGTCGGCGGCGGGCATCGGGCCGGTCAGCGCGGCGTGCGAGAACGGGTCGTCCAGGCGCACGTAGATGCCCGGCGCGCCGGGCACGCGGTGGCCGGTCACGCCGAAATGGGCGAGCGTGCGCAGCACCGATTCCTCGATGCGGTAGACGTATTCCTTGACGAAGTAGCCCGCCCGGCGCAGGTCGATCAACGGGTACGCCACCACCTGGCCGGGACCGTGGAAGGTGACCTGGCCACCGCGGTCGGTCTGCACGACCGGGATGGCGCCGGGGTTCAGGATGTGGTCCTGCTTGCCCGCGATGCCTTGCGTGAACACCGGAGCGTGCTCGCAAATCCATAGCGCATCGGGTGTGTCGGGCGTGCGTTCCAGCGTGAACTGTTTCATGGCCGCGAAGGTATCGGCGTAGTCGACGCGACCCAGCGGATGCAGCTCGATGGCGGGAACGGTGGCGGTGTCTGTCATGGCGTGGTCCGCCGCGCGGGCCGCTTGTGGGTCAAAGCACGACCTTGACCATCGGGTGCGCGGACAGCGCGCGATACAGGTCGTCGAGCTGTTCGCGGCTGGTGGCCGTGACGGTGATGGTCACGCCGAGGTAGTTGCCGGCCTTGCTGTCGCGCAGCTCGACGGTGGTGGCGTCGAAGGTCGGGTCGAATTGCTCGGCGATCTGCGTGACGGCATGCACGAAGCCGTCGACCTTGGCGCCCATCACCTTGATCGGAAACTGCGAGGGGTACTCGATCAGCGACTCCTTGCGCGGGTCGGGGATCGCGTTGGTGTCGGTGGTAGTCGTGTTGTCGGTCATGCCAGGGCTCCGTGCTTCTGTGCGTTGTGTTGCTTGGCCTGCTGGTAGGCCGCGTACAAGCTCTTGTAGATGGGGCCGGGGCGGCCGTTGCCAATAGGTTGGCCGTCGAGCGTGACGACGGGCAGCAGCTCCTTGCTGGCCGAGGAGATCAGCAGCTCGTCGGCGGCGAACACCTCTTCGCGCGAGATGGGGCGCAGCGCAAAGGGAATGCCGTGCGCCTTGCACAGGCGTTCGAACAGGCTGTAGCGGATGCCGGTCAGCACGAGGTTGTTCTTGGGCGGGCCCATCAGCTTGCCGTCCTTCACGATCCACACGTTGCTCGACGAGGCTTCGCTGAGCCATTCGTCGCGGAACATGATGGTCTCGGCCGCACCGGCTTCCACGCTGATCTGTCGCGCGAGTACGGCGCCCAGCAGGCTGGTGCTCTTGATGTGGGCCTTCTGCCAGCGGAAGTCGGCCGCGGTGACGCAGGCCACGCCCTTGGCGCGGATGGCGTCGGAAATCGGCGGCAGCGGGTTCACCATCACGAACACCGTCGGGCGCAGGCCGCGCACCATCGCGTGGTCGCGTGGTGCCACGCCGCGCGTCACCTGAAAGTACACTGACTGGGGTTCGTCGCCGCCGGGCTCGACCAGCCGCATCACGATCTCGCGCCATTGCTCGAGCGAAAGCGGGTTCTCTATTTGCAGCTCGGCGAGCGAGCGGTCGAGGCGGGCCATGTGCTCCTCGAAGCAGAAGGGCTGGCCGAAGTAGACGGGGACGTATTCGTAGATGCCGTCGCCGAAAATGAAGCCACGGTCGAGGACGCTGATCTTCGCGTCGCGCAGGGCGGTGTACTCGCCGTCGAGGTAACAAAGCGTGGCAGGCAGGGCGTCGGTGATAGGGTGCATGAAGGAATTATGGTTGTGCGCGCCGCGTCGGGTTCGCGTCAGGGAATGCAGCGTCGATTTGCATGCGCGACAGCGCGGGGTGGCGGGACCGGCTGGGTTTTTACTTATAATCAATGGCTTTGTAGAAATTCTGGGTCGTCATCCGGGCTTCATTCGAAATGAAAACAATCGCCCGTCAAGACTCGGAGGTCGCTGAAGACCTCGATGCAGAATTCAAGCCGTTGACCGCCGATGAGGCGCGTGAACTGCGAGCAAAGAACCCTTCGGTCTCCCCATGGCGGGTGATCGCGGGTCAGTTGGTTGTCGGTCTGGTGGTGGCTCTGGCCGCCTGGGGGCTGACGGGGAGGCAAAATCTGGGTTGGTCCGCCGCTTACGGTGCGATCGCGGTGGTTGTTCCATCGGCGGTTTTCGCACGCGGGCTGACCGGTCGGTTTTCTTCCTTGAATCCGGGCACTGCGGTGTTCGGATTCTTCCTGTGGGAAATGGTCAAGATGGCCTTGTCCGTGGCGATGCTGATCGCCGCGCCAAGGCTGATAACGGCGCTGAGCTGGCCAGCAATGCTGATCGGCCTGGTGGTGACAATGAAGGCGGCCTGGTTGGCGGTGATGTTCTCGCCCCGGCGCCGGCAACAGAGAGACGAGTAACGGAATGGCTGCTGAAAACGCTGCGGAACATGGTCAGACCGCGGGTGAATACATCGTTCACCACTTGACGCACCTGCAAAGCTCCAAGCCCGGAGGTGTTGCTGACTTCTCGGTTTTCAATTTCGACTCGCTCTTTTTCTCGATCACGCTCGGCATCCTGGGTTGCTGGCTGCTCTGGCTGGCTGCCCGCAAGGCCACTTCGGGTGTTCCCGGCCGTTTTCAAGCGGCTGTCGAACTGCTCGTCGAAATGGTCGACCAGCAGGCCAAGGGCATCGTCCACAACGCCACGAGCCGCAAGTTCGTCGCACCGCTGGCCCTCACGATCTTCGTGTGGATCTTCCTGCTGAACGCAATGGACCTGTTCCCGGTCGATTTGTTCCCGGCAATCTGGGCCAAGATCTTCCACATCGCCGGCGAAGACCCGCACCACGCCTACCTGCGCGTCGTGCCCACCGCCGACCTCTCGGTGACCATGGGCATGTCGGTGGCAGTGCTGCTGATCTGCATCTACTACAACATCAAGATCAAGGGCGCCGGCGGCTGGATCCACGAGCTGTTCACCGCACCCTTCGGCAACCACTGGGCGCTGTACCCCTTCAACTTCGCCATGCAGATGATCGAGTTCGTCGCCAAGACGGTCTCGCACGGCATGCGGTTGTTCGGCAACATGTACGCCGGTGAACTGATCTTCCTGCTGATCGCCCTGATGGGCGGTGCCTGGTCCATGTCGGCCACCGGCATCGGCCTGGCCATCGGCCACATCATCGCGGGCACGGCCTGGGCCATCTTCCACATCCTGATCATCACGCTGCAAGCCTTCGTGTTCATGATGCTGACGCTGGTCTACATCGGCCAGGCCCACGATCACCACTGATCATCAGTTTTCGTTTCTGTTTTTTGTTTTCTCTTCAACCAAAGTCCTCTAGGAGTCATCATGGAAGTTATTAGCTTTGTTGCACTGGCCGCCGGCCTGATCATCGGTCTGGGCGCTGTGGGCGCATGTATCGGCATCGGCATCATGGGCAGCAAGTACCTCGAGTCGGCCGCACGTCAGCCTGAACTCATGGGTGAACTTCAAACCAAGATGTTCCTGCTGGCTGGTCTGATCGACGCCGCTTTCATTATCGGCACCGGTATCGCTCTGTGGTTCGCAACGGCCAACCCGTTCCTGGCTCAGATTGCCAACCTGCCGAAGTAAGTCTTTCTCGTCGGACCTGCGTCGTCGTTCCCTAGTCCTCTGGCGTCTAGCGAATGGCTTCGATTCAATCCCAAAGAGAGGGTGAAAAGTGAGCATTACCGGTACCCTGATCGTTCAGATGATCGTGTTCCTGATCCTGGTCGGGTTCACGATGAAGTACGTGTGGCCGCCGATCGCGAAAGCGCTGGACGACCGCGCTGCGAAGATCGCCGAAGGCCTCGCTGCCGCCGACAAGGCCAAGTCCGAGCTGTCCGCCGCCAACAAGCGCGTGGAAGCCGAGCTGGGTCAGGCACGCAACGAGTCCGCACAACGTCTTGCCGACGCCGAACGTCGCGCCCAGGCCATCGTTGAAGAGGCCAAGGCCCGCGCGACCGAGGAAGGCAACAAGATCGTTGCAGCCGCACGCGTCGAAGCCGACCAGCAGGCACTGAAGGCCCGTGAAGCACTGCGCGAGCAGGTTGCCGCACTGGCCGTCAAGGGCGCAGAGCAGATTCTGCGCAAGGAAGTGAATGCAGGCGTTCACGCCGATTTGCTCGCCCGTCTGCAGACCGAACTCTGATAGAAGCCATGGCAGAACTCGCCACCATTGCACGCCCCTACGCCGAGGCGCTCTTCAAGGCGTCGTCGTCCGACGTCGCCGGAACCAGCGCCTGGCTCGAAAAGATTGCCGCCATCGCGGCCAATCCGGAGCTCCAGCAGTTCGCCGACAACCCGAAGGCCACGGCCGAACAGGTGATCGGCGTGGTCGCCGGTGCATTCGGTGCACCGTTGGCCGCTCATGCCCAGAACTTCCTGGGTGCGCTCCTCGAGAACGGGCGCTTTTCGGTGCTGCCGGAAATTGCGAAGCAGTTCCGGGCACTGGCCAACGCGAAGAGCGGTTCGTCCGACGCCGTGGTCTACAGCGCCTTCCCGATCGACGGCGCTGCGCTGGCCAATGTGTCGGCCGCGCTCGAAAAGCGTTTCGGTCGCAAGCTCCAGGTCACGGTCCAGCAAGAGCCGGAACTGATCGGCGGCATTCGTGTGGTGGTCGGCGACGAGGTGCTCGACACCTCCGTCAAAGCGCGCCTTGAACAAATGAAAGTTGCGCTGGCAGCCTGACGGTTTCCAGCCCTCTACTTGTAGCCTCAAAGAAAGAAGGAAAGAGTCATGCAACTCAATCCCGCAGAAATTTCCGAACTGATCAAGAGCCGCATCGAGGGCCTCGGGGTCAGCGCCAACATCCGTAACGAAGGCACCGTGGTGTCGGTGACGGACGGCATCGTGCGCGTGCACGGCCTGTCCGACGCGATGCAGGGCGAAATGCTCGAATTCCCGCCCACGGCAGACGGCACGCCGTCGTTCGGCCTGGCGCTGAACCTCGAGCGCGACTCGGTCGGCGCCGTGATTCTGGGCGAGTACGAGCACATCTCCGAAGGCGACACCGTCAAGTGCACGGGCCGCATCCTGGAAGTGCCCGTGGGCCCCGAGCTCATCGGCCGCGTGGTGAACGCACTGGGCCAGCCGATCGACGGCAAGGGTCCGATCAACGCCAAGATGACCGACGTGATCGAAAAGGTCGCACCCGGCGTGATCGCCCGCAAGTCGGTCGACCAGCCGATGCAGACCGGCCTGAAGTCCATCGACTCGATGGTGCCCGTCGGCCGTGGCCAGCGCGAGCTGATCATCGGCGACCGCCAGACCGGCAAGACGGCAGTGGCCATCGACGCGATCATCAACCAGAAGGGTCAGAACATGACCTGCGTCTACGTTGCGATCGGCCAGAAGGCTTCGTCGATCAAGAACGTGGTGCGCGCACTGGAACAAGCCGGTGCCATGGACTACACGATCGTGGTTGCGGCTTCCGCTTCGGAATCGGCTGCCATGCAGTACGTGTCGGCCTACTCGGGCTGCACGATGGGCGAGTACTTCCGCGACCGCGGCGAAGACGCCCTGATCGTCTATGACGACCTGTCCAAGCAGGCCGTTGCCTACCGCCAGGTCTCGCTGCTGCTGCGCCGCCCGCCGGGCCGCGAAGCCTACCCCGGCGACGTGTTCTATCTCCACAGCCGTCTGCTCGAGCGCGCAGCCCGCGTGAACGCCGACTACGTCGAAGCCTTCACCAAGGGTGAAGTCAAGGGCAAGACCGGTTCGCTGACCGCACTGCCGATCATCGAAACGCAAGCCGGCGACGTGTCCGCTTTCGTGCCGACCAATGTGATCTCGATCACCGACGGCCAGATCTTCCTGGAAACCAACCTGTTCAACGCAGGTATCCGCCCCGCCATCAACGCCGGTATCTCGGTGTCGCGCGTGGGTTCGTCGGCTCAGACGAAGATCATCAAGGGCCTGTCCGGCGGTATCCGTACCGACCTGGCGCAGTACCGTGAACTGGCTGCGTTCGCGCAGTTCGCTTCCGACCTCGACGAAGCCACCCGCAAGCAGCTCGACCGCGGTGCCCGCGTGACCGAACTGCTGAAGCAGGCGCAGTACAGCCCGCTGCCGATCTCGCTGATGGGCGCGTCGCTGTTCGCCGTGAACAAGGGCTTCATGGACGACCTCGAAATCAAGAAGGTGCTGCCGTTCGAACATGGCCTGCACCAGTTCCTGAAGTCCAGCCACGCCCCGCTGCTCGACAAGATCGAGAAGGCCAAGGCGCTCGACAAGGAAGCGGAAGCCGAATTGCTGGCAGCCGTCACCGCGTTCAAGAAGTCGTTCGCCTGATCGACCCCTTGATCGACGCAAGAAGGAGCTCTCATGGCAGCTGGTAAGGAAATCCGCGGCAAGATCAAATCGGTGGAAAACACCAAGAAGATCACCAAGGCCATGGAAATGGTCTCGGTTTCCAAGATGCGCAAGGCGCAGGAACGCATGCGCGCCGCTCGCCCCTACAGCGAAAAGATCCGCAATATCGCAGCCAACCTCGGCAAGGCGAACCCGGAGTACACCCACGCGTTCATGAAGACGACCGATGCCAAGGGCGTCGGCTTCATCATCGTGACCAGCGACAAGGGCCTGTGCGGCGGCTTGAACACCAACCTGCTGCGTGCCGTCACCGGCAAGCTGCGCGAAGCGCAGGCAGCGGGCAACGTGGTCGAGTCGGTCGCCATCGGCAACAAGGGTCTGGGTTTCCTGAACCGCATCGGCGCCCGCGTGGTGGCCCATGTGACGCAGCTGGGCGACACGCCGCATCTGGACAAGCTCATCGGGCCGGTCAAGACGCTGCTGGACGCCTATGCCGAAGGCAAGCTGTCGGCGGTGTACCTGTGCTACACGAAGTTCATCAACACCATCAAGCAAGAGCCGATGGTGGAGCAACTGCTGCCGCTGAAGGCCGAGACGCTGCAAACCGAGTCGGGCCATCATTCGTGGGACTACATCTACGAACCCGACGCGCAAAGCGTGATCGACGAGCTGCTGGTGCGCTACGTGGAATCGCTGGTGTACCAGGCCGTGGCCGAAAACATGGCGTCCGAGCACTCGGCGCGCATGGTGGCCATGAAGGCTGCGACCGACAACGCGGGTAACGTGATCAGCGAACTGAAGCTGGTCTACAACAAGACCCGTCAGGCAGGCATCACCAAAGAGCTGTCCGAAATCGTGTCCGGCGCGGCCGCGGCCGCAGGCGTTTGATTGAGGCAATGCAACAGGCCGCGTTGCTGATCGGATGCGCTCTGCGCGCCCGGTAACCCAAGGCCTTTATTTAAGGGGACTCTGCGCAAAATGAAGAAGATTCTTGCTCTGGTGGCTATTGCTGCCGCTCTGACTGCTTGCTCCAAGAAGGAAGAGGCGCCCGCGCCTGCACCGGCTCCCGCTGCTGCACCCGCCGCTCCGGCTCCTGCCCCCGCTCCCGCAGCAGCGCCGGCTGCTCCCGCTGCAGCCCCGACGGCATCGGCCGCCGACCTGCCGCAGGAGTGCAACGACTACCTGGCCAAGGTGCAGACCTGCGTGGGTTCGCAAAGCGGCGCCGCTGCTGACGCGATGAAGGCCAGTCTCGACCAGACGAAGGCCACCTGGGCTTCGATGGGCGCCGACAAGGCTGCGTTGGGTCAGGCCTGCAAGGCTGCTTCGGACGCTTTCGCTGCCCAAGCGACGGCCATGAAGTGCTGATGAACTGACGAGAAGAAGTAGAGATTCAAGGGTGCCGGCCCGTCCGGCATTCTTGCAAAAGCGGCCCGTTTTGGCACCAGGACGCTTCTGCAAGAACCTGTCGCAAATTTATTGAGATCCATCCAGAAGGAAACGCCATGGCTGAAGGAAAAATTGTCCAATGTATCGGCGCCGTGGTCGACGTGGAGTTCCCGCGTGACCAGATGCCCAAGGTGTACGACGCCTTGAAATTCGAAGGCGGCGGGCTGACCCTCGAAGTTCAGCAGCTGCTCGGCGACGGCGTGGTGCGCACCATTGCACTGGGCTCGTCCGACGGCCTGCGCCGCGGCCTGATCGTGACCAACACCGGTGCACCCATCACCGTGCCGGTCGGCAAGGCCACGCTCGGCCGCATCATGGACGTGCTCGGCCGTCCGATCGACGAGCGCGGCGAAGTGGGCCAGGAGCTCACCGCTTCCATCCACCGCAAGGCTCCCGCGTACGACGAACTGTCGCCCTCGCAAGACCTGCTGGAAACCGGCATCAAGGTGATCGACCTGGTGTGCCCGTTCGCCAAGGGCGGCAAGGTGGGCCTGTTCGGCGGCGCCGGCGTGGGCAAGACCGTGAACATGATGGAACTCATCAACAACATCGCCAAGGCTCACTCGGGTCTGTCGGTGTTCGCCGGTGTGGGTGAACGTACTCGCGAAGGCAACGACTTCTATCACGAGATGGCCGACTCCGGCGTCGTGAACCTCGAGAAGCTCGAGGACTCGAAGGTGGCCATGGTCTACGGCCAGATGAACGAACCCCCGGGCAACCGTCTGCGCGTGGCGCTGACCGGCCTGACCATCGCCGAGTCGTTCCGCGACGAAGGCCGTGACGTTCTGTTCTTCGTGGACAACATCTACCGCTATACGCTGGCCGGTACCGAAGTGTCGGCTCTGCTGGGCCGCATGCCTTCCGCCGTGGGCTACCAGCCGACGCTGGCTGAAGAAATGGGCCGCCTGCAAGAGCGGATCACGTCGACCAAGGTCGGCTCGATCACCTCGATCCAGGCCGTGTACGTCCCCGCCGACGACTTGACCGACCCGTCGCCCGCCACCACCTTCGCTCACTTGGACTCGACCGTGGTGCTGTCGCGCGACATCGCCTCGCTCGGTATCTACCCCGCCGTGGACCCGCTGGACTCGACCTCGCGCCAGCTCGACCCGAACGTGGTCGGCGAAGAGCACTACAACGTGGCCCGCGCCGTGCAAGGCACGCTGCAGCGCTACAAGGAACTGCGCGACATCATCGCCATTCTGGGCATGGACGAACTGGCTCCCGACGACAAGCTGGCCGTGGCCCGCGCCCGGAAGATCCAGCGTTTCCTGTCGCAGCCGTTCCACGTGGCCGAAGTGTTCACGGGCTCGCCCGGCAAGTACGTGCCGCTGGCCGAAACCATCCGTGGTTTCAAGATGATCGTGAACGGCGAAGCCGACCACCTGCCGGAACAAGCGTTCTACATGGTGGGCACCATCGACGAAGCGTTCGAAAAAGCCAAGAAGGTCGCTTAAGGCGGCATAGGAACTCAGATGGCAAACACCATTCACGTCGACGTGGTCAGCGCGGAAGAGTCGATCTTCTCGGGCGAAGCCAGGTTCGTCGCGCTGCCCGGTGAAGCCGGTGAGCTCGGCATCTATCCGCGCCACACTCCGCTGATCACGCGCATCCGCCCCGGCGCCGTGCGCATCGAAACGGCCGACGGCAAGGAAGAGTTCGTCTTCGTGGCCGGCGGCATTCTCGAAGTGCAGCCTAACGCCGTCACCGTGCTGTCCGACACCGCGATCCGCGGCAAGGACCTCGATGACGAGAAGGCCAACCAGGCCAAGGCCGCCGCCGAGGAAGCGCTGAAGAACGCGAAGAGCGACATCGACATCGCGATGGCGCAGTCCGAGCTGGCCGTGATGGCCGCCCAGATCGCGGCACTGCGCAAGTACCGCCAGAAGAAGTAATCGGTCTTCCCGATTGCTCCGACAAGAAGCCGCCTTCGGGCGGCTTTTTTGCGTCTGTACGCTTTCGCTCGATCATCTTTGGCTGAAACATGGTCGAAGTTAGGCCTTGTCTGGCTGAAGAGCGCCGCCTAGTATTCGCCTTCGTCCAGCAGCCGGGCTGCGGGCGCAAAGCAAAAGAACACCGGAGACAAAGCGCGTGGCACCCTGGAGTGGCATCACTGCGGACGAGATGCGGCTGCTGGAAACGACCTTCTGGTCGGCCGGCGGCTCGCGCCACGCCATGGCCGAGCAACTCGGCTTTTCCAAGAGCAAAGCCAACGGGCTGATCGCCGGCCTCGTCGACCAGGGCCTGCTCGCCGAAGCCGGCCTGCAACGTTCCTCAGGCGGTCGCCGCGCGGAAAACCTCCAACTGCATGCCGGCCTTGGCGTGCTCGTCGGCATCGACATCGGCGCCACCAGCCTCGACGTGGCCGTGCTTCGGCCCGATCTCACCGTGCTCGCGCAGCACGACGAACCGGCCGACGTGCGCGAAGGCCCGGCCGTGGTGCTGGCCCGCGTGCGCACGCTCATACGCGAACTGCTGGCCCGCTGCAACGCGAGCGCCAAGGACGTGCTCGGCATCGGCATCGGCGTGCCCGGCCCCGTCAACTTCGAGATCGGCCAGCTCGTGAACCCGCCGCTGATGCCCGCGTGGGACAGCTTCTCCATCCGCGACTACCTGCGCGAGGACTACGCGGCGCCCGTCTTCGTCGACAACGACGTGAACCTCATGGCGCTCGGTGAGCTGTGGCGCCTCAAGCGCTCGCTGACCAACTTTCTCGTCATCAAGATCGGCACCGGAATCGGCTGCGGCATCGTCTGCCACGGCGAGGTGTACCGCGGCGCTGCAGGCTCGGCCGGTGACGTGGGCCACATCTGCGTCGACCAGGAAGGCCCCCGCTGCCACTGCGGCAACCTCGGCTGTGTCGAGGCCATGGCCGCCGGCCCCGCGATCACGCGCATGGCGATGCAGGCTGCGGAAGCCGGCGAGAGCGCGACGCTGGCCGAGTGCCTGCGCGTGCATGGGCGCATCGACGCCATCGATGTGGGCCAGGCCAGCCGCGGCGGCGACACGGCCGCCAACGCCATCATCCAGCGCGCGGGCAGCCTGATCGGGCAGATGCTCGCGTCGGTCGTCAACTTCTTCAATCCGTCGCATGTGTTCATCGGCGGCGGCATCACGCGCATCGGCCCGCTGTTTCTTGCGGCCGTGCGGCAGAGCGTGTACCAGCGCTCGTTGGCGCTCTCCACGCGGCATCTGGAAATCCAGTACACGCCGCTGGGCATGCAGGGCGGCCTGATCGGCGCCGGCGTGCTCGCGATGCAAGAGACCCTGAAGGCCCGCGGAGTGGCGCCATGAACGCGGCCGAGAACATCAAGGGCAGCGTCGCTGTCGAGTTCGATGGCGTGGTCAAGGCATTCGGCCCCGTGCAGGTGCTGCACGGCGTGAGCTTTGCGCTCGCGCCCGGCCACGTCTACGGCCTGCTCGGCGAAAACGGCGCGGGCAAGTCCACGCTGATGAAGATCCTGGCTGGCTACGAGCCGCTGAGCGGAGGCACGCTGCGCGTCAACGGACAGCCGCAGCAGTTCGCGAGCTCGCGCGATGCCGAAGCACTGGGCATCGTGCTGATCCACCAGGAGTTCAATCTCGCCGAAGACCTGAGCGTGGCGCAGAACATCTTCCTCGGCCACGAGAAGAAAAAGGGCTGGCTGCTCGACGACGCCTCGATGGAACGCGACGCCGCCACCGCACTTGCAGCAGTGGGCCTGAACATCGATCCCCGCACCAAGGTGCGAAAGCTCATCGTCGCCGAGAAGCAGCTCGTCGAGATCGCGAAAGCCATCGCTCGCCGTGCACGCCTGCTCATCATGGACGAGCCCACGGCCACTCTGACGCCGGGCGAGACCGAACGCCTGTTCAAGCTCATCGCCCAGCTGCGCGCCGATGGCGTCACCATCGTCTACATCTCGCACAAGCTCGACGAGGTGGAGCAGGTGACGGACGAAGTCATCGTCATGCGCGACGGCCGCTTCGTCGCGCGCGCGCCCACTGCCGAAGTCACGCGCCAGCAGATGGCCAACCTCATGGTGGGCCGCGAACTGGCCGACCTCTACCCGCCGCGCGACGTGGTCGTCGCCGCCGACGCGCCCGCCATGCGCGTACGGAACTTCAGCGTGCCCGGCTGGGCGCAGGACGCGAGCTTCGAAGTGCGCCCCGGCGAGATCCTCGGCTTCGCGGGCCTCGTCGGCGCGGGCCGCACCGAACTCTTCGAAGGCCTGCTAGGCCTGCGTCCCGCGAGCGGCAGCGTCGAGATGCTCGGCAAGCCCGTGCCCCACGACAAGGGCTGGCGCAACCCGCGCGATGCCGCCAAGCACGGCCTCACCTACCTCAGCGAAGACCGCAAGGGCAAGGGCCTGCACGTCAACTTCGGCCTGCGCCAGAACCTCACGCTGATGGCGCTCGAACGCTACGCCCAGCCCTGGCTCAAGCCCGAGGCCGAGCGCGGTGCGCTGGCCGGGGCGGTGAAGGACTACGGCATTCGCACCGGCTCGCTCGACGTCAAGGCATCGTCGCTCTCGGGCGGCAACCAGCAGAAGCTCGCGCTCGCCAAGGTGCTTCAGCCGCAGCCCAAGGTGGTGGTGCTCGACGAGCCCACGCGCGGCGTCGACGTGGGCGCCAAGCGCGATATCTATTTCCTGATCCAGCGACTCGCCCGCGAAGGGCTCGCGGTGATCGTCGTCTCGTCGGAGCTGATGGAGCTGATCGGCCTGTGCCACCGCGTCGCGGTGATGCGCGCGGGCCGTCTCGTTGCCACGCTCGACGCGGACCATCTGACTGAAGAGGAGCTCATCGCTCATGCCACCGGAACAGCCAACACCACCGCAGACGCTTGAAGCCGCGCAGCAGCAGCACCGCAGCGAGGCAAAGCCGGGCTGGGTGCAGCGCCTGCACGGGCTCGGCCCGGTCATCGGCCTCGTGCTGCTGTGCATTGCCGGCACGCTGCTGAACGGCGACTTCGCGACCCTCGATAACGCGATGAACGTGCTCACGCGCACGGCCTTCATCGGCATCATCGCGGTGGGCATGTGCTTCGTGATCATCTCCGGCGGCATCGACCTGTCGGTGGGCTCGATGGCCGCACTCATCGCGGGCAGCGTGATCATGTTCATCAACTGGGCCGGCCCGGCCTCGGGCTCGCCGCTGCTCGCGGTCGTGATGGGCGCTGTACTGGCGGTGGTGCTCGGCGCGGTGTTTGGGCTCGCGCACGGCCTGCTCATTACCAAGGGCCGCATCGAGCCCTTCATCGTGACGCTGGGCACGCTCGGCATCTTCCGCGCATACCTCACGTACTTTGCCGACGGCGGCGCGCTCACGCTCGACAACGACCTGTCGGACCTCTACGCGCCGGTGTACTACGCGAGCCTCGCGGGCATTCCGGTGCCGGTGTGGGTTTTCGTGATCGTCGCGGTCATCGGCGGCATCATCCTCAATCGCACAGCGTATGGGCGCTACGTGCAGGCCATCGGCTCGAACGAACAGGTGGCGCGCTACGCGGCAGTCGACGTCGACCGCGTGAAGATCCTCACCTACGTGCTGCTCGGCGTGTGCGTAGGCATTGCCACGCTGCTGTACGTGCCGCGCCTGGGCTCGGCCTCTCCGACCACCGGCCTGCTGTGGGAGCTCGAAGCCATTGCCGCGGTGATCGTCGGCGGCACCGCGCTCAAGGGCGGCGCGGGCAGCATCACCGGCACCGTGGTGGGCGCGATCCTGCTCTCGGTCATCAGCAACATCCTGAACCTCACCAGCATCATCAGCGTGTACCTGAACGCTGCGGTGCAGGGCTTCGTGATCATCATCGTCGCGTTCCTTCAACGAGGACGCCGCTAGCCCCTTTCCCGTTCGTTCCATCAACCACAAGGAGACACCCAGCATGACGACTTTCACCCGACGCCTCGCACTCACGGCGGTTGCCGCCGCAGCGTTCGCCAGCCTGCCCGCGCTTGCCGCGGAAAAGGTCAACCTCGGCGTTTCGATTCCCGCGGCCACGCACAGCTTCATGGGCGGCATCAACTACTGGGCCAACCAGGCGAAGAAAGACCTGGAGAAGGAACACAAGGACCTGAAGATCACGATCAAGACGGCGGCCAACGCGCCCGAGCAGGCCAACCAGCTGCAAGACCTGTCGACCGTCACCAAGATCAACGCGTTGGTCGTGTTCCCCTTCGAGTCGGCCGCGCTGACCAAGCCCGTCGCTCAGGTCAAGGCCAAGGGCGCCTACGTCACCGTGGTCGACCGCGGCCTTACCGACACCAGCGCACAAGATGCCTATGTGGCCGGCGACAACACGGCCTTCGGCAAGATCCCGGCCGAGTACATCGTGAAGCAGCTGGGCGGCAAGGGCAACGTGGTGGCGCTGCGCGGCATTGCGACCACGCTCGACAACGAACGCATGGACGCCTTCAACGCCGTGCTCAAGGGCAGCCCCGACATCAAGCTGCTCGACGCCAAGTACGCCAACTGGAACCGCGACGACGCCTTCAAGGTCACGCAGGACTACCTGACGCGCTTCAAGAGCATCGATGCCATCTGGGCCGCCGACGACGACATGGCCGTTGGCGTGCTGAAGGCCATCGAGCAAGCCAAGCGCGACGACATCAAGATCATCTTCGGCGGCGCGGGCGCCAAGGGCATGGTCAAGACCATCATGGACGGCAAGGACAAGCGCATCACCGCCGACGTGAGCTACTCGCCGAAGTTCATCTACGACGCGATCAAGCTGACGGCCGAGGCACGCCTGAAGGGCGAGAAGCTGCCGGCCACCACGATCATTCCTTCGGTGCTGATCACCAAAGAGAACGCCAAGGACTTCTACCACCCCAACTCGCCGTTCTAAGGTGACCGAGATCGCTTCACGCAAGCTCCGCTACGCCATGGTCGGCGGCGGCCGCGACGCCTTCATCGGCGGCGTGCACCGCAAGGCCATGGCGCTCGACGGCCAGATCGAGCTCGTGGCCGGCGCGCTGTCGTCGAGCCCGGACAAGGCGCGCGCCTCGGGCCGCGACCTCGGCCTGGCCGATGACCGCAACCACGGCGACTGGCAGGCGCTGCTGGCCGACGAGCTGAAGCGCCCGGAGGGCGAGCGCATCGACTTCGTGTCGATCGTCACGCCCAACCACGTGCACTTTCCGGTGGCGCAGGCCTTTGCCGAAGCGGGCTTCCACGTGGTCTGCGACAAGCCGCTGGTACACACGCGCGAGCAGGCCGATGCGCTGGTCGCGACCGTGGCGAAGCAGGGCACGGTGTTCGGCGTCACCTACAACTACACCGGCTATCCGATGGTGCGGCAGGCGCGCGAGATGGTGCGCTCGGGCCAGATCGGCGAGGTCCGCAAGGTCGTCGTCGAATACAACCAGGGCTGGCTCGCAAGCCATGTCGAAGGTGGCACCAACAAGCAGGCCGACTGGCGCACCGACCCCGCACGCAGCGGCGCGGCCGGCGCCATCGGCGACATCGGCTCGCACGCCGAGAACCTCGTGGCCACAGTCACCGGACTGCAGATCGAAAGCCTGTGCGCCGACCTCGGCGCGCTGGTGCCGGGCCGCATGCTCGACGACGACGGCAGCCTGTTGTTGCGCTTCGAGGGTGGCGCGCGTGGCGTGCTCGTGGCCTCGCAGATCAACACCGGCCTGGAGAACGACCTGCGCCTGCGCGTGTCGGGCACGCTGGGCACGCTCGAATGGCGCCAGGAGCAGCCGAGCCGGCTGGTGCACCTGCCGCATGACGGACCCCTGCGCGTGTTGACGCGTGGCGCGCCGTGGCTGTGCGAATCAGCGCAGCGCGCAAGCCGGCTGCCGGCGGGGCATCCCGAAGGCTTCATCGAGGCTTTTGCGAATGTCTATGCGGGCGTGGCGGCGGACATCCGTGCCCGGCTCGCGGGCCAGCCGGCCGATCCGCTGGATGCCGACTACCCGCGCGTGGAAGACGGCGCGCGTGGGGTGCGCTTCATCGAACGCACGGTGGCTTCGTCGAAAAGCGAATTAAAGTGGACGCCCTGGTAGCGCGCGACGCGCTGCACAGGCCTCCATGACACCTTCCGCATCCGAAGCTTCTTCCACTTCATCGGCAACGCAGCCCTGGCTCGCCGGCCTCTGGCGCCGCTGCATCACGCTGTTCCCCCTGAAGCTGGTCGGCAACACGGTCGCCACCCTCGGCTTCTTCCCGCTGTATTTCTGGATCATGAAGAACGCCGGCCAGGCCTGGGTGCTGCCGCTCACACCCATCGACCGGCTGATCGCCTTCTGGCCGGCGCTGCTGCCGGTGTATCTCTCGCTCTGGGGCTACATCGCGCTGCCGGTGCTGCTGGCCAAAGACAAGCGCGAGCTGCTGGGCTTCTCCTTCGGCTGCGCGGCCATGACGGCGCTGGCGCTGCTCGTGTTCTGGTTCATGCCCACGGCGATTCCCAACTTCGCGGTCGAGGCGGCCCCGGGCACCTCGCTGCAGTTTCTCAAGATGGTCGACTCGGCCGGCAACGCCTTTCCCTCGCTGCACGTCTCGTTCTCGGTGTTCGCCTGCGTCATGCTGGCGCGGCAGTTGCGCGATGTGGGGGCGCCGGTTTGGCTTCGCGTCGTGAACGTGGCCTGGGCCGCGGGCATCGTCTATTCGACGATGGCGGTGCGCCAGCATGTGCTGATCGACGTGCTGGGGGGCCTCGCGCTGGGCGTGGCGCTCGGTGTCGTCACGCGGCAGCGCGGCCCGGTGCTCGCGCCGGCGCAGCAGGCGCGTCCGGCTTAGGCCGATTGCGCTATTCCGCCGCCGCGGTGCACGCGGTACAACCCGGGGATCGTCGTCCACCGCTGCGGGAGCCCGTCATGAAGATCCGTTTGTCCGCCGTTGCTGCCTGCATGGCGGCCAGCGCCATCGCGTGTCCCGCGTTCGCGCTCGATTTCCCTTCGCGCAAGCCCGGCCTGTGGGAAATCCAGTCTGGAGACCCCACGGGCAAGGGCGCCGGCCACACCATGCAGCAGTGCATCGACGCGGCCAGTGACAAGGCGCTGCGCGACATGGGCCAGGGCATGGGCAAGGACATGTGCTCCAAGCAGGAACTGCGCGCCGACGGCGGCAAGCTGGTGATGGACTCGGTCTGCAAGATCGGCAACACCGTCGCCACCTCGCATGCGGTGATGAGCGGCGACTTCAGCACCGCCTACCGCATGGAAAGCAAGTCGACCTACAACCCGCCGCTGATGGGCCGCGCCGAAGGCGCGAGCGTCATGGAAGCCAAGTGGATCGGCCCCTGCAAGGCCGACCAGAAGCCGGGCGACATGGTCATGTCCAACGGCATGAAGATGAATGTGCTCGACATGATGAACAACCGGCCCAAGAAGCCGTAGCCTGTCGCGCAAGCCCGGCTGCGCCTACCATGGCGTGCCATGCCCGCAAAGCAGGAAGAAGACCTCCTCGTTGTCGCCCGGCCCGAGGGCCTGTACTGCCCGCCCGGCGATTTCTACATCGACCCGTGGCGGCCGGTGGCGCGCGCCGTCATCACGCACGCGCACTCTGACCACGCGCGCCCCGGTCACGCGCACTACCTGGCCCACACCGACAGCGCCGGCACGCTGCGCACGCGGCTCGGCCCTGACATCGACCTGCAGACGCTGGCCTACGGCGAGGCCATCGAGCACCACGGCGTGCGCGTCTCGCTGCATCCGGCCGGCCATGTGCTGGGCTCGGCGCAGGTGCGGCTCGAACACGGTGGGCGCGTGTGGGTGGCCTCGGGCGACTACAAGACCGAGCCCGACGGCACCTGCACGCCCTTCGAGCCCGTGCCTTGCGACACCTTCATCACCGAGTCGACCTTCGGCCTGCCGATCTACCGCTGGCCCACGCAGGCCGTGCTGTTCGCGGAGATCGATGCATGGTGGCGCGCCAATGCTGAAGCAGGACGCGCGTCGGTGCTGTTCTGCTACGCCTTCGGCAAGGCGCAGCGCATCCTGCATGGGGTGGACGCGAGCATCGGGCCGATCGTCGTGCACGGGGCGGTGGAGCCGCTCAACGCCGTGTACCGGGCGGCAGGCGTGGCATTGCCGCCCACCTTGCGCGTGAGCGATGAAGGCGTCGATGCCGCATTGCTGAAGCGCGCGCTGGTGCTCGCGCCGCCATCGGCACAAGGCTCGCCGTGGATGAAGCGCTTCGGCAACTACGCCGATGCCTTTGCGAGCGGGTGGATGCAGCTGCGCGGCACCCGGCGGCGGCGCGGCGTGGACCGCGGCTTCGTGATGTCCGACCATGCCGACTGGCCTGGACTGCAGCAGGCAATTGCAGGCACCGGCGCGGAGCGCGTGTTCGTCACGCATGGCAGCGTGCAGGTGATGGTGCGATGGCTCACCGAGATCGGCCTCGACGCGAAGGGCTTCAAGACCGAGTACGGCGACGAAGACGATCAGGAGGCAGAGGCATGAAAGCCTTCGCTGCCCTCTACCGCGACCTCGACGCCAGCACGTCGAGCCTCGCCAAGCAGGCGGCACTGCAGCGCTACCTGCGCGACGCAGATGCTGCCGATGCCGCATGGGCCGTCTACTTCCTCGCCGGCGGCAAGCCGCGCCAGCTCGTGCCCACCAAGCTGCTGCGCCTGCTTGCACAGGAAGCGGCGGGCCTGCCCGAATGGCTGTTCGACGAAAGTTACGACGCCGTGGGCGACCTCGCCGAAACCATTGCGCTGCTGTTGCCGCCACCGAGCGAGGCGCATGAGCTCGGCCTCGCCGGTTGGGTCGAGCAGCATCTGCTGCCGCTGCGCGAAGCCGCAAAGACTTCGCCCGAGCAGCTTGCCGACCGCCTGCGCGCACAGTGGCGGCAGCTCGCTGCCGAAGAGAGGCTGGTGTACTTCAAGCTCATCACCGGCGCGTTCCGCGTCGGCGTGTCGAAGCTGCTGGTCACGCAGGCGCTCGCCGCGGTCGGCGGCATCGATGCCAAGCGCGTCGCGCAGCGGCTCATGGGCTACACGCACATCGGCGCGCGGCCAAGGGCCGATGACTACCGCACGCTCATCGCCCCCGAGTCAAGCGCCGAGCAGGTTCAGAAGACCAGCGGCCAGCCGTACCCCTTCTTCCTCGCGCATCCGTTCAACCTGCCGCTCGAGCAGTTCGACGCCGCGCTGGGCCCGCCGTCCGACTGGATCGTGGAATGGAAATGGGACGGCATCCGTGCGCAGCTCATCAAGCGCGCGGGCGTCGTGTGGCTGTGGTCGCGTGGCGAAGAGCTGGTGACGGAGCGCTTCCCCGAGCTCGCCGCTCTCGGTGAAGCCCTGCCCGACGGCACCGTGCTCGACGGCGAGATCGCCGTGTGGCGCGACGACCGCGTGCAGCCCTTCGCCGAACTGCAGAAGCGCATCGGCCGCAAGACGCTGGGCGCGAAGCTGCTTCGCGACATTCCCGTGGTGCTGCTGGCCTACGACATCCTCGAATGGGAAGGCCGCGACCTGCGCGTGCTGCCGCAGTCGCAGCGCCGCACGCTGCTCGACGACCTGGTCACGCGCATGCAGCATCCCTCGCTGCTGCCGAGTCCGATGCTCACGGGCTCAGACTGGCCCGATCTCGCACGCCAGCGCGAAGCGGCACGCACCATGGGCGTCGAAGGAATGATGCTCAAGCGTCGCGACGCGCAGTACGGTGTGGGTCGCACCAAGGACGTCGGTGTGTGGTGGAAGTGGAAGATCGACCCGCTCAGCATCGATGCGGTGCTGATCTACGCACAGCGCGGCCACGGCCGGCGCGCGAGCCTCTTCAGCGACTACACCTTCGCCGTGTGGGACGGCCCGCCCGGGCAGGAAGACCGCAAGCTCGTGCCTTTCGCCAAGGCCTACTCGGGCCTCACAGACGCAGAGATGGCGCGCGTGGACGCAATCATCCGTAAGACCACGGTGGAAAGCTTCGGGCCGGTGAAGAGCGTGAAGCCGACACTGGTGTTCGAGTTGGGCTTCGAGGGCATCGCGCGCAGTACGCGGCACAAGAGCGGCATCGCGGTGCGGTTTCCGCGGATGCTGCGGTGGCGGGAAGACAAGCCGGTGGAAGAGGCGGACACTCTGCAGACGCTGGCGGCGTTGTTGCCCCTATGAAAAGGGCCGTCAAGCAGGCGCTCGACGTGTGGTTCGCTGCGCGCGGCTGGAAGCCCTTCAAGTTCCAGCGCGAGGTCTGGAAGGCCATCGGCGAAGGCAAGTCCGGCCTGCTGCATGCCACTACCGGTGCAGGCAAGACCTACGCGGTGTGGCTCGGCGCACTGCAAGCCTTCTCGCAGGCCCGCAAGGAAAGCGCGCGGCCTGCGGCGCCGCCGCTCACCGTGCTATGGCTCACTCCGATGCGTGCGCTTGCGGCCGACACGCTGCGCGCCCTGCAGCAACCACTCGAAGCCCTCGGCGCCGAGGTGCATCCGTGGAGCGCGGGCGCGCGCAGCGGCGACACCACGTCTGCCGAACGCAGCGCGCAGAACCAGCGCCTGCCCACGGTGCTCGTCACCACGCCCGAAAGCCTTTCGCTGCTGCTCGCGCGTGCCGATGCCCGCGAGGTGCTCGGCCACGTGCAGATGGCGGTGGTCGACGAATGGCACGAGCTGCTCGGCAACAAGCGCGGCGTGCAGGTGCAGCTCGCGCTCGCGCGGCTCAAGCGCTGGAACCCCGGTCTCGCGATCTGGGGCATGTCGGCCACGCTGGGCAATCTGCATGAGGCAATGCATGCACTGCTGGGGCATGAAGACGGCGTGCTCGTGCAGGGCCATGTGCCGAAGAAGCTCGTCATCGATTCGCTGCTGCCCGGCACCGCCGAGCGCTTTCCATGGGGCGGACACCTGGGCCTCACGATGCTGCCGCAGGTGATCAGCGAGATTGCCGCGAGCAAGACCGCGCTGGTCTTCACCAACACACGCTCGCAGGCCGAGATCTGGTACCAGGCGATGCTCGAAGCCAAGCCCGAATGGGCCGGCCTCATCGCGCTGCATCACGGCTCGCTCGACCGCGAAGTGCGCGAGTGGGTCGAGCTGGGCCTGAAGAGCGGCGAGCTGAAGGCAGTGGTCTGCACATCGAGCCTCGACCTGGGCGTGGACTTTTTGCCGGTCGAGCGCGTGCTGCAGATCGGCTCGCCCAAGGGCGTGGCGCGGCTGCTGCAGCGCGCGGGCCGTTCGGGCCATGCGCCGGGGCGGCCGTCGCGCATCACGCTCGTGCCCACGCACAGCGTCGAGATGGTGGAAGGCTCGGCAGCGCGCACGGCCATTGCGGCGGGCCACATCGAGGCGCGGCATTCGCCCGACCAGCCGCTCGACGTGCTGGTGCAGCACCTGGTGACGGTGGCGCTGGGCGGTGGCTTCGTGCCCGGCGAGCTGTACGACGAGGTGCGCGGCACGGCCGCATACGAAGGCCTCTCCCGCGAGAGCTGGCAGTGGTGCCTCGACTTCGTCTCGCAAGGCGGCCCATCGCTCGCGGCCTATCCGGACTACAAGCGCGCCGTGCCCGATGCAGAAGGCGTCTGGCGCGTGCCAGATGCGCGGCTCGCGCGGCGGCATCGCATGAACATCGGCACCATCGTGAGCGACGCGAGCATGTCGGTGCAGTACCTCGGCGGCTCAAAGATCGGCAACGTCGAAGAGAGTTTCGTTGCGCGCATGAAGGCCGGCGACTGCTTCCTGTTCGGCGGCCGGTTGCTCGAACTCGTGCGCATCCACGACATGACGGCCTGGGTGCGGCGCGCCAGTGGCAAGCGCCCTGCGGTGCCGCGCTGGAGCGGCGGGCGCATGCCGCTGTCGAACACGCTGGCCGATGCGGTGGTGCAGCAGCTGGCGCTGGCCGGCGAGGGGCACTACGACTCGCCCGAGCTGCAATGCGTGCGCCCGTTGCTCGAAATACAGCAGCAGTGGTCGGCACTGCCGACGCCGCAGACGCTGTTGGCCGAGACCTTGAGCACGCGCGAAGGCTCGCATCTGTTCCTCTATCCGTTCGCGGGCCGGCATGTGCATCTCGGGCTCGCGAGCCTGCTGGCCTGGCGCGTCGCGCAGCACGAGGCGCGCACCTTCTCGATCGCAGTCAACGACTACGGCTTCGAGCTGCTGAGCGCGACCGAGGTCGATTGGGCCGCGCTGCTGCCGCAGGTGCTGAAGCTGCCGGAGGGCGATGACGCGCACGGGGTGCTGCTGCACGAGGTGCTGGCGTCGCTCAACGCGAGCGAACTCGCGCAGCGGCGCTTTCGCGAGATCGCGCGCGTGTCGGGGCTCATCTACCAGGGTTACCCGGGCGAGAAGCGCAGCAGCAAGCAGCTGCAGGCCTCGTCTTCGTTGTTCTGGGAGGTGTTCCGCAAGTACGACCCCGGCAACAGGCTGCTGCAGCAGGCCGAGCAGGAACTCCTCTCGCAGGAGCTCGAAATCGGCCGCCTGCGCGCCAGCCTCGAGCGCATGGCCACGCAGCAGCTCGTGCTGAAGCCGCTGGCGCGGCCGACGCCGTTCTCGTTTCCGCTGATGGTCGAGCTGTTCCGCGAGAAGCTGTCGAACGAGAACGTGGCCGACCGCATTGCGCGCATGGTCGAGCAGCTGGAGAAGGCTGCAGGTGGCGCTGTCACGGCCGGCGGCGTGGAGCGCGTGAAAGGCACTCTGGCCTTCGGTCAGGAGGGGCCGGGCAAGCCGGCGAAGTCGTCGTCAAGTTCTCGACGAGAGCGCAGGCGGCCTTCGCGTCCGTTGCCGCCCCTGTGAACAGATCAGCCGGCGCCGTGCGCCTTCACCCATCGCACGATGTCCGCCGCGCTCATCGCACCAGCCTGCCGAGCCACTTCGCGGCCACCGCGGAACAATGCCAGCGTCGGGATGCTGCGGATGTTGAAGCGCGTGCCCAGGGCAGGCACGGCCTCGGTGTCGACCTTGGCCAGCCGCACTTGCGGTTCGAGCTGGGCCGCGGCCTGTTCGTAGCCGGGCGCCATCTGGCGGCACGGGCCGCACCAGGGCGCCCAGAAGTCGACCAGCACCGGGATCTCGTTGCGCGAGATGTGGCGGTCGAAGGTGGCTTCGTCCGGCAGCGCGGTCGAATGGCCGGCGAACAGCGGGCGGTGGCAGCTGCCGCAGTCGGGCGCACTGCCCAGCTGTACCGCGCGCACGCGGTTGGTCGTGTGGCAATGCGGGCAGACGATGTGCAGCGGGGGCGATTCGGTCATTTGCAGAAACTGGGGGCTGCTGGAGCCCATTGCAAGACGGTCGCCTGCCAGAGCGTCTTTTGCGACACTGGCAGCCCGTGACCTTTCCAGACTCCTCCGCATCGTCGTTCCCTGTCCATTGGGCGGGCGAACTGCTGCACCTGCTGCCCGAGCGGGCGCTCTGGTGGCCCGATGCGCGCGTGCTGTTCGTGGCAGACCTGCATCTGGGCAAGGCAGCGACCTACCGCGCGCTCGGCCAGCCGGTGCCGGGCGGCACCACGCAGGAGAACCTGGCGCGGCTCGATGTGCTGATCGAACGGCATGCACCGCAGCGCATCGTGTTTCTCGGCGACTTCCTGCACGCGGCGCAGGCGCGCACCGTGGTTGCCACGGTGGAGGCTTGGCGCACGCGCCATGCGGGCGTCGCGATGACGCTGGTGCGCGGCAACCACGACAGCCGCGCGGGCGATCCGCCGGACACGCTCGGCATCGAGGTGGTCGACGAGCCATTTCTGCTCGGGCCGTTTGCCTGCTGCCACCATCCGCAGACCCATGCGACGCACTTCGTGCTGGCGGGGCACCTGCATCCCGTTTGCAGGCTCCATGGGCCGGGGCGCGACAGCGTGCGGCTGCCTTGCTTCGTGAGCGATGCGCAGCAGGCTGTGCTGCCGGCATTCGGCGAGTTCACGGGCGGATGGCTGGTGGAATCGGCGCCGGGGCGGCGCTTTCATGCAGTGGGCGGTTCGGCCGTGTGGGCCGTGCCCTCGCGGGACGGCTAGAGCACGACCGGCTCGTCCGGCAGCTCGTTCACGTCCACATCGCCCTCGCCCAGCGGAAAGTGCTCCACCAGCAGGGCCGAGATTTCTTCCAGCGCCTGCGTGAGCCCATCCTCGAAACGGCCTTCGCGAAAGGCCGCGCCCATGCGCTGCGCCATTGCGGCCCATTCTGCATCGTCTACGCGAGCATTGATGCCGCGGTCCGCCACGATCTCGATGGCGTGTTCGGCCAGCAGCAGGTAGATGAGCACGCCGTTGTTGTGTGCGGTGTCCCACACGCGCAGCTTGCCGAACAGCGTGACGGCACGCTCGCGCGGCGGCGCATGGCGCCACAGGTACGACATCGGCAGGCCGGCCTCGACGCAGATGCGGATCTCGCCGCTGTGGCGTCGCTCGCTCGCGGCCACGCGGCCTGCAAGGCGCTCCAGCGCGGCCGGTGGCAGTGCACGGCGAACCTCGGACTCGTCGATCCAGCGGTGGCGCCAGATGCGGCCGAGCTTCGAGAAGAAGCTGGCGTCCGTTGGATTGGTCGTCGTCATCGTGTTCACCAGTCCCCCGACGCGCCGCCGCCGCCGAAATTGCCACCGCCGCCGGAGCTGAAACCTCCGCCGCCGCCCCCACCACCGCCGCCGCCGCTCCAGCCTCCGCCTCCACCGGAGCTCCAGCCGCCACCCCCGCCGCCGCCCGGACGCCCGGCGCCTGAGACCAGCGAGACGATGAGCGCGACAAGCGCCGCGATCACCGCGATGGCGATGCTGGTGGTGATGAAGAAAACGACCACGCCCACACCGCCGCCCACGACCATCGTGCCCAGCTTCTTGCCGAGGACGGCGCGCGCGACCGGCGCACCGATGAAGACGCCGACGAACAGGAAGATCGCGAGGTTCTCCCAGTCGAAGCCACCACCGCCGCCGCCTCCGCTGCCCGTGTCGCGCGAAGGCTCCGGCAGCGGCTCGCCGTCGACCAGCCCGATGAGCCGATCCACCGCCGCGTTCAGCCCGCCCGCGAAGTCGTTGTTGCGAAAGCGCGGCTTCATCTCCTCGTCGATGATGCGCACGGCCGCGAGGTCGGGCACCGCGCCTTCGAGCGCCTTGGCGGTGGCGATGCGCATCTTGCGATCGTCCTTGGCCACGACCACCAGCAGGCCGTCGCCGACGTCCTTGCGGCCGATCTTCCAGGCGTCGCCCACGCGCTGCGTGTAGCTGGCGATGTCCTCGGGCGCGGTGGTCGGCACCATCAGCACCACGATCTGCGAACCCTTGCGCTGCTCGAAGGCTGCGAGCTTGGTGTCCAGGCCGTTGCGCTGCGCGCTGTCCAGCGTGCCGGTCTGGTCGATCACCCGCGCGGTGAGCGCGGGCACCGGCAGCAGGCCCTGGGCCAGCGCGACCCCGGCCAGGGTCGCGAGAACGAGCGCGGCCAGTGCGCGACGGAGCAGTGCGGCAATGGCCATTGGTGCTGGCTTACTTCTTCGGAGCGCTGAAGTCGACAGTAGGCGGCGTGGAAATCTGCGCCTCGTTCTGCACCGAGAAGTTGGGCTTCGGCGCGTAGCTGAAGATCTTCGCCGTGATGTTGGTCGGGAAGCTGCGAGCGAGCACGTTGTACTCCTGCACGCTTTCGATGTAGCGGTTGCGCGCCACGGTGATGCGGTTCTCGGTGCCTTCCAGCGTCACCCGCAGGTCGCGGAAGGCCTGGTTGGCCTTGAGCTCGGGGTAGCGCTCCGACACCACCATCAGCCGCGACAGCGCCGAAGAAAGTTCGCCCTGCGCCTGCTGGAACTTGTTGAAGGCCTCGGGGTTGTTCAGCGTCTCGGGCGTCACCTGGATCGAGGTGGCCTTGGCGCGCGCCTCGATCACCTTGGTGAGCGTGTCCTGCTCGAAGCTGGCTTCGCCCTTCACGGTGGCCACGATGTTGGGCACGAGGTCGGCGCGCCGCTGGTACTGGTTGAGCACCTCGCTCCAGGCCGATTTGCTGGCCTCGTCGAGGGACTGGAACTGGTTGTAGCCGCATCCGCTCAGGGACAAGACCGCCGCGAGAATCAAGAACCAGCGCTTCATCATCATTTGCATTACCTCCGCAGAATTGCCGGAAGGTAGCATAGATGGCTCCATGTCCCTCGACCCTCTACAAGCCCTGCAGGCCGCCAACCGTGCGGTACTGCCCGTTGCTTCCGACGCTTTCGGCACGCTGCTGATCGCGGGCGCGACCGGTGCGCTGGGAGCGGAGCTGCTGCGGCGACTGGCCGGCAGCCACCGGCACGCCCATACCCGCGTGCTGGCGCGCGAGCCCATTCGCGACGGGTTGCGCGGCGTGGAAACCTACCTGAGCCCGGCCCCGCCGATCGCGCAATGGCCGCTGACTTCGGCCCACACGGCCATCGTCGCCTTCGACCCGCCGCGGCTGTACCACGACCGCGAACGCGCGCTGTGGGTGCCCGAGCCTTCAGATTTGCCCGAACTGGCCCGATGGCTGCGCGCCTGCGGCGTGCAGACGCTGGCCATCGTGCAGCCGCACGACCAGGGCCGGCTGCCCGAGGCGCTCAAGCGGGGGCTCGCGAGCCTCGACGAGCAGGCGGTGGTGGCCTGCGGCTTCGAGCGCGTGATCCTGGTGCGCTCGGCGCGCAAGCCGGTGAATGCGAAGTTCGCCAACCCGCTCGAGCGGCTGGCCGCGTGGATGCTGTCCGTCGTGCGCTTCATGGTGCCGAGCAGCGAGCAGCCAGTGCGCGCATCGAAGGTGGCCGAGCTGGTCGACGTGGCGCTGCGCATCGCGCCGCCGGGCGTGCATGTGGCCGCACCCGAAATGGTGTGGCAGGCCGCCCAGGGCGACATGCCCGGCGTGGCCGCACGCTGGCTTGGCGTATCGGGTTAATTCATCCGCGCCACTGGCGCAGCAGTTCCGCTGAATCGACCACCAGCCCGAGGTGCAGCGACACCATCGCCAGCGCCGCGCCCTCCAGGTGCGGGTCGGTGCCACGCACCAGGTCGCGCAGCACGATCACGCGGTAGTTGTGGTTGTTGGCGTCGAAGGCCGTGTTGAGCACGCAGCAGTCGGTAAAGCCGCCGTTGAGCACCACCGTCTCGATGCGCTGGTTGCGCAGCAGAAAGTCGAGATCGGTCGGGTAGAAGGCCGACAGCCGGCGCTTGCTGTCCACGCGCATGTCACCGGGCTCGACGCGCGTGACCCACTCGGTCCACTTCGAGCCTTCGATGGCGTGCGCGTCGGCATTCGGAATCTCACCGACATGCAAAGGAAAGGTGCGCCGCCATGCAGAAGGAATGCCGCGAATGTCGTCCACGCCATTGGGCCGCAGCACCGACTTGATGTGCACGATGCGCACGCCCAGCGCGCGCACTTCGTCATGGAAGCTGTCGATGGGCGCCACCACGTCGCGTGCGCGCGGCGCGGGGCAGGGGCAGTCGGGGCTGTCGTCGAGGTGGCCCCGGTGCATGTCGATGGAGACGACCGCGGTGGTGGCGGGGTTCAGGTAGTCGGCGAATTGCGCCGCGTCGAGCTCGCGCTCTTCGTTGTAGACCCAGGCCTTCATCGGCGTTCTTCTCTCACGTAGGGTTGGCCCAGCGCGCCGGGCTCTTCATCGGCGCCGCGCCGCGAGAGCGCGACCCACACCATCACGCCGAGCGTCACCGCATACGGCGTCATCATCACGAAGTACTGCGGCAGCTGCACGCCGGCTGCGGCCAGCTGCGGAATCAGCGCCTCGATGCAGCCGAACAGCAGCGCGCCGACCAGCGCCTTCCACGGCGACCAGCGCGCGAAGATCACCAGGCCCACCGCGATCCAGCCGCGTCCGCCGGTCATGCCCGCGATCCACAGCTTGGTGCTGACCACCGAGATGTAGGCGCCCGCCAGCCCCACCAGCGCCGAGCCCGCGAGTACCGCCGCGAAGCGCCATGCCGTCACGCGGATGCCGGCCGCATCGGCCGCCTGCGGGTTCTCGCCCACCGCGCGCAGCCGCAGGCCGGTGGAGGTGCGTGCGAAGAACCACGCCACCGCGCCGAAGATCGGCAGCGTGAGCCACACCATCGCGTTCTGCTCGAAGAGCCTGCCCA
Source organism: Variovorax sp. GW821-FHT09D05 (assembly GCF_059416325.1). Lineage (NCBI taxonomy): Bacteria > Pseudomonadati > Pseudomonadota > Betaproteobacteria > Burkholderiales > Comamonadaceae > Variovorax > Variovorax sp. GW821-FHT09D05. The sequence goes on along the minus strand of NZ_JBWKOZ010000002.1, from coordinate 113,689 downwards.
CGACCGGCAGCAGCGACAACGGCCACAGCGCCATCGCGCCGATGCCTTCGGTGGCATGGTTGGTCCAGTCGGCCATCGAGCCGACCAGCGCCGTGAGCCCCTGGCAGAAGAACACCAGTGCGAGACCGGCAATCACCTGGTTCACGCGCAGCCAGATCACCATTACCGCGAACAGCACCGACACCACGCTGGCCGCCAGCATTGCGAGCACCAGCGACACGGCCGGCTGCCCGATGGCGATCTGCGCGCCGATGCCGGCGAGTGCGCCGACCAGCATCAGCCCTTCGGCGCCGAGCGCGAGCACGCCCGCGCGCTCGCAGATGATGAGGCCGAGTGCCGCGAGCGCATAAGGCACCGCGAAGTCCGGCGTGCTCGCGAGCCAGTTGAGCACGATGCTGCCGCTCATTGCGCAGCCTCCCCGCCCACGCGGCGCAGCCGGTGGCGAATGAAGAAGTCGCTCGACGCCACGCACACCACGATCACCGCCTGGATGAGCTGCACCATCGAGAACGGCACCTGGTAGAACACCTGCAGGCTGCGTCCGGTGACGAACAGTGCCGCCACCAGCAGCGCAACCACCGTGGCCGCGAGCGGGTTGTTGCGCGCGAGAAAGGCGATGAGGATGCCCGAGAAGCCATAGCCCTGATAGAAGGCCTGCGTGAGCCGACCCTCCTGCCCCGCGACCACCGCGAAGCCCGCGAGCCCGGCCATCGCGCCCGACAGCAGCACCGCGCCGTAGATGGTGCGCCGCACCGGCACGCCGTTGGCATGCGCGACGCGCGGGTTCGCATCGACGAAGCGCAGGTAGAGCCCCACGCGGCTCACGCTCACCAGCCACCACGCCAGCAGCGCGACGATGCTCGCAAGCAGGATCGAACTGCCGATGCCCGCACCCAGCTCGGGCAGCCGCTCGAACAAGCGGAACTGCGGCGAGTACGGAAAGTTGTCCTTCGGGTCCTTCCAGCTGCCGTAGACCAGGTGCAGCAGGAAGTTGGCCGCCATGTAGTTGAGCATCAGCGTCGAGATGATCTCGTTCACGCCCAGCTTCAGCTTGAGCCACGCGGGGCCCAGCACCCACAGCAGGCCGCAGCCGATGGCTGCCGCAAACATCAGCGGCAGGCGCAGGTTCTCGGGGCCGATCTGCCACATCGAGATGGTGGTCGCGCCGATGGCGCCCCAGATCATCTGGCCCTCGAGGCCGAGATTCCAGAAGCGCGCGCGGAATGCGATGGAGCCCGCGAGGCCGACGAGGATCATCGGCGCGGCCTGGAACAGCACGGCGCGGAAGTTCTGGCCGTCGAAGAAGGTCTGCATCACGAACTCGTTGGCGAGTTCGTCGGCGGGCACGCCCGCGGCCACGAGGATCGCCGCGGAGATGGCGAAGCCCACGAGCAATGCGGCCGCGAGGATCAGCGCCTGCCAGCGCCAGGCCATGTGCTGGCGGATTTCGAGCGCGTAGCGGCGGCGCGCGAGCGGTTGTGTGTGCTGCTGCGAGTTCACCTGGGTCCTGGGTGCTTGTGCCATGTCGACGGAGAGCGAGGCATCAGCCATGGTCCACCATCGCCTGTCCGATGGCCTGCCGGTCGGCGGGTTGAGCGAACTCGCCGGCGATGCGCCCGCGCGTCATCACGCCCACGCGGTCGGCAAGCTGCAGTACTTCGTCGAGGTCTTCGCTGATCAGCAGTACTGCCGCGCCGCTGTCGCGTGCGGCGCGCAGCCGCGCATGCACCTCGGCACTGGCGCGCACGTCGAGCCCGCGGCTCGGGCTGTGCGCAAGCACCAGCGTGGGCGACTTGCCGAATTCGCGCGCGAGCACCAGCTTCTGTGCATTGCCGCCCGAGAGCAGCGCGGCCTTCTGCGCGACCGAGCGCACGCCCTGCACGTCGAAGGCGCGCACCGCTTCCTGCGTGTCGCTCTGGATGCGGCCGCGGCGCAGGCGCCACACGGGGCCGTAGCGGCCGGTGTGCACGCGGCCGATGGCGTAGTTCTCGGCCACCGAGAGGCCACCCGCGAGCGCGAGCCCGTATCGGTCGGCCGGAATGGCTGCAATGCCGATGCCGCGGCGTGCCGATGCGGCCTTGGTCTTCAGGTCGCCGTGGCCTTCGAGTCGTATCTCGCCTTCGGTGGCTTCACCCGGCAGGCCCATGATCGCGCCCGCCAGCTCGCCCTGGCCGTTGCCGCCTACACCGGCCAGGCCGTAGATTTCGCCCGCGTGCAGTTCGAGATCCACGCCGTCGAGCACGCGCCGGCCTTCGGGCGAGGCGGGTGTGCGCAACCCGCGCACCGAAAGGCGCACGGGGCCGCGCGATGCGGTCGAAGCCTGGAATCCTTGCGTGGCAATCGATTCACCCACCGTGAGCTTCACCAGCTCGGCGACCGATGCTTCGCCCGGCTTCAGCGTGGCCACCGTGCGCCCGCCGCGCATCACCGTCACGCGGTCGGCATACGTCTTCACATCGGCCATCTTGTGCGTGACCAGCACCACGGCGGAACCGGCGCGCGCCAGGCCCTGCACCGTCTGCAGCAGGCGCGCGGCCTCCTGGTCGGTCAGCACGGCCGTGGGCTCGTCGAGGATCAGGATGCGCGCACCCGCGAGCAGCACCTTGAGGATCTCGACGCGCTGCTGTTCGGCAATCGACAGTGCATCGATGCGCTTGGACGGATCGATGTCGAAGCCCAGCTCCGAGGCCTTGTTGCGAATGTCGCGCTCGATCTCGCGCAGCCGCTCGCCATGGCTTTGGAACTCGGCCGGCGGCGGCGCGGTGAGCAAGATGTTCTGCGCCACCGTGAAAGGCCGCACCAGCTTGAAATGCTGGTGGACCATGCCGATGCGGTGTTTTGCCGCGTCACGCGGACCGGCGAAGCGCACCGCGTTGTCGTCCACCAGCAGCTGCCCGGCCTCGGGCGCATAGAGCCCGGCCGCGATGTTCATCAGCGAAGACTTGCCCGCGCCGTTCTCGCCCAGCAACGCATGCACCTCGCCCCAGCGCGCGGCAAAGTGAGCGTCGGTCAGCGCCGCGAAGCCGTCGAAGGACTTGCGGATGCCAGTGAGTTCTAGCGCGTTGTTGGGCATGAAATTACTTCTGCGTGACCACGCCCTTGACGAACCAGTCCATCTTCCACAGGTCGGCATCGGACAGCACCGCGCCCTTGGCAACGCGCTCCTTGCCGTCGCGGTCGGCGAGCGGGCCGGCGTAGACCTGCTTGCCCTTCATGATCGCGTCGCGCTCGGCGGTGATGACCGCGGCCTTGTCCTTGGGCACGGCGGGGCCGAAGCCCGCGATGTCGGTGCCGCCGTCCTTCATCTCGATGAAGGCGCCGTACTGCGCGGGCTTCCAGTTGCCGGCCATCACCTTCTTCAGCTCCGGCGTCAGGAAGCGGTCCCACACCCACACCGAGGAGCACAGCGTGGCCTTGGGTGCGAACTGGCGCAGGTCGCGGTGGTGGCCGGTGCCGTACACGCCGCGCTCCTGCGCGACGATCTGCGGCGTGGGGCTGTCGACGTGCTGGCCGATCACGTCGGCGCCCTGGTCGATGAGTGCGGCGGCGGCGGCGCGTTCCTTCACCGGGTCGTTCCAGGCGCCGGTGTAGATCACGTTGACCGTGGCGTTCGGGTTCATCTTCTGCGCGCCGAGCGCGAAGGCGTTGATGGTCCAGTTCACAACGCCGAAGGGGTTGGCCGCGACGAAGCCGAGCTTGCCCGTCTTCGATGCAGCGCCGGCGGCCATGCCGCAGAGGTACTGGCTTTCGTAGGTGCGGCCGTAGAACGATTCGAGGTTGCTGCCGTTGGTGGTACCTGAGCCGTTGAGGAAGGCGACATCGGGGTACTTGGCGGCCAGGTCCTTGAAGCTGTCGGAATAACCGAAGGCCGTGCCAATCACGATGTTGGCGCCGCGCTGGATGAACTTCTCCGCCGCGGGCTTGATGGCCGATGCGTCTTCGGGCACGTTCTCGACGAACTGGATCTTCTGGCCGATTTCCTTTTCGATCTTCACGCGGGCCTCGTCAAAGGCCTGCGTCCAGCCGCCATCGTTCTTCGGGCCGAAGTAGAGCATCGCGATCTTCGGCTTGTCCTTCAGCGTGAAGCCGTCGGCGGCTGCAGCGGGCAGGGTGGTGAAGAAGGCGCCGCTGGCCGCGATGGTCATCGCGAGGCCCAGGCCGGGAGTGAGGGTGCGCAACTGCATGGGACTACCTTTGGTGAGAGGCTTTGAAGAAAGGGAGGACGGAAAAAAGAGAACGAGCGCAGCGCACGTCACATCATGAAGTTGATGCGGAACACATTGCCCTCGGGATCGAGCAGCACCGACTGGTACCAGTTGTAGTAAGTGACGTATGGCGGCTTGATGAGCGTGGCGCCGGCTTCGAGCGCGACCGGCACCATGCGGTCGACGTCGGCCTGGCTGTCGACGTCGATGTTCAGCAGGAACTTGACGCCGCGTGTGTCTGAAAACTCGCTCAGGTGCAGCAGTTCGTAGGCATCGAGTGCGTTGAAGCCAAGGCTCGATTTGCCGGTGTCCAGGCCTCGGAAGATGGGTGAGCGGATCGCTTCGATCTCTTTGAAACCGAATACTCGCTGGTAGAAGCCGCTGAGTGCGACCACGTCTTTTGCGAAGACGTTGACGTAGGAGAGGTGGGCCATGTTCAGTTGCTCATTGGGCGTTTGCTGTTGTTCTTGTTCGGGGTGCGAGCGCGCCGTCGGCGTGATCGAGCCCCGAAGAACAGCAGGCAGTCATCTCAAACCATCGCCTTCGTGCCACCAAAGGTCGTCTGCTTGACGAACTTCGACGTCAGGTGGTCCCCAGAAGAAATCGGCGCGTATTTCGCCGACTCCCCTGGCGCGAGGCAGCTAGGCAGGCACTCGACCATCGCGTCGTAGTTCGGCTGATGGAAGAACACCAGCGATTGCCGGCGGTTGGTGCTCGCGATCTCGAAAGGCGGGTTGATCACGCGGTGCAGCGTGGACACCCACTGGTCGTTGGTCCACTGCATCATGAGGTCGGCGATGTTGACCACCAGGCCACCCTCGACCTGCGGCACGTCCACCCACTGGCCGGCTTTGTTGAACACCTGCAGGCCCTTGTCGTCGGGCAGCACGATGGTGAGGCTGCCGTAGTCGCTGTGCGCGCCCGCACGCAGCTGGCCGGGCAGCGGCTGCTCGCGCTGCGGCGGATAGCTCAGCACGCGGAACATGCTGATGTGCTTGTCGATCTTGTCGTCGAAGAAGGTCTCGGGCAGCGACAGACCGAGCGCGAAGACACGCATCAGCGAGCGCGAGAGATCGCTCATCGCCTCGAAGTAGCCTTCGTAGGCTTCGCGGAAACCCTCGATGGGCGGCCAGCTGTTGGGCTCGAAGTGCGGGCCGGCGGCGGGGCCGCGGTGGTAGTCGTCTTGCGGCACGTTCGACGGGCCGATAGAGAAAGATTCCTTCAGGTCGCCGGGAGCCGCTTCTTCGAGGCTGTACGAGAGACCTTCCTCGCCCACCGCGCTGTAGCCGCGCACCGCGTCTTCGCGCGGGCGGTCGACCTTGCGCTTTTCGCCCAGCGGCATGTCGAAGAACTTTCGCGAGAGCGACGACACGCGCGAGATCAGCCCGGGCGCAATGCCGTGGTTCGTGATGACGAGAAAGCCGATGCTGCGGCAGGCCTCGTCGACCTTCTTCGCGACCTCGGCCTTGCCTTCGGCGGTGCCCGCGAAGTAGGGCGCTAGATCGATGATGGGTACGGACAGCAGGGTCATGGCAGGTTCCTCATGCTTGGCATGCCTTTCGCCATGCAACGTCTGTGCCAGTTGGACCAAATGGACAAAACGCATCCGTCGCGTCAGCATGGTGCGCAACGACGCGCTGCGAAGGCTGCTGCGGCGCAAGGCGATGCACCACGGCCTTACAGTGGTGCGCTGTGTTGCCTGCCGATTCACCAACGAACGAACAAGAGCGAGGGAAGATGCCGAAGACCAAAGCGCTGGCCGCCAGTGCCAGCAAAGAGAAGAGCCCGGCGCGCAAGCGTGCAAAACCCGCGGTGCGCAGCGCGTCCGCGGTGAGCCGCCGGCTGCGCCAGATCGAGGACAAGCGCAGCGCGATCCTCGGTGCGGCGCTGGGGCTGTTCTCCCGCTTCGGCCTGCACGGCACGTCGATCGACCAGGTGGCGGCACGTGCCGATGTATCGAAGAGCAACCTGCTCTATTACTTCGCGAACAAGGAAGAGCTCTACGTCAACGTGCTGCGCGATCTGCTCGCGCTGTGGCTCGAGCCACTGCGCGGCTTCAGTGCCGAGCAGGACCCGGGCGAGGCCATCGGCGACTACATCCGCCGCAAGCTGGTGGTCTCGCGCGACCGGCCCGATGCATCACGGCTCTTCTGCCTGGAAATGATCCAGGGCGCGCCGCTGCTGCGCGACGAGCTCGACCGCGAACTGCGTACGCTGGTGGAGAAAAAATCTGAGGTGATTCGCGCGTGGGTCGAAGCGGGAAGGCTGGCGCCCGTCGATCCGCATCACCTGATCTTCGCGCTGTGGGCGGTGACGCAGCACTACGCGGACTTCGGCGTGCAGGTGCAGGCGCTGTCGGGGCATACGCTGGACGATGAGGCGTTCTTCGAGAAGACCGTGGAGAACGTGCAGCGCATCTTTCTTCAAGGCATCACGCCGCGCTGAGTCAGGTGGATTTCAGTGCGGCGGCGCCGCGATCTCGTGATAGCGCCGGTCGAAGTAGATCAAGCCCTGCGTCGCGCCACCTATGGCAATGGCTACCGCTTCGCAGAACAGCACGTCGTGCGTGCCCGCGCTCGTCGCATGCACCACGCGGCAGTCGAAGGAAACGGCCGCGTCGTCGAGCATCGGCGAGCCGGTGGTCTTGCGGCTCCAGTTGCCGGCGGCGAAGCGCTCGTCCATCGGCGTCTTGCCGCCGAACAATGCGGACAGCGACTGGTGCCCCGCGGCCAGCACGTTCACGCACAGCACGCCATTGGTCTTGAACGCCGGGTACACCGAGGCCGAACGGTTCAGGCACACCAGCAGCGTCGGGGGCTCGTCTGTCACGCTGCACACGGCCGATGCCGTAAAGCCGGCGCGGCCCGCGGGGCCGTCGGTGGTGATGATGTTCACCGCCGCGCCCAGCCGCGCCATCGCGTCGCGGTAGTCGGCCTTCTCCAGGCTCGGCAGCAGGCCGGCGGGGTTCGATGACGATGAAGCAGCGTGGGAGGCCATGGCATTCAGCAGCATGTGGTGAGTCCTTCAGGCCAGCACGCAGGCCTCGTCGAAGGGCAGCCGCGGCAGGCGGCCGAACACCTTCGACGCATCGCCGTGGCCCAGGTTGATGAGGAAGTTGACGGTCCAGTCGGTGCCTTCGAAGAAGGCCGCGTCGACTTTCGCCTTGTCGAAGCCCGACATCGGGCCTGCATCGAGGCCGACCGCGCGCGCTGCGAGCAGCAGGTAGCCCGCCTGCAGGCTGGCATTGCGAAAGGCGGTTTCGTGCGTGGCCTCGGGGCTGCCGGTGAACCAGCTGCGCGCATCGGCATGCGGGAACAGCGTGGGCAGCTTGTCGTAGAACTTGCGGTCCCACGCGGCGATGACCGTGACCGGTGCGGCCATGGTCTTGTCGAGGTTGCCCTTGGAGAGAGCCGGTGCGAGGCGCTGCTTGCCTTCGGGCGTGCGCACGAAGACGAAGCGCGCGGGCGAGCAGTTGGCCGATGTGGGGCCGAGGCTCGCCAGCGCATAGATCTGCTGCAGCTGTGCGTCGGTGACGGGTTCGTCGGTCCAGCCGTTGTGGGTGCGTGCGCCGGTGAAGAGCAGCGACAGCGCGGCGTCGTCGAGTGTGGATGCAAGAGTGGTCATGCTGGAACGGCGGATGCGCTGACCCGCGAGAGAAAGTCGAGCAGGCTGCGGTTGAAGGCTTCGGCCTCGGTCACGCTGTGGGCATGGCCGCCGTGCGGCATGAAGTCGAGCGTGACGTCGCTCAGGCCATCGGCCAGGCTCTGCGAGCAGGTCCAGGGCACGAGCGTGTCGTCTTTCGCAGCGGCGATGAGTGTGGGCGCGGTGATGTCGGCGAGGCGGGTGTCGACATCGAAGGCGCGCAGGGCGGCGATGCGTGCGCGCATGTTGGCCTCGCCCGGGAAGTGCGCGAAGGCGTGATCGACTTCGTCGGCCACGCGCTGTGCGTGTTCGGCGGCCCAGGCTGCGGGGTACAGGAAGATCGGCTGCGCTTCCACGTACGCGCGCGGGCCGCATGCGCCGAGCAGTGCGAGCCGCGCATCGAAGCAGCGCGCCGAATGCGGGTTGGGCTTCGACCACGCGTTGATGAGCACGAGGCTCGCAATGCGCGAAGGCGCGTCGATCGCTAGCTGCAGACCCACGAGGCCGCCGAGTGCATGGCCCGCGAAGTGGCATTGCGAAGTGCTCGTGGCGTCGAGGATTTCGAGCACGTCCTTCGCCATGTCTTCGATGGCATACGTCTCTGGCAATGCGGCAGGGCTGCGACCGGTGCCGCGCTGGTCGTACGCAATGACGCGGTGCCCGGCGGCAACCAGCGCGCCGAGCTGCGGCTGCCAGAACCCGGCCGAGCCACCGAGGCCCGACGACAGCAGCACGGTGGCTGCGGCATCGGACGGCCCGTGCACTTCGTAGTGCAGCGACGGCATGTGCTTCAGCCCTTCTCGCCGACGTGCGCGATCGAGGCGATCTCGACCAGGGCATCGGGCTTCACCAGGCCGCACTGGATGCAGTAGCGCGCGGGCTTGGTGCCGGGAAAGAACTCGGCATACACCGTGTTGATCTTCCCGTAGTCGGCCCAGTCCTTGATCATGATCTGGTTGAAGGTCACGTCGTCCATGGTGCCGCCCGCTGCCTCGACCACGCCCTGGATGATGGTGAGCACGTGACGAGCCTGCGCGGCCGCGTCGCCCACGTGGACCACGTTGTTGTCCTTGTCGAAGGGCAGCGTGCCCGACACGTAGAGCACGCCGTCGGCGAGCGTGCCGGGAACATAGGGGGCGAGTGGCACGCCGGTGCCGGGCGGGATGATGGCTTGCTTGGGCATGAAGAGAGCTCCTTGAAAAGAATCAGACAGTGGCCGCTTCGGCCGGTGCGGGTTGGGTGATGGATGCGGGTGCGAAGGTGCTGCAGAAGTGCTCCACCGTGGAGACCCATCCGAAGAAGGTCTCGACGTTGTAGACAGATGCCTTCTGGATCGCGGGCCCGCCGAGTTCGTGCGTCGCGTCTTCGAGCATCACGGCGAAGTATTCGAGGTGAAAGGCGTCGCGCAGCGTCGATTCGACGCACACGTTGGTGGCGATGCCGGTGAACACCAGGTGGCGGATGCCGCGCGAGCGCAGCGTGCTGTCGAGCGTGCTGTTGAAGAAGCCGCTGTAGCGCGTCTTCGGCACGACGATGTCGCCGGGCTGCGGCTTCATCTCTTCGATGAGTTCGTAGTCCCAGCCGCCCTTGGCGAGGAACTTGCCCTGCAGCTCAGGCTTGGCACGCATGGTCTTGAGTGCGTTCGACTTGTGCCAGTTCGGCGAGCCGGGGCCGCCGGCCTCCACGTATGCCGCGTCCCAGCCGTTCTGCAGGAACACGACCAGCATGCCGGCCGCGCGCGCCGCCGCTATGGTGCGCGCGATGTTGGCGATGGTGCCTTGCGCGCCGGAGATGTCGAAGCCGGCCGAGTCGACGTATCCGCCGATGGATGCATAGGCGTTCTGCATGTCGACGACGATCAGCGCGGAGTCGCTCGCGTGCAGTTCCAGCGGCTCGGGGCGCGCGGGCAGTACCAGCGGTGCCGGGGCGCCCGGCAGGCGCGGTGCGCCAACGGGGGTGTTCGATGTGAGGGTGATGTTGCGTGCGGGAGTGCTCACGTGACGCTCCTGCTCAGGCCGCGAGGCGTTCGGGTTCGACCCGCGACGGCACGGGGCTCTGCACGTGCGCGCGGCTCTTCATGTGCGGCTGGATGCGTTCGCCGAAAGCCTCGACGCCCTGCAGGAAATCGTCGAAGGTCAGCAGCACGCCTTCGGTGCCGGGCACCTCGGCCATTTCGTCGAGCATGCGCGCGACGTTTTCATACGAGCCCACGAGCGTGCCCATGTTGATGTTCACGGCCGAGGTCGGGTCGGCCATCTGGCGCACGTTGGTGTCGGTGCCCGACTTGGTGTCGGCCGCGCCCTGCTGGCCCAGCCATGCGATCGCTTCGTGATCGGCGCCGGCCTTGTAGTGCTCCCACTTGGCGCGCGCGGCCTCGTCGGTCTCGTCGGCGATCACCATCATCAGCACGTAGGTGGTGACGTGGCGGCCGGTCTTCGTGGTGGCTTCGATGAGCTTCTCGGCCGCGGGCGCGAAGGCCTTGGGCGTGTTCACGCCCTTGCCGAAGCAGAAGTTGTAGTCGGCGTACTTGGCCGAGAACTCCATGCCCGCGTCGCTTTGGCCGGCGCAGATCACCTTCATGTCGGCCTGCGGCTGCGGGCTCAGGCGGCAGTCGTCCATCTTGAAATGGTCGCCCTTGAAGTCGGACTGGCCGGTGCCCCAGAGGTCGCGCAGCACCTGGATGTATTCGCTCAGGTACTGGTAGCGCGTGCCGAAGAACTGGTCGCCGGGCCACATGCCCATCTGCGAATACTCGGGTCGCTGCCAGCCGGTGACGAGGTTCAGGCCGAAGCGGCCGTTGGAGATCGAATCGATGGTGGACGTCATGCGCGCCACGATGGCCGGCGGCATGACCAGCGAGGCAGCGGTGGCAAAGAGCTTGATCTTGCTGGTGACAGCCGCGAGGCCCGCCATGAGCGTGAAGGACTCGAGGTTGTGGTCCCAGAACTCCGTCTTGCCGCCGAAGCCGCGCAGCTTGATCATGGACAGCGCGAAGTCGACGCCGTAGCGCTCGGCCTTCAGCGTGATCTGCTTGTTGAGTTCGAAGCTGGGCTTGTACTGCGGTGCGTTTTCGGAAAGCAGCCAGCCGTTGTTGCCGATGGGAATGAAGATGCCGACGTTCATGGAAGGGCTCCTGTTGCGAGGTCGCGAAGCTCCTTGCATGCGCCGTGCCAGTTGGATAAGTCATTTGAAATCAATGACTTATGGAAAATTGACATCTGCGTTTTGACCATTTGGTCCAAAACGGAGCAGATGTTCTGGCCGGATTGCGGCAGCACGGTGCAGCCCGGACCAAAGCGGTGCAGTGCCGCCGTCACGGACAGCGCGGCAAAATCGCGCAATGCCCAAGACCCCACTCCGCGCCGCCGCGGCCATCGGCGGCACTGCCGACGACGTCGAAGCGGCCTTCTATGAAGCGCTGCAACGCGGCGACATCGATGCGCTGATGGCCTGCTGGGCCGACGAGGACGAAGTGTTCTGCGTGCACCCCGGCGGCCCCCGGCTGGTGGGGACCGTGGCGATCCGCGCGGCCTTCGAGCAGATGTTCGGCAACGGCGCGATCCACGCCATGCCGGCGCGGGTGCGCAAGATCGAGTCGCTCGGCAGCGCCGTGCACAACGTGCTCGAGCGCATCGAGGTGCTCACGGCCGAAGGCCCGCGCCATGCCTTCGTGCTTGCCACCAACGTCTATCACAAGACTGCCCAGGGCTGGCGCATGGTGGCGCACCATGCGAGCCCGGGCAGTGCGCGCGAGCCCGACGACGCGAACGATCCGCCCCAGACCCTGCATTGATGCCTTCCTTCGCTGCTTCTTCTTCCGCTGCTTCTCCCACTGTTCTCCAGTCGATGGACTACGCGGCACCGCGCTGGCTGCCCGGCGGCAACCTGCAGACCATCTGGGCCGCGCTCTACGCCCGGCGCTTCGACGGACCGGCTCCGGTCTACCGGCGCGAACGCTGGCCTACGCCAGACGGCGACTTCATCGACGTTGACTTCGTCGATGCGCCAGCGCCAGGCCCGAAGCCGCTGCTGGTGCTGTTCCATGGGCTCGAAGGCTCGTCGCGCAGTCATTACGCCGAAGCCTTTGCTGCCTTTGCAGCGTCTCGCGGCATGGCCTTCGCAGTGCCGCATTTCCGCGGCTGCAGCGGCGAGCTGAACCTGGCGCCGCGTGCCTACCACTCGGGCGACTTCGAGGAGATCGGCTGGATCCTGGCGCGCATGCGCGACCAGCATGCGCAAAAGGGCGGCGGGCCGGTGCTGGCGGCGGGCGTGTCGCTCGGCGGTAATGCGCTGATGCGATGGGCCTCGGAAGCGGGCGAGACCGCTTCGGGCGTGGTGGGCGCGGTGGCCTCGGTCTGCGCCCCGCTCGACCTTGCGGCGGGCGGCGAGGCCATTGGCCAGGGCTTCAACAAGCTGGTCTACACGCGCATGTTCCTCGCGACCATGAAGCCCAAGGCGCTGGCCAAGCTGGCGCAGTTTCCGGGCCTGTTCGACCGCGAGCGGCTGATGTCGTCGCGCAACCTCTACGACTTCGACAACGTCTTCACCGCGCCGCTGCACGGCTTTCGCGATGTCGACGACTACTGGTCGCGGGGCTCGGCCAAGCCGCACCTGGCTTCGATCCGCGTGCCTGCGCTGGTGGTGAATGCGCGCAACGATCCGTTCATTCCGGCGCGCAGCCTTCCGAAGCCCGGCGAGGTGGGGGCGCACGTCACGCTGTGGCAGCCCGCGCACGGTGGGCATGTCGGCTTTCCGATGGGGCTGCCGCCGGGGCATGTGCGCGGCATGCCGGAGCAGGTGGGCGGCTGGCTGCAGCTGCATGGCGGCGCTTCGGCTGACGGTAGGGGCTTGTCGCCAGGACGAGAATGACGCGATGGACGACATCGTCAAACAAGCATTGGCCAAGTGGCCCAACGTGCCGCACTGCTACGGCTGGCTCGGCCTCGACGCGCGCGGCAACTGGTACATGCGCGACGACCGCACCCAGGCCATGGGCCCGTTCCGCGCGGCCAAGGGCTCGATGCTGCGGCACGACAAGCTGATCGACTTCATCCATCGCAACTACGAGCACGACGACGAGGGCCAGTGGTTCTTCCAGAACGGGCCGCAGCGCGTGTATGTGGAGCTGGAGGCTTCGCCGCTGGTATGGCGGGTCGCCGAAGACGAGGGTGGTGGTTTCACCGTCACGGCCCATACGGGCAAGGCGACCGAGGTATCGGACTGCCTGCTCGATGAGGACGGCCGGCTCTATCTGGTTTCGCCTTTCGGGCTCGGGCTGGTGCACACGCAGGACGTGGGAATCGCAGCCGAGGCCGTCGAACGCGGCCTGTGGATACCGGAGGCGGTGCAGGCCAGCGAACTGCCCGGTCGCTTCGGACACGTGCTGAGCCCGGCTGAGCGCCACGCCGAAGCAGCCGCACCAGCCCCGGCCGCACACCCATGAAAAAAGCCGGCGCTGAGGCCGGCTTTCTTTCGTGACTAGGGAAAACGCTTACTTGGCAGCAGCGCTGGCCGCAGGGGCCGCACCCGAGGCACCTTCAGCGGGTGCAGCAGCAGCAGCCGGACGGTCCGGCACCGGGAACTTGGCGCCGCCGGCATTGGCCATGTAGACCACTGCACGACCCACTTCGAGGTCTTCGAAGTCGCCGCCGCCCTGCGGGGGCATGGCGCCCTTGCCCTTCAGGGCATGCTCGAGGAGCGTTGCATAGCCTTGGCCGATGCGGGGACCCCAAGCGGCTGCGTCCTGGAAGTGCGGGGCGCCGGGAATGCCGGGCGCTCCGTGGCAGGCGACGCACTGGGCCTTGAACACGACCTCGCCTGCAGCGAGCGGGCGGTTGGCGTCGCGGATCTCGATGGCTCCGACCTTCTTGAGGCGTTCGGCCACTTCGCGGTCGCGCGCTTCCTTGGTCACGCCATAGAGCGACATGCTGTCGCCCTCCGCGATGCCTGCGGGCTTGGTGCCCGAGACCACGTAGGAGACAAGACCCACGATGATCAGGATCGGGGCTATGAAGGAGAAAAATACCGCGAGCAGCAGTTGCTTCGGGTTCTTGATCGGCCCGGTGTGGGCTTCTTCTGTGGCCTGGTAATGCGGGTCTGCGCTCATTGGCGTCCTCAATTATCGGGGGCTCGTCGGGGGGCTTGTCCTAACCAACCGGCGATTATAGAGAGGCCCCTTGCCCGAACGGACAAGGGACCACCCTTATCGGACGCCTTGGCGTCTCAGCCCTTGTCGCGTGTGGCCCAGCCGCCACCCAGCGTCCGGTACAGCGTGACCTGGTTCTGCAGCTGCAGCAGGCGCGTGGTCACTGCAGATTGCTGCGCCGTGAACAGCGAGCGTTGTGCGTCGAGCAGGTCGAGCGCGCTGGCGATTCCGTTGCGATAGCGCAGGTCGGAGAGCTTGAAGCGCACCGCCTCCGCATCGGCCTGCGCACGCTGTGCGCGCACCTGCTCGCCCAGCGTGGCGCGGCCCGCGAGCGCATCGGCCACTTCGCGGAACGCGGTCTGGATCGACTTCTCGTACTGCGCCACCGCGATTTCGCGCCCGGCCTTGGCCGAGTCGAGCGTGGCGATGTTGCTGCCGGCGTCGAAGATCGGCAGCGTCACCGTCGGCGCGAAGGACCAGGCCTTCGAACCGCGATCGAACAGGCCCGAGAACTCGCTGCTCGCGGTGCCGATGGAACTCGTCAGCGACACACGCGGGAAGAAGTTCGCGCGCGCCGCGCCGATGTTGGCGTTGGCCGCAATCAGCTGCTGCTCGGCCGAGCGGATGTCGGGCCGTTCGGCCAGCAGGTCGGAAGGCAGGCCGGCCGGCACGTCGGGCATCGGCTTGATGCCGTCCAGGCCCTTGATGCCGCCCGCCGTGGCGTCGGGCGGTACCGGCGCGCCCAGCAACAGGGCGAGGGCGTTCTCGTCCTGCATGCGCGCGCGCTGCTGCTCCGCATAGGATGCGCGCGCCGTTTCCAGCAGCGAGTTGGCGGCCTGGAAGTCGAGCTCCGACGACACGCCGTTGTCGAAGCGCATCTTCGTGAGGCGCACCGACTCTTCGCGCGTGACCATCGTCTGGCGTGTGATCTCGAGCAGCTCATCGTCGGCCAGCAGCGTGAGCCAGCCGTTGGCGACCGACGCGATCAGGCTGATCTGCACTGCCTTGCGCGTCTCGTCCGTGGCGAGGTACTGCGCCAGCGCCTGGTCCTTCAGCGCGCGGATGCGGCCGAAGAAGTCCAGCTCCCAGGCGTTGAAGCCCAGGTTGACGCTGTACGACGACGACACGCTGCCCACGCTGGAGTCGAAGGCCTGGTAGGGGTTCGGGCTCGAGCGCGAGCCCGAACCCGTGAGGCCCACGGCCGGGAACAGCGCCGAGCGCTGGATCTGGAACTGCGCGCGCGCCTGCTCGATGTTGAGCACCGACACCCGCAGGTCGCGGTTGTTCACGAGCGCGGTCTGGATCAGGCCCGCGAGCCGCGCGTCGGTGAAGAAGTCCTGCCAGGGCAGGTTGGCTGCGGCCTGGCCGGGCGGCTGCGCCGGGTCGCCCGGGTAGGTGGTGGGCACAGGCGCCGCCGGGCGCTCGTAGGTCGGAATCAGCGAGCAGCCGGCCAGCAGCATCGCGGCAGCCAGGGCTGTGGGAATCAGTTTCTTAGTCATGTTTTTCCTCCGCGATGCCGGCGGCTTCGGCGTGTCGCTTGTCGGCTTCATGCTGGCGCGCGCTGCCCTTGAACAGGGTGCGCACCACCACGAAGAACACCGGCACGAAGATCACGGCCAGTGCAGTGCCCGTCACCATGCCGCCGAGCACGCCGGTGCCGATGGCGCGCTGGCTGGCAGAGCCGGCGCCCGAGGCGATTGCGAGCGGCACCACCCCGAGGCCGAAGGCCAGCGAGGTCATGATGATCGGTCGGAACCGCAGGTGGGCGGCGGCCAGCGCCGATTCGATGACGCCCTTGCCCTGCGCCTGCAGGTCCTTGGCGAACTCGATGATCAGAATCGCGTTCTTCGCGGATAGGCCGATGATGGTGATCAGCCCCACCTGGAAGTACACGTCGTTCGAATAGGCGCGCAGCATCGTCGCCACCAGCACGCCCAGCACGCCCAGCGGCACCACCAGAATCACCGACAGCGGGATCGACCAGCTTTCGTACAGCGCGGCCAGGCAGAGGAACACCGCCAGGATCGCGAAGCCGTACAGCACGATGGCCTGCGAGCCCGCGAGCTTTTCTTCGCGCGACTGGCCGGTCCACTCGAAGCCGAAGCCTTGCGGCAGCTGCGCGGCGAGCTTTTCCATCTCGGCCATTGCGGCGCCCGTGCTATAGCCGGCGGCGGCGTCGCCGCTGATGCGGATCGCCGGGTAGCCGTTGTAGCGCACCGTCTGCGTGGCGCCCGTGACCCACTTGGTGGTCGCGAAGGCCGACAGCGGCACCGGCTGGCCCTGCGTGTTGCTGGCGTTCAGCTTGAGCAGGTCGTCGGGCTGCATCCGCGCCGGAGCGTCGGCTTGCACCACCACGCGCTGCAGGCGGCCGCGGTTCGGGAAGTCGTTGATGTAGCTCGAACCCAGGCCGGTCGACAGCGTCGCGTTGATCGCGTCGAAGCTCACGCCAAGCGCATTCGCCTTGTCGCGGTCGATGTCGATCTGCAGCTGCGGCGCGTCTTCCAGGCCGTCGGGGCGAACCTGCGCCAGGACCTTGCTCTGCGAGGCCATGCCCAGCAGCTGGTTGCGTGCGTTGATCAGCGCCTCGTGGCCCGCGCCCGAGCGGTCCTGCAGACGGAAGCTGAAGCCGCTGGCATTGCCCAGTTCAGGAATGGGCGGCGGGCTCAGCGGGTAGATGAAGGCGTCGCGGATGCCCGACAGCGCACCGAAGGCACGGCCGGCCAGCGCGCTGGCCGAGTGGGCTGGGTCCTTGCGCTCGTCCCAGTCCTTCAGCGTCACGAAGGCGAGGCCCGCGTTCTGGCCCTGGCCCGAGAAGCTGAAGCCCATCACGCCCACCATGCTCTGCACTTCGGGCTGCTTCAGGATGAAGCCCTCGACCTGCTGCATGACCGACAGCGCGCGCTCCTGTGTCGCGCCAGGCGGCAACTGCACGTTCACGATGATGTTGCCCTGGTCTTCCTGCGGCAGGAACGAGCTCGGCAGGCGGGTGTAGGTGAACACCACCGCGCCGATGATGGCGAGGTAGATCACGAGGTAGCGGGCAGCGCGGCGCAGGATGCGAGCGACCACGCTCTCATAGCCCTTGGCCGTGCGCGCGAAACCGCGATTGAACCAGCCGAAGAAGCCGGTCTTCTCGTGATGGTGGCCGGCTTCCACCGGCTTGAGCAGCGTGGCGCACAGCGCCGGCGTGAGCGACAGAGCCATGAATGCCGAGAAGGCGATCGAAGCCACCATCACCGCCGAGAACTGGCGGTAGATGTTGCCGGTCGAACCCGCGAAGAACGCGAGCGGAACGAACACCGAGATCAGCACCACCGTCACGCCGATGATGGCGCCGGAGATCTGCTTCATGGCCTTGCGCGTGGCTTCGAGAGGCGGCAGCCCCTCCTCGCTCATGATGCGCTCGACGTTCTCCACCACCACGATGGCGTCGTCCACCACGATACCGATCACCAGCACCATGCCGAACATGGTCAGCACGTTGATCGAGAAGCCGAGCGCCAGCAGCGAGGCAAAGGTGCCCAGCAGCGCGATCGGCACCACGATGGTCGGGATGATCGTGTAGCGCCAGTTCTGCAGGAACAGGAACATCACCACGAACACCAGCGCCACGGCTTCCAGCAGCGTCTTGACCACTTCGGTGATCGAGATCTGCACGAAGCGCGAGCTGTCGTACGGAATGTTCCACTTCACGCCCTGCGGGAAGTAGCGCTCGAGTTCGGCCATCTTGGCGCGGACCGCCTTGGCCGATTGCAGCGCGTTGCCGTTGGGCGTGGGCTGGACGCCGATACCGACCGCGGGCACGCCGTTCAGGCGGGCCGAGGTGGCATACGACTGGCCGCCGAGTTCGACGCGTGCCACGTCCTTCAGCCGCACGGTCGAGCCATCGGTGTTGGCGCGCAGCACGATGTTCTTGAACTGCTCAACGTTGACGAGCTGGCCGTTCACGGTCACTGTGGCCGCGATGGCCTGGCCGGGGATGTTGGGCAGGTCGCCGAGCGTGCCCGAAGACACCTGGGCGTTCTGTGCACGGATGGCGTTGTTGACGTCGGTCGCCGACAGGTTGAAGCCCTGCAGCTTGGCCGGATCGATCCACACGCGCATCGCGTTCTCGGAGCCGAACAGCTGGGCCTGGCCCACGCCGACCACGCGCTGCAGCTCGGGCACGACGTTGCGCGCGGTGTAGTCGCCGAGCGCCACCGGGTCGATGTTCGGGTTGTCCGAGGACAGCATCACGAACATCAGGAAGTTGTTGCGCGACTTGTCCACGCGCACGCCCTGCTGCGTCACGGCAGCCGGCAGGCGCGGCGTTGCGCGCGACAGCCGGTTCTGCACGTCCACCTGTGCGAGGTCGTCGTTGGTGCCGGCCTCGAAGCTGATCGTGATGGAGCCGGTGCCGTCGGCCTGGGCCACCGATTCCATGTAGATCAGGCCTGGCGAGCCGTTCATTTCACGCTCGATGACGGACAGCACGCTGTCCTCGAGCGTCTGGGCCGAGGCGCCGGGGTAGGCGACGTTGATGACGATGGCGGGGGGCGCCACCGGCGGGTACTGCGAGATCGGCAGCTGGGTGATTGACACGCCGCCCACCACCAGGATGAACAGTGCGATCACCCAGGCGAAGATCGGTCGGTCGATAAAAAATTTGGCCATTTGCGGGCGCGCTCCTGATTACTTCTTCTCGGCCGAGGTCTTCTCGGCCGCGGCAGGCGCCGCCGGTGCGGACCCCGCTGCGGCCGGCGTGGCCGCGGCGTTCGGGTTCGGCTTGGTCCAGGGGACAGCCTTCACCGGCGTGCCGGGCGGCATCATCTGCAGCTTCTGGAAGCCGTCGACCATCACCTGCTCGCCGGCCTTCAGGCCATCGAGCACCACCCACTGGTTGTCCTTGGCGGCGCTGATCTTCACGGTGCGCTTGCTGATCTTGCCGTCCTTGTCGACCACCGACACGGTGTCACCCTGCTGGGTGCGCGTGACGGCCTGCTGCGGCAGCGTGATCGCGTTGGTGGCCTGTGCCTGTTCGAGCTTCACGCGAACGTACAGGCCGGGCAGCAGCTCGCCCTTGGGGTTGGGCACTTCGGCGCGCAGCGTGACTTGGCCGGTGGTGGAGTCGACCGTGAGGTCGGAGAACAGCAGCTTGCCTTCCAGCGGGTAGTCGGTGCCGTCTTCCAGCACCACGCGGATGGTTGCGGCTTCCTCGCCGCTCGCGCGCTTGTACTGGCCGGCGGCCACTGCGCGGCGCAGCTTCATCGCGTCGGAGGCCGACTGCGTGAAGTTCACGTACAGCGGGTTGATCTGCTGCACCACGGCGAGCTCGGTGGCGTCGCCTTGGCCCACCAGTGCACCTTCGGTGACGAGGGCGCGGCCGATGCGGCCCGCGATGGGCGAGGTCACGTCGGCGTAGCCCTGGTTGATCTTGGCGGTCTGCAGCGCCGCGCGGCCCGAGGCCACATCGGCTTCGGCCTGCTTGGCAGAGGCCACGGCGGTCGCGTATTCCTGCTTGCTGACCGCATTGGCTTCGACCAGCGGCTTGTAGCGGTCGGCGAGGGCCTTGGCCTGCACGGCATTGGCTTCGGCGCGGGCCAGCGTGGCCTGGGCGTTCTGCGTGGCGGCCACCAGCGGGGCGGGGTCGATGCGGAACAGCAGCTGGCCGGCCTTCACGTCGCTGCCTTCGCGGAATTCGCGCTTCAGCAGGATGCCCGAGGCACGGGCGCGGACCTGGGCGACGCGGGAGGCCTCGAGGCGGCCGGGCAGTTCGGTGACGAGGCCGACATCGGTCGGCGCAGCCACCACCACGCCCACCTCGGGTGCAGGGGGATGACCACCACCGCCGGCGCTGCCCGGACCGGCGGGCGCATCGCTCTTGCCACAGCCCGCAAGGACCAGCAGGACGACGGCGGCCACGGTCGCGAGACGCGGCGAAAAGGACGAATGACGCGAAACATGCAGGAGAGGCATGCGATTCCTTTGAAGCGAAGACGGGAGATGGCGCGTTCGCGGAACAAACCGGAAACCTGTGTAGCCAGGTGGGCCATCGAGGAAACCGGCGAGTTTACATACATTCATGGATGTATAGTGACAACCGCGAATGGCCCCACGATACATAGAGGGCGTTGTCTTTACAAATCAGGAGACTTGGTGGCACGTCGGACGAAAGAAGAAGCATTGGCCACGCGGCATCGGTTGCTCGATGCCGCGGAGCTGCTGTTTCAGGCGCAGGGCGTTTCGCAGACCACGCTGCAGCAGATCGCGCAGCAGGCCGGCGCGACGCGCGGCGCCATCTATTGGCATTTCAAGGACAAGGCCGACCTCTTCAACGCGATGATGGAGCGGGTCATCCTGCCGCTGGAAGCCGCGCCGAAGCCCGCCACCGCAGGCGTCACCGACGACCCCCTGGCCGAGATCGAGGAAGGCATGATCCACGCGCTCACCCTCATGGCCACCGACCCCCAGGTGCGCCGCGTATTCGATGTGGCGACCCACAAGGTCGAATACACCCACGACATGGCCTCGGTGCAGCAGCGCCACCTCGACGCCCGCAACGCCTGCGTGGGCGACTTCGAGAAGGCCCTGCGCCTGGCCGCGCGCCGCGGCCATATCAAGCTGCCGCTGCCGGGCAACGCGGCGGCGCAGGGGTTGCACGCACTCATCAGCGGGCTCATCCAGAACTGGCTGCTCGACCCCGAGGCCTTCGACCTGGTGCACACCGGAAGGCGCACTTTCCGGGTCTATCTGGCGGGGCTCGGGTTCGCCCGGCCGCTGCCGGGCACCGCTGTTGCGGCTGAGGCCGAAACGGTCGCCGCCTGATAGGCGATAATGCGTGGCTCCGGTGCATGCCGGACCCCAATTCCTCGCTGTATTTCAACGGATAGAATTCGGCCCTCCGAAGGCTGAGATCCAGGTTCGATTCCTGGCGGCGGGACCAGATACAAGGCCGGAAGCTTTCAGAAGCTTCCGGCCTTTTTCATTTTTCCTCGGAGAAATGCCTCTGCATGAAAACATTCACTCGCCATGACGCGGTGATCGCGGGGAAGATCCTGGCCGAAGTCGCGCGCGCCGAGATCATGCCGCGCTTCAATGGCTCGCTGGCCAGCAGCACGAGAGAAAAATCCTCTACCTTCGACGTGGTCACGGATGCAGACGAAGCTGCGGAACGCGAGATTGCGCAGCGGCTGCTTCAGCTCTATCCAGGCGCGCTCGTCATTGGCGAGGAGGCGGCTGGTCGCGACCCCGGCGTGCTGTCGCGGATCGCAACGGCCGACCTCGCGTTCATCATCGACCCTATCGACGGAACGAAGAACTTCTCTTCCGGCGTTCCTCTCTTTGGCGTCATGCTCGCGGCCACGGTGCGAGGCGAGGTTGTCATGGGCGTCATCCATGACCCTGTCTGCGACGACACGTCATTCGCAGTGCGCGGGGGTGGTGCCTGGCGGCAAGGGGCCGACATGATCGACAAGGAGATAAAGGTCGCTCTCCCTGTGCCGGTCAACCAGATGCACGTGGTGGCTGGCACCAACTTCCTTCCGCAGCCTATGCGCTCGACGGTGATCCGGAATTTGCCGAAGGTCGCCATGAACTTCTGGATGCGCTGTGCTGCGCATGAATACAGGATGGCGGCTGCGGGCCATTGCCACGCGCTGCTCTATTACAAGCTGATGCCCTGGGACCACGCTGCGGGCTGGCTCATTCATGAAGAGGCAGGCGGCTACAGCGCTCATTTCGACGGGTCGCCGTACAAGCTGGACCATCTCACTGGCGGGTTGATCTGCGCGCCTGATCAGAGCTCTTGGGGTTTGTTGAGAGACGCTCTTTTTTCGGATGCGCCCGAGGGCGATCCGACTACCGACTAGTAAACACTCGAAACCAACGTTCTCGCCGAGGCACGCAAGCCACTTTTGGCGCGTGTATTCGTTCACGGATTCGCAGGCACTTCTCATTGCTGCCTGCTGGAAAGCTCCAGGCACTTACATACTCTGACAAAGCTTACCGCCGTTAGAGCGGAGCGATTTCAGGGAGGATCCATGTCCATCTTCGATGGCACGCGCTGGCATGTTCGCCCGGCGTGCGTCTTTGCGTCTTCGGCGGTGCAATGACCCGCCGCGTCACCATTCAAACGCCGCTGGGAGCGGCGCTGCAATTCCATCGGCTTGCCGGTCGTGAGGCGCTGAGCCGGCTCTACGATTTCGAAGTCGACCTGCTGGGCAGCAGCAACGGCATCGATCCGAAACTGCTGCTCGGAAAGCCCGCCACCGTGGCGGTGCAAACGGAAAGCGGCGGCACGCGCTACCTGGGCGGCGTCGCCGCAGGCTTCGGGCTTCAGCAGGAAGACGCCCGGCATTCTTTCTATCGCCTTCAGTTGCGGCCTTGGCTGTGGCTCGCGACGAGGCGCAGTGATTTCCGCGTATTCCAATCAAGGAGTGTTCCCGAAATCGTGATGGAAGTGCTGGAGCGCTACGGCTTTCCCTCCGAACAGAAGCTCAGCCGCAGCTACCGCACGTGGGATTACTGCACTCAATACGACGAGACCGATTTCGCCTTCATCTCGCGCCTGTGCGAGCACGAAGGTATCTATTACTACTTCAGGCACGAGGCCTCGCAGCAGGTGCTCGTGTTCGCGGACGACATTGCCACATCGCACGATCCGCTGCCCGGTGGCGAGACGGTGCGCTTCCATCCCCTGGAGAAGGCGGGCATGACCGGCGGAGGCCCGAGGCCGAACGAGCGCATCTACGAATGGAAGAGCGGCGAAGAAGTCCGCTCCGGCTTTCACTTCACCAATGAATACGACCTCCTCAAACCCAGGGCGGACCTCTCGAGTCAACTGCAAATGCACTCGGGTCATGCATTCGACGACTTCGAGTTGTACGCATGGCCCGGTGGCTACAAGCAGCACGACGACGGAGAGACCTACACGCGCATTCGAACCGAAGAGCAGTTGAGCGCACGTTGTGTTGCGAGCGGGCGCTCCAACCGGCGCGAGCTTGCACCGGGCCATACCTTCGAGCTCGCCAGCCACCCAAGGGACGACCAGAACCAGAAGTACCTTCTGACCAGCGTCGAATACGAGCTGCAAGAAAACCTCCAGGCCAGCGAAGGTGCCAATGCCGGTGAGGGCTCCGTCCAGCGCTTTGCGTTCGAAGCGCAGCCAGTCAGCTACGCATGGCGACCGGTGCGCACCACGCCAAAGCCTCGCACGCGTGGTCCGCAGACGGCTATCGTGGTCGGCCCGAAGAATGAAGAAATTTGGGCCGACCAGTACGGCCGCGTCAAAGTCCAGTTCTACTGGGATCGCCTCGGCCAGCGCAACGAGAACTCCAGCTGCTGGGTGCGCGTGTCCACGTCCTGGGCCGGCGACACCTTCGGCACAGCGGCCTTGCCACGCATCGGCCATGAAGTCATCGTCGATTTTCTGGGTGGCGATCCGGACTACCCCATCATCACCGGACGCGTGTTCAACGCAGAGAACATGCCGGCGTGGCGTTTGCCCGAACAGACGAATCTCTCAGGCATTCGCAGCCGCGAGCTGAGCGCAAACGATGGTTCGGGCGGTACGGGCGGAGCACGCGGCAATCATCTGGCGCTGGACGACCACCCCGGAAAGATCCAGGCGCAACTCAAGAGCGACCACCTCAGCAGCAGCCTGAGCCTTGGCCACATCGGTCGCATCGATGACACGGCAGGCCGCAAGGACGACCGCGGCGAGGGCGCCGAACTGCGTACCGATGGCCATGCCGCAGTGCGCGCCGCCAGGGGCCTGTTGCTTTCCACCGAGACACGACCCAATGCGCAGGCGCACATCACAGACCTGGGGGAGACCGTGGCGCGCCTGACGGCCGCACGCGATTTGCACGAACGCCAGAGCCAAACCGCCCAAGAGGCCAAGGCGCACGAAGCGGGCGACCAGGACGCAGTCACGACGGTTCTCAAGGAGCAGAACGACGCCATCAAGGGCAAGGGTGGCGATGGTGGCTCGCAGCAAGGCGCGTTTCCGGAACTCAGCGAACCTCACCTCGTGCTCGCCAGCGCGGCCGGCATCCAGAGCACCGCGGCGGGCACCACCCACATCGCCAGCATCACCCACAACGCGTTGAGCAGCGGTGGCCATACCAGCATCAGCGCAGGCAAGGGCTTCCTGGTCAGCGTGAAGGAGGCCGCACGCCTCTTCGCCTACAAGGCCATCCGCCTGACAGCCGCTACCGCCGGCATAGACATCGTCGCCCTGCAGAACAGCATCAATCTCCTAGCCAAGCTCGACATCAAGCTGGAGGCCAACAAGATCAGCATCACCGCCAAGGAAGAGATCCTGATCAATGGAGGCAGCAGCTTCACCAAGTGGAGCGCCTCGGGGATCGTGCATGGGACGAAAGGCCTTTGGCGTGAGCACGCGAGCACCCATAGCTACGCGGGGCCGATGGACATGGAAAAGCTCCTGCGAATGGAGGGTGTCGGCCACGACGATAAGTACAGCGTTCGCTTCGCACCTCTTGGCAGCGACGAAGTCTTCAAGCACATGGAAATGGCGGGGCTGCCCTACAAGATTCTGGACGAGCGAAAGCAGATCAAGGCTGAGGGAGTCATTCCCGACGATGGGCGGCTACCGCGAATCAGCTTCGAGACGCCAGACGAGGCAACGCTGATCGTGGGTGAAGAAGTCTGGGGCTGGAGCCCTATTCCGACGATTCGTACGGCACGGAGCAATGCAGATGCTTTCGAGCCTGAAAACGACGAAGGCGAAAGCGATGGTTCGGACGATAGCTCGTCAGATATCGAAAACTCAAAATTCGCCAAATCGACGGGCAATTTCGGCCTCAATCATTTTCTTTCTGAGTCTGCGGTGGAGGCCCATTTGAAAGGGCAGGCGTAAGCGCTAAATCTGATCATGCCAAAGCTGATATCTGCAACTTACCACCCCAATATCGAAGTCGCCGAATTCATCTGTGAAGACGGCCGCCATTTGCTGCGCTCTGGCGGAACCTTGCCATGGCGAATCAACAATCCTGGAGATTTGACAGCCCGAATGGTAAATGGTGTGCCAGCCCCAAAGAAGGCAAAGGGCTACATCGGGTTTGCCACAACCCGATCGAACAGAACATTTCTGATCTTCCCCGACGAAGACTCAGGGCGAGAGGAGTTGAAAGCAAACCTGAAGCGGCTGCACGGCGAGCGGACCATCTCAGAGGCTATCCCCATCTATGCCCCAAAAAATGAAAACAATACAGAAAAATATACGAGCGATTTACTCAAGACGAGCGGCATTCCAGCCCACAGAAAAATAGGCGAATGCACCGATGCAGAGCTAGAAAAAATAATGAACGGCATTTCGGAGATCGAGGGATATCACGCCAATATCGAGACTCGAAAAGAAACCTGGGTTGTCGTAAGCAGAATCAACGCTACCAATGGCAGTCAACCTCTGCCCGGTACGGAAATAATTTTGCAAAAAGGAGGCAAGGAAGAAAAGGCTAAATCTGATGAAACAGGGCGCTTCCCGCCCGTGATTCATCCTGCAGACAACTCAGCCGTGCATGTCAAGGTCATGGACCCGAAGACCAAGGAGCCAGTGACAGTTGGATCGATTCAAGGAAGCGCCGGCAAGGATTTCAATCTTTTGGCGAAATTCAGAAAGTGGAAGGGTGTTGCGGGTTCGGAGAAGATCAACAGCTCCACGGCAGGGAAGAAGAAGCCGATGAGCTATGTGGTTCAGCCTGGAGACAGCCTCTGGAAAATTGCAAAGCTATATCGCACCAGCGTTGACGTAATCAAGGATGGTAATGGCTTGAGCAGCGACAGGATTTACCCTGGCGAGGTGTTGCTGATCAATGGAAGTGGCAAGGTAAAACCAAGCGATAAGTTGGCGACTCCACCAGTAACAACGGCGGAGACGCCAATAGCCTCGGTAACTCCAATAAAGCGCCCACGTCTTCCTCCACCACCAGCACCTCCAATTCCATCTGGCATAGAGCCATCGAATTCAGAGCGATCCAAGGAAGGAACGGGAAAGGTCTTGGCATTGATCAACCCGGCGCCAGGGTGTGCTCCCTGGATGCCCATTGCTATTGCCGAAGCAAAGCTTAGACGTGGAGAAACTGAGCTCACGCTGCAGGACAAGATCAACTATCACATAGAAATTGATGATGGCGTTAAATCGATGGCTGGAAGGAATAATGCTTGGTGTGCGGCTTTTGTGAATTGGTGCCTGTTGCAGGCAAAGTATCCGATAGAAAACATAGGCTTTCCAAATCGAAAAATACCTAAAGCTCGCGCGCACGGTTTTTATGAAGTGGACGGGCCGAAAGAGAAATCTGAAAAACTGGCGCCTGTAGTCAGAAATCCTTTATTTGTTGAGCTGAATGAACCGATATATGGGGCCATTGGAATGGTTACGTCTAAATCCGGTCGCGGGCATCATGTTGGATTTGTCTACGCCAAGAAGGGTCGTGAGGATTTGATCCTTCTTGGAGGAAATCAGAGTAGTCGAATAAGATTTACTCCTTTCCCGATGAAAATCAAGGCTCCAGTAAGAGTCAGGGGAAAAGATGGAAAGATGGAGGTTAAAAGCGAGGGCAGTTCAAATTATTTGAAATACTTCGTTCCTGTTTCTTATTATGAGCAGGCAAAAAGAGATCTGATCTCTTCAGGGTTGGAGGAAATGGACGTTACGTCGCTGAATTTGATGTTGGGAATACCTCCAGATAAGCCCGGAAAACGCGGAGCTCAATTAAATAATGATATCTTGTGAGGGGTGGTGGATGATTTATTTGGCTTTAAAAAAAGTATTCATTATTTTTGTTGTGATTTTTTCTTTTTTTTGGTGTCCTGTGAGTTCATTTGCAGGGTACAGAAGTGATCGGCTGGTGGTTTGGATTAACCTGGAAAAGGATCATGATGCCTTTGATGTCGATGGAGTGATTGTAAATTTCATAAGATCTGGGCGAATTGATTTGGAGTGTGGCGTTGATTGGAAAGACGGGGGATCAATGTTGTACATGAAAAAACGACCCGTTGGAATTACCAATGATCTGGCTTGGAAGGTTTTCTTAAAAAAAGACAAGGTGGCGCTTCGGCATTTGAATTATCTCTTGAAATCTTTCAGAGATGCTGAGAACGGAGTCGACGAAGGGCTGGATGGAGTAGTCATCTACTCCAATAAAAATGGACCACACATGATGAATTTGGTTGCGGGCAAAAAGAAGATAAAAAGCTATCCATTAACGTCTAATAATGCTTCTCTGACGGCTCAGGATGTTGAAGAGGCATTTTGCATACTTTTGCCTCCCGTTACGCGCGCACCGTAGGTATGTCAATGAAATGCCCGGCTTTTACAAGTTGGGCCAACTCACTAAAAAACGGAGTGCAATTTGATCGGAGTGAGTGGGGCAACCTTGGTCAGTTGTTGTTTAGCAAAGAAAACATGAAATATCCGGAGGAACCACAGCAATCCAAGACGGAGCTAGATCCGCCTACCCAAAAGCCGCACCACGCCAAATCCGCCCACCTGCGGGCACGCTCGGTGCTCCAAAAATCCCGATGGTGTCGGGCAGGCTGTGGCGAGTTGATTGCGGACGGGCCGCTCGGCTGGTGGCCGTGCTGCAGCGAGGCTTGCCTGGAAGCCTGGAATGCTCGCCCTCCCACAGTTCAGCTCTCGCGCATCGAGTGGCCTCCTCGCCAGCAAAGCCACGAATGAACAGACCGTAATGAGTTCGCAAGAAATCATCCTCAACCACGACCTCTGGCGCAAAGGCGCGGGTGGCGCTCCGGCCGGCTTGGCTGGGCAAACGGACGCCTCCGCCTATGTCGGTCTTGACCTCGATCTGGCCCGGTTCACCGATTCCGTGTTCGCTGGCAGCAGGTTCGCAGCCACGACTTTTCGCCAAGCGCAATGGACGGCCTGCCGGTTCACCGACTGTGTCTTCGATGCCTGCGATTTCAGCGGCATCTCCATCACCGGCTGCACTTTCGTCAACTGTGTCTTCGATCGCGCCGAATTCAGGCGAAGCACACTCAGCGGTAGTTGCTTGATGCAGTGCCGGTTGAACGGAGTCAACTTCGATCAGGGCCGGTGGTCCGAAGTCAAGCTGCTCGAATGCACCGGCACGCAGGTCAAGGCCCTTGGATTGCGAGGCGAGGGCATCGACTTCACGGGCAGCAACTTCGAGCACTTGCAGTTCGAGGACACGATCCTCAACAGCGCGGTGTGACGGGGCGTTCTTCGCATGATGCTGCGCAGCGCACGCACGGTTGCCATGGTCCCCGCACTCGTGACACCATGGCCGCATGCCCTACCAACTCCATTACTGGCCCACCATTCAGGGCCGCGGCGAATTCGTGCGGCTCGCGCTCAAGGCGGCTGGCGCCGACTATGTCGACGTGGCGCGGCTACCTGAAGCCAAGGGCGGAGGCGAGTCCGCACTCGGCGAGCGTTTGGACGACCCCAACAGCGCGCGCCCCGCGTTCGCGCCGCCCTTTCTCGTCGATGGCGACATCGTGGTCGGGCAGACCGCCGCGATCCTGCTGTACCTGGGGCCTCGGCTCGGCCTGTCTGGCGTGGGCGAGTCCGACGGGCTGTGGACGCACCAGCTGCAGCTCACCATCGCCGACGTGGTGGCCGAGGCGCACGACACGCACCATCCGATCTCGGTCGCCGCCTACTACGAAGACCAGCGCGACGCGGCCGTGCAGCGCGCACGGGCCTTTCGCGACGAGCGCATCCCGAAGTTCCTGAACTGGTTCGAGCGGGTGCTGCAGCGCAATCCCGCGGGCAACCTGCACCTGGTGGGCGACATGCTGACCTATGCGGACCTGTCGCTGTTCCAGCTGGTGGACGGCCTGCACTACGCATTTCCGAAGGCCACGGCCCGGGCGCTGGCCGCAACGCCCGCGGTCGAGAAGCTGCACGCCAACGTCAGGCGCCGCCAGCGCGTGCATGACTACCTGCAGAGCCAGCGCCGTATCGCGTTCAACGAAGACGGCATCTTCAGGCGCTACGCCGAGCTCGACAGCTAGCCTCGGGGCATCAGTTAATGAGCGTTGCCGCATCTTTCCACGACGGCAGCAGCACCAACCCCGCTATCGTCACCGGCTTGCGCTGCGGGCCGAACAGGTACCGGTTCGGCACGATGCCTTCCAGGTGACGCAGCACATCGGTGCGGTCGTCGATGAAGTGCGTGATGCACAACTCGCGGCAGTGATCGGCCTTCTGTGGCCTTTCGAGGCAGAAGCGCAGGTTTGTCGGCGCAATGCCGGTACGCTCGAAGAAGCGGTGGTGCCGCAGCCACGCGCGGCTCTTGGCCTGCACGCTCGGCCCGCATTTCGACACCAGCCACACGCGGCCTTCGAATTTGTCGACCAGCGGCGCGACGGCATTGAACATGCCTTCGTAGGGCGGCGTGCTCAGTGCATCTTCCAGTGAACCGCCAATGAAGGAGGTGTCTGCGCCGTTGGCGCCTTCGGCCGCGATCAACACGCGGCCGATGTCGATGCCGAGCCGGGGGAGATGAGATGTGTTTTTCATTTCTTGTTCCTTTTGTTTTTGAAGCAGCCGGATCGTAGAAATGAAGCCAATCATCAGGAACTACTGATATTTGATTTGCTATCCATAAAATGGATAGATGGACATTCCCCGCACCAACCTGGATGCGTTGCAGTCGTTTGCCGTGTTCGCCGATACGGTGAACTTCAGCGAGTCGGCGCGTCTGCTGCACATCAGCCAGCCGGCACTGCACGCCAAGGTGCGCAAGCTGTCCGAGCAGCTAGACGCAAAGCTCTATGTCCGGGTGGGCAGCGCGCTCGAGCTCACGGGTGCGGGTGAGCAGGTCGCGCGGCATGCGCGGGAGCTGCTTGCGTTCAACCAGCGCTTCGTGAAGGGGCTGGTCGCTGGGCAAGACACGCCGGTCGTCACGCTGGCGGCCGGCGAGGGCGCGTACCTCTATCTGCTGGGCAGGGCGCTGTCGCAGTTCTCGGGGCCGGGTGCGTCGCCGCACCTGCAACTGCTTACGCGCAACCGCGATGAATCGATCCAGGCGGTGCGGGCGGGCCAGGCACAACTGGGCATCGCGCCGCTCGGCACGACGCCTTCTGACCTGGCTGCAGTGCGGCTGACCGCCGTAGGGCAGGTGCTGGTCGTGCCGCGCGCACACGCGCTGGCCTCGCGCAAGTCGGTGCGCTTGCGGGACTTGAAGGACGCGCAATTGATCGTGCCGCCGGCGGGGCGACCGCACCGCGAGTTGCTCGGGCGGCTACTGCAGGCCGAGTCGGTGCCGTGGCAACCTTCGCTCGAAGCCAATGGCTGGGAGCTGATGCTGCGCTTCGCTCAGTTGGGCTTCGGGCTGACGGTAGTGAACGCATGCTGCCGCATTCCGAAGGGACTGGTGGCAATCCCGCTGCATGGCTATCCACCGCTCGAATACCACGTGTTCCGCGCGGCCGACCGGCCACCGACGTCACATGAGCGGCGGCTGATGGACGCGCTGCTTGCGCACGGCGATCATTGGAAAACGCCATGACGCCCGAAGACGCCAGCAAGTTCATCGCCTATGTGCTGCGGCATGCGCCGGAGTCCATCGGCCTGCGGCTCGATGTGCAGGGCTGGGCCAGCATCGATGCGCTGGTGGCGGGGGCCGTGGACGGGGGACGCGACCTGACGGTGGCGGACGTGGTGCGCGCAGCCGACTCAGGCGTGAAGAAGCGTTACGAGCTTTCGATCGACGGGCAGCGCATCCGCGCGCTGCAAGGCCATTCCACGCTGCAGGTCAGCCGCAGCTTCGAGGTGGTGGCGCCGCCAGTGCTGCTTTTTCATGGGACGGCCACGCGCTTTCTCGATGCCATTCGCGAGCAGGGCTTGCTGCCAGGCTCGCGGCAGCATGTGCACCTGTCTGCCGACGAAGCCACGGCGGTGCAAGTGGGGCAGCGCCACGGCAGGGCGCATGTGCTCAAGGTCGATGCGGGCCGCATGCATGCGCTGGGCCATGCTTTTCATCGCGCCGAGAACGGGGTCTGGCTGACGGGCGCCGTGCCGCCGGAGTTTCTGTCGGGCTAGGCTTCTTCCGCGCCATTGCGAATGCGTAGCGCGGTTTCATACAGCGTGTTGCGCGCCGCGCCGCTGATCTCGGCAGCCAGCTTCACCGCAGTCTTCACGGGCAGCTCGGCCAGCAACAGGCGCAACACGCGTTCACCTTCCGCGCCGCCGTCGCCGCTCACCGCCACGGGGTGCAGCACCAGCGCGAACTCGCCGCGCGTGCGGTCGCGGTCGGCGCTGAACCACTCGGGCAGAGCGCTGGCCGCGACGGTGGCGATTTCCTCGAACTGCTTGGTGAGCTCGCGGCCGACGGTGATGCGGCGCTCGCCCAGCGTGGCCAGTGCACGCGCCAGGCTCTCGATACGGTGGGGCGCTTCGAGCAGCACCACGGCGCGCGGCTCTTGCAACAGCGCCTGCACGGCGGTGTCGCGCTCGCCAGCCTTGCTCGGCAGGAAGCCGGCGAAGACGAAGGCGCTGCTGCTGGCATTGCCGTCGCTGCCGCCATCGGCCACGAGGCCCGCCGCACCGATCAGCGTGGTCACGCTGCTGGCGCCCGGCAGCGGCAGCACGCGCTGCCCGGCCGCGCGCACGGCTGCGGCCAGCCGCGCGCCGGGGTCGCTCACGCCGGGCGTGCCGGCGTCGCTGACATACGCGATGCGCTCGCCCTGCGCGAGCCGCGCGACCACGGTCTGCGCGGCCTCGGCTTCGTTGTGCTGGTGCACCGCCAGCAGCCGCGCGCCGGGGCGGTCGATGCCGTAGGCGCGCAGCATGCTCTGGGTGTGGCGCGTATCCTCGCAGGCGATGGCGTCCACCAGCTGGAGCACGTGCAGCGCGCGCAGCGTGATGTCGGCCAGGTTGCCGATGGGCGTGGCGACCACGTAGAGCGTGCCCTGCGGATAATGCTGCGCACCCGCGGCGTCGTGCGCGGCCGCGAGGGCGGCGCCGAAAGAAGCAGGGGCGAGTGAAGCCAAGAGGTTTCTCCGTCGGAACGAACGAACAAAAAAAGATTGCAGGCAGGGAGCCATGAAGACCACCACAACGAAGCATCGGGGCGATGCGGCGGAAGACGCCGCGCTCGACTACCTGCGGGACGCCGGCCTGTTGCTGCTCGCGCGCAATTATCGGACGCCCGGGCGCGGCGGCGGCGAGATCGACCTGATCATGCGCGATCCGCGCGGCTCCTCAGGCGGCACGCTGGTGTTCGTCGAGGTCCGTCAGCGCAGCGCCGGCACGCACGGCGGCGCGGGCGGCAGCATCACAGGGATGAAGCAGCGGCGCATCGTGTTCGCCGCGCAGCACTACCTGAGCCGGCTGCGCGTGGTGCCGCCATGCCGTTTCGACGTGGTGCTGGTCGAGGAGAAAATCACCTGGCTTCAAGGCGCCTTCGATGCCGGCTGAAGTGCCCCGCATGGGGAACTGAAGCCCTGCCGAGGGCTCCACAACTCACACGTCTTGTTTCACAACCCCCAGTTATCATCCCGCCTCATGCTTGAGCAACGTATTCAGCAGCACTTCATCGATAGTGCCGACCTCAAATACCAGACCGGACCGGTCCTCAGCAAACCCATCTCTCAAGCGATGCAGGCCATCCTGGCCTGCGTGACCAGCGGCGGCAAGGTGTTGGCTTGCGGCGCCGGCGTGTCTGGCCTGCTTGCGGCCCAGTTCGCCGCGCAGTTCGTGGGCCGCTTCGAACGCGAGCGGCCCGAGCTCGGCGCCATCGCGCTGCCAGGCGACACCACCGACCCCGAGGCCGACAGCGCCAGTGCTGCGGACTCCGATCGCTTTGCCCGCCAGGTGCGTGCGCTCGGCCAGGCCGGCGACGTGCTGCTCGCACTGAGCGCCAGCGGGCAGTCTGCGTCGGTGCTGGCTGCGGTGGCGGCCGCGCACGAGCGCGACATGACCGTGGTCGCGTTGCTGGGCAACGCCGTTTCGGGCGTGCCTTCGGCTCCGGGCGCGGGCAGCAGCGGCTCGGGCGGCGCCATTGGCCGCGCGCTGCGCGAAACCGACGTCCAGATCAGCGTGCCGCACGAGCGTGCGGCGCGCATCCACGAAATCCACCAGATCGCGCTGCATTGCCTGTGCGACGGCGTGGATGCCCAGTTACTCGGAGAACAGGAAGCTTCCTCATGACCATGACGACCATGAAGACGACATCGACCCAGCGTTTCGCCCTTGCCCTCACCTTGGGCGCCGCATTGGTTGCAGGCCTGTCCGCCTGCGTGCCGCTCGTCGTGGGCGGCGCGGCCGTGGTGGGCGTGGGCATGGTGGCTACCGACCGCCGCAGCTCGGGTGCGCAACTGGACGACCAGGGCATCGAACTGCGTGCCGCGGCCCGCGTGCGCGACATCGCCAACGACCAGATGTACGTGAGCGTCACCAGCTTCAACCGCCAGGTGCTGCTGACCGGCGCCGTGGGCAGCGATGCCGACCGCCGCCGCGTCGAGGACGAGGTGAGCCGCATCGTGAACGTGCGCTCGGTGGTGAACGAACTGACCATCGGCGCCTCGAGCACCTTCCAGGACCGCTCGAACGACCTCTACATCACCGGCAAGGTGAAGGCCTCGCTGCTCAATGCCAAGGACATCTTCGCCAATTCCTTCAAGGTGGTGACCGAGCGCGGCACGGTCTACCTGATGGGTATCGCCACGCGGCGCGAAACCGATCGTGCCACCGAAATCACGCGCGGCATCTCGGGCGTGGTGAAGGTGGTGCGGGTGGTCGAGATCGTGAGCGAGGCAGACCTGGCAGCCAGCCAGGCGGCGAACCAGGCTGCGGCGCAGCGCGGCGGTACGGGCCCGGCGCCGGTGACGTCGGCCTCGCCATCCACGCCTTCGTCGTCGTCTTCCACCTCGCGCGTGCCGCTGCCGCCGATGGATCCGCTGCCTGGGTCGGGCTCCACGTCGACGCAGCCTTCGGGCAACGCGACGACCTCGCCGGTGCGCTGACAAACAGGCAGCAGCGTCGCAATGAAAAGAGCCCGCATCAGCGGGCTTTTTTCATTTGAGTCGAATGATGAGGCTCGACGTGTCCCAGCGTCGCCCGCCGGCCTGCTGAACGTCGGCATAGAACTGGTCGACCAGCGCTGTCACCGGCACGCGCGCGCCGTTGCGCTTGGCCTCGTCGAGCACCAGGCCCAGGTCCTTGCGCATCCAGTCGACCGCGAAGCCGTAGTCGAACTTGCCTTCGATCATGGTCTTGCCGCGGTTTTCCATCTGCCAGCTCTGGGCCGCGCCCTTGCTGATGACGCCCAGCACAGCCTCCATGTCGAGCCCGGCGCGCTGGCCGAAGGCGATGGCTTCAGACAGGCCCTGCACCAGGCCCGCGATGGCGATCTGGTTCACCATCTTCGCGAGCTGGCCGGCACCGCTTTCGCCCAGCAGCGTGACTGCGCGCGAGAACGCCATGGCCACGGGCTTGATGCGCTCGAACGCCGCGGCGTCGCCGCCGCACATCACGGTGAGCGCACCGTTCTGCGCGCCGGCCTGGCCGCCCGAGACGGGCGCGTCGATGAAATGCAGGCCCAGTGCCTGCGCGGCCTTGGAGAGTTCGCGCGCCACGTCGGCCGAGGCGGTCGTGTGGTCGACCAGCACGGCGCCTTTCTTCATGCCGGCGAAAGCGCCGTCGTCGCCCAGTACCACTGAGCGCAGGTCGTCGTCGTTGCCGACGCAGCAGAACACGATGTCGGCGCCGGCGGCTGCTTCGCGCGGGGTGGCGGCATGGCGCCCGGGCGGGCCGAACTCGGCGGCCCAGGCCTGTGCCTTGGAGGGGGTGCGGTTGTAGACCGTGACGCTGTGGCCGGCCTTGGCCAGGTGGCCTGCCATGGGGCCGCCCATGACGCCGAGGCCGAGGAAAGCCACTGTCTGCGCGGGGACGGATTCGTAGGTGCGGGTGTTGATGCTGCT
Source organism: Variovorax sp. GW821-FHT09D05 (assembly GCF_059416325.1). Lineage (NCBI taxonomy): Bacteria > Pseudomonadati > Pseudomonadota > Betaproteobacteria > Burkholderiales > Comamonadaceae > Variovorax > Variovorax sp. GW821-FHT09D05. The sequence continues at coordinate 78,784 of NZ_JBWKOZ010000002.1, read as the reverse complement.
CATGGGGCGACAGCTTAAAGCCATTCCGCGACAGGTGCGATGGACTCAACCTGTACGTGAACGTACAGGTTTGAGTAGAATGCCTCCACCATGACCGAAGCGAGCCCCGCCAAGACCATCACCGTGCGCGATGCCGCGGCCCGGCTCGACGTGACGCCGCGCACGCTCAAGTACTACGAGGAGCTGGGCATCGTGGTGCCGGTGCGCAGCGAGGGCGGCTACCGCCTCTACGAGCAGGCCGACCTCGACAAGCTGGCGCGTGTGCTGCGCATGCGCTCGCTGGGTTTTTCGCTGACAGCCATCACCACGATGCTGCAGCAGCCGATGGAGGCGCCGGCCGAAGGCGGGCGCCCGCGGCTGTCGAACGCCTCGCTCAAGACGCTGCGCGAAACGCTCACCGGGCAGTTGGGCACGCTCGATGCGCGCGTGGCGCAGGTCCGCAGGGAGCTCAAGGAGGCGGCTTCGCTACAGGCTCAATTGCGGCGCGACCTCGACTATGTGGAGCGTCGCCTGGCCGGCGAGCCGGTGGAAGAGGCGCTCGAACAGCGCCGCAAGGAACGGCCGGCGTCATGAACACTTCGGCTCTGGCGCGGCCTTCGCGCGGCAATGCCGCGGCCGCGCTGCTGCCCTGGGCCATCGGCCTCGTCACGGCCATCGACTATTTCGACAACGCGCTGTTCGCCTTCTTCGCCAGCTACATCGCCGGCGGCGTCAACGCCTCGCCCGACGAACTGGTGTGGGCTTCGAGCGCCTATGCGCTGGGCGCGGTGCTCGGCATCCTGCATCAGCATGCGTGGATCGAGCGGCTGGGTTACCGGCGCTACCTGGCCGTCTGCATGTTCGCCTTTGCCCTGGGCGGCGTGGGCGCGGCGCTGTGCGACAACTCGATGCAGCTCACGCTCGCGCGCGCCGTGCAGGGCTACTTCGTCGGCCCGATGCTCGGCGCCTGCCGCATCCTGATCCAGATCGGCATTCCGCCCGCACGCCGCGCCAAGGCGCTGAAGGCGTTCATGGTGCTGATCGTCTTCGGCGGCGCTCTGGCGCCCATCGCGGGCGCCTTTCTCGTGACCAACTTCGATTGGCGCTGGCTGTTCGCGAGCACCGCGCCGGTTGCGGCGCTGATCGGGCTGCTCGTGCTCTGGACGCTGCCCGACATCGGCGACGTCGAGCCGCACGAGCGCACCGAGCCGCACTACGTCGCCTACGTGGTGTTCGCACTCGCGCAGGCTGCGCTGCAGGTGGTGCTGACGCGCTCGCACTTCGAGCTGTTCACCGGATCGCCAGCGCTGATCGGCCTCACCATCGCCGGCGTGGCGGGGCTCGCGTGGTTCGGCTGGCAGCAATGGCAACACCCCGCGCCGCTGGTGCGGCTGCATGCGCTGCGCAACGCGTCGTTTCGCGTGGGGCTGGCGCTGTACGTCGTCTACTACTACCTCTCGACGGGCTTCAGCTACCTGCTGCCGCGGATGATGGAAGGCGGGCTCGGCTTCACCGTGGGAAACACCGGCTATTTCACGGGCGCGGCCTCGCTCGCGACCGGGCTGCTGGTGTTCGTCTACCTGAAGTACTCGGCGCGGCTGGCGCGCAAGAAATGGCTCATCGTCACGGGCTTCGGTATTGCGGCGCTGGCGGCGTGGTGGCTGTCGCGGGTCACGCCGCAGGCGGGGCGCGAGGCCTTGCTGGTGCCGCTGCTGTTGCGCGGGCTGCTGATGCTGTTCGTCGTGCTGCCGGTGGCGAACCTCACTTTCAAGCCATTCGCGGCAGAGGAGTTCGCGCACGGCTACCGGCTGAAGAACCTCGTGCGCCAGCTGGCGATTTCATTCGCGACCTCGAGCGTGATCGCGCTGCAGCAGCACCGGCTGGCGCTGCATGAGGTGCGGCTCGGCGAATCGGCCAATCCCGCGAACGCGAGCTTCATGCAGGCGCTGGATTCGTTGACCCGTGGGTTCGCGGCGGCGGGCCACGCTGCCGGCGAGGCACATGCCATGGCGCTGGGCACGCTGTACCGCACGCTGGAACAGCAGGCCACGTTCATGGCCTCGCTGGACGGGTTCACCGCGATGGCGGTGGTTGCGCTGGCGGCAGGAATCTTCGCTGCGTGGCAGCGAACGATCGACTGAGCGATTGCAGCTTAAACGATCGCGAAGTGCTCCGTGCCTGCAGCCAGGTCGGTACTGCGCGCACGCTGGCTGTTCAGCTTGATCTGCAGCCGCAGGTCGTTCGCCGAGTCCGCGTTGCGGATGGCATCTTCGAAGGTGATCGAGTGGCTTTCGAACAGGTCGAACAGCGCCTGGTCGAAGGTCTGCATGCCCAGGTTGCGGCTCTTGCGCATGATTTCCTTGATCTCGCCGACCTCGCCCTTGAAGATCAGGTCGGAAATCAGCGGCGTGTTCAGTAGCACTTCAACCGCGGCCACCCGGCCCTGGCCGTCTTCGGTTGGCACCAGCCGCTGCGAGACCAGCGAACGCAGGTTCAGCGACAGGTCCATCAGCAGTTGCGCGCGGCGCTCTTCGGGGAAGAAGTTGATGATCCGGTCCAGCGCCTGGTTGGCGCTGTTGGCGTGCAGCGTGGCCATGCACAGGTGGCCGGTTTCGGCGAAGGCCACGGCATGCTCCATGGTCTCGCGGTCGCGGATTTCGCCCATCAGGATCACGTCTGGGGCCTGGCGCAGCGTGTTCTTGAGCGCGGCTTCCCAGCTGTCAGTGTCGATGCCCACTTCGCGCTGCGTCACCACGCAGTTCTTGTGCGGATGCACGAACTCGACCGGGTCTTCCACCGTCACGATGTGGCCGTACGAATTTTCGTTGCGCCAGTCGATCATCGCGGCCAGCGTGGTCGACTTGCCCGAGCCCGTGGCGCCCACCATGATGGTGAGGCCGCGCTTGGTCATCGACACGTCTTTCAGAATCTGCGGCATGCCCAGGCCGTCGATGGTCGGCAGCTTGGCGGGAATGGTCCGCAGCACCATGCCGACCTTGCCCTGCTGCACGAAGGCGTTCACGCGGAAGCGGCCGATGCCGGTCGGCGAGATCGCGAAGTTGCATTCCTTGGTGCGCTCGAACTCCGCCGTCTGGCGGTCGTTCATGATCGAGCGCGTGAGCGCCAGCGTGTGCGACGCGCCCAGTGCCTGCTGCGACACCTTGGTGACCTTGCCGTCGACCTTGATGGCCGGCGGAAAGTCGGCGGTGATGAACAAGTCGCTGCCGTTGCGGCTCACCATGAGCTTGAGCAGGTCGTTGATGAACTGGCTGGCTTGATCGCGTTCCATGATGTCTGTGCTCCTGGGGGCTGCTCTTCTTGAATCAGCCCGGGAAGTTTTCGGGGATCTTCGCCTTGCCGCGGGCTTCGGCTGCCGAGATGGTATTGCGGCGCACCAGCTCTGTCAGGTTCTGGTCAAGCGTCTGCATGCCCGAGCCCTGGCCGGTCTGGATGGTGGAGTACATCTGCGCAACCTTGGCCTCGCGGATCAGGTTGCGGATGGCGGGCGTGCCCAGCATGATCTCGTGCGCCGCCACGCGGCCCTGGCCGTCCTTGGTCTTGCACAGCGTCTGCGAGATCACGGCCTGCAATGACTCCGACAGCATCGCGCGGATCATTTCCTTTTCCTCGCCCGGGAACACGTCGATGATCCGGTCGATGGTCTTGGCGGCCGACGACGTGTGCAGCGTGCCGAACACCAGGTGGCCCGTTTCGGCCGCGGTCATGGCGAGGCGGATGGTTTCGAGGTCGCGCAGCTCACCCACCAGGATGGCGTCCGGGTCTTCGCGCAGTGCGGAGCGCAGCGCGTTCGAGAACGACAGCGTCATCGGGCCCACTTCGCGCTGGTTGATCAGGCACTTCTTCGACTCGTGCACGAACTCGATCGGGTCTTCCACCGTGAGGATGTGGCCGTACTCGTTTTCGTTGAGGTAGTTGACCATTGCCGCCAGCGTGGTCGACTTGCCCGAGCCCGTGGGGCCCGTCACCAGCACCAGTCCGCGCGGCTTGAGCGCGAGTTCGCCGAAAATCTTCGGCGCGTTCAGCTGCTCCAGCGTCAGGATCTTCGAGGGAATGGTCCGGAACACCGCGGCCGCGCCGCGCGCCTGGTTGAAGGCATTCACACGGAAGCGCGCAAGGCCGTCGATCTCGAACGAGAAGTCGACCTCCAGGAACTCTTCGTAGTGCTTGCGGTGCGTGTCGCTCATGATGTCGTACACCATGGCATGCACGCCCTTGTGATCGAGCGCGTCGACGTTGATGCGGCGCACGTCGCCGTTCACGCGGATCATGGGCGGCAGGCCTGCGGAAAGGTGCAGGTCGGAGGCTTTGTTCTTGACGCTGAACGCCAGCAATTGGGTGATGTCCACGGGGCTCCTCGGCTCGAGTTCGGTGACGTTTTGATACGATTTTGGACGATTATGACGATGATTGGCGACGACCTCCAGCAAGTAAACAGCCGGATCGCAAAGGCATGTGTAACGGCCGGCCGCGACCCGGGTGAGGTGCGGCTGCTGGCGGTGTCAAAGACCTTCGGGCCGGAGGCGGTGCGCGAGGCGCATGCGGCGGGCCAGTCGGCCTTCGGCGAGAACTACGTGCAGGAGGGTCTGGACAAGATCGAAGCCCTCGCCGATCTGCGCGCCACCCTCGAATGGCACTGCATCGGCCCTCTGCAAAGCAACAAGACGCGGCCCGTGGCCGAGCACTTCGACTGGGTCCACAGCATCGACCGGCTGAAGATTGCCGAGCGCCTGTCGGCCCAGCGGCCGACTCATCTGCCGCCGCTCAATGTATGCCTTCAGGTTAATGTGGACGGCGGCGCCAACAAGTCCGGGGTGCCGCCTGAAGAGGCACTGGCGCTGGCACGCGCTGTGGCGGCTTTGCCACAGCTGCGGCTGCGCGGGCTCATGGCGATCCCCGAACCGGCGGCGGACTTCGAGGCGCAGCGCGCGTTGTGCCTGCGCGCGCATGCGGTGTACCAGTCGATTCGCGACGCGGGCATCGAACTCGACACGCTGTCGCTCGGCATGAGCGCTGATCTTGAAGCGGCGATCAGCGCAGGCAGCACGATGGTGCGCGTCGGCACGGCGATCTTCGGTGGACGGGCACGCAAGCCCGCCTGAGGTCAGCTGGCGCGCTCACACCCCCAGCGGGAGGCGCGCGCTGCTCTTCACTTCTTCCATCACCGCATAAGTCCGCGTTTCGCGCACGCCGGGCAATTGCCACAGCACGGTGCCCGCGAACTCGCGGTAGGCGGCCATGTCGGCCATGCGGGTCTTGAGCAAATAGTCGAAGCCGCCCGCCACCATGTGGCATTCCATGATCTCGTCGCGCACCTGCACGGCGGCCTTGAACTGGTCGAACACATTGGGCGTGGTGCGGTCGAGCAGCACCTCGACGAAGACGGTGAAGCCGCGGCCCAGCTTGTGCGGATCGAGCCGCGCCTCGTAGCCCAGGATGAAGCCGTCGCGCGTGAGCCGCTGCACCCGCGCCAGCACCGCGGTGGGTGAGAGCGCCACTGCCTCGGCCAGCTTGAGGTTGGTGATGCGGCCGTCCTCCTGAAGGATTTTCAGCAGCCGGAGATCGATGCGGTCCAGGTCGAGCATCAGAAGATTATCCGGCCCGAACGCTGATTGCTGGCGGAAGATGCGGCCTATGACCGCTGACCATAGGAGATAGAACCAAGGCGCTGGCGGTGGTCTACCCTGGCCTACCCAGGGCGCCGCCGTGCGCCGCCAGCTCTTTCGCGCGCTCTCAGCGAACCTGGGTCTGCGACTGCGCCGCCGCCTGCTGGTCCTTGAGCTGGTCGACCAGTGCGCCGTAGGCGGGGCTCGCGCGCAGCTTGGTGTATTCGGCTGCCGCCTGGCGGTAGCCGGGCTTCGTCATATCGGCACCGGCTTCGCCGCTCTGCTGAGCCGCCAGACCCGACTGGATCCACAGCCGCGTGTCGGCCGCCACCGCGGCGCGGGTGTTGGCCGAGACTGCGACTGCTCCCTGCTGATAGCCGCTGGTGTAGCCCTGCGTGGGCGCGGTCTTCAGCCACTGCACTGCGTCGGCGGTCACCGCTGAGCGCGTCGTCGACGAGGTCAGCGGCACGGGACGCGGATCGCCCTCGGCGTAGTTGCCGGCGAAGCTCGGCGCTGCGATCACGCCCAGCAGGGCGGCGAGGGTGGCGGTGCCGAGCAGTCGGGTGGCGGAAGCTTGCTTGTTCATTCGGGACTCCTTGAGGGTGGTTGGGTTGCCTTGGTTGGTGAAGCCAACTCTACGAAGCGCATCCGCGGGGTCGATAACCCGTAGATGACGTTTCTGTCAGGTACATCGGTGCGATGTGCCGCCCGGGGTTGCGAAACCAAACCTCTCTTGCATAACCGCCAGCGCGGCGCGCATAAGCCATGGCGCGACGCGCGGGAGAGGTCTATCGTTGCGGCCACCCGTTTAAACCAAGGGATCTCTCATGAGCGAAAAACTCTCCTTCGTCAATCCGACCGCGAACAGCCCGTGGGGCACCTATCTCTCGCAGGTCGACCGCGTCGTGCCGTACCTCGGCCCGCTGGCCCGCTGGGTCGAAACCTTGAAGCGCCCCAAGCGAGCGCTGATCGTCGACGTGCCGATCGAGATGGACGACGGCACCATCGCCCACTTCGAGGGCTACCGCGTGCAGCACAACATGAGCCGCGGCCCGGGCAAGGGCGGCGTGCGCTTCCACCCCGACGTCACGCTCGAAGAAGTGATGGCGCTGTCGGCCTGGATGACCATCAAGACCGCGGCCGTCAACCTGCCGTACGGCGGCGCCAAGGGCGGCATCCGCGTCGACCCGAAGAAGCTGTCGCTGCAGGAGCTGGAAAAGATCACCCGCCGTTACACCAGCGAGATCGGCATCATCATCGGCCCGCACACCGACATCCCCGCGCCCGACGTCAACACCAACGGCCAGATCATGGCGTGGATGATGGACACCTACTCGATGAACGTCGGCGGCACCGCCACCGGCGTCGTCACCGGCAAGCCGCTGCACCTGGGCGGCTCGCTGGGCCGCGTCAAGGCCACGGGCCGCGGCGTGTTCGTCACCGGCCGTGAAGCCGCTCGCCGCCTGGGCATGGACCTGCGCGGTGCGCGCATCGCCGTGCAGGGCTTCGGCAACGTGGGCTCGGTCGCGGCTGAACTGTTCGCGGAAGCCGGCGCCAAGATCGTCGCGGTGCAGGACCACACCGGCACCATCGTCAACACCAACGGCCTCGACTTGGCCAAGCTGATCCCGGTGGCCAACAAGGACGGCGTAATCGCCTTCAAGGCCGGCGGCGACATCGTGCCGAACGAAGACTTCTGGAACGTCGCCTGCGACATCCTGATCCCGGCCGCACTCGAAGGCCAGATCACCGCCGAGCGCGCACAGAAGACCACCGCCAAGCTGGTGCTCGAAGGCGCCAACGGCCCCACGGTGCCGACCGCCGACGACATCCTCGCCGAGCGCGGCGTGCTGGTCGTGCCCGACGTGATCTGCAACGCCGGCGGCGTGACGGTGAGCTACTTCGAATGGGTGCAGGACTTCTCGTCCTTCTTCTGGGACGAAGACGAAATCAACGTGCGCCTCGACCGCATCATGATGAACGCGCTGAACCAGATCTGGGACACGGCGGACAAGCACAAGATCACGCTGCGTACGGCGACGTATGCGGTGGCTTGCGAGCGCATCCTGATGGCTCGTCAAGAGCGCGGCCTGTACCCCTGATCGCAGAGCGCCGCTCCTTGTATCCTGCGGACCCATGAGCGGTCCGCCTATTCACCTCGATCCCGCGTTCGTCGCGGCGCCCGATGCCCTTTTCGAATGGCTCTGCGCCGCGGTGGCGTGGGATGAGCGCATGCGGGCGCGCAAGACGGCTAGCTTCGGCGTGCCTTACAACTATTCGCAGATTGCTTATGAGGCGGTGCCGATGCCTGTCGAGCTGGAAGCCCTATGCGGCCAGATTGAAGCTCAACTCGGATTTCGCCCCAACAACTGCCTGCTGAACTTCTACGCCGACGGTGCGTCGTCGATGGGCTTCCACTCGGACTCCAGCGAGGCGTTGGCACCCGGCACGGGCGTTGCCATCGTGTCCGTCGGCAGCCCCCGGTCCATTGCATACCGGAGCAAGGCCGATAGCACTGTCCGGTTCGACTACCTCTTGCCCCATGGATCGCTGCTCTACATGTCGGATGCCGTCCAGCAGGGCTGGCTGCATGCAATTCCCAAGGCTGAAGGCGCTGGTGTGCGCATCAGCCTGACGTTCCGCGCGATTCTGAAATGACGTCGTCGGCACGGCTGCGGCCGTTGGAGAGTTTCCCGGATGCCCTGTGGCTGGCGGTCAGAGCAGGGGCGACCGAGACACTCTGTGCGCTATCGTCGGCGGATGGCGGCGTCTTTCGTCGGGGCCGAAGGCATCCTTTCGGACTGGCTCAGCCGCCGTGAAGTCCTGCCTGAATGGCATCTCTCCTGAGGTCGTATCGATGAACACTGTTGGCGAAGCAGAAAACGCCCGCATTCACAGCTTGCTCGCCGATGGGCGACGCAAGCTGCTCGGTCTGGTGGGCGCACCGGGCGCCGGCAAATCCACCGTGGCTGAGGCGCTGCGGCAGTCGCTGGGCGACCGCGCCCAGGTCGTCCCCATGGACGGCTTTCACCTCGCCAACGTCGAGCTGCAACGGCTCGGCCGCTCCGGCCGCAAGGGCGCGCCCGACACCTTCGACAGCGCCGGCTATGTCGCGCTGCTGCAGCGCCTGCGCGAGCAGCGGCCCGATGGCGACATCGTCTACGCTCCCGAATTCCGCCGCGAGATCGAGGAGCCGATTGCCGGCGCCATTGCGGTGCTGCCGACGACGCAGCTTGTCATCAGCGAAGGCAACTACCTGCTGCACGACGTCGGCCCTTGGGCTGGCGCGGCGGCGATGTTCGACGAGGTCTGGTACGTGGACATCGACGATGCGGTGCGTGAGGAGCGCCTGGTGCGGCGCCACCAGCAGTTCGGCCGCAGCGCCGAGGAGGCGCGCGCCTGGGTGGCGAGCACCGATGCGCCCAATGCGCGGCTGATCGCGGCGACGCGGGCGCGCGCGCATCACATGCTGCCCTGGTCCTGAAAATCTCGCGCGGCAGGGAACGCTGGCGCGCGGGCGCGCTCGAAGCCTTGCCGGCAAGGCGCCGGTTAGCATTTGCCGCTCCATGCCGTCCATGCACCTCACTTCTTTCCCAGTTGTTCGCGCCCGGGTTCTCGTACTCGGCCTGCTGTCCGCCCTTGTACTTGCCGGCTGCGGCAGCACATCGCGCCGCGTGAACTACGAGCCCGAAGCCTTCGGCTCGACCACCACCCACACCCGAGATTACGAGGCCACCGAGGCCCAGACCTGCGAGGCCGCGCGCCGCGCGCTGCTGAGCCAGGGCTACATGATCACGGCGGCCAACGCCGATCTCGTGACCGGGCGCAAGAGCTTCCAGCCGGCGGCCGAGGTGCATGTCGAGGTCGAGTTCCGGGTGGTCTGCGCGCGCGAGAGCACAAGAAGCGGCAAGGCCAGCAAGAGCACCGTGGCTTTTGCGACCGCGCTGCAGGACCGCTACGGCATCAAGAAGGTGAACAACTCGGCCAGCCTGGGCGTGGGCGCGATCGGCTCGCTCTCGCTGCCGTTCTCGGGCAGCGACGACGCGATGGTGAAGGTCGCGAGCGAAACGCTGACCGACGAGCGCTTCTACGACCGCTTCTTCGCGCTGCTCGACCGTTTCCTCGAAGGCCCGGAAGCGGAGGAAGAAGTCGGGGCGCCCGCGGAAACAACGCCGGTCGCCTCGCCACCCGCTCCCGCCGCTGCCCAGCCCGCCGTCACCTATCCGGTGAACTCGTCGCCGAACCGGGGCTGACGCCGGACTCCAAAGTACCAAGATACGTCTTACAATCTGGGCATGGCTTCCACCATCCCGGATCCGGCGCAATGCGCCTCGCGCCTTCGCACCTCGGTGTCGCAGTTGACGCGCCAGTTGCGCAGCGGCAGCGCCGCGCCCGACGGCCCCAGCGTGGCCAAGCTCAGCGTGCTCGGCCAGTTGCATCGGCATGGGCCGTGCACGCCCACCACGCTGGCAGGGCTCGAACGCGTCAAGCTCCAGTCGCTGACCCGGCTACTGGCCGAGCTGGAAGCCGAAGGCTGGATCGGCCGCACGCCGCACCCGACCGATGGGCGCCAATGGCTGCTGTCTCTCACGGCCGAGGGCATACGCCGTCTGAAGGCGCTCATGCGTTCGCGCGAGGCGGCACTGGCCGAGGTGATCAGCGCCACGCTCGATGCCGATCAGCGCGCCTTGCTGCTGCAGGCCTGCGGGCTGATCGACGGCATCGCCGCCGCGCTGGAAGGCGGCGATCCACCGGGGCCAGGGGCATGAACGGCGCCCCGGCACTGCAACGCCTGACTGGCCCCTGGCGCCACGGCCGCTGGCGTCCCGGCGTACAACTGGCAGCGGCGGTGGCCATCGCCTGGGGCGTCGCCACCGCGTTGCACCTGCCCGAAAGTTTCTGGGCGGTGATGAGCGTGCTGATCGTCATGCGCCCGAGCGCCGGCTCCACGCTCGATGCCGGATGGAACCGCGTGAGCGGCACGGCCGCCGGCGCGCTGTGCGGCCTGGCCGGCGTCTATCTGCAGCACCACGGCGCGCCGATGCTGGCGACCACGCTGGCCGTCGTCATGTTGCTGGCGTTTGCCAGCGCGGCCGCGCCGGGCTTGCGCAGCGCACCGGTGGCCGCGTTGATCATCCTGTCGGCCGGCGGTATTCCCGGCCATTCGGCGCTGCAGGTTGCGCTGCTGCGCATGGCGCAGATCGGCATCGGCGTGGGAGTGGCGCTGGCGGTTTCGACGCTCGTGTCCGAGTACCACGCGGGCGCGCGTTTCGACGAGGGCTGCGCCGCGTTGCTGCACGGCATCGCGAAACGCATGGCCGCTGCGCGAAGGCCTGCCGGTGCCGAGGCGGAGCGCATTCACGCGGGCACGCGCGCGTCGCTGGGCCGGCTGGCCGTGCTGGCCGGCGGCGCTGACCTGGAGGCGCGGTGGTGGCGCCGCGGCACCGCCGGGGGGCGCAGCGCCTATCGCGACAAGGCCCGGCTGGCGGCGCGCATCTTCCAGGACGCCGTGGTGCTGGATCGCGTGTTCCGGCAGATGCAGGGCGCGCAGGCCGACGCCGCATGGCGCGAAGCGGCGCAGGCTGCCGGTGCCGCAGTCGCCGGCATGGCCGATGCGCTCGCGGGCAAGGGCGCGCCACCGGACCTCGACGGGCTCGACCGCTGCGCGCAGGCGTCGCAAGGCCCCCTGTCGAATGCACTCCTGGCCGCACCCCTGAGCCTGCTGCTGGACGACCTGCGCAACCTGCAGAGTGCCCTTGTTCGCCCACTGCCGGAGCAGCCCACCCACTAGAATCTTCCGAAAATCAATCGTTTCGGAGAGGGACGGCATGGAAGATCAGTCGCAGGACGCGCGCTACGCGCCTCCGCAATCCCATGTGGAGGACGTGCTGCAGCCGGGCCAGACGCAGCCCGGCGAACTCGCAACGCGCGGCACGCGCTTCCTCGCCGCGATGCTCGACGCCGGCATCTCCATCGCCGTGATATGGCTCCTGGCGAAGTTCACGCCCATCAACCTCTGGGAGGACGACGGCCTCGGACTCTGGGAGCCACGCATCTCCAGCGCGGCCTCCGGCATCGTTCTCTACCTCGTTCTGCACGGCTATCTGCTGGCCACTCGCGGCCAGACCATCGGCAAGGCGCTGTTCAAGATCCGCATTGCCCGGCCCGACGGCTCGCGGGCGCAGATCGGACGCATCCTGGCCCTGCGCGACGGCCCGGCGTTCTTCACGACCATCTGGCCGTTGCTCGGGCCGATCTACGTGCTGATCGACAGCCTCTTCATCTTCCGTGCGTCGCGCCGCTGCCTGCACGACCAGATCGCCGACACCGTCGTGTTGCAGGCCTGAGCGAGCGCTTCGCCAGTGCGCCTCGACACGCTCTACACCGCCGAGACCCCGGAAGGCATCGCGCTCTCGCTGCGCCCGGCCGGCCTGGTCGCGCGCGGGCTGGCGTATCTCATCGACTTCGCGATCCGGCTCGGCATCTTCACCGTGATCTCCATCGCCGTCGGCATGATGGGCAAGATGGGCTTCGGCATCCTGCTCATCAGCTACTTCTGCCTCGAGTGGCTCTACCCCGTGATCTTCGAACTCACGCGCGCGGCTGCCACGCCCGGCAAGCGCGTGATGGGGCTGCGCGTGGTGATGGACTCGGGCCTGCCCGTGACGCCTGCCGCCGCGCTCACCCGCAACTTGCTGCGCGCGGCCGACTTCGTGCCGGCCTTCTATGGCGCGGGCATCGTGTCGATGCTGTGGCGGCGCGACAGCAAGCGGCTGGGTGACCTGGCCGCCGGCACGCTGGTGGTGTTCAGCGACCACGTGAGCCTGCACGGCGAGGTGCCCGCGGCCGAACCGCAGGCCCCCGCGCGGCCGCTGTCGGCGCGCGAGCAGATGGCCATCGTCTCGTGGGCCGGTCGCGCGACGCGCCTGACCCCCGAGCGCTTCGACGAACTCGCCCGCGTCGCCGAACCAGTGCTGGGCCCCGACACTTCCGGCGCCTCCGCCTCGCAACGCCTGCTGGGCGTTGCGCAGTGGGTGCTGGGCCGCCGCGCCGGCGCCGATGCGCGAGGAGGCGGGCGATGACGCCGCTCGATTTCGAAGCAGCCTACGCGCCGCTGTGGACCGAACTCGAAGCCGTCATCCGCGTGGCCGAGACCAAGCGCAAGTTCGACGGCGCGCGGCTCGCCACGCTGTACCGCCGCGTGTGCGAGCACCTGGCGCTGGCGCAGGCGCGCGCCTACCCCATTCACCTCACGCAGCGGCTCGAAAGCCTGACCCAGAGCGCGCACCGGCTGATCTACCGGCAGCACGACTACGGTCTGGCGCGCTTCGCCCGGCTGGCGCTGGTCGATTTTCCCGAGGCGGTGCGGGCGCACCGCGTCTACCTGCTGGTGTCCGCGCTGATGTTTGTGCTGCCCCTGTTGGCGGCGGGCTGGGCGGCCTACCGCGACCCGGGCTTCATCCTGCACCTGCTCGACGCCAGCGCCGTGCAGCAGTTCGATTCCATGTACAGCGACAGTGCCGAGTCGCTGGGCCGCACGCGCAGCGCGGGCGACGACTGGCAGATGTTCGGCTTCTACATCATGCACAACATCGGCATCGGCTTTCGCTGCTTCGCGGCCGGCATCTTCGCCGGCGTGGGCAGTGCCGCGGTGGTGGTGTTCAACGGCGTGCAGATCGGCGCGGTCGGCGGTTACCTGATCGCGGCGGGGCATGCGGAGAACTTCTGTTCCTTCGTCATCACGCACTCGGCATTCGAGCTCACGGCCATCGTGCTGGCGGGCGCGGCCGGCCTGCGGCTCGGCTACGCGTGGGTTGCGCCCGGCCGCTACACGCGGCTCGAGTCGCTGCGGCTGGCCGCACGGCATGCCGTGGTGATCGTCTACGGCGTCATCGGGCTGCTGCTGATCGCCGCCGCGATCGAGGCCTTCTGGTCGTCGGCGCGCTGGATCGCGCCGGCCGTGAAGTACGGCGTGGGCGGCGCCTGCTGGGTGCTGGTGCTGGCGTACCTGGGCTGGCAGGGCCGGCCGCGCGCCGCTGCTGCTGCAAAGGCTGAAGACCGTGCAGGTTGACGGCCTCGCCATCGCGCTGCGGCCACGGCCCATGGCCGAGGCTGCGGACCTGGGCGCCCAACTGGTGCGCAGCCATGCGCGCTCGGTGTGGCGCACCTTCCTGCCGGTGTACATCGTGACCGTGCTGCTGGCGCTCTGCACGGTCGAGATCGCCGGCTGGCTGCCCAGCCTGCTGATCTTCTGGCTCAAGCCCTGGTTCGACCGCAGCCTGCTGTTCGTTCATTCGCGCGCGGTGTTCGGGCAGGAGACGCGCTGGGCCGACCTCTGGCAAAACCGTCGCGCGGTGTGGGGCGGGCAACTGCTGCGCACGCTGCTGTGGCGGCGGTTTTCGCCCTGGCGTTCATTCACCCAGGCAATCGACCAGCTCGAAGGCCAGCGCGGCAGCGCACGGCGCAAGCGGCGCACGCAGTTGCTGCGCGGACGGCGCGGCGCGGCTACGGGCATGCAGATGGTGTTCGCCAACGTGGAGATGGCGCTTGATATCTGCCTGCTGTCGTTGCTGTTCTGGTTCGCGCCGGAGGGCAGCGCGAAGGATCTGTTCGGTTGGCTCACGCAGTCGGACGTTCCGCTGCAGAGCCTGCTGACGGCGGGGGCCTATGCGCTCGTTGTCGGCGTGCTGGAGCCGTTCTACGTGGCGGCCGGTTTTGCGATGTACCTCAACCGCCGGGTAGAGCTCGAAGCGTGGGACATCGAGCAGGAGTTCCGCCGTGGGTTCCGCTGACACCTCCAGGCTTCGCGCACTTCGTATCGCGGCGGCTGTGTTGGCTGTGTGCGCCATCGTCGCGATGACGCCGCCGGCAGTCGCTGCCGAGGCCCCGACCCGCGAACAGGTGAAGACCGCAGTCGACAAGGTCCGCGCCGATCCGAACATGCCCGGCACCAAGACCGAAAGAAAGCTGCGCTTCAAGGAACGCGACGACGAAGAGGAAGACGAACCCGAGAAGAAGACCGACAGCCTCGACTGGCTGCGCGATTTCATCAGGTCGGTGGCCGAGGGCGCGCGCTGGCTCATCTGGGGGCTGGGCGCGCTGGCGCTGGCCTGGCTGGTGGTTCGCCTGCGCCGCTGGATGCAGGTGCGTGCCGGCGGTGCGCGGCCCGGCAAGGAACTGCTGCCCAGCCATGTCGGCAGCCTCGACATCCGGCCCGAAAGCCTGCCCGACGACATCGGCAACGCCGCGGCCGCACTCTGGCAGCGCGGCCAGCACCGGCCCGCACTGTCGCTGCTGTACCGCGGCGCGCTGTCGCGCCTCGTGCACGCGCACGGGGTGCCGGTGCGAGCCGCGAGCACCGAGGGCGAATGCATGCTGCTCTCCGCGACCCGGCTGACGCCCGATGCGCAGGCCTTCTTCGTGCGGCTGGTCGGGGTCTGGCAGCTGGGGGCGTACGGCGGTCGGCTGCCTTCCACCGCGCAGGTGCTGGCGGTCTGCGGCGAGTTCGATCGGCATCTTTCCGCCGCCGTGCCGGCCGTCGCCGATCTGAAGGGTGCCGTCGCATGAATGCCTGGCTGATTCGCATCGGCTCGGTGCTCGTGCTGGCGGCAATCGGCTTCTGGCTGGTCTCCGCCACCGAATGGGCCGACACCGAAATACCGACGCCCGCGAGCGGCGAGGCCAAGAAGAATTCGTTCTACGGCGCGCAGGTGATGCTGCGCGAGCTCGGCGTCCAGGTGGTCAAGCACGACAGCCTCGACACCATGCCCCCCGCGCAGGCACGGCTGGTGCTCGCCTCCAGCCACTGGGACATGTTCCCCGAGCGCGAACAGCGCCTGCGCCAGTGGGTCGAGCAGGGCGGGCACCTCGTTATGCCCAGCCACCTCGTCAACAGCGACCTGCTTGAAGGCTGGATCCCGCTGGTCCGCGAAAAGCCGCCCGCCGGGGACGAGAAGAAAGAGTCGAAAGAGCCGTCCGGACCCAGGAAGCGACTGCCCAAGTCGCAATTTGCCGAACCCGCCAAGGACGCGGATTGCCATGCGGTGACCGAGCCCGAAACCGTGCCCGCGAGCTTCGCCGGTGGCCGCAGCTTCCGCATCTGCACCTGGTGGTCGCCAGCGCGCTACCGGCCCGCCGACAAGCAGCCGCCGCCCCTGTGGACCGTGCTCGGCGCGAAAGGCACCGAAGCGATCCGCGTGCAGGTCGGCCGCGGCACCGTCACCGTGATGCCCTGGGGCCTGTGGCACAACGCGAGCCTGACGCGCGGCGACAACGCGCTGTTCGCCGTTGCCGCGGTGCAGGCGCGCAGCGGCGCCGAAGTCTGGTTCGTTGCCGAGGAAACGCGCGAGCCCTTCCTGCGCTGGATCTGGAATAAGGGCTGGGCGGCCCTGCTCGTGGGCCTGCTGGCGCTGGCTGTTGCGCTTTGGCGAGCGGCCGTGCGCTTCGGGCCGCTGGCGCCCTCGGCCGGCACGCATCGGCGTTCCATGGCCGAGCAGGTGCGCGGCACCGCCGGCTTCCTGCACATGCACGGCGCCGACGCGCTGCACGCCGCGCAGCTGCGCGCGCTGAACGAATCCGCCGGCCGCCAGCTGCGCGGCTATGCGCGCCGCGATGCCGCCGCGCGCGCCGCCGCCATCGCGCAGGCCACCGGGCTGGAGGCGGCCATGCTCGTTCGGGCGATGGGCGAGCGGGCTCGCCATGCCGGCGCCATGTCGGTCGACCTGGAGGTGCTGGAAACCGCGCGCCGGCGGCTCGACGCCCACGGGCCGTTCATGCCTTCACCTTCTTCTTCATCCACATCCTGAACCGAGAGACGCTCATGCAAGCCATCCAACCCGAAGAACTGACGCGTGCGGCCCAGTGGCTGCAGACGCTGCGCGCCGAGGTCGGCCAGGCCGTGGTCGGCCAGCTCGAGGCGGTCGACCAGACGCTGATTGCGCTGGTTGCTTCGGGCCACGTGCTGATCGAAGGCGTGCCGGGGCTCGGCAAGACCCTGCTTGCCCGGGCGCTGGCGCAGGCCATGACGCTGCGCTATGCGCGCGTGCAGTTCACCCCCGACCTGATGCCCTCGGACATCACAGGCCACGCGGTGCTCGACCTCGCCGCGCGCGGCGAGAGCAGCCTCGGCACGCTGCGCGTGCACCAGGGCCCGGTGTTCACCAACCTCCTGTTGGCCGACGAAATCAACCGCGCGCCGGCCAAGACCCAGAGCGCGCTGCTCGAAGTCATGCAGGAGTACCAGGTCACGCTCGAAGGCACGGCCATGCCGCTGCCGCGCCCGTTCATGGTGATGGCCACGCAGAACCCGATCGACACCGAAGGCACCTACCCGCTTCCGGAGGCACAGCTCGACCGCTTCCTGCTGAAGATCGACATCGGCTTTCCGAGCCACAGCGAAGAGAACGCCATCGTGCAGCTGACCACGCGCCAGCGTGCCGGCAACCAGTTTCCGCTGGAGGCCGTGCGCCCCTGCCTCGACGAGGCGCAGGTGCTCGAACTGCAGCGGCTGGCCTGCCTGGTGCAGGCCGACGAACGCGTGATCGACTACGCGGTGCGCATCGCGCGCGCCACGCGCGACTGGCCGGGCCTCTCGTCCGGCGCCGGGCCGCGCGGCACCATGGCCCTGGTGCGCGCCGCCCGCGCCGCCGCGCTGATGGCCGGGCGCGACTTCATCACGCCCGACGACGTGGCGCGCCAGGCGCTGCCCGCACTGCGGCACCGCGTGATGATCTCGCCCGACGCGCAGCTCGAAGGCCTGGGCGTCGACACCCTGCTGCGCGCCGCCCGCGACAGCGTAGAGGCACCAAGGCTCTAGGCCCGCGGATGCGCGCTGCTGTTCCGATCCCCGCGCGTGCGGCCGTGCTGGCGCTGGCCGGCCTGACCGTGGCCGCGTCCGTGGCCCTGCTGCTGGGCGTGCCGGTGGGCTACGTCGCCATCGCGGCCGGCGTGCTGCTGGCGCTGGGTCTTGTGCTGGCGGGCGTCGACCTCTGGCAGAGCCTGCGCTTGTGGCGCGCCGCGCCGCTGCGCATCGAGCGCAACCTGCCCGGCGCCTTCTCGCTCGGCGTGCCCACGGTGCTCACGCTCACGCTGGTGAACGAAGGCGCGCAGGCCTGGCAGGTGTCGGTGTTCGACGAGCTCGACGCCCACTTCACCTTCGAGGGCCTGCCGCAGACCGTCGCCGTGCCGGCGCTCTCGCAGGTTGCGCTGCGCTACACCGCTACCGCAACGCAGCGCGGCGTCGCGCAATTCGGCGCCACCCAGCTGCGCTGGCGCACCCGCTTCGGCTGCTTCGACATGCGGCAGACGCTGGGCGAACCGCGTCGGCTGCGCGTGTATCCCAACTTCGCCGCGCTGGCGCGCTACGCGTGGCTGTCGGGCGACCGGCGGCTGGCGCAGATCGGCATCAAGACCTATGCGCAGCGTGGGCTCGGCACCGACTTTCGTCAACTTTCTGACTACAAGACCGGCGACTCGCTGCGCCACATCGACTGGAAAGCCACGCAGCGCCAGCGCCGGCCCATCGTGCGCGAGTTCCAGGACGACCGCGACCAGTGCGTGCTGTTCCTGCTCGACTGCGGCCGCCGCATGCGCGCCGACGAAGGCGCGCTGGCGCTGAAGGCCAACAGCCACTTCGATGAGGCGCTCAATGCGCTGATGCTGCTGAGCTACGTGGCGCTGAAGGAAGGCGACGAGGTCGGCGCCATGACTTTCGGCTGCCCTGCCGAAGAGCGGCGCGACTTCGCCCCGCGCAAGGGCACCGCCACCCTCAACGCGCTGATGAACCGGCTGCACGACATCCAGCCCGGCGCCACCCATTCGGACTACCTGCTCGCCGCACAGGAAATGCTGCGCGTGCAGAAACGGCGCGCGCTGGTCATCGTGCTGACCAACTTCCGCGACGAGGACGCGGCCGAGCTGCGCCCCGCGATCAAGCTGCTGCGCCGCAAGCACCTCGTGCTGGTCGCGAGCCTGCGCGAGCGGGTGCTCGGCCGCATCGCCAGCCAGCCGCTGGTGCATGCGCGCGACGCCGTCGATGTTGCGGCGGCGCATCTGTTCGAGCAGTCGCGCCGCGATGCTTTTGCGCGGGTGGTCGGCAACGATCCGCTCTCGGTAGACGTGGAGCCGGCCGACCTCGCGGTGGCGTTGGTGAACCGCTATCACGCCGTCAAAAGGGCTGGTCTTTTGTAAAGGTCTTTGCCCAAAATGTGAACTTCACAACAGAGGAGAGAAGTACATGACAGAGATGACCAATCCCTACGCCGCGCCCCGCGCCACGGTGGCCGATGTGTACGAGGGCGATGCGGGCGTCCAGCCCGTGAAGCTGTGGTCCGCCAAGGGCCGCATCGGGCGGGCGCGCTTCCTGGCGTACACGATGTTTTCGTACATCATCTTCATCGTCGCGGCCACCTTGCTGGGTTTCATCCTCGGCATCGCCGGCCTCGGGCGTTCCGAGGGGCTGATCGTGGCGCTGACCTTCCTGCTCGCGATTCCGTATTTCGTTTTCTACGTGCTCACGGGCATCCAGCGCTCGCACGACATGGACTGGTCGGGCTGGATGCTGTTCCTGGCGCTGATCCCGCTGGTCGCGCTGATCTGGATCTTCAAGTCGGGCACCAAGGGCAGCAACCGCTTCGGCGCGCCGCCGCCGCCCAACACCACTGGCGTGCTGATCGGTGCCTGGCTGCTGCCCGTCATCGTGGGGCTCGGCATCGTCGCGGCCATCGCGCTGCCGGCCTACCAGGGCTACGTGACGCGGGCCAAGGCCGCGCAGGTCGAGCGTCCCTGACCTGAAGAACTCCTAGCGCACCAGCGTCGACTTGCCGAAGAGGCTCTCGATGAGCTCGACAGCCACTTCCGCCGTCTGGTTGCGCACATCGAGCGCCGGGTTCAGCTCCACCACGTCGAGCGAGCCCAGCCGCCCGGTGTCCGCGATCATTTCCATGCACAGCTGCATCTCGCGGTAGGTCGGCCCGCCGCGCACGCCGGTGCCCACGCCGGGCGCGTCCGCCGGGTCGAGGCAGTCGAGGTCGAAGCTCACGTGCAGGTGCGTGTCTTCGTCCACGTCCTGCAGTGCCTCCGTCATGGTCGTGCGCATGCCGTGCTCGTCGATGTGGCGCATGTCGAACACGCTCAGGCCCAGCGTGCGAATGGCTTCCTTCTCGTCGCCGTCCACGCTGCGGATGCCGATGAAGCGGATGGCGTCGTGCTGCAGCGCCGCGCGCTCGCCGCTCCAGCCCGTGAGCACGGCCGGCCCGTGGCCCAGCAGGCATGACACCGGCATGCCGTGCAGGTTGCCGCTGGGGCTCGTGGTTTCGGTGTTGACGTCGGAGTGCGCGTCCAGCCACAGCACGCGCAGCTTCTTGCCGCGCTTGCGCGCATGCCACGCCACCGCGCTGATCGAGCCGATGGCCAGACAGTGGTCGCCGCCCAGCATCACCGGCACGTTGCTGGCACCCAGCGCGGTGTCGACGGCCGCGTACACCGAGCGGTTCCAGGCGATCACTTCGTCGAGGTGGCGCAACCCGTTGGTCGGCGGCGCCCAGGGCGTGGCCGGGCCCGCGAGGTTGCCGCGGTCGATGACTGTGTAGCCCTGCCGTGCCAGTGCCTCGGGCAGGCCCGCAACGCGCAGCGCGTCGGGCCCCATGCCGGCGCCGCGCACGCTGGCGCCGATGTCGGTCGGCGCGCCGATCAGTTCGAGGGTGACGGGGGTGCTGCTGGCATTGCTCATCACGGCTTCTCCAGGTGTTGCCACAGGTACGCGTAGCCCAGTGCGTCCATGAAAGCGGATTCCTTGTTGTCCGTTGCAGCGCTGTGGCCGCCTTCCAGGTTCTCGTAGAAGCTGCTGTCGTACCCCAGCGCCACCATCTTCGCGTGCATCTTGCGCGCATGCACCGGGCCCACGCGGTCGTCGCGCGTGGAGGTGGTGAAGAGGGCGGGCGGGTATGCCTGGCCCGGCTTCGCGTTCTCGTAGGGCGAGAAGGTCTGGATGAATTCCCACTCGTCGGGCTGGTCGGGGTCGCCGTATTCCGCGATCCACGAGGCGCCCGCCGACAGGTGCGTGTAGCGCCGCATGTCGAGCAGCGCCACCTCGCTCACGACGGCGCCGTAGAGCTTCGGGTACAGCGTGAGCATGTTGCCCATCAGCAGGCCGCCGTTGCTGCCGCCCATCGCGCCCAGGTGCGCGGGCGATGTGATCTTTCGGGCGAACAGGTCTTCGGACACGGCCGCGAAGTCTTCGCAGGTACGCAGCCGGTTCTCCTGCAGTGCGGCCTGGTGCCAGCGCGGGCCGTACTCGCCGCCGCCGCGGATGTTGGCGATGACGTACACGCCGCCCTTGTCGAGCCAGGCGCGGCCGATGCTGCCGCTGTAGCTCGGCTGCAATGAGATCTCGAAGCCGCCGTACGCGTACTGCAGGGTGGGGTTCTTGCCGTTGGCCTGCAGGTCTTTGGCGGCGATCTCGAAGTAGGGCACGCGCGTGCCGTCTTTCGAGGTGGTGAAGTGCTGGCTCACGCGATAGCGCGAGGCGTCGAAGAAGGCGGGGCTGTCCTTCAGCACCTCCGGTTTGCCCTGGCCGATGGTGCCTATGTAGAGCGTGGTCGGCTGCAGGAAGCCGCTCACGGTGAGGAAGTAGTCGTCGTTCTCGTCCTCGTCGATGCCTCCCGCTGCGATGGTCGACAGGGCGGGCGCGCCGCCGAGGCTTTCACGCGTCCACGCACCTTTGCCGTTCGATGGCGGCGTGAGCACTTCGAGGCGGTTCACCACGTCGTGCATCACGTTGACGATCAGGTGGTTGCGCGTCCACGAGTGGCTGTCGAGTGCGGTCGTGTCGTCGGGCTCGAACAGCACGGTGAGCTCGCGCCGGCCCGCCATGTAGTCGTCGAACTTCGCGGCCAGCAGCGAGCCCGACTTGAAGGTGGTGCCGCCCACGGCCCAGTCGGTGCGCGGCTCGATCAGCATCCACTCGCGCGTGATCTCGGCCAGCGAATCGTCGGGCACGTCGATCTTGGCGAGCTTGCCGTCGGCGCCGCGCAGCCAGGTTTCGCTTTCGTAGAAGTCGATCTGGCGCGAGACGAAGTCGCGTTCGAAGCCGGGCGTGTTGTCGCGGTAGGCGCTGACGGACATGTCCTCGTGCGCGCCTTCGTACACCGTCACCGCGCTGGCCAGCGGCGTGCCGCGCTTCCATTCCTTCACGATGCGCGGGTAGCTGGAGCTGGTCATCGAGCCGGGGCCGAAGTCGGTGGCCACGTAGAGGTGGTCGATGTCTTTCCAGCCCACGTGGTTCTTGGCCTCGGGCAGCGCGAAGCCGCCTTCGACGAACTGCTTGGTTTCGAGGTCGAACTCGCGCACCACGTCGGCATCGGCGCCGCCGCGCGACAGCGAGATCAGGCAGCGCCTGTAGTCGGGCTCCAGGCAGTCGGCGCCGTGCCAGACCCAGTTCTCCTTGTCGGCTGCGGCCAGCGCGTCGAGGTCGATCACCGTCTCCCACACGGGCTGCGGCTTGCGGTATTCATCCAGCGTGGTGCGGCGCCACAGGCCCTTGGTGTGATCCTTGTCGCGCCAGAAGTTGTAATAGAAGCGCGGGCCGATCTTGCGGACCATCGGAATGCGGTCGTCCGAGTCGAGCACCTCGAGGATGCCCTGCTGGAGCGCCTCGAACGCGGGCGACTGCGCATAGGCCTGCACGGTGAGCGCGTTCTGCGCGCGCGCCCAGTCGAGCTGCTTCTCGCCGTCGATGTCCTCGAGCCAGAGGTTGTCGTCCTGATGCTGCTGCGGGGAGGGGCTGGATGTCATGGCCGCAGTGTACGGAGCCTGTGTGAAACGGGCGATGTGAGCAGTTGTTGCCCTGCCCGCCGGGCACCTGGCACTTTTTCGCTACTTCGGGCAAACCCCTGTCGCGCTGGTGCCTTCCCCCGGTGGAAACACTGAAGAACCAGAGGCCCACGAACGCGATGCCCGCGCTATCCTGCCTAGCGGCGCATGCCCCACCAAGGAGACACAACACATGAAACACCTGAGCGGTCTTGATGCCACCTTCCTGCACCTGGAGACGCCGGAAATGCCGATGCACGTGGGCTCCCTGAACGTGCTCGACCTGCCCAAGGGCTACAAGGGCGACTTCTACGAAGACGCCAAGAACTTCATGGCCAGCCGCATCCACCTGGCCGACGTGTTCACGCGCAAGCTCGCGCTGATGCCCTTCGACATGACCAACCCGGTGTGGGTCGAGGACGACGACATCGACCTCGACTACCACGTGCGCCACATCACGCTGCCCAAGCCCGGAACCAACCGGCAGTTGCAGCAATACGTGGCCCGGCTGCATTCCTCGCTGATCGACCGCAGCCGGCCGATGTGGGAGTTCTACATCATCGACGGCCTCAAGAGCGGCCAGGCGGCGCTCTACACCAAGGTGCACCATGCGGGCATCGACGGGCAGGCCGGCGTGGAAGTGGGCAAGGCCATCTTCGACCTCGAGGCCACCGGCCGCGTGGTGAAGCCGCCGCGTTCGCGTCCGCGCAGCAGCGGCTACCAGCTGGGCATGGCTGAACTCGCCACCGCTGCGCTGCGCAACACCGCGCAGCAGTACGTGAAGCTCTTCAAGATGGCGCCCGCCATCGCGCGCGCCATCGGCGGCCTCGCCAAGCCCGACGAGAAGGCGGCCGAGAAGGACACGGCCGCCGCACCGAAGAAGTTCAACCTCTTCGCGCCGCGCACCTCGCTCAACGTGTCGATCACCAACCAGCGCACCTTTGCCGGCCGCACCATCTCGCTGGCCGAGACCAAGTACATCGCCAAGCACTTCGGCGTGTCGCTCAACGACGTGGTCATGGCCACGGTGGCCGGCGCGCTGCGCCACTACCTGGCCGATAACAACGAGCTGCCGGCCAAGCCGCTGGTGGCGGGCGTACCGGTGAGTCTGCGCGAAGCGGGCGACCAGACAGCCAACAACCAGGCCAGCATGATCCTCGTGAGCCTGGCCACCGACATCACCGACCCGGTGCAGCGGCTGAAGGCGATCAACGCGTCGTCGACCTCGTCGAAGTCGACCATGAACCGCTTCAAGGCCGTGATCCTCGACGACTTCCCGACCTTCGCCGCGCCCTGGCTGGTGTCGGGCATCGCGTCGATGGTGGGGCGCTCTGGCATCGTCAACCTGCTGCCGCCTGCGGCCAACGTGGCTATCTCGAACGTGGCCGGCGCGCCGTTCCCGATGTACTTCGCGGGGGCGCTCGTCACCTGCTACTACCCGGTGTCGATCGCCAGCCACGGCACGGCGCTCAACGTCACGGTGCAGAGCTACAACGGCCGCATGGACTACGGCCTGATCGCCTGCCGCCGCGCCGTGCCCGACATCACCGAGATCGGCGACTACCTGCTGGCCGAGCACAAGCTGCTGATGGAGCTGACGCAGAAGCACCCGGCCGCAGCCGGTGCGGCGCCCGCGCCGGTGCCTGCGAAGACGATCGAGGAGCCGTCGGACGAGGCCGGGCACGCGCCCGTCGCCGCTGCAAAGAAGAAACCTGCCGCGCGCAAGAAGGCTCCAGTCAAGGTCGCAGCGAAGAAGGCACCCGTGAAAGCAGCTGCAAAGGCACCGGTCAGGACCGCGGCAAAGAAGGCCACGCCCAAGCTGCCAGCCCGCAAGGCCGCGCCGGCCAAGCGCTCCGGCAGCCCCAGGGCCGCTGCGGCATGATCGGCGCACGGGCCCCGGCCTGCTGAAAGAAAATTGGGGCAGTTGGACTAGTTTTCCGACCGTTCTAGTTTTTCAGGCCTAGGCCCCGCAGAAGAAGATAGGCCCATCGCGAAAGACATACCGTTTCCTTCGCGAACCTTTCAACTTCAAGGAAATCACCATGTCCACGCAAACCACCATCGCTTCCGCAGCTGTTCACGTCGTCGGCCAATACAACGACGCTGGCAAGACCCTGGTCGGCGCTTACCGCACCGGCGTGCATCGCCTCCTGGGCGGCGCCGCTTCGCGCTACAGCAACTTCCTCGGCAGCCGCCAGATTCCGCTGGTGAGCGAGCAGGTCAAGGCCAACCTGATCGGCGCGCAAGAAAAGATCAACGGCTTCCTGGCCAACCGCCTGGACATCGACACCAGCCGCATCGTGAACGTGATGGACCGCGTTGCCGCCGGCACCACCAGCGGCATCGAATCGGTCGCCAGTCGCGTGGCTCGCGTCGAATCGCCGGTCGCCACCTCGGTGATCAACGCCCTGGGCGCGCTGAACCAGCCGATCGCCACCGTCTCGGTGCAGATCGCCGACAAGATCGTCGCCGGCACCAAGCAGATCGAAGCCCGCGTGAGCGGCGCCGAAGAAGCCAAGCCGGTTCGCACGGTGAAGGCCAAGGCCGCCGCCGCCAAGAAGCCGGTTCGCCGCGCTGCTGCCCGCAAGGCGGCCTGACCCCCGGGGCGCTTTGCGCCCCTTTTCTTTTTTCCGGTATCTGGAGCACTGCATGGCGACCCGTCCTGACGAAACTGCAAAGTTGAAGAAGAGGGCGGCGCCTGCGAAGAAG
This sequence comes from Variovorax sp. GW821-FHT09D05, assembly GCF_059416325.1. Taxonomy (NCBI): domain Bacteria; kingdom Pseudomonadati; phylum Pseudomonadota; class Betaproteobacteria; order Burkholderiales; family Comamonadaceae; genus Variovorax; species Variovorax sp. GW821-FHT09D05. Next base: position 53,663 of record NZ_JBWKOZ010000002.1, on the reverse strand, counting down.
AAGACGCCGGCCGCGAAGAAGGCGCCCGCGGCAACCAGGAAGCCCGCGGAGCCCGGCAAGGCCGAAGTCCTGCTGCGCGCCGGCCTCAAGGCGCTGGACAACGTGCGCAACGACGTCGCCAAGCGCCAGGCCAACGTGATCGAAGGCCTGCTCGGCATCGGGCAGGGCAAGGTCCCCAGCCTCGACAGTTTCGGCATCCGCAAGTTCGAGGACGTGTTCGACCAGCGCGTCGCCACTGCCATGCAACGCCTGGGCATGCCCGGCCCCGCCGAAGTGCAGGCCCTGCGCGACGAGATCGCGCAACTGCGCGAACGCGTCGCGCAACTCGAAGGCGAAGGCACCGGCGCCGCCACCTCCCGTGGCCGCAGCGCCAAACGCTGAGCGACAACCCGACAAGCCGGTTGTGGCCAGCTCCAACACCACACGCGACCGCATCCTGCAGGCCAGCCTCGCGCTGTTCAACGCGCAAGGCCTCGCGGCCGTGTCGACCCACAAGATCGCAGCCGAGCTCGGCATCAGCCCGGGCAACCTGCACTACCACTTCAAGGCCAAGCAGCTGATCGTCGAATGGCTGTTCCGGCGCTTCGAGCAACGGCTCGAGGCCCTGAACGGCTCGTCGGCATCGATCGCGGCCATCGACGACCTCTGGCTCGCGCTGCACCTGCGCTTCGAGGCCATCGACGAATACCGCTTCATCTACCGCGACATGGCCTTCCTGGCCAGCGAATACCCGGCGCTGGGCCAGCGTGCGCAGGCCCTCACCGCGCAGAACCTGCTGGCCGCGCAGACGCTGTGCGAAGGCCTGGTGGCCTCGGGTGTGATCGAGACCAGCGCGGAGCAGGCCCGCATCCTTGCGCTGCAGATGGTCTTCACCACCACCTGCTGGCTGTCGTTCGAGCGGCTCGTGCCGGGGCGCGACGCACTGGCGCAGGCCGACCCCGGTCTGGCGGCTTTCTACACGCTCACGCTGGTTTCTCCGTATGTTTCCAGCGAATCGAGGGCTTACCTTGATTACCTGAGGGGCAAATACCTCGGATAAATGACGTTGTTGTCCGACGGGGCATTGATTCTTTCGGCCTCATGTTCGTCTTGAAGAAGATAAAAACCAAAAAGGATCCATCCATCATCATGACCACCGCCACCTACGCCAAGGAACCTGTCGCGCCGCCGTCGCGCCTGCTGCTGCTGGCTGAAGCCCGCGCGCTCTGGGAAACCGGCGCCGGCATTGCCATGTGGCCGCTGCTGCAGCTCACGCCGCGCGGCGACGGACACCCGGTGCTCGTTCTGCCGGGTCTGGTGGCGGGCGACGGCTCCACGCTGCTGCTGCGCCGCTACCTGTGCAGCCGCGGCTACGACGCGCACGGCTGGGGCCTGGGCCGCAACTTCGGTCCGCGCGAAGGCGTGGAAGACGGCATGGTCGAGCTGCTGAAGACCCTGCACGACAACAGCGGCCAGAAGGTCAGCGTGATCGGCTGGAGCCTCGGCGGCGTGTATGCGCGGCTGCTGGCGTCTTCGTACTCGCACATGATCCGCAACGTCATCACGCTGGGCAGCCCGTTCTCCGGCAGCCCGCGCGCCACCAACGCATGGCGCGTGTATGAAGGCGTGAGCGGCCAGAGCTCGCACGACCCGCGCCGCATGAAGTTCGTGCAGCCCACGCCGCCCGTGCCGACCACCTCGATCTTCAGCCGCACCGACGGTGTCGTCGCATGGCGCTGCAGCATCGAGAAGACCGGCCCGCAGTCGGAGAACATCGAAGTCATTGCCAGCCACCTGGGGCTGGGTGCGCACCCGGCAGTGCTCTATGCGGTGGCCGACCGGCTGGCGCAGCCGGAGGGCGAGTGGAAGCCCTTCAATCGCGGGGTGCTGGGGCCGCTGGTTTATCCGGACCCTGATCGAGAGAGCTGAAGGAGGTTGTCTGTCGGTCTTCGTCAGATCCGGGAAGCGCAGCCGAGCGGCTACGCCTAAAGGTCAAGCTCGGCTCTGAGCTTTCTCCTGATGCTCTCCATCACCGATTTGTAGTCCGGGTCGAAGATGAAATCGATTTCTGACTCGGCTGCGGATTCGATCTCTCTCAGGACATGCTCTTCTTCCGGCGAGAGACCAAACTGGGCAATCTTGGTACAGATTTCCATCAGGATGGCCATCTTGGCTTGAGGCAGAGTGATGTTCACTTCCTTGTCGAAGTCGTACTTGTCGTTCGTCACAGGCTGCCTCGTGTTTGGACGTTGTTGATCTGGGCCGGATTGAGCCGCCACCCGGAAAGAAAGTTGTGAGAAGTATCCGTCATGACATTCAGGCCCGTGGAGGGATTGAGGTAGTGGATGACAGGGTCGCCACGATACGTTCCGTTGAACATCTGTGTGCCCGGATCCTGCACGTGCGCTTCCAAGGCTGATTGATAGTTTGCGGCCGCATTCTTGCCCCAAGGATCGTTCACGCCGAAGTCCTTGGCGTGCTTGTACTTGGCCTGTAGTTGTTTCTTGTCGTACTGAACCGTAGGCCTTGGCGGTGGTGCTGGAGGGGGAGGCGGGAGGCGTCGAACGACAGTGCCTTGTGCCGGGGGCTCCGGTGGCGGATTCTGCGTCGAAGACTTTCCTCCGACGGGCCGGCCGACCGGTTCGAGGGGGGCGCCGCGAGCGTTCTCCCCGGGTCTTGGCAGAGGCTCGGGGGCATTCTTCTTTCCGCCAAGACCCACATGCGCAGCGGCCATGTCGAATGCGGCCGCGCCGACTTGATTGGCCGCCGCTACTTGCTCCTCGCTTCCTCCGAGTACACGCGTGGCCGCACCGGGGGCGCCGAAGATCGGACCCAGCAAGGCGATGCCCAGCGTGTTGCCGAAGCGCAGGTTCTGCGCACTCAGCCAGGCACTTTCGCTGCCGGAAAGCCCGTTCTCCCAGCGTGGCCCCGGCGTATAGACGTCCTGCAGGAAAGAGACTCTTCTCTTGAGCTCCAAGGACTGTTCGGGCGGCAAGGGGTTCTTGCCGGTGTAGTGGTCGTTCAGCTGCTGGAGCTTGTCGTCCAGCGCCGACTTGGGGATTTCATCTGGCATCTTTTCGCATGCCTGCTGAAATGTCTTCGCGGCCTGCAGCGCATCCGTGGGCTCAAGGCGCGCGTCGCGACCAGTGCCGATCCACATCCGCTCGTACCACGGTATCTTTTCGAAGTCTGCCTTTTCCCGCTCGTACCGCTCGCTGCAGATGCCGGGCCGGCGCCGCACCATCGGCCCCTTGGGCACCTCGAAGGTCAGCACCCTGCCGAGCGTGCCGTTGCTGTTGAAAGAGGGGGGCGAGAAGGAGGAAGAGGGCGACGACGAGGAAGACGTGGACAGCACCTGCCCCAGCGTCTTCTTGTCGTCGGGAATCGAGCTCATCAGGCGGCCCCGTTCATCTCGCAGAGATCGCCGTGGCGGGCCACGGGGCGGCTCTCGACGAAGACCGTCTGCGAGCCGGAGATGATCTTCACGTTGCCCGCGCCGAGCGAGACCCCCGAGCGCACGCCGCTGCCCGCGTTGCCCGCCACGCCCTTGACGATGCTGTCGACCATCAGCACCTTCTCGCTGCGCGCGAACACGGTGTGCGAGTAGGCCGCTTTCTCGGGCGGAAGGATCGACACGATGTCGAAGGGAACGACCTGGTTGCCGACGATGCAGAAGTCCGGCGCCACGTTGACCACCATGAACCGCGACTCCGCATCTGCGATGTGCTTTTCGGCGCTCATGCCGGTATCCCTTGACGCGCGGCGCCACCGGCCGCGATGGCTTCGGTGATTGGCCGCTCGAAGAGGTCGACCGCCACCGTGTCGAGCGCCTGGTCGAGCGTGAGCCGCCAGGTCAGGTGCACGAGCATCTCGTCGAGGTCGATGTGCACGGTGTCGAGCTTCATGGCTTCGCTGCGCTCGATGCCGTCCCCGTTCCTGCACAGCGCCTCGATCCACAGGTGCGGGAGCTGGGTCTCGGTGCAGGGCGTCGAGGCGAAGAAGCCGCTCATGCGAAGGGATTCGTCGCCCCGCAGGCCACCGGCCACGACCTGGTCGGCGGGGGCGTACTGGAAGAAGCGTTCGTCGAAATCGTCGGCGTAGTCCATGTAGGGCTGTCCAGCGTGGCGTTCGCGCCAGGCGTCGTCGTAGGTTCCCGCCAGCGCGACACGCGGCTGCCAGAAGCGCGCGACCGGCCCGAAGCCGACGGGCTGGGCGTCCTTGTGGTTGGCGTGCTGCAGCGGTGCATCGGTGTGCTCGATCTGCGGGCCGGGGAACGGCTGTCCGGCGGCATGGCGCGCCCCGGGATGATCCTCGCGGGCTGCGCTACCGAACCATCCGGTGCCGCAGGGGTTGGCCGAGTGGGTGCGGGGCGGGGCCGATTCGTCGTCGCCCTGGTCGAATCCCCATCCGCCGTAGGCGAGCTCGTAGCGCAGCGGCACGGCGAGCGTGGGCTGCGCGTCGGACAGGCTGCGCTGCGCGGCGTCCGGCTGCCAGTCCCAGTGGCGCGGCCCGGTCAGACGCAGCGCCTTGTGCAGCAGCGGTGCGTCATGGTGCCTGTGCACCTGCAGCTCCGCGCGCCAATCGCGCCTTGGCGTCCAGTCGAGGGCGTGCGCGGTGCCCGTCACGTAGACATCGGCGTCGGGCTTGAGCAGCAGCACGTCGGTCGCCATGCGCAAGCTCGACAGCGTGGCGTGCGCGGCATCCCAGGGCTCGTCGGCGAAGACCGGGCCGCGATGAAACGCCGCCGGTTCGAGCCGGCCGGGCGCGAGCACGAAGCTCGCGCACACCACCACCACGTCGTGGAAGCGCCGCCCCTTGCCCATCTTGTCGAACTGGAAGTGTGGAAAGGGGGTGCCGTTGCGCAATTGCCTCAGGCGCGGCGCGGGGATCGGCGGCGCGGGCTCAGCCATGGGCGTTGCCCTTGTCCGCCGCCAGCATTCCGACGCCGGCGGAGACCGCGGCCGAGACAGTGCCGAGCACTTGTGTCGCATGGCCTGCAGCTTCGCCGCCTCCACCGCCGCCCCCGGCCACCTGCTGGGCGATCGAGGCGAGCTGCCCCGCCTTGCCAAGCAGGTCGGCGGGGTTGCCGCCCATCAGTGCGCCCAGGCTCGCCAGCGGGCTGCCCGGCGGCTCGGCCGGCGGTGGGGTCGGCACCGCGTTGGGTTGCAGAGCGGCGCCACCGCCCATGGGGTTGAGCCAGATGTGCTCGCCGTTGACGGTCACGTCGTCGCCTTGCGCCGTGATATTGATCTTCTTGCCCGTGACGGCAATCGAGCCGTCGGCCTTGAGCTGCACCACCGACGCGCCCACCCGCAACGAGATGGTCTTGCCGTCCATCTCGATGTGGCTACCCTTGTCTCCGCCCACGGACAGCAGGTACTTCTCGCCGACCTTGGTGGTCTGGGTCTTGCCGACCATGGTGTTGTCCATCATGCCGACGACGGTGTTGCGCAGCATGCCGACGTTGAAGGAGTAGGCCAGGCCGATATTCACCATCTTGGCGAGGCCCACGTTGTGCATGTAGGCCATGCCGATCGTGGCCATCTGGTTGCGGCCCACTTTCTTGCTGCGGTCGCGGCCCACCGAGTGGGTTTCGTCATGCTCGACCTCGATGTCCTGGTTGCGCTCGGCGTGCAGCCACACCTGTTCCTGGCCTTTCCTGTCCTCGAAGCGCAAGGCATTGGCGTTGGCACCGCTGCCGCCCTCGGAGCTGCGTGTGAGCAGGCCGCTCTGCGTGGCGTTGTCGGGCAAGCTCCACGGCGGCATGTTGTCGGCGTTGTAGACGCGGCCCGTCACGATAGGCCGGTCGGGGTCGCCATTCTCGAAGTCGACGATCACCTCTTGCCCGATGCGCGGGATCTGGATGCCGCCGAAGTTGGTACCTGCCCAAGGCGAGGAAACACGAATCCAGCACGAACTGTTCTCGTCCTTGGTGCAATAGCGGTTCCAGTGAAAGCTCAGTTTCACGCGGCCGTATTCGTCGGTCCAGATCTCGCGGCCCGCCGGGCCCGTGACGATGGCGGTCTGCGGACCTGTGGTGCGCGGCCTTGGCTCCGGCGGCACTGGCGCACGAAAAACCTTGCTCGTCGGGATGACCTCGAAGTCCACCCGGCATTCGAACTCCTGCTGCGAGCTTGCATCGCCCACGTCCTGCAGTCGCAGGTGTGTGTTCGTCACGAGGTACTGCCGATTCGCTTCGTTCTGAGGATGGCGCTCCAGCGTGAGCAGACAGCCCGGCACCACCGCACGCAGGTTGCCCGAGCCGCTGGCACGCTCGCCCTGACTGCCGACCTCCTCCATGCGCGTGCGCACCAATTGCTCGCCTTCGGATTCGACGACGTAGTCGCCCGGCCATCTGTAGTGCTCCCATGTGTTTTGCGCGGTCTTGCGCGGCATGGCACTGACTTGCTGCAACTCGGCCTTGGGGCGCTTGAAGTCGAAGTCGTCGGTGACCCAGCGGCCGCTTTGCAATTCCTCATGCGCATTGAAGCGGTCGCAGCGTTCTTCGCGTGCGGTCGCGTCGGCGGCATGGAAAGGAATGGTCTGATAGCCCGCGTGCGCGAAGGGCTGGTGAGAGGCCATGTCGTCCACGATCACCAGCTTGTGGTTGTTTTCTTCGTGCACGAAGCAGTAGTACAGGCCCCACTCGTGCAGCAGCCGGGCAATGAAGTCGTAGTCGGTTTCCCCGTACTGGACCTGGAACTCACGAGCCGGATAGCTTCGCGTGGCCCGTATCTCGAAGGGCAAGCCGTACTTGCCGAGAACAGTCTTGACGATGCCCAGCACGTCTTCGTTCTGGAAGATGCGGTAGTCGCTCGTGCGCGTTGCCAGAGTGAGCCAAGGCTCGACGACGGCTTCGTACAGCGCGCGGCGATTTTCCAGCCGCAGGAAGCGCACGCGCGTGACCAGCCCTGAGATGTGGCGCTGCTCCGGACCTGAGCCGGGCCTGCCATCCAGAACGATGTGCGTGGTGAGCGTCTCGCCGATCAACTGCTTGATGGCGACATTGGCCGCCTGACGCTCGTTGTAGCCCTGCTGTTCGGGGGTGGCGAGGGTCAGGGTATAGCGAAAAAGACGGCTCAAACCCTCTTCGCCTTCAATCGCGATGGGCTCCAGTGCCGGCTCGTTGCCGAACGCAGGCATTGCAGACGAGGAAGCGGTGAGAACACGCGCAAGCTGCGCGGTGCCTATTGGCATGAAATCTCCCTGGTGTTCTGACTGACGAAGCAAATCGTAGCAATTCGAGCCTGAAACGCCAGTAGCACGATAGATTGCTATCGCCCCAACAATCTGGTGGGACCGGGCGGGCGTTTTGCAAAGCCGGCTCGCGCGACCATGACTTCCGTCACTTGTGCCGCAGCGGCCCCGCCCAAAACAATAGCGGCGCCATGTACCCCGACCTGCCGCCCGTCTATCCCCGCATCAAGCACATCGACTTCCTCGAAGCCGTGCAGCCGATGCTCGACCAGATCGAGGCGCGGGGCGGCAACCGCGAGGCGCAGACGCCCGTGGCCTATCCCTTCGCCGGCGAATCCGACCTGCTGATGACCTTCGCGGTCGACACGCCCACGCAGTTCGTCACACTGACCCAGGAGGGCATGGAGGAAACGGGGCTCGACCCGCAGTCGCTGTACGAACTCGCGATCGACAACATGCTCCGGCAGGTGGCGCACAACCTCGATACGCAGGACCTCGTCATGTACAAGGCGCTGGTGACGGGCGACGGCTTCGAGGCCTGCATGCTGCTGCTGCCTGACCTCTGGGAGCAGTTGTCGCAGGGGTTCAAGGGCGAGTTGATAGCCGTGGTGCCGAGCCGCAGCGTCATCTACTTCATGGACAGCGGGGCGAGCTTCGAGGCCCGGGGGAAGTCGATCACGGCCGAGACCATGCTGGGCCTCATGTGCTCGGCTGCCGCCGAGGTCAAGGCTGAGGCGGGGCCGCACGGCCTCTCGGACAAGGTGATGGCGCTGACCCCGGACGGCTGGCACGTTCGTGGCACCTTCGAGGACCACGCGTCGGCACTGGAGGCCTGACGAGGCCTGCGCAGTCTTCCTTTCAGCTGCCGGCCCACACGTCCAGCACGTAGCGCTGGTCGGCAATCATCTTGTCCATCCACGCCGTGCTGTCGTGCCCGTGCTCGCGCGCAAGGTCGCTCAGCGTGCGTCGCACGTCGGGCTCCATGCGCGAGCCGTCGCCGCACACATAAACCACTGCGCCCGCTTCAAGAAGCTTCCACACTTCGGCCGCCTGCTCGCGGATCAGGTCCTGCACATAGACCTTGCGCTCGCCCGCGCGCGAGAACGCGGTGTGCAGCTTCATCACGCCGCGGTGCGCCCAGGCCTGGAGTTCGTCGGCATAGATGAAGTCCTGCTCGGGATGGCGGCAGCCGAAGAACAGCAGCGCCTCGCCGAGCGCATTGCCCGCCTCGACCTGTGCCGCGCGCTCCTGCAGGAAGCCACGGAACGGCGCGAGGCCAGTGCCGGGGCCGACCATGATGATCGGCCGGCTCGCATCGTCCGGCAGCCGGAAGCCCTCGGCCGTGGTCTCGCGCACCACGCCGTGCACCGTGTCGCCGGCCTCCGCGCGCGCCAGGAAGTTGGAGCACACGCCCTCGAAGGTGCCGATGCCCGACTTGGCCGGGCCGCTCACCACACCCACCGTCACGCTGCACTTGCCCGGCGTCATCGTCGGCGACGAAGAGATCGAGTAGTAGCGCGGCGACAGCGGCGACAGCATTTCGAGAAACACCGCGAACGGCACCTGGCAGGCGCGGTGCTCTTCCAGCAGGTCGAGCAGCGATTTGCGCTTGTGGAGCACGTCGGCCTTGTATGCCGCCTGCGAAGCCTCGTCGCTGCCCGACAGCGCCGCGAGCCTGGGCTTGGTGAACGGGCACTCGGTATATGCCGCGAGCGTGGCGATCTGCTTGCGCGTGGCCACGTCCTGCAGCTCGACGTAGTCGCCCAGCAGGCGGTCGACCGCGATCACCTGCTCCACCGGCAGCGCTGCCTTGCGGCCCGCGCCTGCATGCAGGCGCACATGGGCCGTGCGGTCGAAGCCGAAGCGTGCCATCGCGCGTTCGACCTGCGCCGGGCTGTTGCGCGGCACCACGCTCAGGTGGTCGCCGGCGCGGTAGATCAGGCCCTCGGGCAGCATCAGCTCGACGTGGCGGGTAGAGCGGCCGGCTTCTCCGTTGCCTCCGCTTTGCAGCTCGCGGTTCTCGATCACCCGCAGCGCCACCGCGCCCAGCGCATCGACGATCGCGTTCTTCTGCGGCGGCGGCAGCTCTTCGAGCGTGTAGAGCGGCTCGCTCTGCACGGGCGTGTCGGCGCCGGTCTTGATGTCGAAGGCCTTCACCAGCTCGGGCCAGAGCGCGTCGCTCCAGTCCTGGAAGGCGCCGTCCATGTCCTCGCGCGCATCGCCTTCGCCGCGCGAATGCACGCGCGTGGCGCCGAGCGCTTCGAGCCGTTCGTCGATGCGGCGCGGCACTGCCTGGTAGGTGGCGGCCCAGTCGGTGTTGCCGCAGCCGAACACGCTGAAGCGCACGCCGTTGAGTGAATCGTCGGCCTTGTCGAGCCAGCGATGGAACTCGGCCGCGTTGTCGGGCGCCACGCCGTTGTACGAGGCGCAGACGATGGCCACCGCGCCGTTGGCCGGCAGCCGCTCGGCATAGTCGTCGAGCGAGGCCAGCTGCGTCGAGAAGCCGCGCATCTCGCCGGCCTCGGCGAGTTGGCGCGCAAGGTCTTCGGCCGTGCCGAGGTTGGAGCCCTGCAGCACCAGCAGCGAGGTGCCGTGGCGTGCTGCCTGGGGTTTGCGCGCGGCAGCTTGCACGGGCTGCACGGGGGCTGCGGCTGCGTCGGTCATGTTGCCGCGCGGACGCGTGGCCGGGTCGCGCAGCAGCGCCTTGATCTTGAAGTTCTCCGGCTTGATCGTCAGCGCTTCCTTGATCTTCAGCTTGTAGCCCGTGTGATCCACGAGGTTGAAGCGCTGCAGGATCATGCCCAGCGTGAGCACCGCCTCCTGCAGGGCGAACTGCCGCCCGATGCAGGCGCGCTGCCCGTTGCCGAAGGGCTTGAATGCGTTCACTGGCCGCTCGCGCTCGGCTTCGCGCGTGAAGTTGTCGGGGTTGAACTGATCGGCATCCTCGCCCCAGATGCCCTTGTCACGATGCAGCGCCAGCGCATGCATGATGATCATGTTGTTCTTCTTGATCGTGTACTGGCCGCCGATCTTCGTGTCTTCCTTGGCGCGCATCGAGATCGCGGGCGCGGTCGGGTACAGGCGCAGCGACTCTTTCAGCACCTGCATCACGTACTGCAGGCGGTTGACCTGCGCGTAGGTGGGCTTCTGCGTGGTGTCGGGGCCGAACACGTTGTCGACCTCTGCTTGCGCCTTGGCCATGGCCTCGGGGTTGTTCAGCAGGAAGTAGATGGCAAAGGACAGCAGGCCGCTGGTGGTTTCATGCCCCGCGATGAGAAATTCGATGCACTCGTCGCGGATCATCTTGTCGGTGAGCTGCTCGCCGCTTTTCTTGTCCACGCCCGCGATCATGTAGCTCAGCAGGTCGGGCTTGGTGGCGATGTCGGCTCCGCTCGTGCGTCGCTCCTCGATGATGTCTTCCACCATCTTGTGCATGTAGCGGATGTCCTTGCGCTGCTGGGCCAGCTCCTTCTTCAGCATCAGCTCTTCGAGCGGCAGGCCGCGGCGGTTCTGCACCGTCTCCAGCGTGCGCACCATCGCATCGACGAAGGGATGAAAGCCCTCGCGGTAGAACGAGTTGAAGCGATAGCCGAAGCCGCACAGGCCAATGGTGTCGAGCGTGAGCGCTGTCATGTCGCGCACCACGTCCACCTCTTCGTCGAAGTTCAGGCGCTCCCACTTGGTGACAAGCTGCCCGGCGATGTCCAGCATCATCGGGTGATAGGCCTGCATCGCGCGCTGGCTGAAGTTGGCCAGCAGGATGTTGTGCGGCTTCGACCAGGTCTCCTCGTGCGTGTCGGAGGTGAAGAGCCCGTGCGAGGCTGCCCGCAGCCGGCGCAATGCACCGCGCGTGCTCTTGTCGAAGCGCGGCTCCTCGCAGAGCTCGTCGACCAGCGCGGGCGACGACACCACGATCACCGGCATGCCCGGCATGTCCAGCCAGTAGATACCACCGAGGTCTTGCGCGATCTTCCACATGTCGAGCACGGGAGAGTCGGACCCGATCGACAGCAGGTTCCCGACGAAGGGTTTCTTCGCCGGATGCGGGATCGGGTAGAGCGAGTTTTTGCCTGCCATGGGTTGTTGTGCCTTTGGAATGGACCCGCTTCGGATATCCGGGATGTAACAACCGGAGTATCCCGACGGCATGGGGGGCAGGCAGGACGGGGTTTCCCTTAGGCTGGGGAGTACCCGGTGTCATTCGCACGCACCCCGGAACTCAGGACTCAGCGAGTCAGGGCCGAACCATCTTGCACTCAGTCCCCTGCGCCAGCTCGTTCCCGGTATAGACCGCGTCAGTACGAAAGCCGTAGTTAGTACCTTCCCAACCCGTCTTCACGGTCTTGCCGTCCACCGGCACGATGGTGTTGACCACCTGCGGAAGCAACAACTGGTGGTCTTCGGCACGCATGCGCACCGGCCCCACCACAGAGTCGAACGTCAGGTCTTCGAGGGCCCGCGCCACCTTGATGGTGTCGGCGCTGCCGGCCTTGTTGATGGCCGCGGCCAGCAGGCGCGGCGTCATGTCGATGCGCGGCGCGAGAAAGTCCTTGCCCGTCTTGGCCTTGTAGGCCTTGGCCAGAGCGTCGACCTTCGGCGTGTCGGCCTCGCCAGGGTGCCATTCAGCCACCCAGGTCAACTGTCCCAGCTTCGCCTGCGACACCGCAGTGACCGTGCCCGGCACCGAGCCCGCGCTGTGATTGAAGTAGCGCAGGTTGTAGCCTGCGTCGCCCGCGGCCTTCAGTAGCAGCGTCATGTCCTGACCCCAGTTGCCGGTGATGACCGAGTCGGCGCCGCTCTGCTTCACGTTGGCGATGTACGGCGCGAAGTCCTTCACGCGGCCGATGGGGTGCAGCGCCTCGCCCACGAACTGGATGTCCGGCCGCGCCAGGCCCACAAGCTGGCGGCCGTAGCTGGCCCACTGCTTGCCGTGTGCGTAGTCCTGGTTCAGCAGGTAGACCTTCTTCACATCGGGCGTCTTCTTGATGTAGTTGGCCAGCGCCTTCATCTTCATCGCCGTGTTGGCCTCGGTCTGGAAGTGCCAGAAGCTGCAGCCCTTGCCCGTCATCTCGGGGTCGATGGAAGAGTGATTCAGAACGATCAGCTCCTTGCCCGGGTTGCGCTGGTTCCAGCGCGCCACCGATTGCACCAGCGCCGTGACCACCGACGAGCCCGAACCACCGGTGACGATCGCCTTCGCACCCTGGTCGATGGCCGCCTGCAGCGCGCTCTGGCTCTCCTGCGCCGAGAGCTTGCTGTCGAACTGCAGCAGCTGCAGCTTCGTTCCACCCAGCACGCCGCCCTTGGCGTTGATGTCTTCGATGGCGTACTGCGTGTGCATCAGCATCAGTTCGCCGACGTTGGCAAAGGGGCCGGAGAGCGGATCGATGTAGGCGATCTTGTAGGTCTGCTGTGCTTGCGCGTGCGCGGCGCCGGCAGCGGCCAGCAGGCAGGCAAGGGCGATCCGCGCCAATGGCGCCTTCTTGAACTTCATGGTTTGTCTCCGGGGTGGTTGTCTTGTCAGTTCTTCGCCTGCAGCCCGATCACGCGGCTCGCGAGCTTCGTGAGCTCGGCCACCACCTCGTCGGGCGACAGGCGTCCGCCCGGGCGGTACCAGCTGTACAGGAAGCCGGGCAGGCTGCAGGCCGCAAGCGCGGTGATCTTGGTTTCCGCAAAGTCGAGGTCGCCGTCGCGCCGCGCTTCTTCGAGCAGCGGGCACAGCAGGTCGTAGAAATGGTGCGCCAGCTTCTTCTGCGCCGCGATGTACTCGGGCCGGTACACCTGCGGCTCGCGGTAGGGGAAGAAGGCGACGGGGTGGTGCGTGATGGTCGCGCGAATCAACCGCTCGATGCCTTCGAGCACCTTCTCGCTCGCGCGGCGCGGGTCGGTGGCCGCGAAGTCGAGCGCGGTGAAGCAGTCGACCGCCGGGCGCCACGACAGCGTCTCGAAGATCTCCTGCTTGTCGCGGAAGTAGTAGTACACGAAGGGCTTGGTCACGCCCAGCGCGCGCACGATCTGCGCCATGGTCGTGTTGGCGTAGCCCTGCGCGGCGAAGAGCTGCGCGGCCGCCTGCAGGATGCGCTCGCGCTGCAGGTCGGTGCCCTGCGTGGCCGCGCGCTGGCGGCCAGTGCCCTGGGGCAGATGCGGCTGCGCCGTCGTGTCGCTCTGGTCTCCAGAGGGTTTGTGCCGTGTCGCGGAAGTTATACCCATGGGTAGGATTGTTCGTGCACCATGCACCATTGGCAAGCGCCTGCCCGGTGCAGGCGGCTATCGATAACCCTGAGAAAGTGACGCCATGGAGACATTGCCCGACCGCCCGCAGCAGCCGCTGCACGAGTACCTGCGCACCCACGCACGCGAGCGTGGCGGCAGCACCGCCTGCCTCTGGTACGGCCATGCGATGAGCTGGGCCGAACTCGACCGCGCCAGCGATGCTTTCGCGGCGCGCCTGCAGGCGCTGGGCGTGAAGAAGGGCGAGCCCGTGGTGCTCTTTCTCAACAACTGTCCGCAGTACCTGGTCGCGCACTTCGGCATCCAGAAGATCGGTGCCATCGTCTGCCCGAGCGGCCCGCTCAACAAGGAGCACGAGCTGGCCTACCAGGTCAACGACCTGAAGGCGCGAGTGATCGTCGCGGCCGCGCCGCTGCTGCCGGTGGTGCGCAAGGTGCAGCCGGAGAGCTCGATCGAACACGTGTTCGTGGTGCACTACGCCGACCTGCTGCCCGACCCGTCGTCGCTCGACCTGCCGGCCGAACTGGCCGCAGAGCGCAAGGCCGAACGCAGCGTGCCCGAAGACTGCGAAGACTTCCTGGCCGTGATGCGCGGCAACGCCAAGCCGCAGCCCGTGGTCATCGACATGGACGACGTGGCGCTCATGACCTACACATCGGGCACCACGGGCCTGCCCAAGGGCGCGATGCTGAGCTACGGCAACGCGCTCTTCAAGACGCGCGCCGCGGCCGACTGCAACGGCGTGGGGCCGGGCGACGTGCTGCTGTCCATCGCGCCGCTGTATCACATCGCGGGCATGCTGATGGGTGTCAACGTGCCGGTGCTGACCGGTGCGGCATCGGTGCTCTTGCACCGCTTCGACCCGCGCGCCGTGCTGCAGGCCATTGCCGCCTACAAGGTGAGCTGGTGGTACAGCATCGCGCCGATGAACGTGGCTTGCATGCAGGTAAGCGACATCGACAGCTTCGACCTGCGCAGCCTGAAGATGAATCCTGTCACGAGCTTCGGCATCACCTTCACCGAGCCGCTGGCGCAGCAATGGCGCACGCACGCACAGAGCTGCACTTCGTTCGAGGCGGCCTACGGACTGAGCGAAACCCACACCTGCGACACCTACACGCCGCACCATGCGCCGCGCTGGGGCACGCAGGGCATCGCGGTGCCGGGCGTGACCATCCGCATCATCGACACGGACACGCAGGCCCACATGCCGGTGGGCGAAGTCGGCGAGATCGTGCTCACCAGCCCAGGCACCTTCAAGGGCTACTGGAACAAGCCCGAAGCCACTGCTGCCACGCTGCGCAACGGCTGGGTGCACACCGGCGACATGGGCAAGCTCGATGCCGATGGCTATCTCACCTTCATCGGCCGCTTCAAGGAAATGATCAAGGTCTCGGGCTACAGCGTGTTCCCCGAAGAGGTCGAAACCATCCTCATCAAGCACCCGGCAGTGGCGCAGGCGGCCGTCATCGCGCAGCCCGATGCAGAGAAGGGCGAGGTCGTGAAAGCATTCATCGTGCGCAAGCCAGGTGCCGGGCTCGATGCCGAAGCGCTGATCGCCTGGGCGCGCGACAACATGGCGAGCTACAAGGCGCCGCGCGCCGTGAGTTTCATCGACGCATTGCCGACGACCGGCGCGGGCAAGGTGCTGCGCCGCTTGCTCAAAGACAAAAGCTGAGAGGTTCCGTTTGCTGTTCTCCAAAGTTCTGATTGCCAACCGCGGCGAGATCGCCGTGCGCTTGGTGCGCGCGCTGCGCGACCTGGGCATTGCCAGCGTGGCGGTGCATGCGCGCGACGACACGGCAGCGCTGCATGTGCAGCTGGCCGACACAGCAGTCGCGCTCGATGCGACCGGGCCTTCGGCGTATCTCGATGTCGCGGCGCTCATCGCGGTGGCCAAGGCGCAGGGCTGCGATGCGGTGCACCCCGGCTATGGCTTTCTCAGTGAGCGTGCCGATTTCGCACAGGCCTGCGCGGACGCCGGCCTCGTCTTCATCGGCCCCACGCCGGAGCAGCTCGGCCTGTTCGGCGACAAGGCCCGCGCACGCGCGCTGGCCACGCAATGCGGCGTGCCCGTGATGCCTGGCAGCGCCGGCGCAGTGACGCTCGCACAGGCGCAGGCCTTCTTCGCCGAGCAGCATGCGCAGGGCGCGGGCGTGATGGTCAAGGCCATCGGCGGCGGTGGCGGGCGCGGCATGCGCGCGGTGCTGAACCCTGAAGAACTGCCCGAGGCGCATGCGCGCTGCATGTCCGAAGCCAAGGCCGCATTCGGCATCGAAGGCGTGTATGTCGAGCGGCTGATGCGCAATGCGCGGCACATCGAAGTGCAGGTGCTGGGCGACGGCCACGCCGTGGCCAGCCTCGGCGAGCGCGAGTGCACGCTGCAGCGGCGCTTTCAGAAACTAGTGGAGATCGCGCCGAGCCCTTCGCTGCCCGAGGCCTTGCGCGCGCAGGTCACGCAGGCTGCGTTGCGCATGGCGAAGACGGTGGGCTATCGCGGCCTCGGCACCTTCGAATTTCTGGTCGATGCGGCATCGACGACGCTGCCCTTCGTCTTCATCGAGGCCAACCCGCGCCTGCAGGTCGAGCACACGGTGACGGAGGCAGTGACGGGGCTGGACCTTGTGCAGCTGCAGATCGCCGTGGCAGCGGGGCAGCCGCTGGGCGAACTTGGTGTTGAATCCGATCGCACCGCACCGCAGCGCGGCTTTGCTGTGCAGTGGCGCATCAACGCGGAGACGCTCGATGCGCAAGGCAACGCGCGCCCTTCGGGCGGCACGCTCGCGCGCTTCGATCTGCCGGCAGGCCCCGGCGTGCGCGTGGACACGCACGGCTACGCGGGCCTCGCCCCCTCGCCGCACTACGACACGCTGCTCGCCAAGCTCATCGTGCATTCGCCGTCGCCGCGTTTCGAAGACGCGCTGCGCCGATCGCTGCGCGCGCTGGACGAATGCCATATCGACGGCATCGCCACGAACCTGTCGCTGCTGCGCGCCATCGCGGCGCGGCCCGAGTTTGCGACGCAGGCGGTGCATACGCGTTTCGTGGAGGCGCATCTGGGCGATCTGCTGGCGGTTGCGGCAGCGCTTGAAAAGCATTCAAAGAAGACGGTGGCGGTGCCCGCAGCACAAGCCGTTGTCACCGATGACGAATCGGACGAGCTGACCGTCAAGGCCCCGATGCCAGCCCGCCTCGTGCAGTTCGAAGTCGCCGTCGGCGACGTGCTGCCCGCCGGCGCGCAACTCGGCGTGCTCGAGGCCATGAAGATGGAACACCTGCTGCACGCACCGGTGGCCGGCCGCGTGGTCGCGCTGCTGGCCGAGCCCGGCGACTACCTGGTCGAAGGCCAGTCGCTGCTGCAGCTGGAAGCCGTCGATGCGCAGGCCGTCGAGGTCGAGGCGCGCGCCGAGCACGACCTGGACGCGATCCGCCCTGATCTGCAGAAGGTCATCGACCGCCACGCGCCCACGCTCGATGCGAATCGCAAGGCCGCCGTCGACAAGCGGCACGCACAAGGCGGCCGCACCGCGCGCGAGAACATCGCCGACCTGTGCGACACCGCAGCCGACCCCGGCAACTTCATCGAATACGGCGCGCTCGCCATCGCCGCGCAGACGCGGCGACGCACGCTCGAAGACCTGATCGCCAACACGCCCGCGGACGGCATGGTCACGGGCCTGGGCAGCATCAACGCGAAGCAGTTCGGCCCCGAGGTGTCGCGCTGCGCCGTGCTGGCCTACGACTACACCGTGCTGGCCGGCACGCAGGGCATGCGCAATCACCACAAGACCGACCGCCTGCTGGCGGTGGCGCATCAGCTCAAGCTGCCTGTCGTGCTGTTCGCCGAGGGTGGCGGTGGTCGTCCCGGCGATACGGACATGCCGATCGTCGCGGGCCTGAACAACCACACCTTCAGCCAGTTCGCGGCGCTGTCGGGCAAGGTGCCCGTGGTGGGCATCGTGCATGGGCGCTGCTTCGCGGGCAATGCGGCGCTGCTGGGGTGTGCCGACGTGATCATCGCCACCAAGGGCAGCAACATCGGCATGAGCGGCCCCGCGATGATCGAGGGCGGCGGGCTCGGCACCTTCGCGCCCGAGCAGATCGGGCCGAGCAGCGTGCAGTCGCGCAACGGCGTGATCGACATCCTGGTGGAAGACGAAGCTGCTGCCGTCGCTGCTGCCAAGCAATACCTGTCGTACTTCCAGGGCGCGACCACCGACTGGCAATGCGCCGACCCGCGCGCGCTGCGCCATGTGGTGCCCGAAAACCGCCTGCGCGTGTACGACGTGCGCGCCGCGATGCGCGGCGTGGCCGACACCGGCTCGCTGCTCGAACTGCGCGCGGGTTTCGGCGCGGGCATCGTCACTGCGCTTGCGCGCATCGAGGGCAGGCCGGTTGGACTGATGGCCAACAACCCGCACCACCTCGGCGGCGCGATCGATGTGGAAGCGGCCGACAAATCCGCGCGATTCATGCAGCTTTGCAATGCGCACGGCCTTCCAATTGTTTCGTTGTGCGACACGCCCGGCTTCATGGTCGGGCCCGAAATCGAGGCGCAGGCACAGGTGCGTCATGTGTGCCGCATGTTCATGGTGGCTTCGCATCTGCGCGTGCCGTTCTTCGCCGTGGTGCTTCGCAAGGGCTACGGACTGGGCGCGCAGGCGATGACTGCGGGCGGCTTCGACGCGCCGGTTTTCACCGTGGCCTGGCCCACCGGCGAATTCGGCGCGATGGGGCTGGAGGGTGCTGTGCGGTTGGGTTTTCGCAAGGAACTGGCCGCTGCGCCCGAGGGTGCGGAGCGCGATGCGCTGTTCAAGAAACTCGTCGCGCAGCAGTATGCGAACGGCGAAGCGATCCACATGGCGCAGACGCTGGAAATCGACGCGGTGATCGATCCGGCCGAGACGCGCACCTGGTTGGTGCGTGGCTTGTCTTCTGCCACGAAGGGCTCGAGCGTTGCTACTCCCTACGTAGACACTTGGTAACCCGGCCTTAGACCTCGTCACGCGCGGGGGAACAGTGGCTCCGTACACTGCGACGCTTTGCGCGCATGAAACTGGTTTCCATTTGGGCAGAGCGCCTGCGCGACGTGACCGTCGCGCACTGGGTGGCAGCCCTTTGCCTCGCAGTGCTGGCCGTCGGCGTGCAGGCTGTGACGCCCGACGACCATCCGCGGCAGCCCGCCGAGGCGCATTGGGTTGCGAGCTGGGCCGTGGCGCCGGTCGATTTCACGGAGATGGCCGCAGCCCCCGGTGGTGCGAACTATTCGTCGCCTGCCGGCAATGACCTGCGCGGGCAGACACTGCGCCAGAAGGTTGAACTGTCGCTCGACGGCGAGCGCATCCGCATCCGCTTCTCGAACCGCTTCGGCAAGACACCGCTGCGCATTGCCGCCGCAAGCGCGGCACGCGGCACCGGCGCCGATGCGTTCTCGCCGACCACGCTGCGCGTGCTGCGCTTCGGCGGCCGCACCACCATGACCGTTGCGCCCGGCGCGGACGCCTGGAGCGACGGCATCGACCTGCCGGTGCAGGCGGGCCAAACGGTGGTCGTGAGCGCCTTCTTCGACCGCACCACGCCGTTTGCCACTGTCTCCATGCTGGAGCCGGGCGCGACATGGGTAGCGCCCGGCAACGCAGTGATGGCACCGAAGCTGAAGAACCCCTCGCCACTGGTGCTGAACCAGATCGTGACCGGGCTCGACGTGCTCACCACCAAGTCCGTGCGCACCGTCGTGGCCTTCGGCGACTCGATCACGATGGGCACCTCGGAGGGCAACTTCGGGGCCTACCCCGACATGTTGGCCACTCGCTTGCGTGATACGCAGCGCGAAGGGCAAGACGTTGCGGTGCTCAATGCCGGAATTGGCGGCAATCGCCTGCTGGCCAACGGACTGGGGCCCAGCGGCCTCTCCCGGTTCGAGCTCGATGCGCTGCGGCAGAGCAGCGTGACGCACGCGATCATCCTTATGGGCACCAATGACATCGGCCGCACCCTGTTCGCCAAGGTGCCGGGCGCCGAGCTGAAGCCGCGCGACATGCCGACGGCCGAGCGCATCACCGAGGGGTTGGAGCAACTGGTCAAGCAGGCCCGCGCCAAGGGCGTGAAGGTGCTGCTCGGCACCGTGCCGCCATTCAGGAACACGCCTTACTGGAGCGAGGGCAACGAGGCCATGCGCGAAGCCGTCAACCGCTGGATCCGCGGCCAGCAGGACATCGACGGTGTGGTCGATTTCGATGCGGCATTGCGCGACCCTGCGGACCCGAAGGCGCTGAATCCGCTGTTCGATTCGGGCGACCACCTGCACCCCAACAAGGCCGGCCATGCGGCGATGGCCACGGCCATCGATCTGCGCGAATTGCAGGAGTGAGCGCTCGCCGGGGCGCTCGAAGGCGCTCAAAGGCGAGTCACAGCTTTACACAAGACTTCGTGCATTGCTTACAGGCGGTTCACATGGACTGGTCAGCATGAAGGCTCCTCCAACAACTCATGAGGAGTCCTTCATGAAAAAACTCGCATTGGCTCTTTCCGTCGGCGCTGCATCGCTTCTGTCGGTGGGCGCATTGACTGTTCCCACGGCCGCGCAGGCGCAACCCGTGGTCATACAGGTGGCGCCGCCCCCTCCGCGCTCCGAACGCGTGCCCCCGCCGCGCCGCGGCTATGTGTGGGCGCCGGGGCACTATGAATGGCGCGGTGGGCGCCATGTATGGACCCGCGGCGTCTGGGTGCGTGCCCGTCCGGGCTATGCCTACCGTGCGCCGGAGTGGCGCGAGGAAGGCGGACGCTGGCAGTACAACGCAGGCCGCTGGGACCGTGACGGCGATGGCGTGCCGAACCGCTACGACCGTCGGCCGAACAACCCGAATCGCAACTGACGCTGAGCGGGATGCATGCCTCCGAAGTGGAGGCATGCTTTTTTCGGAGGCCTAGCGGAACACCACCGTGCGGTGCCCGTTCAGCAGCACCCGGTGCTCGCTGTGCCACTTCACCGCACGCGCCAGCACTTGGCTCTCGGTGTCGCGGCCGCGGGCCGTGAGGTCTTCCACGGTGTCGGTGTGGTCGGCGCGGGCCACGTCCTGCTCGATGATCGGGCCTTCGTCGAGGTCGGCCGTCACGTAGTGGGCGGTGGCACCGATCAGCTTCACGCCGCGGTCGTGTGCCTGGTAGTAGGGCTTGGCGCCCTTGAAGCTGGGCAGGAACGAGTGGTGGATGTTGATCGCGCGGCCGGCCAGGTTGCGGCACAGGTTGTCGCTCAGGATCTGCATGTAGCGCGCGAGCACCACGAGTTCGGCGCCTTCGGCCTCGATGATTTCAAGCTGCTTCGCCTCGGCCTGTGCCTTGGTCGCGGCCGTCATCGGGATGTGGTGGAAGGGCACGTTGTAGCTGGCGGCCAGCTGGTAGAAGTCGCGGTGGTTCGAGATGATGGCGCGCACGTCGATGGCGAGCAGGCCGCTCTTCCAGCGGAACAGCAGGTCGTTGAGGCAGTGGCCTTCCTTGCTGACCAGGATGACCGTCTTCATCGGCTCGGCGGCGGCGTGCAGTTGCAGCGCCATGCCGAAGCCGGCGGCGAAGGTCTTCAGCTCTTCGCGCAGCGTGGTTTCGCTGTGGTCGCCGCAGGCGAAGCGCACCCGCATGAAGAAAAGACCCGTGTCGTGGTCGTTGTACTGGGCGGCCTCTTCGATGTTGGCGCCGCGCTCGAGCAGGAAGCCCGACACGGCGTGCACGATGCCCGTCCGGTCGGGGCAGGAGAGGTTCAGGATGTAGGCGGGCGAGGTAGGCGTAGAGGTCGTCATCAGGGCGTGATTGTCGCAGGGGTGCCAGAATCGCGATTTTCCTCGACCACATAACCGCAGGAGACACGCATGGCCTTCCAGGACTTCAACATGGACAACCAGTGGTTGCCCTTCACCCCCAACCGTCACTTCAAGAAAGACCCGCGGGTGTTCGTCGCGGCCGACGGCATGGAGTTCACCACGCACGACGGCAAGAAGGTGATCGACGGCATCTCGTCGCTGTGGTGCGTGGGTGCGGGCCATAACCGCAAGCCCATCAACGAGGCGATCAAGAAGCAGCTCGACACGCTCGACTACGCCACCGCCTTCCAGGTCAGCAACGACAAGGCCTTCAAGGCGGCCGAGATGATCGCCTCGCTTGCGCCCGGTGACCTCAACAAGGTGCTGTTCTGCAACTCGGGCTCCGAAGCTGCCGACACTTCGATGAAGGTGGCTCTGGCCTATCACCGCGCGCGCGGCGAAGGCCACCGCAACGTGTTCATCGGCCGCGAGAAGGGCTACCACGGCGTGGGCTTCGGCGGCATGTCGGTGGGCGGCATTCCGGGCAACCGCAAGGTGTTCGGCTCGGCCTTTTTGCCGCGCGTGGACCACATGCGCTTCATCCATGACCCGGTGAACCACGCCTACATCCACAACGAGGAGCCGGTGTGGGCCGAAGACCCGCTGGTCGAGCTCGAAACCCGCATCCTGCCGCTGCACGACCCGAGCAACATCGCCGCGATCATCGTGGAGCCCGTGGCCGGTTCGGCCGGCTGGTACCTGCCGCCCAAGGGCTACCTGAAGCGCCTGCGCGAGATCTGCGACAAGCACGGCATCCTGCTGATCTTCGACGAGGTCATCACGGGCTTCGGCCGCATGGGCACCAACTTCGCGTCCGACTACTTCGGCGTGGTGCCCGACATGCTGAACTTCGCCAAGTGCGTGACCAACGGCGTCATTCCGCTGGGCGGCGTGATCTGCCGTGACAAGCTATACGACGCGATGATGAAGACCGACGCGCCCGAGCACGTGGTCGAGTTCTTCCACGGCTACACCTACTCGGGCCACCCGGTGGCCTGCGCGGCGGCCATTGCCACGCTCGATCTCTTCAAGGAAGAAAACCTGTTCGCGCGCGCCGGTGAAATGGGCAAGGTGCTGGGCGATGCCTTCCACAGCACCTTCAAGGGCCTGCCCAACGTCATCAGCATCCGCAGCCTCGGCCTTGCCGCAGCGGTGGAGCTTGCGCCCATCGCGGGCACGCCGGGCAAGCGCGCTTATGAAATCTTCCTCGACTGCTTCCACAAGGGCGCGCTGGTGCGGCCAGCGGGCGACGTGCTGGTGATTGCGCCGCCGTACATCGTGGAGAAGTCGCACATCGACACGCTGGTGAACACGCTGGCGGATTCGATCAAGGCACACGCCTGAGCGGGAAGGCGGCGCCGGCGTGAGCCGGAGATCGATGTCCGGATACGGCGAGTGAAGGCGGCGGGGAACGCGCAGCATGTGAATGTTCGCGGCCCTGCCGCCTTCTCTTTTGTGAGGACACGATCATGAAGCTGCAACTGAGCCATCTGGCTTCGCCGATGGGCGAACTTCTGCTGGTCACCGACGCTGCCGGTGCCATTCATGCGCTGGATTTCGCGGACCATCGCGCCCGCCTGCATCGCCTTCTGAGGGAGCTTCACGATGAGGTGGAGCTGACCGAAGGCGCCGCGCCGCGAACGGTGGCCGAAGCCCTCGGCCGCTACTTCGACGGCGATCTCAGGGCCATCGAAACGCTGCCCGTTGCAAGGCTGGGCAACGCGTTGCAGCAGCAGGTCTGGGAGGCGCTTCGCCGCATTCCTGCAGGCGGCACGACCAGCTATGGTGAACTGGCGCGGCAACTCGGCTTCGACGATCCGCGCGCGGCCATCGATGTCGGTGCCGCCAACGGGTCGAACCCGATCAGCATCGTCGTGCCGTGCCACCGTGTGATCGGCAAGAACGCAGACCTCAAGGGCTACGCCGGCGGTGTCTTCCGCAAGCGGCATTTGCTGCAGCACGAAGGCGCGCTGCCGGCTGCGGTCGGGAAAGTCGGTGAAGCATTTCTTCTGCTTTGACAGAACTCGACAAGCGCTTCACGCTTCGGTCCTCACTAGAAGAACGGGGGACGAAGATGTCGAAAAACATCGAGCGATGGATGAGCCGGCCGCTTCCTGCGGGTCGCCAGGTCGCTCTCGTGATGGTGACGCTCGGCTCTGTCACCGCCTGGTTGTTGTTCTGGTTCGGCGACTAGCCTGACCTGCTGACGCGCACACCTGCATGCGCGCCTGCGACCCCTGCGGCCTGCGCGAGCCCTTGGGTTGCCCTCCTCATTTCTACCGGTTCCCGGGATACCTCCTACCGGTTCCCGGGATACCGGCCGTGGCCGTCGATCCCTAGCATCCCCTCCCGAAACGTAGCACTTATGAGTTCATCAAGTGCGTCTTCCAGAGAGGGACCGTCATGCAACGCGTATTTCTTATGGCACTGGTGTGTGCGCCTTTGGCTGCGCTCGCCAACAACGTCGGCGAGAACGCCGCATGGCAGTTCCAGACCAGCACCGACAAGGTGAACCAGGCCGCGATCCAGGACATGATCCGCAAGCAGAAGAGCGGCTACTACTCGGCGCCGGTCTACAACACGACCAACAACATCGGTCGCCAGTACAACTGCAACGTCTCCGCGACCTCCACGGGCAACGACGGCAACAACAGCACGGTCGCGAATTCGCCGTCCACTTCGGGCGCGACTTCGAATGCCTCGGGCAATGACAGCCGCACCGCGGTGGGAACGCTCGGCGGCGCGACGGTGGGCACCACGCAAGCCAACTCCGGCGCGGTCGGCTCGGCCATCGTGGGCGGCACCAGCACGCAGGTGCAGGGCGCGGCCAACCAGGCTCTGAACTCGAATCAGAGCAACTCGGGTGCGCAGACCGCGAGCGTCGGCGGCAGCTCGGCGTGCGCGTTCGGCGTGCTCAATTGAACGGGGCAAGCGACATGCAATACCCCATCACCCGCACCTTCGCGCTCGCAGCCATCGCCACGGTGGCGCTCGCCGGTTGCGTCTCCGCTCCGCAGCAACGCTTTGCGCCCAACGAGGCACCCGTGGTGCTCGGCCCCTCGGTGCGCGACAACATCACGCCGATGGAGGCGGTGCTCGCCTGCTACGCCGACCACATCGCGGCCACGCGGCGTCCGCCCATCGTCATCGGCGTGGGCGACGTGAAGGACTACACCGGCAAGTACAGCATCAACGAAGGCAACGCGATCACGCAGGGCGGCGCGCTGATGGTGTATTCGGCACTCGGCAAGCTTGGCGGCGCGGTGAGCATCGCCGAGCGCTTCGACCCGGTGATCGCCGAGCGTGAGCTCGCGTACGCCGACCGCCGCCAGCTCGGTGACGGCCGCACGCACCAGGTAGGCGGCCCCAACGGCGGCCAGGCGGTGCCGTGGCTGCCGTACTTCGGCGGCACGATCAACAAGTCCGACTACTTCATCGTCGGCGGCATCACCGAGCTCAACTACAACATCAACTCGGGCGGCGCGGAGTTCGCGGTGAACCAAGTGGGCGTGAAGGCGCGCACCTTCAGCCAGTCGGTGAGCGTGGACCTGCGCATCGTCGACACCAAGTCGCTGATGGTGGTGCGCACGGTGAGCCTCACCAAGCAGTTCAATGGCTACGAAGTGGGCCTGAACGTGTTCCGCTTCTTCGGCAGCAAACTGTACGACGTGGACATCGGCGCCAAGGGCCAGGAGCCGGTGCAGATGGGCGTGCGCGCGGCGCTCGAGGAGGGCGTGGTGCGGCTCATGGCGGCCGTCACGCAGGTCGACCACCGGCCTTGCATGACGATGCGCCCGGGCGCCGGCGAGCAGATTCCTGTCGTGCCCGCGGCCGACCTGCGCAAGGTCGACAACCCGGGCGATGCCGCCGTGGGCGGCGCAGCCGTGACTTCGCCCGTGGTGCAGAGCGGCGTGGCCGTCAATGCCGCGGGGCAGGGCGGCGCGCGCCTCACGGGCACGGCAACGCAGGTGTCCTTCGACTTCGGCGCGACCACGCTCGGCGGCAGTTCGCTTGCGCTGATCGACCAGATCGCGGGCCTGGCCAAGAAGGGCTCGACCGACATCGTGCTGGTGGCGCGCGACACCGAGAACTGGGACGCCCGCAAGCGCGACGAGCTCACCGACCAGCGCATCGCCGCCGTCACCTCGGCCCTTGCCAACCGCGGCGTGGCACCGGGCGCCATCAGCCTCACGTGGCGGCCCGATGCTGCCGACACGTCGATCCACCGCGACGGCCCGGGCCTGCAGGAGATCGCCAAGCTGCGCATCGGCAGCGCGGTGGTCGGCGGCGCCGCGCCAACCTCTTCTTCCGACGGCGCAGTCAAGGGCGACTGACCTGCCGTTCCGCGCGCATTGCGCATCCACTTTCCGACCCAGACCGCTTCCACAACATCCGAGGAGTCACGCCATGAAAGCACGCAAGATCCAGAGCCGGGCCGTACGCGCGCCCATGTTCAGCCGCAGCACCATCGGCACGGCCGTCGCGATGGCGCTGATTGCAGCAGCCTCCGGCGCACAAGCCGCGGAGACCTCGGTCGACGCTGCCTACAACGGCACCGCCACCGGCACGCCGACGGTGAACTCGGACATCAACAACACCGGGGCCGTCAACGCCACCATCACCAGCGCCACCGTGGGCACGACCTCCACCGGCACGCCGCTGAATCCCAACCCGGTGGCGATGAGTACCAGCGGCAACCTGGTCGGCGCGAGCGCCACCGGCAACAGCTTTGCCAACAGCATCCAGCCGGCGCCCGGCACGCCGGTGAACAACGCCGCGACGCTGGGCGTGGCGACCAACACCGGCGTGATCAACAGCGCAGTGAGCAGCAGCAAGCTGGCAGTGGAATCGAGCACGCTGCAGACCGGCAGCGTGGTCAACGCGGACAACACCATCTCGGCCACCACCACGCTCAACAGCGGCAGCTCGGTGGTCTCGGGCGCCGCCGCGGTCGGCGCCTCGCCGCAGGCCGGCACCTCGGTGCTGACCTATCCGGCGGGCGCACCGCTGTTCGATGCCAAGGGCAACATCGTAGTGACCTCGCTGCAGTCGGCCACGGGCGCGAGCTCCAGCGCGCAGGTGCTGGGCAACACGGTCGACCTGATGCTGACGGCGAGCCCGGGCATCACGCTGACGACGGCAGCCGTGCTCGAACGCAATTCGATCTCCGCGGTGCTCAAGGCCAACAGCGCCACCAGCACGGCCGAAATCCAGTCGGGCGGCGCGCCGGCCTTCGCGGGCTCGGCGGTGGTCGCGAACCTGCAGGCGAACGGCAACGGCATCCTCGCCGCCACGCACAGCGCAACCAATACGGGCTCGGTGATCACGGGTCTCGTGAGCGGCGTGCCTGCCGGCGGCTCCAACGTGCTGCAGGGCTCGCTGTCGGTGCAGGGCAATGCGATCTCCAGCGCGGCCACGGGCAACGAGGCGCTCGGTGCCACCGCCGGCACGGCGGGCAACCGCATCCTGATCGACGACGTGACGATCGCGGGCACCGGCACGGCAGCCACCGCGGCCAACAACAGCATCCACAACGGCGTGGGCGTGACCAGCAACGTCAACAGCGACCTGGCCATCGTCAACAGCCAGGGCAACATCGGCGTGACCACCTTCGCCCAGACCGCGGGCGCACAGATCCTGGCCGGCGTGCAGTCGAGCAAGAACAGCCAGGTCGCGCTCGCCGACAACAGCATCACGGCGGACGCCACCGGCAACACGGCGTCGAGCGCGATCGCCAGCGGCAAGAACGCGGCTTCGTTCACCGGCACGGCGGCGGTGTCGAACCAGCAGGCCAACTCGGCGGCACCGCTGACGGCGTTCCTGCTCCCGTCGGTCATCTCGGCGCAGACGGGCGAGTCGCCCGGCACGGGGCAGACCAGCGGCAGTTCGGTCACCGTGTCCGGCAACACATCGGCGGCCACCGCGCAGGGCAACCAGATCACGCAGAGCCTGGCGATCCAGGCAGCCACGGTAGCGCTGGGCAACGGCAACGCCGTGCTCACGGGCGGCACCAACTCCGACGGGCGCGTGTCCGCCAGCGGCGCGGCGACGCTCACCAACCTGCAGGGCAACTACAACGGCAGTGGCCCCGCGGCGCTCAACTTCGGCTCGCAGATCCTGCTGACCGCCAGCGGCGGCGGCGCACCGGTCGCGAACAACACGCTGGCGCTGACCGACAACCGGCAGGAAGCCGTGGCGCTCGGCAGCGGGGCCACCAACACGCTCACGCTCAGCGGCAACTCGGTTGGCACGGGCGCGGGCATCGCGAGCGTGCAGATGTCCGATGCGACTTCCGGTGCCGGCGCGGCGCTGTTCGCTCCTGAAGCGCGCATCACGGTGAACGGCAACCTCACGGGCGGCTCGGTCGCGCTCACCGACAACCTGCAGCGCGCCATTGCATACGGCAACTCGGCGACGAACACGCTGGGCGTGAGCACGGGCAACCTGGCCGCGGCGCCAGGCCCGTTCCTGGGTACGCCGGCCTCGACCGTCACGGTCGATGTGCTCAGCGGACTGCCGTTCAGCAACGCGGCCGGCGCCCTGCCGACGGTGACTGCGGCCTACGGCATCCTGAACGACCAGTCGGTGCAGGGGAACATCGGCAGCTCGGCGACCGGCTCCAACACCTTTGCGGCGAACGTCAACGGCAATGTCTCGGGCGCCAGCGTCGCGAACAGCGACAACGCCTTCGTCGCAGCCACCTACGGCAACGACGCAGCCAGCGGCGTGACGCTGGGCCTGAACAACGTGAGCGGCTCGAATGCCTCGATCGCCAACGTCACCAACACGCAGGCTGTGGCGGGCACCAACACCGTCATCTCGGCCATCGCGGCCGGCGGCATCGTGGCGCGCACCACGGTCACGGGCACGCTGAGCAACGGCTCGGTGTCCAGTTCGGACAACGCGGCGCAGGCGCTGGCCTACGGCAGCCGCGCCACCGGCAACACGGTGAAGGTGACGGGCAACAACATCGACACCTCCGGCCTCTCGCTGGCGGGTGCGACGCTGACGGGCAACGTGCTCGCCACCACCGCCGCCTTCAGCGTGCAGAACGCGCAGTCGGGCCAGGGCACGGTGTCGGCGCAACGCAGCGGCGGGCCTGAAGTGCAGACCACCGTCACCGGTGCCATCAGCAACTCGAAGGTGGACGCCAGCGGCAACACCACGCTGGCCGGCGCGACCAGCAACAGCGCCGTCAACGGCGTGAGCGTGGATGCGGTCGGCGTCTCGACCACCACCGCAGTGCAGAACCTTCAGCTCACCAGCGCCGCGGTCAGTTCGCTGACCGGGCAGGAAGGCGCGCTGCTCAACAACAAGGACGGCGTGCAGGTGGTGCTGGGCGGCGCGAGCATCCAGAACTCGCAGGTCACTGTGGACGGCAACGCCGCCGGCGGTTCGGCCACGGGCAACGCTGCCGTCAATCGCATCGACGTGAAAGGCAACACCATCGCCGTGGGCGACGGCTTGCCGCTTGCCGGTGCGACCAGCCTCGCGGGCCTGGCAGGTGCGGTCGGCGATCATGCGCTGTCGAGCATCCAGCTGGTGACGAGCCCGACGATCTCTTCCAAGGTGGCGGCCGCCTTCGGTGTCGACACGGCGCCCGGCGCGGTGATCACCGGATCGACGCTGAGTGCCTCCGGCAACACGCAAAGCGCGAAGGCCGTGGCCAACACGGGCAGCAACGCCATCACGCTCGCGGCCACCGATGTGTCGGCCCGCTCCGCGCTGCTGTCTGCACAGGGCAGCACGGCGGCGGTGGAGTCGCGCTCGTTCATGCAGGCCTTTGCGCCGGCCTCGGTGACGGGCTCGTCGGTGAAGCTCTCGAACAACAGCAACTCGGCGCTGAGCGTGATCAACGACGTGGACAACAAGGTCGCCGTTGCGGGCGGCTCGTCTGTCGCATCCTTCGTTCCCGCGATCATTCTTCAGGGGGCGCTGCCCGGCAACACCGCGGCGCTGGGCGACCAGGTGCTGGTGAACCGCCAGTCGGCCGGAACCTCGGCCACCAGCACCGCCGACACCGCGATCTACAACGAAGACAGCCTGGTGCCCGCCAACGCAGGCCTGGTCAACAGCAGCTTCACCGCCTCGGGCAACTCGACGCACTCGGAAGCAGCGGCCAACCGCGCGACCAACGCGGCCTCGCTGACCGGCGGCGCATCGCAGTCGGCCAAGACTGCGGTGCTGAATGCGCAGGACAGCAGCGCAACCGTGGCAGCCAACGCCAACAACGTGACCAGGCTCACATTGACCGGCCCCAACGCGCTCACCGGCAGCAGCGCCACGCTCGACGGCAACATCACCAGCGCAGCCGCCACCGGCAGCGCTGCCACCAACAGCATCGACGTGAAGAGCAGCACCATCGCCGGCAGCACGCCGCTGCCGGCCGTGGCCGCAGCCGGCCCGGCGCTGTTGGTGACCGTGGCGGCAGACCACGCACTGGCCAACGTGCAGATGGGCACCGGGCCCGTGTCGGCCACCGCGACGGGCATCGTGGGCATCGACACGGCACCGGCATCCATCGTCGGCACCTCGACGCTGGGCGTGACGAACAACGGCCAGAGCGCGAAGGCCGTGGCCAACACGGCGCTCAACAGCGTGACGCTCGCGGGCTCCAACGTTGGCGCGCGCTCGGCGCTGCAGTCGACGCAGTCGGGCACCGCCGCGGTGACGGCAACGTCCACGCAGGAGCTGTTTGCACCGGCCGCATCCACCGCCTCGACAGTGCGCCTCTCGGGCAACAGCAACACGGCGCTGGGCGTGATGAACGACGCGACCAACACGCTGAGCGTGAGCGCGGTCAACACCCTGCCGCCGGGCGCCACGGGTTCGGCCACGCTGAACGAGACCGGCAGCGCCGACAACGTGGTGGCCACCGGCGACCATGTGCTGTCGAACCGCCAGTCGGCCGCCTCGACGGTCGGCAGCACGGCCAATACGTCGATCCACAACGACGACAACGCCGCACCCACGCCGGGGCTGATCAACGGCGCGCTCACCATCTCGGGCAACAGCACCTTTGCAGAGGCTTCGGCCAACCGCGCGGCCAACACCGCCACGGTGGCGAGCAGCGCGACGCAGGGGGCCAGCGTCGGCATCGTCAATGTGCAGGGCAGCACGGCCGGAGTGACGGCGACGGCCAGCACGGTGGCGAATGCGACGCTGGCGGGCGCGGTGCCGCTCAACGGCAGCAGCGTCTCGCTCGACGGCAACACCACCGTTGCCCTGGCGCGCGGCAATGCGGCGACCAACGTGCTCGAGTCCAGCGGCGGCAGCAGCTACGGCGGCGCGGCGACAGTGGGTTCGTCGAGCCTGGTAGGTACGCCGCTGGCGCTGAACGTCGGTGCGAGCGCGGCCATCCTCAACAGCCAAAGCAACTCGGGCGCGGTGTCGGCAACCAGCGTGGGCACGAGCTACCAGGTGGCGCTCAACAGCACCGGGGCTGGCGTGTCGAGCGGCTCGGTCGGCGTCACGGGCAACGCACTGGCGGCGCAGGCCGTCGGCAACAGCGCGACCAACCGCTTGACGCAGACGGCGCTGAACACGGGCGCGCCGAGCGCGGCCATCGGCAACTACCAGGTCAACACCGGCGCAGTGACGGCCACGGTGACGAGCGTGAACTTCGGGGTCGGCGTGTCGGGCGCGGTGGGCAACAGCACGCTGCGCACCACGGGCAACCAGATCACCGCATCGGCCACGGGCAACTCGGCGGTGTCGGCGATTACCTCGCGCTGAGCTGCTGCGTACTGAAAGAAAAAGCCGCGGGCCTTTTGGGCTCGCGGCTTTTTTCTTGTCGATGGGGCGCTCAGGCTTTCGGTTGCGGTCTTGCCTGCCGCTTGAACTCTGCGCAGTAGTCTTTTTCGGGCAGGGGCGGTGTCCGCCATGTGCGGTCGTAGTCGCCCGCCACCGCTTCGGGCGAAGGAGCAGCCGGCGCGGCCATCAGCCGCACCGTGGCGACCTTGACGTCGTCGGGCAGGTGCTGCGGCACGCCGAGCGTGCGCACGACGTGGCCGGCTCCGGCGATCAGCAGCACCGTCTGGCCCGGGCGTTTCGCCTTGACGATGGCCTGCGCCATCGCGCGGTCGCGGCCGACCTGGATGCGCGTCATCGGGACGATCTGCGACTCGGGGAGCATCCTGCAGTGGCCATCGCGCACGGCGTCCTGCTGCGCGGTGTAGGCCTCGCCGTTGAGCTGCACGTCGAGCGAGACGTCGGCCATGGCGTCTTTCATGCGGACGCGCGGCAGGTTGGCGCCGACCACGGGCACGCCCGCGCGCACGGCGGCCATCACGGCGGGGCCGTAGCTGGCCCAGGGCCAGGCCTTGTCGCTCCAGTCGAGGGCGGCCTGCACCTGGGCCTCGGTGGCGGTGGGCGTGAGCTGCGCGGTGCTGCGGCCTTCCTCGGCCATCTCGAGCGCCAGCGCGGCGAGGTGGCCGCGCGCGACCAGCGCCTCGACGGTTTCGCGTTCGATGACATGGTGCTCGGGCGCGTCGTGCTGCTCGCCGAGCAGCAGGGCATCGATCGGCTGGAGCGCTGCGACGCGGCGTGCGATGGGCGCGTCGGGCGCATCGGCGCCGGAAGAGGACAGCGCCGAACAGCCCGTGAACGCGGTGGCGGCGAGCAGGGGGAACAGCAGGAATCGGGAGGCCCGGGTGGGCCAGTTTGGAGGAGGCATCGCGCCATCGTATGCCCTAGGCATGCGCGCGCAGTGCCGTCCATTTCCTCCTGTGCCTGTCGTCCGCGCCCTCCCGCTTTTTTCGTTCGCGCGCTGGCCAGGCAACCGCCGCCGAAGTTCCGGTGGATTTACCGCTGAACACTTCTGAAACTTTTAACTGACAGCCTGCTAATTTTTTACTAAGTCTTTGGGTTTACTCGGCCCGTCGCGAACAAGTCATACCAAAGACCACATGTGACTCGCGATACGGGCCGGATATCCATCTATCCGGAGGTTCAATTTCCGACACTTACGGGGTAGATATGAATAACTTGAGACTCGGTGGCGCCATTGCCACGGCCCTGGTGGCGCTTGCCATGCTGCCGCTCCAGTCCGCACACGCCACGACGGCCACCACGACCTTCAAGGTGACGGCCACGGTGCTCAGCTCCTGCGCCATGGCCACGCCCGACACGCTCGCGTTCGGAAGCTTCACCCCGGGCACTGCGCTCACCGGCGCGACCTCGTTCACCGTGCAGTGCACCTACGGCACCACCTACTCGCTGGGCATGAGCGCAGGCACCAGCGGCTCGGTGACGGCCCGGACCATGACGAGCGCCACGGCGACGAGCGGCTACAACAGCCTGTCGTACGGTCTCTACAAGGACTCCTCGTATGCGACCAACTGGAGCAACAGCACGACGGGGTCGGACTACACCGGCACAGGTTCGGCCGTGACCCATACGGTCTACGGCAAGGTCCCGGCCGCCCAGTACGCAGTGGCGCCCGCAACGGACTACACCGACACGATCACCCTGACGCTCACCTACTGAGCGTTCACGGTCCATGTCCCTCGATTGGGCTATGCGCCAGCTCCTGCCGCGCGCGGCGATCATCCTCGGTTCGGCGGCGGCGATGGCCGTCTCGGCCGTTCCTGTCGACGTTCGGGCCGCGAGCATCCAGATCGCGCCGGTCCGCGTCGTGCTGCAGCCCAACCGGCCGGTCGCTTCGCTGGTCGTGACCAACGACGGTGCCAGCGAGATCTCGATGCAGGCCGAAGTCATGAGCTGGGCGCAGAAGGACCAGCAGGATGTCTATGCGCCTACGCGCGAGGTACTGGTCAATCCGGCGATCTTCCGGATTCCGGCCAATGGCCGGCAGATCGTGCGCCTCGGCCTGCAGGTGCCTGCGCTGGCCGACGAGCGCAGCTACCGCATCTTCCTGAGGCAGTTGCCGCGCGACAAGGCGCTGCCAACGGGGACCGAGGGGGCGGGCGCTGAATTGCAGACGCTGCTGCAACTGGTCTTGCCGATCTTCGTGCCTCCTTCGTCCCCTGCGGGAGCGCCTTCGGTCGCGTGGCATCTGAGCGCGTCGGCGCTGACCATCGACAACCTGGGGCGCGAGCACATCCAGATCACGCAAGTCACCGTGCGCCATGCGGATGGCAGCGAGCTGCTGCGTCAACGTATGTCGGTCTACGTGCTGCCGCAGCAAAGCGCCAGGCTGCCGGTCGTGCTGCCTTCGCTGCCGCCGGGCGCCAGACTCCAGCTCGAGGCGCAGGCGGACTCCGAAGTGCCGCTGCCTCCCGTCTTCCTGCAAGTTCCCGGTGCGACGGCTGCAGCAGCTCAGTAGCCTGGTCGCTTTCGCTTGCTGGCTGCCGGTGGCACACATGGCGCAGGCCCAAGTGATTGCAGACGACCGGGTGTTCACCCCGGTAATCATCGACGTCGAAGTCAATGGCACGGCAGAGGGGCCTGCACGCTCTGCGCTCCGGCACGGGGGCAAGCTCCTGTTCAGCCGTGCCGATTTGCAGGCGTGGCGCGTCATCGTTCCCGCCCAGGCGACGGCCGTGGTCGAGGGGGCCGATTACTACGACCCCGCTGCGTTGCCCAATGGCAGCGTGGCGCTGGAAGAAAGCACGCAGACGGCGCAAGTGCGCTTGCCCGTGACGGCATTCGTGGCCAGTGCACTCACCGGCAAGGCCGCGAACCGGCCGTCGCCGACGCCCTCGGTCAATGCCGCCTTCGTCAACTACAGCATGGCGTTGCAGCACGACAGCAACGGCACTGCCGCATCGGGACTGCTCGACAGCACGGTTTCGGGCCAATGGGGATTGCTGGCGAACAGCGTGCTCGTCGGCCAGTCGGCCTATCAGAATGCGACGGGCCTTTCGTCGCTGAGCAAGATGGTCCGGCTCGACAGCTACTACCGCTACGACGACCCGGATCGCCTGACGCGGCTGACAGTCGGCGACGCCATCACGCAGAACGCCGCGTGGTCCACGCCGTCGCGCTTTGCCGGGGTGCAGTTCGGCACGCAGTTCGGCCTGAGCCCCGGGTACATCAGCTATCCGGTGCCGTCGCTCTCGGGCGGATCGGCCGTCGCGTCGACGCTCGAAGCCTATGTGAACAACACGCTGCACTATCAGGGGCAGGTCGATTCGGGCCCGTTTTCGTTGAGCAACGTGCCGGTGCTCAGCGGCGCGGGTGAGATGAGCTTCTCGGTGTCCGACGCGCTGGGCGTGCGGCGCACCGTCACGACGCCTTACTACGTGAGCACGAATCTGCTGCGCGCGGGCTTGTCGGACTACTCGGTCAACGTGGGGTGGAGCCGCCTCAACTATGGCCTTCAGAGCAATGACTACGGCAGCCCGTTCGCTGCCGGCAACTGGCGCCGCGGACTCAGCGAGACGGCCACCATGGAACTGCATGGCGAGGCCGGTGCGCAGGTTCAGGTTGCCGGCGCCGGCCTGACCTGGGTGTGGGCGCCGCTGGGGGAGTTCGGACTGCACGGCGCGGCCAGTCGCTCGCAGGACTCGGGCAGCGGAACGCTCGGGCGCGTCTCGTTCGCGCACATCGCTTCTGAGTGGAGCTTCTCGGCAAGCCGGCAATCCGCCAGCGCAGGCTTCATGCAGGTTGCATGGCTGGACAGCCAGACGCACACGACCGGGCAGACTCAACTGTTCCTGGGGCGCTCCCTTGGCCGCCGCTATGGCAGCCTGGGCCTGGCCTACACGGCCTTGCGCTACAGCGGCGGCGACGAGGCCAAGGTGCTGTCGCTCAACCATTCCATTCAACTCGGTGCCGTGTTCCTGAACACCTATGTGGCGCGCACCGACTCGGGCGCCACGGCGAATCGCCAGCGTGTCGCATCGGTCGGCTTGAGCCTGACCCTTCCGCTGGGCGACCGGCAGACCGCATCGGCCACGACCAACCGGCAGAACGGGAAGACCACCACCACGGTCGACGTCAGCCAGGCGACTCCGAGCGATGAGGGGCTGGGCTGGCGCGTCGCGGCCTCGAATGGCGAGACAAAACGCGCCCAGGCCGAGGCAACCTGGCGGACCCCCTATGCGAGCTTCAACGCGCAGGTCGTCGACCTCAACAAGGAGACCAGCGCCAGGGTGCTTGCCGAGGGTTCACTGGGCTATACGTCGGGCATGTTCTTCGCGGCGCAATCGTCCAGCGACGGCTTTGCGCTGGTGACGGTGCCTGGCGCGGCCGGCATCAAGATCTACCGGGAGAACAACCTGGCGACGACGACCGACGGCGAGGGGCATGCCCTCGTGACCGGGCTGCGTGCCCATGAGCTGAACAAGATCAGCGTGGACAACGGCGATCTGCCGATTTCGGCGCAGGTGCACTCCGACGTGCTGCAGGTCGTGCCGTCGTACAAGGGCGTTGCGGCGGCCACCTTCGACATCTCGCGCGACCTGAGCGCCACCATGCAGATCCGGCTGCCCGACGGGTCGCCGCTGCCGGCTGGCATCGACGTTGTCGGCGAAGGCCGTCCGTCTCCATTGATCACCGGCTACGGCGGCACGCTGCAACTCGATCGCCCCCGTGCGGGCGAACGCTTCGAGGCGAACTGGCGTACTGGCCATTGCAGTTTCACGGTCGGCCCCATTCCGACCACCGGCACGCTGCCACAAATCGGGCCCTACACATGCGAAACGATGCTTCCAACTACAGCGCGCTGATCTGGGTTGCCGGTCTGATTGGCGCGCTGGCTGCCGCGTCGGCACATGCGTCATGCACGTCGACGGGGCTCGGGACGCCGACCTGCTCTGCCACCATCAGCGCGACGGCCCTGAGCTTCGGAAACTACAGCGCGTCCACGACGAGTGCCACCACAAGTACCGGCACCATCACGGTGGCGGCCACGTTCTCAGGAAGTGTCTTCGGAACCAGCACCTTGAGCTATACGGTCAGCCTGAGCGCGGGGAATTCGGGAACGACCACGAGCCGCTACATGAGCTATGGCAGCTACACCCTGAACTACAACCTGTACACCAGTTCGACCTACGGGACGGTCTGGGCGACCAGCACGGTGTCGGGCAGCGCGTCCGCCTCAGGTGGGTTCGGGACCAGAACGGCAAGCACCACGCACACCGTCTACGGTCGCCTGCCTGCCGGCCAGTACACGGCTGCGCCGGGCAGCTATACCGACACCATCACGGTGACCGTGACCTACTGAGTTGTCGTTTCCGGGGTTTTCGGCTCAGTGCACCAACACGGGGGTGTGGGCCAACTCGGCGTAGCCTTCGAGCGTGTCTTCGACCTCTTCCTGGGTGGGAGTGTTGAGCTGCCAGGCGGCGATCTGCTGCTGGAACAGTTCGGCCCAGGAGCCGTCGAGGTACACCTCCTTGCCCGAACGCTTGTCCACGATCTCGAAGCCATGGCGCTCCAGAACCGGCACATTCGGCTGCGCGGGCTCCTCGCCTTCATTGGGCTGCACGTGTACGACGACGAAAGACTCCGAGTCATAAAGCATGTTCATGGCGGGCCCTGTGAGTATGTCGATGGCGTTCATGGGGTTTAGATAGCAATCAACGCGCCAGTTTCAAGATAGGTTGTCTATTTGTAAAACCAACAGGCTAATCGGCATATCTCCAGGACCTTTTGCTTCGATAGTGTGACTTTCTCCTCAATTCGAGGGGCCTGCGGGTAGGGGTTTGCGCAATTGGGCGTCAGCGAAGTCGCCGTTTGCTTCCGTCTGCCTGATGCGCACGGGCAGATAACCGTACGCTGGCGCAAGCCAGAGCTCCAGTTTTCTATCGAAATCCCGGCGCGGGTTGCGGGTGAGCTTGCGCGCGGTGTATTCGCCGGCCGGGAGGGCTATCTTTTCCTCTTCGCCGACCACGAAGACCCAGACGTCGGCATCGCGTGGCCCCACGGTCTGGACCGAGATCCGGGTGCCCGCCGGATAGCGATCCGGGCTGGCCGCCAGCAGGCCGCCGAGCTGCATCATGACGCTCATGCGGTCCTGCGCGCCGGCCAGCAGGGGCACGGGGGGCGTGTTGTTGCTGAACACGATCTGCCCCTGATCGCGCACGAAATGCGACGCCACCTCGGCCTTGCGGCTTTCGGAGTACCGCTCGGGCTCTAGGCCGGAGGGGCCGATGCGGCCGGTGCTGTGCCAGTTGAGCAGGGTGAAGAACACCGCCTTGAGCGTCAGCCGCCCGTCGTAGCGGGAGCCATCCTGCAGCCAGACGAGCTCACCGAACACGCCCCGCTGCGGGGAGGCCCCCACTTGGCCCGTGGCTTCGAAATCGAGCGTGACCGAACCGGGGATCCTCAGCGCCTGGGTGCCGGCGATGGTTCCCGAGGCTTCGCTGCCGCCGGCCGTCTTGGTGCCGCTGCCCGTGCCACCGGCAGGGGAAGACGCACCAGCCGGGGCGCTGGCGGCTGCTTCGGGCGGTGCTGCTCCTGAATCGGGAGCAGCCTGGGCCGTCAGGTCCGGTGTTTCCGGAGCAGGGGGCACGGAAGCGTCTGGCTCCGGCGCTGGCGTAACGGCCGCAGGAGCCGGCTTCGGACGGGGCGCCGACGGCTCGCGGGGCCGGCGCGGCTTGGGCGGCGGTGCTGGCTTGGCTTCCGCCGGGGCGGCAGCCGGCGCAGCGGGCTTTTCAGAAGCCGGCGGCGCGATCACGATCGTCCGCGTGCTGAACTTGCTCGCCAGTGGCGAGGGTTCCGGCCCGATGGCCACCGGCGCCAGCCCGAGCACCAGCAGGTGGATCAGCGCCACCAGCAGCGTCAGACCGATCAGCACCCGCCACGACGGACGCCCGGGCAGGCCGGGAGGCGGCAAGGAAGAAGGAGGGGCGACGAGCGTCGGCATCAGTGTGTGGAGTGAGGCGCCGGCCCGGAGGTTCACGAAGACCACCTCGGTACACTGCCGCCCGTTCAACCAGTTTAAGTGGGAGCGGCGCCCGGCCTCGTGCACGCGCCGTGTCCCGCGCCATCACGCAGGCACCGCATCATGAAACTCGCCACCCTGAAGGACGGCTCGCGCGACGGCCAGCTCGTCGTTGTCTCGCGCGACCTCACGCTCGCCCACTACGCCACCGGCATCGCGAGCCGGCTGCAGCAGGTGCTGGACGACTGGGGCTTCATGAGCCCGCAGCTGCAGGACCTGTACGACTCCCTCAACACCGGCCGCGCGCGCCACGCCTTCCCCTTCGACCCGTCGATGTGCATGGCCCCGCTGCCGCGCGCCTACCAGTGGGCTGATGGCTCGGCCTACATCAACCACGTCGAGCTGGTGCGCAAGGCGCGCAACGCCGAAGTGCCCGAGAGCTTCTACACCGACCCGCTGATGTACCAGGGCGGCAGCGACGACTTCCTCGGCCCGACCGACGACGTGATCGTGCCCAATGAAGCCATGGGCATCGACTTCGAGGCCGAGATCGCCGTCATCACCGGCGACGTGCGCATGGGCTCCACGCCCGACCAGGCACTCGACGGCATCCGCCTCGTGATGCTGGCCAACGACGTGAGCCTGCGCAACCTGATTCCGGCCGAGCTGGCCAAGGGCTTTGGCTTCTTCCAGAGCAAGCCCGCCACCGCCTTCAGCCCCGTGGCCGTGACGCTCGACGAGATCGGCGAGGCCTGGCAGGACGGCCGCGTGCACCTGGCGCTGCAAAGCAGCTGGAACGGCCGCAAGGTCGGCATGTGCGACGCCGGCCCGGAAATGACCTTCCACTTCGGCCAGCTCATCTCCCACATCGCCAAGACGCGCAACGTGCGCGCCGGCAGCATCGTGGGCAGCGGCACCGTGAGCAACAAGGGCGTGGAGAAGAACGGCCACATGGACTGGCCCAAGGGCTATTCGTGCATCGCCGAGAAGCGCTGCATCGAGACCATCCAGACCGGCCAGCCCTATACCGACTTCATGAAGTTCGGCGACACGATCCGCATCGAGATGAAGGGGCTCGACGGGCGTTCGCTGTTCGGTGCGATCGATCAGGAGATCGTGTCGACGGCCGGGCGGCCGAAGGAGGCGCCGGTGTCGCTGGTGAAGCCCGCCGCGGCGCAGGAAGAGA
The DNA here is from genome assembly GCF_059416325.1 of Variovorax sp. GW821-FHT09D05. Classification (NCBI taxonomy): domain Bacteria; kingdom Pseudomonadati; phylum Pseudomonadota; class Betaproteobacteria; order Burkholderiales; family Comamonadaceae; genus Variovorax; species Variovorax sp. GW821-FHT09D05. The sequence continues at coordinate 14,428 of NZ_JBWKOZ010000002.1, read as the reverse complement.
CCGCGGAAGACTGAAGCCGCGTTTCAGCCCGGACCGGCGCCGCGCAGCAGTTCTTTCTGCGACCGTATCCCCAGCCGCCGGAACGCCCGGTACTGATGCGTGCGCACAGTCGTCAGCTCCACGCCGATCTCGCGCGCCGCTTCTTTCGCCGTCTTCCCAGCCATCAGGTGGCCGATGACCTCGCGTTCGCGCAGGCTCAGCCTCAGCAGCCGCGAGGCCAGCGTGGGCTCCACCGCCTCCCTTACGGCCACAGCGCTGCGGCCATGCGCCGCGGTGGCGTCGGCCAGCAGCGTGGCGTGCGCCTCGATGCGCGCGAAGTCCTCCACACCGAACTCCGGCTGCGCAAGGCTGCGGTAGAAGCTCACCGCCACGCGCTGCCCCGTGGGCAGCAGCAACAGCACCGACGCGCGCTCGCGGATGCCGACGTCGCCATAGCAGGCGGCGCGGTAGGCCGGGTCGGCCACTTCGTCGGCGTGCTGGTGGCCCAGCCATAGCTGCGCGCGCTTCGGCAGCTTGCGAGCAGCGAGCCAGGCCATGTTCGGGTCGAGCAGGTCGAAGCGCTGCGCCACATAGCGTTCGGTGGTGCGCTCTGCCGTGCTGCCGTAGCTGCTGGCGGCAGACACCGCCTCGATGCGGCCGGTGGCATCGACCACGAACACGGTGCAGAAAGTCACCGGCATCACGCGCTGCATCGCCTTGAGGTAGCTGGTTGCCAGATGCGGCGTGCCCACGCCGGAGAGCACGTCGCCGACGACGGCTGCGGCCAGCGCGGTGTCGGTCGGGTGGATGCGCCAGCGTCTCATGCGTGAAGAAAAAGAAGAGCAGTTCGGGTAAGTACCTCGTACGAAGTTATGACATTGACGGCCCCCGCGCATCGGGACAATCCCGTCGGATGACGAACTCTCCCGATGCCGCCAGCGGCCCCGTGCCTCCGCCGGCCAGCGCCACTGAACTGCCGCCGTCGGTCGGCGCCTTCCACTACACGCGCTACAAGCCCTGGACGCCGCCGCTCGAAGAAGGCGGTATCGAACCCGGCCGCCATCCAGTGGTGATCGCGGGCGGTGGGCCGGTCGGCATGGCGCTCGCGCTGGGGCTCGCGAACCACGGCGTGCGCAGCGTGATCCTCGAAGCCGACGACACGGTGTGCGTGGGCAGCCGCGCGGCCTGCATCTCGCGGCGCAGCCTTGAAATCATGGAGCGGCTCGGCGTACTGCCCGGCTTCATGACCAAGGGCCTGCCGTGGACTGGCGGTCGCAGCTTCTACAAGACGGCCGAAGTGTTCCGCTTCGAGATGCCGCACGACGCGCAGCAAAAGCTGCCGCCGATGATCAACCTCGAGCAGTACTACGCCGAGCACTATCTGCTGGAAGAAATCTTCCGCCGCAACGAGCAGACCCCGGGGCTCATCGACATCCGCTGGGGCACCGAGCTCACCGGTCTCGCGCAAAGCGATGAGGGCGTGACGCTCGACGTGCGCAACGCCGAAGGCGCCTACCGGCTGCACGGACAGTGGCTCGCAGCCTGCGACGGCGGCCAGAGCTTCGTGCGCAAGGCGATGGGGCTCGCGCTCGAGGGCACGGGCTACGAAGGCCGCTACGTGATCATCGACATCGAGCTGCACAGCGGCCACCCCACCGAGCGTCGCGCGTGGTTCGACCCGCCGTGGAACCCCGGCTCGACCGTGCTGATGCATCGCCAGCCCGACGACATCTGGCGCATCGACTACCAGCTGCGCCCCGGCCAGAGCACCGAAGAAGCGCTGCAGCCGCCGGCCGTGGCCGAGTTCGTGCAGCGCCACCTCGACGCCATCGGCGAAGGCCACCTGCCGTGGAAGACGGTGTGGACCTCGGTCTACCGCGCCGGCGCGATGACGCTCGACAGCTATCGCCACGGCCGCGTCGTGTTCGCGGGCAACGCGGCGCATGCAATGCCGATCTTCGGCGTGCGCGGGCTCAACTCGGGCTTCGACGATGTGGACAACCTCGCGTGGAAGCTGGCGTTCGTGGCAAGGGGGTTGTCAGATGCGGCGCTGCTCGACTCGTACTCGCAGGAGCGCATCGCGGCCTTCCATGTGAACGCCGAGAACGCGATGCGCAGCACCGAGTTCATGTCGCCGCCATCTCGGGGCTTCGACCTGCTGCGCGAGGCGGCGCTGTCGCTGTCGGAAGCGCATCGCGGCATTGCGCAGCTCATCAATCCGCGCCAGACGCAGGCCGTGCGCTATGTCGATTCGCCACTGTCTAGCGAGGGTGACGGACTGCCGATGGGTCCGCTGCCGGGCGAGGTGATGCCCGAGCAACAACTCGCGCAAGGCCACCTCACCGACTGGATCGCGCCGACCTTCACGCTGCTGGTGCTGCGGCCCGATGTGGCCCCGCTGCCTGCAGCCGACATTGCGCAGGCACTGCAGGGCGCGCTGCCCTTCGTCGTGCGCAGCATCGCGGCCCCGGGCATCGACGGCGCCGACGTGCATGCATCTCTCGTCGTCTTCGAAGCGCTCGGCGCGCAAGACGGCGCGGTCTATCTGCTGCGTCCCGATGGCCACGTGGCCGCGCGCTGGCATCGCCTGCCGCCCGGCGCCCTGCAACCTGCACTGGCCCGCGCGGCCCAGGAGCCCCTCGCATGACCACGACACCGCTGAACCCCGACGCCCGCGACCGCCTCTATGCCGAGTGCGCACGCGCCATCACCGAGGCGGGCGCCGAGCGCGAATCGCTGTTCCTGGCGCGGCTTGCGCTGCTGCTGTTCGAGCAGGTCGGAGACGAGGCGCGCTGCCGCGCCGCGCTGGCCGATGCGCTGCGCGCGCTGCCCGTACCATCGCTGTCCGCTTCCTGATTTCCAAACCAATTACAAACGACTGGAGACTGATCCATGGATCGCCGCACCCTTCTCGCCACGCTCGCTTCCGGCGCCGCAGTGGCCGCCACGCCTTTCGCCCATGCGCAGGAATACCCCGCGCAGCTCATCAAGTGGGTCGTGCCCTATCCGGCGGGCGGCGGCACCGACGTGATCGCGCGCGTGCTGGCCGAATCGATGCGCCAGACGCTGGGCCAGCAGATCGTGGTCGACAACCGCCCCGGCGCCTCGACCAACATCGGCGCCGACCTCGTCGCCAAGAGCAAGCCCGACGGCTACACGATCCTCTCGGCCGACAACGCCGTGCTGGCCTTCAACGAGCACCTGTTCAGCAAGCTGCCGTTCAACCCCGAAAGAGACTTCACCTACATCGGCGCGATCGGCAAGTTTCCGCTCGCGCTGGTGGTGCATCCGGACTTCCCGGCGAAGAACTTCAAGGAGTTCCTGGCCTACGTGAAGGCCAATCCCGGCAAGGTCAACTACGCCTCGCCCGGCAACGGCTCGCCGCACCACCTGGCAATGGAAATGTTCAAGGTGCGCACCGGCACCTTCATCACCCACATTCCGTACCGCGGCGCGGCGCCGGCCATGGCCGACGTGATGGGCGGGCAGGTGCCCTGCATGTTCCTCGACCTGGCCTCGGGCCTGTCGATCATGCAGAGCAACAAGGTGCGGGTGCTGGCCATCGGCTCGGGCGCGCGCAGCAAGCTGCTGCCCAACGTGCCGACGCTGGCCGAAGTGGGCGTGCCCAACACCGAAGTGTTCGCGTTCCAGGGCATCCTCGGCCCGGCCGGCCTGCCGCCCGCGGTGGTGAACAGGCTCAACGGCGACCTGAACAAGGCCTTCGGCACGCCCGCCGTGCAGAAGCGTTTCGAAGACTTCGGCATGGAGGCGATGCCGGGCTCGCCGGCGCAGTTCGCGGCGCTGTCGCGCGCGGAGTCGAAGCGCTGGGGCCCGATCATCAAGCAGGCTGGCATCAAGCTGGACTGATGCCGGCAGCGGGCGTTTGCCCCTAGCGGGTGAACGCCTTTCGCGAGCCGTCTTCGAGGACTTCGTCGTCGCGCTGCAATTCGCCGCTTTCGTCCCAGGTGCGCTCGCGCGTCACGCGGCCCTTGGCGTCGAAGCTCGACTCGGCCAGCAGCGTGCCCTTCTCGCTGAAGCGCTGGTGGGTGCCGACCGGAATCTGCCGGTTGCGGCCCGCGATCTCGTAGCGGCCCTGCGCGGCGCGCTGGCCGCTGTCGTAGAACTCGGTGATCTCGACCGCGCGCGCGTCGCCGCTGCCGCTGTATGCCGACTTGCTGCGCGGCTGGCCGTTGAGGTAGTAGCCGTCGTCGACGATCGGCTCGCCCGCGCTGTTCCAGCGCTGGTCGCGCACCAGCGTGCCCTTTTCGGAGAAGGCCTGCTCGCGCACGCGGATGCTCGCGCGCTCGACCAGCAGGTACACCGTCTCGCGGCGCTTCACGCCTTCGGACGAGTAGTTCTGCTCGGTGCGCTGGTTGCCCACGGTTTCGTCCAGCGATGCGGTCTTGCCGTTGTCGTAGAAGCTCTGCGAGCGCACCCGCTTGCCCGACACGAAAGAAAGCCGCGAACGCAGGCTGCCACGCGCGTCGAACAGGTCGACCTGCGACGGGCCGGTGCCCGTGAAGCCGCAGAGCTTGGCGTCGTCCGCCACCGGCGCGAGCGTGGGCGCGTCCGCGCAGCGCAGGGCCGAAAGCTGGCCGTTCTCGGTGAATTCGACCGACGCGCGTTCGCTGCCGCTGCCGGTGTCGGGATAGAAGATGGCGCGCCGCAGCTTGCCGTCGGGGTAGAAGTTGCGCACCAGCCCGCGCTCCTGGCCGTCGTCGTAGGTGGCGTCGCGCAGTACGCGGCCCGTGGGCGAGAACTCGCGGGCGCGGCCGTGCAGGTTGCCCTTGGCGTTGAGGCTGTGCTCCTTGGCGAGCTTGCCCTTCTCGTAGATGCGCACCAGGCCCATCGACACGCCGTTCTGGATCTGCTCTTCGCGCTGCAGCTCGCCGGTTGCGTGGTCCTTGCAGCGCAGCAGGCCGGTCTTGCCGGCGGTGCTGCTGCCGTTGGCCGGGTTCACGCTGCGGCCGTTGAGCTCGCAGTCGAGCTGCGCGTGCGCCGCCGTGGCACAGAGGAGTGCGAAGAGTGCGGCGGCGCCGCGAGGGGCGATCCGGCGCGGGGTCATTTCACTTGTCGTACAGCGTTTCGAGGGAGCGCAAGCCCTTGATCTCGATCGGGTTGCCGAACGGGTCGAAGAAGAACATCGTCCATTGCTCGCCCGGCTGGCCCTCGAAGCGCACCTGCGGCTTCAGCACGAACTCGGTGCCGGCGGCTTCGAGCCGCGCGGCCATCGCCTGCCAGTCGGGCAGGGCCAGCGCGAGGCCGAAATGCGGCATCGGCACCATCACGTCGCCGACGCGGCCGGTGCGGGCGGTGGCGAAGGGTTCGCCGAGGTGAAGGGAAATCTGGTGGCCGAAGAAGTCGAAGTCGACCCAGGTGTCGGTGCTGCGGCCTTCGGCGCAGCCGAGCACGTTGCCATAGAAGCGGCGGGCGCCGTCGAGGTCGCGAACGTTGAAGGCAAGGTGGAAGATGCTCTGCATGGTTTCGGATTATGGGCAGCGGTGCTGTGAGAATGCCGGACTTTCTTTCATCGTGGAGCAAGCCTTGCGGATACTCCGGGTCCTCGCCGCGCGGATGCGCGGCATGCATGTCATCGCGCGGATGCGCGACATCCTCTCTCTTCTTCCTTCCGCGCCGGATTTCCGGCGCATGCCGCGCCAGATCCTGACCGGCGCGTGCTGTGTGTTCAGCTTCGCGGCGGCGCATGCCGCCTGCCCGCCATCGGCCATCGCCAGCCTCGAGAAGCCGGGCATGGGCGTGCGCAACGGCGTCGACCGCGGGGTGCTCTGGCGCATCGAGCGCGACGGGCGCACCTCGTGGCTCTACGGCACCATCCACGTCGGCCGCGGCGACTGGGTACGGCCCGGCCCGACCATCCAGAAGGCGCTGGCGCAGAGCGATACCCTCGCGCTGGAACTCGACCTGCGCGACGAGGCCACCGCCCGCGCCATGGCCCGGCCGGCCGACCCGGAGCTGCTGGCGCGCATGCTCAGCGGCGAGCGCGCCCGCCGGCTGGAGCGCCAGAACTCTGAAGCCTGCGTGCCGCCGGGAACGCTGTCGAAGCTGCAGCCGATCCTGCAGGTCACGGCGCTGGCCGGCCTGGCGGGGCGTGCTGACGGGCTGTACCCGGAATTCGGCGTGGACGAGACGCTGGCGGTCTCCGCCCGCAACAGCAGCAAGCCGATCGTCGCGCTCGAAAACGCGGCTGAACAGATCAAGGTGCTGACGGGCGAATCCGAAGCCGAAGAAGCCGAGCAGGTCGATGCGGCACTCGACGAGCTGGAGTCCGGCAAGCTGCGCGGCCAGCTCAAGGAACTGGCCGATGTCTGGGCGCGCAGCGACGCGGCCAAACTGGCTAGCTATCCCGAGTGGTGCGACTGCCTCAAGACGTCCGCCGAGCAGCGGCTGATGAAGCGCCTGCTCGACGACCGCAACCCGAACCTGGCCGATGGCATCGAGCGCCTGCACGCCGGCGGCAAGGGCGTGTTCGCGGCGGTCGGGGCGTTGCACATGATCGGCCCGCAGGGGTTGCCCACGCTGATGGCTGCGCGCGGCTTCACCGTGACGCCGGTGCTGACCAACGCACAGGCGCAGACGGCGCAGCCGATGCCTGCGCTCGCGGCGCCATCGCCCGCGCCAAGGGCCGTGCGCGGCGGCAAGGCCGTGAAGGGCCAGCGCGGGCAGGCGGTGCAGAAGGGCGGCAAATCGACGAAGGCGGCACCCGCTGCCAGGGGCGCCAAGGCCCCCGCCAAAGCGCCAGCCAAGGCCGCGGCCCCTGCCGCCAAGGGCAAAGTGCGCAGATAATCGCCCGCCATGCACGCGCTGCGAACCCACACCCGCTTCCTCGGCCTCGTCGGCCGCTGGGTGCTGCTGTGGTTCGTGATGTCGCTGGGCGTGGCGGTGGCGTCGCCGCTGGTGAATCCGCAGTCGATGGAGCTTGTGTGCTCCAGCGCCGGCTCGATCAAGGTGGTAGTCCATACCGAAGACGGCGCGCAGGAAATGGGCGCCTCGCACATGGACTGCCCGCTGTGCGTGCTGACCGGCGCGCCGCCGCCGGCCATGGCGGTTCCGGTTTTCGATCTTCCCTTGCCGCTGGGCCGCGTGGTCCAGTCCATTCCCGCCGCGCGCCTGGCCGCGGCCACCGCGGCGCCGCTGCCGGCGCGCGGGCCCCCGACTTTCTCCTGACGCTCTCAAAACCATAGCTGCATACGCACGACCGACTGCGTGTGCGGCCTGTCTGGCTTGAAGTTTCGTGGAGAAGGTTCCTCTTGAAAAAGCATTCCCGCGCCCTGGCGATCGCCATGGCATTTCCTCTTGGCGCGCCTGCGCTGGCGCAGCAGCAGCCCGCCGAAGCGCCTGAAAGCGGCACCGGTGGCCGTTCGCTCAGCACCGTCACCGTGAGCGGCGGCCGGCCGACCTCGCTGCCGGCGCAGATCCCCACCACCATCGAAGGCGTGACGCACGACCAGATCGTCGAGACCGTCAACGCCACCGACAGCGAAGACGCGCTCAAGTACCTGCCGAGCCTGGTCGTGCGCAAGCGCTACATCGGCGACTTCAACCATGCCGTGCTCGCCACCCGCGCCTCGGGCACGGGCAACAGCGCTCGCTCGCTGGTCTATGCCGACGGCATCATGCTGTCGAACCCGCTGGGCAACGGCGCCACCTACGCGCCTCGCTGGGGCATGGTGTCGCCGGAAGAAATCGAGCGGGTCGACGTGCTCTACGGGCCGTTCTCTGCTGCCTACCCCGGCAACTCGGTGGGCGCGGTGGTCGACTACGTGACGCGCATGCCCACGCAGCTGGAGGCGCACGTCAAGCTCAGCGGCTTCGTGTCGAACTTCGATCTGTACAACAGCCATTCCTCCCCGGCCGGCCAGCAGCTCGACCTGTCGCTGGGCAGCCGCAGCGGCGACTGGTCGTGGTGGCTCAGCGCCTCGCGTACTCACAGCAAGGGGCAGGCGCTGGTGTTCGGCAACCGGCTGGTGAGCGCGGGCACGGTCGGCAGCGCAGGCACGCCCGTGACCGGCGCGGTGCTGGGACTGAACCCGTCGAACCAGCCCTGGTGGCTGGTGGGCGGCTCCACCATCTACGACACCACGCAGGAGCAGGCCAAGCTCAAGGTGGCGTACGACTTCTCGCCTACCGTGCGCGCCACCTACACGCTGGGCGCGTGGAACAACACCACGCACGGCGGCGTCGACACCTGGCTGCGCGATGCGCTCGGGCGGCCGGTGTACGGCGGCCGCGTGAACATCGGCGGACGCACCTACAACCTCGATTCACCGAGCGCCGCGCTCGCACCGACCGAGACCGCGCTCACGCATTACATGCACGGCCTCTCGGTGAAGAGCCACACCGGCGGCGTGTTCGACTGGGAGGTGGCGGCGAGCCTGTTCGACTATTCGAGCGACACCTCGCGCACGCCCACCACGCCGCTGCCGGGCGCCTTCAGCGGCGGGCCGGGCCGCACCACCGACATGGGCGGCTCCGGCTGGAACACCTTCAAGGCGGCCGGCACCTGGCGGCCTACCGGCTCGGCCGAGGGCGTGGGCGCGCACGTGGTCGACTTCGGCTTCCAGCAGGACACGGCGCGCCTGCGCACCAGCGTCGGCAACACGCTCGACTGGATCAGCGGATCGCCCGTCACGCCGTTCTCGGCCTTCAACGGCAACACCCGGCTGCAGTCGCTCTACGTGCAGGACACCTGGCGCTTCGCGAAGGACTGGAAGACCACGCTCGGCCTGCGCCACGAGCGCTGGGAAGCCTACGGCGGCCAGCTCGGCAGCGCGGCCACGCTGCTGAACTTTGCGCCGCGCAAGAACAGCTACGACTCGCCCAAGGCCGCCATCGCCTGGCAGGGCACGTCCGACTGGCTCCTCAAGGCCTCGACCGGCCGCGCGGTGCGCATGCCGACGGTGAGCGAGCTCTACCAGGGCTCGATCAGCGGAAACCAGATCATCAACACCAATCCGAACCTGCGCCCCGAACGCTCGTGGACCACCGAGCTCAGCGCCGAGCGCGACCTGAAGGGCTGGGGGCTCGACGGCGTGCTGCGCACCACGCTGTTCTTCGAGAACACGAAGGACGCGCTCTACACGCAGGCCCTCACCAACCTCGTGAGCACGGTGCAGAACGTCGACGCCATCCGCACGCGCGGGCTCGAGGTGGCGATGAATGCGGTCGATGTGGGCATGCGGGGGCTCGACCTCGGCGGCAGCCTCACGCTGACCCGCTCGAAGATCACCGCCAACAGCGGCTTTCCCGCCAGTGTCGGCCACGACCAGCCGCGCGTGCCGAAGGTGCGCGCCACGCTGCTCGCCACCTACCGGCCGGACGCCAGCTGGAGCTACACCGTCGGCGCGCGCTACAGCGGCAAGCAGTACGGCACGCTCGACAACAGCGACCCCAACGGCTTCGCGTACATGGGCTTCTCGAAGTTCTTCGTGGTCGACGCGCGCATACGCTACCGGATCGACAAGCAATGGAGCGCGTCCTTCGGCATAGACAACCTGAACAACAACAAATACTGGGCCTTCCACCCGTACCCGCAGCGCACCTACGTGGCCGAACTCAAGTTCGACCTTTGACTCTTTCACTCCAACTGCAAGGACACGATATGAACAAGACTTCGATGACCGCCCTCAAGACCGCCGCTGCCTGCGCCATGCTGGCGGGCATGGGCGCCGCCGTGGCGCACGTCACCCTGCCGCCGGGCGGTGCCACCGTCGGTAGCGACTACAACGCCGCTTTCCGTGTCGGCCACGCCTGCGAAGGTGCCAAGGCCACCACCGGCCTCGCCGTGCGCCTGCCCAAGGGCTTCGTGCTGAGCGACGCGCAGGAGCGCAAGGGCTGGAAGCTCGACGTGCAGAAGAGCGGTGATGGCGAAGTGCGCTGGACGGCAGAAAAGCCCGAGAGCGCGTTGCCCGGCAGCGAGCGTGCCGAGTTCGTGCTGCGCGGCAAGGTGCCCGCGACGCCCGGCACGCTGTGGTTCAAGGTGCTGCAGACCTGCGATACCGGCGTGGCCGACTGGGCCGAGGTGCCGGCCTCGGGCAGCTCGACCGCCGGCCTGAAGAGCCCGGCCGCCAAGCTGAACGTGGTGGCGCAGGGCGTGGCCACGGTCGACGTGCGCGACGGCTGGGTGCGCCAGTCGGTGCCGGGCCAGAGCGGCACCGGTGCCTTCATGAAGCTCACTGCGCCCACCGGCGCGAAGCTGGTGAGCATCTCCACCCCGGCCGCCGGCATTGCCGAAGTGCACGAGATGAAGATGGAAGGCGACACCATGAAGATGCGCGAACTGACCGGCGGCCTCGACCTGCCCGCGGGCCAGACCGTCGAGCTCAAGCCCGGCGGCTATCACGTGATGATGATGGACCTGAAGGGCGCGCTGGCCAAGGGCGGGACCGTGCCGATGACGCTGAAGTTCGAGGACGCCAAGGGCGTGAAGACCGCGCTGGACGTGACGCTGCCGGTGGGGGCGCCCGAAGGTGCCGATGCAGGCGGTTCGGCGCACCAGCACAAGCACTGACGGCGTCTATAGAAGCTGGTCGGGCGCCAGCGGCCCGAATAGCTTGAGCAGCAGCCGCAGCGTGGCGCTGGCATCGGGCTCGGTGGTGGTGTCCTTCAGGCCGCTGCCCTCGGGCGCGCGCCACAGCAGGGAGCCGTCGACCAGCTCGACATGCCACGAGCGCTCGCGCATGCCGCGTTCGATCTGCTCGGACGCGGCGCGCGAGAGTTCGTTGCTGCGGATCAGTAGCGCGATCTCGGTGTTCTGCAGTTGCGATCGCAGGTCGAGGTTCATCGAGCCGACCACCAGCAGACGGCCGTCCATCACCAGCACCTTGGAGTGCAGCATGGCGCGCGATTCGCCGGTGGCGCTGCTGCCGCCCGAGGAGCCGAAGACGTTGCCGAAGCCCGCCTGCTCGCTGCGCAGTTCGTAGAGCTCGATGCCCATTCCGAGCAACTCCTCGCGGTGGCGTGCGTAGCCCACGTGCGCCACCGGCGCGTCGTTCGAGGCCAGCGAGTTGGTCAGCACGCGGATGCGCACGCCCCGGGTGCGGGCTGCGGAAAAGGCTTGCAGCATGTCTTTTCCGGGCACGAAGTAGGGCGAGATGATGAGCAGGTCGGCGCGCGCCTGGCCGATCAGCTGCAGCAGGCCTTCGACCACGGTGTCGCCGCTGGCGGCCAGATCGGACGCGGCTTCCAGCGAGGCCGCACCGGGCGAGGTGCCGGCCTTGTCGCCGGGCCGGCTGACCACGAGGCCCGGCGCCTTCGCGCTTTCGGGGCCCGAGTCGGCGGGGATCTTGCCGGGCTTGTCCGCCAGCATCGCGGCTGGCGCCCAGACGAAGGTGGCGGTGCGCAGGTCCAGCGGCTTCTCGTCCCATGCGCGGGCGCGCTGTTCGGCGGTGGGAGGGGCGTTGTCCGAGGCTTTCTGCTGGCTGGCAGATTCTTCGGCCAGCTCCTGGTCGGCCTTGCGCGCGCGGTCGCGCATGGCCTGCAGTTCCTCGCGCGTGACCAGCGATTGCACCGGGTAGGCGCGCTCGTTGTTCCAGTAGCTGTCGAAGCTGCGCGAGAGGTCTTGCACGATGGGTCCGGCCGCCAGCACGTCGACATCGACGAAGTTGCCGTTTGTCGCGTTGCCGAAATACGCATCGCCGAGGTTGCGCCCGCCCGTGACGCCGAGCACGTTGTCGGCCAGGAACAGCTTGTTGTGCATGCGCTGCTGGATGCGCGAGGCGTCGTCGATCGAATTGAGCAGGCGGCTGAAGGTGGAGTCGCGCGAGCCGGCCAGCGGGTTGAACAGGCGCATCTCGATGTTCGGGATGAAGGCCAGGCCCAGCACCAATGCGTCGCGGCCGGTGGTGTGGAAGTCGTCGAGCAGCACGCGCACCCGCACGCCGCGCTCGGCCGCCGAGCGCAGGCCGCGCAGCAGGCGGCCGGTGCTGGCATCGGCGTGGATCGCGTAGTACTGCAGGTCCAGCGTCTTCTGGGCACCCTCGATCAGCGCGAGCCGGCTGCCGTAGGCGGCCTGCGGACCGCCCAGGAGCAGGAAGCCGGATTCGTAGCGGGCCTTGTCGGTCTGCCGGCGCTGCTGCACCAGATCGGCCATCGCGGTGCCGGCGGCTGGTGAGGCGAGAGCGGTCGAGACGGGCCGGTCGACGTTCTGGGGCAGCTGTGCGCAGGCACCGAGGATCAGCAGCGCGAGAAGCGCAGTGGATCGGCGCAAGAACGTCTGGAAGGAAGAAGGCATGCGGCTTTCCCGGGGCTTGGAAGGGTGAGCCGCATATATAGCCTAGTCGGCGCCCGCCCGGCGTCGGACGGGCGGACGATCGGTGCCGACGGGTGTCAGCGTCCGGCGGTGAGCTCTTCCTGGCGCTCCAGCGCGGCGAGCAGCTCGTCGTCGATCCTGGCGTGGCGCTCGGCCAGTTCGGCGGCGCGCGACGCGTCGCTGGCGTAGATGGCGCCGCCGTCGAGTTCGAGCATTTCGGTGATGCGCGTCTGCTCGGCTTCGAGGGCTGCGATCTGGGCGGGGAGGGTGTCGAGTTCGCGCTGCTCTTTATAGGAGAGCTTCTTGCGGGCGCCTGCTGCCTTGGGGGCGGAGGCTTCCGCGGCGGCCGGGGCGGGTGCGGGGGCTGGCGTCGGGGCGGGTGCCGCGGCCGCGCGCTGCTCGGCGATCTCGCGGGCGCGCTTGGACTGGATCAGCCAGTCCTGCACGCTGCCTTCGTACTCGCGCCAGCTGCCGTCGCCTTCGTAGGCGATGGTGCTGGTGACCACGTTGTCGAGGAAGGTCCGGTCGTGGCTCACGAGGAACACGGTGCCGTCGTAGTCCTGCAGCAGGTTTTCGAGCAGCTCCAGGGTGTCGATGTCGAGGTCGTTGGTCGGCTCGTCGAGTACCAGCACGTTGGCCGGTCGCGCGAACAAGCGCGCCAGCAGCAGGCGGTTGCGCTCGCCGCCGCTGAGCGAGCGCACGGGGGAGTTGGCGCGCGCGGGGGAGAAGAGGAAGTCCGAGAGGTAGCTCTTGACGTGTTTCTTCTGCGAGCCGATCTCGATCCACTCGCTGCCGGGGCTGATGAAGTCTTCCAGGGTGGCGTCGAGGTCGAGCTTGTCGCGCATCTGGTCGAAGTACGCCACCTGCAGGTTGGTGCCGCGGCGGATCTTGCCGCTGTCGGGTTCGAGCTCGCCCAGGATCAGCTTCAGCAGGGTCGTCTTGCCCGCGCCGTTGGGGCCGAGCAGCCCGACCTTGTCGCCGCGCAGGATGGTGCCGCTGAACTTGCGGATGACGGTCTTTTCGCCGAAGGATTTGGTGGCCTCGGTGAGCTCGGCCACGATCTTGCCGCTGGACTGGCCGGAGGCGACGTCCATGTTGACGCTGCCTTGCACTTCCCGGCGGGCGACGCGGCTGGCGCGCAGTTCCTGCAGGCGGGTGATGCGGCTCTGGCTGCGGGTGCGGCGGGCTTCCACGCCCTTGCGGATCCAGATTTCTTCCTGGGCCAGGAGCTTGTCGGCCTTGGCGCTGATGACGGCCTCCTGGGCGAGCTGCTCTTCCTTCTGCAGCAGGTATTGCTCGAAGTTGCCGGGGTAGGAGCCCAGCTTGCCTCGGTCCAGCTCCACGATGCGGGTGGCGACGCGGTTCAGGAAGCTGCGGTCATGGGTGACAGTAACGACGCTGCCCTTGAAGTCGATCAGCAGCTGTTCGAGCCATTCGATGGAGTCGAGGTCCAGGTGGTTGGTGGGCTCGTCCAGCAGGAGGACGTCTGGCGCTGCCACCAGAGCCTGCGCCAGGGCGACGCGCTTGCGGGTGCCACCGGAGAGAGAGCCGACGCGGGCGTCGCGATCGAGGTGCAGGCGGTGCAGCGTTTCTTCCACGCGCTGCTCCCAGTTCCAGGCGTCGAAGGCTTCGATCTGGGATTGGAGGGCATCCAGGTCGAGGCCGTCCGCGCCGGAGAGATAGAGATCGCGGATGGCAATGACGGGGGCCAGGCCCTGGCTGGCTGCGGTGAAGACGTCCGCATCCATATCCAGAAGAGGTTCCTGGGCCACATAGGCCACCCGGAGGTTCTGCTGCAACTGGAGGGTGCCGTCGTCGGTCTTCTCCAGGCCGCCCAGTATCTTGAGCAGAGAAGACTTGCCAGCGCCATTGCGGCCGATCAGGCCGATGCGCTCTGATTCGAGAAGAGAAAAGTCCGCATGATCCAGCAGCGGGACGTGACCGAACGCCAGTTGGGCGTCGAGGAGTGTGATGAGTGCCATGTGGCGCGGATTATCGGAGGAGCCAATGTCAGGGCTTGGCGGCAGGGAGATGGGCTCTGTATGGAGGGAGCTCGAAGAGGCCCCTTTTCAAGTTTCTTTAAGCCGGTCTTGCACGGCCCCAGATCTGTCATATACTCGTGGGCTTCGCTGATGAATGCCACTGGTGTTCGAGGCAGTTGGTGCTTCTTCTGGGGTGTTG